>NZ_JBMPIU010000006.1:0-231120 GCF_049341865.1 Curtobacterium phyllosphaerae | reverse complement strand
GCAGCAGCCGGCGCGGGGATCTTCGACGACGACGCCGCAGCGTAGTGCGCCGGAGCCGCGTTCGCAGCCGTGAGACCGAACCCGGCACCACCGGCGATGATCGCAGCCGCAGCAGCGATGCTGACCGTGGTCTTGGTGAACTTACGCATGAGAAATCCTTTACCTCTGCTGTGAGCACTACGAACAACGGCCGAACAAGACCGAGAAGCACCCTGGGCGTTTGCCCGATGCAAGGTATTCGGCACCCACCCCCGAATCGATTGCCCATCGGCTGAGAAAGTTTCCTGACGGAGTCTCGATCCTGGATGCCCTCCCGGCGGACGCACCCCGAGCCTCCCGTCCGGTGCATCAGGATCGCGACCATCGGTCGCGTGCAGGCACGCGCGAATACGGTGGACGCATGGTCACCCGTCCCGCATCCACCTCCGAACGACTCCGTGCCGTGGACGCGTGGTGGCGTGCCGCGAACTACCTGACGGTCGGCCAGATCTACCTGCTCGACGACCCGCTGCTGACGCGCCCGCTCACCCGTGAGGACATCAAGCCCCGACTCCTCGGACACTGGGGGACGTCACCCGCGCTGAACCTCGTCTACGCACACCTCAACGCGGTCATCGCCGACACCGACCGAGACGTCCTCTACGTCTGCGGTCCCGGACACGGCGGACCGGCGATGAACGCGAACGCCTGGCTCGAGGGCACCTGGACGGAGCTCTACCCGGAGATCACCCCCGACGTGGCAGGCCTCCGGCAGTTCTGCAAGCAGTTCTCGTTCCCCGGCGGCATCCCCTCGCACGCCGCGCCGAACACCCCCGGCTCGATCAACGAGGGCGGGGAGCTCGGTTACTCGCTCGCGCACGCCTACGGTGCGGCCCTCGACAACCCCGACCTCGTGGTCGCCTGCGTGGTCGGCGACGGTGAGGCCGAGACCGGTCCGCTCGCCGCGTCCTGGCAGGCGCACACGTTCGTGGATCCCGAGAAGGACGGCGCGGTCCTGCCGATCCTCAACCTGAACGGCTACAAGATCGCGAACCCGACGATCCTCGCGCGGATCCCGGACGACGACCTGGTCGCGTACTTCCGCGGCCTCGGACACGAGCCGATCATCGTCGACTCGAAGCGCGTCGACGACGACCCGTTCGCCGTGCACGCACTGCTCGACGGTGCGATGCGCCGGGCATTCGCCGCGATCGACGACATCCAGGCCGCAGCCCGCGCCGGGAACGGCGACGGCGCCCTGCGACCCCGGTGGCCGATGATCGTGCTCCGCACCCCGAAGGGCTGGACCGGCCCGAAGGAGGTCGACGGCGTCCCGGTCGAGGGCACGTTCCGCGCGCACCAGGTCCCCCTCCCCGGCGTCCGGGACGACGACGCCCACCGCGACCAGCTCGTGGCGTGGATGCGTTCCTACCGTCCGGAGGAGCTGTTCGACGACGACGGCCAGCCGGTCGCGGCGCTCTCTGCCATCCGACCCGACGGCGACAAGCGGATGAGTGCTTCGCCGCACGCGAACGGCGGTCGGCTCCGGACCGCGCTCGACCGCCCTGACCTCGAGCCGTACGCCGTCGAGGTCGACGAGGACCGCACCGTCACCGCGTCGTCGACCGGGACGCTCGGTCCGTGGCTCCGCGACCTCATCGCACGCAACCCGGCGACGTTCCGGCTCTTCGGCCCCGACGAGACCATCTCGAACAAACTCGACGCCGTGTTCGAGGACACCGAGCGGGTCTGGCGGGCGCGGACCGAGGAGCACGACCAGTACCTCGCTCCGCAGGGTCGGGTCACGGAGATCCTGTCGGAGCACGTGCTCGAGGGGATGCTCGAGGGCTACGTGCTGAGCGGTCGCCACGGGCTCATCAACACCTACGAGGCGTTCGCTCACATCATCGACTCGATGGTCGGACAGCACGCCAAGTGGCTCGAGTCCTCCGCGGACATCGATTGGCGTGTCCCGGTCTCGAACCTCGCGATCCTGCTGTCCAGCCACGTCTGGCGGCAGGACCACAACGGCTTCTCGCACCAGGACCCCGGGTTCCTCGACGTCGTCGCGTCGAAGCAGCAGGACCTCGTCCGGATCAAGTTCCCGCCGGACGCGAACTCGTTGCTCGCCGTCGCGACGCACGCGATGGAGACGACCGAGCGGATCGAGGTGATCGTCGCCGGCAAGCACGAGGAGCCGGTGTTCCTCGGTCTCGCCGACGCGGTCGCGCACGCGGACGCAGGCGTCGGCACGTGGGACTGGGCCGGCACCGAGTCCGCCGCCGGTGGCGCGGGCGGAACCGGCACCGGCGTCGAGACCGGCACCGACACCGGCGTCGACGTCGTGCTCGCCTGCGCCGGGGACGTCCCGACCGTCGAGACCGTCGCGGCCGCGGACATCATCCGCCGACACGCCCCGGACGTCGTGGTCCGGGTGGTGAACGTCGTCGACCTCCTGTCGCTCGGCGATCCCCGTGTGCACGACCACCCGCTCTCCGACGACGACTACGACGCCCTGTTCCTGCCCGGCACGCCGGTGGTGTTCGCGTTCCACGGCTACCCGTCGCTCGTGCATCAGATGACGTACAACCGGCACGGGCACGACGACATGCACGTGCACGGCTTCATGGAACAGGGCACGACGACGTCGCCGTTCGACATGGTGATGCGGAACGACATGGACCGCTTCGCCCTCGCGCACGACGCCCTCACCCGGGTCGGCGGCGACTCGTCCCGGTTCGCCGAGCTCCTCGACCGCCTGACCGCGGCTCGGACGGCAGCGCGGGCACACGCCTACGACAAGGGCGAGGACCACCCCTCGGTGGCCGGCTGGCGCTTCGCCGGCTGGCCGCAGGACGAGCCTGCCTCGGAGGACGCCGGCGCGTCCGACGGGCACGAGTCGGAGGGCTGAGCCACGGGTCGACAGTCGAGGGCGTCGCTCGAGGCGAGCGCGGCCGCGCACGCCGAGCGCACCTGCGCGTCCTGCGGGCGTCGGATGCCGTCGTCCGCTGCGCCCGACGCGAAGTACTGCTCGGACGCGTGCCGCCGCCATCGGGTCGACGACACCGACCGCGCCCTCGAACGGGCGATCTCGGACATCCTCGACGCCCGCGCGGCGACGTCGAGCACTTGTCCGTCCGAGGCTGCGCGACGGGTCGCCCCGGATGACTGGCGTCCGCTGATGGAACCGGCGCGTCGCGCCGCTCGACGGATGGTCGCGCGTGGCGAGGCGGAGATCACCCAGGGCGGTTCCGTCGTCGACCCGTCCACCGCGAAGGGTCCGATCCGGATCCGTCGACCGCGCTGACCGGGCAGCATCGCTGCCTGGTGTGCTCCCGTTCGATGCCGCACGGGCCGCCGCGCACGCGTCGCCGGAGCGGCAGGACCCGGACGAGGGCATCCCGCGGAGTGAGCGTCGGACAGCGTTCCCGGACGATCAGACGATCGCGCGCAGGTACTCCTCGAACGTCGACGGTCGTGCATCGGGATAGCGGTCGTTCTCCACCGTCGCGAACGGCGGTGTCGTGAGCATCGACAGGTTGTACCAGGCGCCGATCGCGTGCCATGGGTTCGACGCCGTCTCGATCGTCCGACGGAGGTCCTCCTCCCCGCCACGACGTTCCCGCGAGAACGTCGACCCGGTGACCCGCTCGGCGGTGTCGATGAGCTCTGAGAACGTCACCCGCGACCCGCTGATGGCGTGCACGCCGGGCGCGGCCGTGGTGTCGACGGCGAGACGAGCGGTGAACCGGGCGACGTCCTCGATGAGCGTGACGTCGAACGGGTCGTCGCCCGCTCCCCAGTAGCGCCCTGCACCCGCGGCGAGGTCGACGACGCCGGCGGTCCGCGGATCGGTCATCATGTCCATGAACGCACCGTTCAGGACGTGGAGCACCTCGAGCCCCGTGTCGTCGATGGCGGCGTCGGCCGACCGTCGCATCGCGAACATCGGCGCCTCGGACGGCGCGTTCCAGATGTCGAGCGCGAAGTCCGACGGGATGAACCGACGGGCACCCGCACCGGCGGCCGCCCGGGCGAGACGGACCTGCCCGTCGACGATGACGTCCGGACCGCCCTGGACCGCCGACACGACGACGTCGACGCCCTCGACGGCAGCGCGGAGTGCGTCCTCGTCCGCCAGATCGCCCTGGACGAGCGTCGCACCGCGACCGGTGAGCCCGTCGAGGAGCGCGCGCTTGCCGGCGTCGCTCGGGGACGGGTCACGCACGAGCAGGCGGACGGCGACCTCGTCACCGGGCGAGTCGGTCAGGTGGTGTGCGATCCGGTTGCCGAGGGTCCCGGTCGCACCGGCGATGAGCACTGTCTGGGGCATGCGCCCACGCAACCACCCGCCGCACCCGGATCCTCAGGAACGCCCGACGCCGCTCCGGACCGGGCCGGGCCGGACCGGACCGGACCGGACGAGACCGGACCGGACCGGACGAGACCGGACCGGACCGGACCGGACCAGGATGGGATCGTGACCGATCTCGTGTTCCCGGCCCCGAGCCTCCCGTCCGTCCCCACCACCACGGGACGCGCGTTCCCGGTACGCCGCATCCACTGCGTCGGGCGCAACTACGCCGCCCACGCGCGCGAGATGGGCCACGACCCGGACCGCGAGGCGCCGTTCTTCTTCGGCAAGCCCGCCGACGCGGTCGTGGTCGACGGCGCGGACATGCCGTACCCGCCGGGCACCGAGCGCCTCGAGTTCGAGGTCGAGCAGGTCGTCGCGATCGCTACCGGCGGCGCGGACATCCCGGTCGAGGACGCGCTCCGGCACGTCTGGGGCTACGGCGTCGGGCTCGACATGACCCGTCGCGACCTGCAGGCCGCAGCGAAGTCGGCCGGCCGCCCGTGGGACATGGCGAAGGGGTTCGATGCATCGGCCCCGATCGGCACGCTCGTCCCCGCGGACGGTGTCGACCCGACGAACGGCGCCGTGGAGCTCCGGGTCAACGGCGAGCTGCGGCAGTCCGGCGACCTCGCCGACCTGATCTGGTCGGTGGCCGAGACGATCGCCGCGCTCTCCGCACTGGTCCGTCTCGAACCGGGGGACCTGCTCTTCACCGGGACGCCGGACGGTGTGGGCCCGGTCGTCCGCGGCGACGTGCTCGAGGGCACGCTCACCGGTGTCGGATCGGTCCGCACGACCATCGTCTGACGGACGGACGCGCCGTCGCCCGTGCCGGGCCTGGGAGTGTCCGCAGGTGCGCGGGCTATCAAGGACGCGGACACGCGGGGGCGGGTCCGGATCAGGAGGGCTCCGACGATGGATGAGCACGATCTGCTCGCGACCTGTTGGACGTCCGCGGGCGCACTGCGCGCCGGCGACCGCCGTGGGGGTGCCCGCAGCCCCGTCCCACTGGCCGAGCGGATCGCCGCCGTGGTCGACGCCGGGTACTCCGGACTCGGGCTGGACGTCGACGACCTCGCCCAGGCCCGCCAGACGATCGGGTTCGCCCGTCTCCACCGGATGCTCGACGACGCCGGCGTGGTCTGGATCCAGGTCGGCACGCTCCAGGACTGGTGGACGGACGGGGTCCGTCGGGACACGTCCGACGCCGAGCGCGTCCTGCTGCTCGAAGCCGCCGCGACGCTCCGGGCCTCGCAGGTGCTCGTCGCGGCCGACACCACGACGCCGTACACGAACCCGTACGCCATGACCGCCAGCTGGTCGCACCTCGCGAGGCAGGCCGAGGGCGTCGGAGCGCAGCTCGTCCTCGAGTCCACCCCGTGGTCGAACCTGCCGTCCGTCGAGCAGGCCTCCCGCTTCGTCGCGGCTGCCGGGCACGAGAACGGCGGGATCCTCGTCGACGCCATGCACGCGTTCCGCGGTGGGTCCACGCTCGCCTCGCTCCGTGCCGGCATCGTCCCGGACACGCTGTTCGCGGTCGAGCTGTCGGACGGGTCCCGCGCCCAGGCGCACGGGACCTCGCTCGTCGACGAGTCCCGCGATGCACGGCTCGCCCCCGGTGCCGGCGCATGGGACCTCGTCGGGTTCATCCGGGTGATGCGCGAGCTCGGCTTCGACGAGCCGTGGGGCGTCGAGGTGGCGACCGCCGCGCACCGAGCGCTCCCGGTCCGGGAGGCCCTGTCCCGCTCGGCCGCTGCGACCCGGGCCGTGCTCGATGCGAGCGACGCGATGGGCGCGCCGGCCGCGCCGCCGATGCCGTCGTCGCCGGCGCCGGTGTCCGCGGTCGACTTCGAGCTCCCGTACACGCCGCTGTAGCGGCACGGGTAGCGTCGCGGACATGACCGACGAGAACCAGCCCATGCCGCAGCACGCCGACGAGACACCGCTCGTCGAGAGTCAGGACGCGATCGACGACGCCAAGCGGTTCGCGGCGCAGCATTTCGACATCGACCCCGGCGAGGCCGGGCAGGCGGGCGGCGCGGACGCCGAGGACGGCGCGGACGCCGCGGACGGCGCGGACGCCGAGGACGGCGCGGACGCCGAGGTCGACGAGCTCCCCGGTGGCGGCGACGCCGTCCCGACGGACGGTCCCGCCCCCGCAGCCTGACCGTCCTCGTCCTCCGATCGGTCAGGAGAAGCCGATCGGGGGAGGGGCACCGAGCGCCCCCGCGTCAGGACTCCCGGACGACCTGGTCCGGCAGCTTGTCCGTCCGCCAACCCCGCCACGACGGCTGTCGGAGCCGCCCCGCCGCGGTCCACTCCGCGAACTCGACCTCGGCGACCCGCGACGGGTCGACCCACCGAGCATCCCGGGCATCCGCCCGCGGCACGTCGACGAAGGGCGAGGAGTCGGTCGCGAGTTCGTCGAGCACCGCGCCGATCGCGTCGAGGTCGCGGTCCCGGAACCCCGTCCCGACCTTCCCGACGTACGCCAACCCGTCCGGGCCCGGGACGCCGAGCAGCAATGACCCGACGCCGCCCGCACGACGTCCGGCGCCGGGCTTCCACCCACCGACGACGACCTCCTGGGTCGCATGGTGCTTCACCTTGACCCACGCCTCGGAGCGCGCGCCCTCCGCGTACCGCGAGGTCCGTCGTTTCGCGACCACGCCCTCCAGTCCGCGTTCTCGGCTCGCCGCCATCGCGGCGTCGAGCGTCCCCGCGAACGCCGGTGGGACCTCGACCGCGCCGCCCGGCTCGACGACGGTCCCGAGTGCCTCGCGCCGGTGTTCGTAGCCGACACGGGTGAGGTCGTGCCCGTCGGCCTCGAGCACGTCGAAGACGAGGTAGCGCACCGGGGTCGCCCGCTGCGCGGCCGCCACCTCGCGCGGCTTCGTCAGCCCCATCCGGTTCTGCAGCAGGCCGAAGTCCGGCCGCCCGTGCTCGTCGACCGCGACGACCTCGCCGTCCAGCACGGCGTCCACCCCGACCCGCTCGGCCAGTTCCCCGAGCTCGGGGTACTGCGCGGTCAGGTCGTTGCCGTTCCGGCTCGTCAGCGTCACCCGGCCGTCCCGCACCGCGGCGAGGGCCCGGACACCGTCCCACTTCATCTCGAAGGCCCAGTCGTCCGGGGTGAGCGCGCCGGGCGTCGTCGCCGGCGACGCCAGCATCGGCCGGTGATCCCCCGCGTCCGACGGTGCGGCCTCCGCGCCGCGCGCGGTCGGCGACGGCCGGGAGGCACTGCTCCCGCCCGACCCGCCGGTCCGGCTCGTCGACCGGGTCACGCCGGTGTGCTCCGCCGGGAGTCCGTCCGGCTGCTCCTTGGTGCGGTGGATGAGCCAGCTCTTCTCGTCACCGCCGCGGCCCTTGGTGTGGAGGAGCGCGAGCCGCCGGGTCCCGCGCGAGAACCCGGTGAGCGTCGCGATGACCTCCTTGCCCTCCCGCCACTTCTCGTACTCGACGGTGCCGGAATCCCAGATCGTGACGGTCCCACCGCCGTACTCGCCGCCCGGGATCGTCCCCTCGAACCCGCCGTACTCCAGGGGGTGGTCCTCGGTCTGCACCGCGAGGTGGTTGTGGCCGGGGTCGTCCGGTTCGCCCTTCGGGAGCGCCCAGCTGACGAGCACGCCGTCGTGCTCCAGGCGGAAGTCCCAGTGCAGCGCGGAGGCGTGGTGCTCCTGGATGACGAACGTCGGCACGCCGTCGGTCCGGACGGTCGGCGCGTCGGACGGCACCGGTTCCGGGGTGCGCGACGCGTGCCGCTTGGAACGGTAGGCGGTCAGCCGGTCGTCAGCCGCGCCTCCCGTCCGCGCTCCCGGGCCACGTGCCGGCCGCGACGCGTGCTCCCGCTCGTTCGCCTGCTCGGTCCGCTCCCCGTCCCAGTGCCCGCCGTCGGCGCGCCCGACCGCGAGTGACGCCGCCGCGACGGGGTGGAGCACGTCGCCGGAACTCCGGACGCGCTCGACGACCTCGTCGATCGTCAGCTGCGCGAGGCCCCGCTCGGACAGCTCGTCCCAGGTGCGGGGTGCGGCGACAGTCGGGGACGCCCGTCCGCGCATCGAGTACGGGGCGATCGTCGTCTTGTTCCCGTTGTTCTGGGACCAGTCGACGAACACCTTGCCCTCGCGCGCCTTCCGGGACATCGACGACAGCACGAGGTCGGGCATGTCCTGCTCGAGCGCCTTCGCGAGTTCGTGGGCGACGTCGCTGACCTGCTGCGGGGTGGATCTGCCGTCGAGGGCGGCGTACAGGTGGATGCCCTTGCTGCCGCTCGTCACCGGGTACGGATCGAGACCCATCCCGTGCAGGACCTCGCGCGCGGCGAGCGCCACCTCGACGCACTCCGGGAGTCCGACGCCCTCGCCAGGATCCAGGTCGAGCACGAGCCGGTCGGGCTTCTGGACACCCCCGCGTGGTCCGAACCGCCACTGCGGCACGTGCAGCTCGAGCGCGGCCTGCTGGGCCATCCACTCGAGGGTCGCCAGGTCGTCGACGACCGGGTACTCGTTGTCGTGGTCGGAGTGCTCGATGGTGTGGTGGCGGATCCAGTCCGGAGCGCTCTGCGGCAGGTTCTTCTCGAAGAACACCTGCCCGTCGACGCCGTCCGCCCAGCGCTTCCGCGTCGCCGCACGGTCACGGCAGTGCGGGAGCATGACGGGGGCCACGGCGGCGTAGTAGGCGATCACCTGGCCCTTCGTCGTGCCCGTCTCCGGGTACAGCACCTTGTCGAGGTTGGTGAGCGTCAGGGTCCTGCCCCCGACGACGACGCTCGTACCGCGTGGCATCCGTGCTCCGTTCTGCTCGCTCGCGGCGCTCAGAGCGCGACGCCGGTGGCCCCGGCGATCGTCAGGGTCGACCCGGAGGTGTAGCTCGACTCCGGACCCGCCAGGTGCACGTACGCCGCACCGAGCTCGACGGGCTGCGCGGGACGCCCGAACGGTGCCTGCTCGCCGTAGTGCTCGATCTCGTCGCCGTCGTAGGACGCGGGCTGCAGCGGGGTCCACACCGGGCCGGGGACGACCGTGTTCGCCCGGATCCCCTTCGGTGCGAGCTGCGCGGCGAGGCCGTTCGTGAACGTGATGATCCCGGCCTTGGTCATCGCGTAGTCGACGAGCCGTGGTTGGGGCTGGTACGCGGAGACGCTCGCGGTCGTGACGATCGTCGAGCCCGGTGCCATGTGCGGGATCGCCGCGCGGGTGAGCCAGAACATCGCGTAGAGGTTCACCTTGACGGTGTGGTCGAAGTCCTCGGTGGACTGCTCGGTGATGTCCTCGTGGACCTTCTGGTGGCCCGCGACGAGCACGAGGGAGTCGAGCCCCCCGAGCTCGGACACCGCGTCGGCGACGACCTGCTCGCACGTGGCCTCGTCGGTGAGGTCGCCGGCGAGGATGATCGCCTTCCGGCCGAGGTCGGCGATCACGTCGCGGACGTCCTCGAGTTCCTGCTGCTCGGCGGGGAGGCCGTTCAGCGCGACGTCCGCACCCTCCTTGGCCATCGCGATCGCCGCCGCGCGACCGATGCCCGAGTCGGCCCCCGTGACGAGCACCCGGTACCCGGGCATCCGACCCGTCCCGAGGTAGGAGACCTCGCCGTGGTCCGGTGTCGGGTCCATCGCGTTCGTGTCCCCCGTCCCTGCGCCCGCGCCGCCGGTGGGGTGCGGGAACGGCGGCACCGGGAACTGCGTGCGGGGGTCCTGCTTGTCGAGCTGGCTCATGCGGCCATCGAACCCCTCGGGCTCCCGGTCCGGGACGCTCTCTCCGCAAAGCGTCAGGCTGTCCGCGCGGTCCCCGTCCCCCGTGATGCGCTCCGGACGGCGCGCGGGAGCAGCACCGCCGCCAGGACCGCCGCGACGACGTACGTCCCCGCCTGCACCTCGAGCAGCGGCATCGTCCCGACCGGCCCCTGCAGGAGTCCCGCCCCGAGCATCCCGATCGCCTGCCCGGCCGCCGCGACGAGCCCGAGCGCGCTGAACGTCGCCGCCCGCCCGTGGACCGGGGTCAGGAGCTGCAGCATGCTCGTCGTCCCGGCGCCCGAGAGCACGCCGGGCGCTCCGACGAGCGCGAACAGGAGCACGTACGGCCACAGCGCGTGGGTGACCCAGGAGAGGTTCCACATGACGATGGTGATCACCGCGAACGAGGCCAGCCCGACCACGGCGACCCGCGCCACCGGGAACCGGCTCGCCGCGACCGCGAGGACGGCCCCCGCGGCGATCGCGCCGACCGCCTGCACACCCCGGAGCAGTCCGACGTCGGCGTCGTTCCCGCCGATGCCGTCGGTCACGAAGAACACGAACAGCACCACGAACAGGCCCTGCGCGATCGCGGCGACGAACAGCACGGCGAGCGTGCCGCGGGTCACGGGCGACCGGAGGGCCGCGAGCACGCCGTGCACGCGGGGCGCCGGAGCCCGGTGGGCGGTCGCGTCCGGCCGGGTCGTCCCGTCCGGGCGGGTCGTCTCGTCCGGGCGGGTCGTCCCGTCCGGGCGGGTCGTCCCGTCCGGCACGGCGGTCGGACGGGAGGCGCGACCCGCCCCCGCCACGGACGGCAGCGTCCCGAGCAGGATCGCCGACCCGACGTACGTCACGAGGTCGGCCGCCGCGACGAGCGGCAGGTGTCCGACGGCGAGCAGCACACCCCCGAGCGGGCCCCCGACGAGCCGCCCGACGTCCTGCCCGAGCCCGACGAGCGCGTTCGCGGAGACGATCCGGTCCCCGTCGACGAGGTCGGGCAGCAGCGAGTTCTTGGCCGGCTCGAAGACCGCGCTGCACACCGCCTGCGCCACGATCACCCCGTACACGATCGGCAGGTCCGCCCGCCCGTCGACGAGGAGCAACGGCGCGAGGCAGCACGCCTGCACGATGTTGACGACCACCATGAGCCGCTTCCGGTCCACCCGGGCGACGAGCCGCGCGACGAACGGCGCGAGGACGATCGGCGGCACCAGCTCGAGCAGGAACGCGACCGAGGTGGTCAGCGCCGATCCGCTCAGCTGCAGGACGACGAGCGGCAGTGCGATGAACAGCAGCCAGTCGCCGGAGTCCGACACGACCCCGGCGATCCACAGCCGCCGGAACGCGGGGACCCGGAACGCGGAGCCGCGCATCGCCGAGCCGCCCGTCGCCGAGCCGCCCGTCGCCGAGCCGCCCGTCGCCGAGCCGCCCGTCGCGGGGGTGCTCACCGCCGGCCGAACTGCGGGCGGGGGAACGCGGTGAGCGTCAGGTGGACGTGCTCGGCGTCACCCGGCACGTCCCCATCAGCACGGGCCGGGGCGATGAACGGCCGCACGATCGCGTCGATCCGGGCGAGCAGGTCGTGGAGCTCGTCCGGCGAGGCCGTCAGCCCGTACTGCGCGTGCACGTCCGTGCCCTGCCACTCCGGCGCGAGGGACGCCCTGGTCCGCAAGTGCTCCCGGGCGAGGTGGTGGTCGAGTTCGAGCGCCGCGGCGAGCATCGCGTCGACGCCCGCCCGGTCCTCGGGGTCGACGTCGTTGGTGAACCCGGTGATCATGGCCTGCCACGGCCGGGTCCGACCGTCCGCGCCCTCCGCCGGTTCGACGAGGCCGTGCCGGGCAAGGACGCGCAGGTGGTAGCTGCAGTTCGACGGGGTGTCCCCGACGGCTCGCGCGCAGTCCGACGCGGTCGCCGGGCCGGACGACATGAGGAAGCCGAGGACGTCGAGCCGGACGGGGTGCGCGAGCGCGTCGAGGACGGCCGGGTCGGCGAGGTTCGGGCGGCGTTCGTCCACGGCGGTGCTCCGATCTGAAAGACATTTTCTGAAAGGCTCTTTCAGGACTGTAGACGGACGCGGGCCGGTCCGCAAGACGTGCCCCGCGCCTGCAGTCCGTCATCCACATCCGCTGTCGTCCGCGAGGCGACCGCGTCGGTGCGCCTCGACGGGTACTGCCGCACGGACGGCGAGGAGACAGGGCACGCGCGGCATGGGGACGTCCCACGCGCGGCGCGAGGCCGGAGCGGGCATCATGGCCCCATGAGGTCGATCTGGAAGGGCTCCATCGCGTTCGGGCTCGTCAACGTGCCCATCAAGGTCTACGCAGCCACCGAGACGCACGACGTCTCGCTCCACCAGGTCCACGACGAGGACAAGGGCCGCATCCGGTACAAGCGCGTCTGCGAGTTCGGCCACGAGGTCGACTACGGCGACATCGAGCGCGCGTACGACGACGGCGACAAGACGGTCGTGCTGACCGCCGACGACCTCAAGTCCTTGCCGACCGAACAGTCGCACGAGATCGAGGTCCTCGAGTTCGTCCCGACGGACCAGGTCGACCCGATGCTCTTCGAGAAGTCGTACTACCTCGAGCCGGACTCCCGCTCCCCCAAGGCGTACGTGCTGCTCCGACGGACCCTCGAGGAGACCGACCGCACCGCCATCGTGTCGTTCACGCTCCGCCAGAAGACCCGGCTCGGGGCGCTCCGGGTCCACGGCGACGTCCTCATCCTGCAGGGGCTGCTGTGGGGCGACGAGGTCCGGGCCGCCGACTTCAAGGCCCTCGACGAGGACGTCAAGGTCTCCGCCAACGAGCTCAAGATGTCGTCGTCGTTGGTGGCGAGCATGTCGACGGACTTCGAGCCGGAGAAGTTCACCGACGACTACCAGGCGCAGTTGCAGCAGCTCATCGATGCCAAGCTCGAGGCGGGTGACGACGTCGACACCTCCGACACGTTCGCCGCGTCCGACGGCGATGACGACGACGAGGGTGGCGACGTCATCGACCTGATGGCGGCGCTCCGCGCCTCGGTCGACAAGAACCGGGCGAGCAAGGGCAGCGGGTCCGGCTCCGCCGGCAAGCGGTCTGGAGGCGCGGCTGACGACGCCGAGGAGACCCCGGCCCGGAAGACGCGCACGTCGAGCACCGCCAAGAAGGCAGCCCCGAAGAAGACGGCTCCCGCGAAGGCGTCCGCGACGTCCGGGTCGAAGGCGTCGACCGCCGAGAAGACCCCGGCGAAGAAGTCCCCCGCGAAGAAGCCCGCTGCGTCCGGGGCCAAGAAAGCCAGCTAGCCCGCCTCCTCGACCGCCCCGTCCACACCCATCGCCCTCGTCACCCGTCGAGCGGGCAGTTCTGGCCGGTGTCTGAGCGGAACACCGGCCACAACTGCCCGTTCGAAGACGGGTGCGGGTGCGGGTGCGGGTGCGGACGGGGTGCGCACAGATGCCCGGGCTACGGGGTGCGGACGGGGCGCCTGGCCTGGCGGAGGCGGGAGATGAGCGTCGCGACGCCGAGGAACACGGCGGTGACGACCCCACCGATGGCGATGCCGAGCATGGCGATCATGTGTACTCCTTCGTACAGACCGGGTAGACGGATCATACGACGGACCGGCCCCGGCGAAGCGCGACGCCCCAAGAAGACGGCCGCCAAGAAGGCGAGCTGACCTCCGGGTCGCCTCGCCCGGCGACCCCGCCGCACCTCCGCCGGACACACAGGCGGGCGTCAGCGGGACGAGGCCCGGAGCAGGTCGACGGCGAGCATGTCGGTTCTCGTACCGATGCCGAGCGAGTGCACCACGGCCACACGCCCGTCGGAGACCGCCCTGACGATGCTCGTGTGAGCGTCTCGCGTCTCGCCGTTGATGAAATCCGCTCCACCACGTCGCTCCCACGCCGCCGGACGGTCGGGACCGCGGACGCTCCATCGCGCGAACGCGACGAGATCCTCGAAGGTTGACCAGGCACCTCCTGCCGCCGCGAAGGGCCCCTGTCCGACCGACCACGGTTCACGAAGATCGCCATCTCGCCCGCGGTGCAGTGCCCGAAGCCCGTCCGCGGGATCGAGGGTGAGAGAGGGGAACTCCTGGCCGCCGAACACGTGCGCTTTCGTCCACCCCAGCCAGTCGCCGGTGACCGTGTCGAGTACCTCGCCCAGAACTGCATAGCCCGTGTTCGAGTAGAGGTGCTCACCGCGGGTGCCGACAGGGCGCGTCCACTTCGCCGGGAGCGGCGCTCCCTTCACACGTCGGTACGGATCCGCCGCCGGGCTGAGGAGCATCTGCCACGGAACGCGGAGGAGGCCACTCCGGTGCTCGATGAGTTCACGACATGAATACCGGGCGGTGGGCAACCTGCTCACGATCGACCGGACCTCAGCGTCGGGGTCGAGAATGCCCTGCCGCGCAGCCTCCTCCACTGCAGCTGCGGTGAGGCTCTTGGTGACGCTGCCCCACTCGCGCAACGCATGGGGCGAGTGATCGGTGCCGCGAGACCCGTCGTACCGGACGGTTCCGTCAACGTCCACCAGAGCGCTGATCCATTGCCCACCACCCTTACCTCGCAACATCCGCCCCTCCCCGTCGCGATCCCCTGAGCTTGCTCAAGCACATCTGAACCTCGCGAACGAACCACGACCGCACCTTGTCCGCGTGATCATTGATGAAGATCAGGTCCATTGCCATCATCACGAGCGCAAATGAGGTGAGTCCCATCAGCACCGCGATGGCGATGTGAAACAGGAGCATGCTCGCCACCGCCCAGGGCCGCCCAGCACGGAAGAACACGAGCGGGGTGAAGAACACGCTGGTCAGGACTGTCGCATATGCCGCGGCCACGAGGACCCATCCAAGGTGAAACAGCAATGGAGTGACACCGGGGAGGTAGAACTCCGGGATGCGAAGGACGTAATACAGAGCCGTTCCGTCCTGCCAGAGCTCTCCCTGCACTTTGTACAGCCCCGCCAAGAGGTAGACGATGCAGGCCTGCGAAGCGATGAGCAGAACTCCGAGGTTGTTCGCCGCGTTCGCGACGGCGCAGTGTGGCGCAGGAAACCTGGGCCGAGTCACTCGGATCCTGTCGAAGCACCGTGTCAGCATCAAGAACGGGATGAGTAGGACCACGAGGTTGTCTCCGCCATCCATCAAGGTGGGGTTGGCCGCGTACAACGACCACAACAAGACCCAATGCAGGGCAAGAACGGCCCGCCCACCCAGTCCGAGTAGCACCGCAGTCGACGTCAACGTCCCGACGAAGTACAAGCCGTCGAAGATGGAGCCATCACCGAAGACCGCGAACAAACTCCAGCTGCCAGTCCGATCGAGTTCCTTGGCCAGGAGGTCACGCCCGAAGAGGCCATCCGGACCGAACAAGAAATGCCGGTCCGAAGCCGCGCTGACGTAGTACACGAACGACACGAGCCCGATCGTCGAACGGAGCAGACCGAGAGAAGCTGGAGCCCGTGGCGATCCGGTCATCCACGATGTCCCGCGTTCGAGAAAGGCACCGGCCTTGTTGGTCACGGCTCGATCCAACGAGAGTCGAAGTACCGGACCTCACCCACGGCGGCAGGATCAGTTCGTTCGCTCCAACCGGGAAAGCTGTGGAACACGTACCGGACCTGCACAGATTTCGGGACTGAGCCGTCTCGACATGGAAGCTTCGATGCTGCATACCGGGCGATCAGGACTTCAGTCCTGCGCTGCTCCCCGCGGCGGGGCACCGCAAGGTCGGGGATCTCCGAGGCATGTTCGTTCCGGTCCAGTCGCGCCGAGATGTCGTCCATTGCGAATCGCGCTACCAGGAGGTTGCCGAGGATCCTGTTCTCGCGCGAGGGGAACAGCCGAGATGACTGCGCCTTGATGACGGATGGCGTTGTCACGTCTCTGAACCCGGTGACTGCACCGCGACAGCTGGTCCGCGCGAGAACACCTCGCTCCTCACTCACGGGGTCCGGGCCGAAGAGTTGCCAACTCTGCGCCAGGTATGGCTCGAACCTCGCGGCGACGGGGGACAGCGCGAGACTGATCGGAGTCACGGGTCCTGCGATCACCAACGCGACCGAGACATAGAGAACCAAGACCAGCATCGCCGCGGCGCTCAGCGACATCTTGAGGCGAGACATGAATCGTCCTTCAGAGAGTGTCGGACGCCCCGCACTGCTGCGAGGCGCCCGACAGTTCAGCGGTCGAAGTAGGCGGACTCGAGCTGAGCGTCGACGGAGTTCGGGGTTTCCGATCGTCCGAGGATGCTCGCCCAGCCAGCGACCTGCGCCGCCGCCTTGTAGGCACTGGCAGCCTTGAAGCCGGCATGCAAGGCCTTTGCAACTCCCGCAATCCCACGCTGGTCAGCGCCAGGACCGTCACTGACGGACTCCGGGGCGTCCGCAACGGAATTCAAGGCCATCGCGGTCTGCTCGGAACTGGCATGCGCTCCGATTGCCGGTGTTACCACCAGCCCGCCCAGGACAGCCAGCGCTGCGAAGGTGATGGTCAATCGCTTCATGGTGACTCCCTTTCGTCGTGGCCGTTAACGTTTCACATCTGAAATCGGAGCACAAGCCCATGGCAACATTCGACTCGAGTTGCCGCAACCCGTCGACGAGGACGGTCGTGACCGACGAAGAAGAGCACGAGAGGTCAACGACCTCCCGACAGGGACCGAACGTGTGCGAGCCGGAGGCTGAGGCGAGGCGATCGGTGAGGACACGGAATCCGGGGCGGGGCTGTCCGGACCGCGCGGTCCTGCAGCCTCGCGAGTCGCGGGTGTGACGGGACGGGCCGTCGAGGGGTAGCACGGGTGCATGACCCTCCACGAGCACGCGATCGTCCGGGGCGTCCTCCTCGGGCACGCGGGCTCGATGGTGGTCGACCCCGGCACCGACCCGGCCGAACCAGCCGCCGGCACAGCGCGACCCGGCGCCCGACGTGCGGTCGACGCACTGCGCGCTGCGGGCCTCCCGGTCGGTGCGGTCGCGGAGCGGCCTGCCGCTGACCACCGTGTCGAATCGCTCGTCGGCCCGCTCGACGCGTGGTTCGCCGGGACGGGCGGCCCTGCCGACGAGGCGACGGTCCGCCAGGCGGCGAGCGCCCTGGGGATCGTGCCCGCGGAACTCGTCGTGATCGGCGACGGCGGCCCCGAGATGCGTGCGGCCCGTGCGGCGGGCGCGGCCGGCATCCTCGTGCCGTCGGACGGTACCCGGGACGACGGGGTCGACGACGCCGACGTCGTGGTGCCCTCCCTCCTCGACGCGGTCGCCCTCGTCCTGCACATGGTCCGCCGGGCTGCTCCCCGAGCGGTCGATTCCCGCTAGTCCGGAGGCTCGACACCCGCGGTACGCGCCCGCTCGGCAGAGGGGAGCGCGAGCGTCACGCGGGCGAAACACGTGCGCGCGATACTGCTGTCATGACTCCAGCCGAGCCTGGGGAAGCCGCGTCGCCACAAGCGACCACGGGGCTCCCCGTCACCGTGTCCATCACCCGCCTCGTCGAACCCGACCGGATCCCGGAGGTCACCCGCTGGGTGCAGTCCGGCGTGAACCTCGCGAACCGCTACCCGGGGTTCCTCGGCTCTGGGTGGGTCCGCTCCCACGCCGACTCGCTCGAGTGGCACATGCTGTACCGCTTCGCCGACCACGGGACCCTCGCGACGTGGGAGAACTCCGACGACCGGCTGCGGTGGCTCGACCTCGGCCGGGACCTCGTCGTCGAGTCCCGGGTGGAGAAGCGGACGGGCATCGAGGGCTGGTTCGACGTGCCGGCGGACACCCCGGCGACCTCGGCACCGCCGCGCTGGAAGCAGGCCGTGAGCATCTGGACAGGGTTCTTCCCGGTCAACCTCGTGTTCACGCTCCTCGTGATGGCGTTCGTGCCCTTCTAGGGTGCCGTACCGGTGTTCCCGAAGGTCCTCGTCACGACGCTGATCCTGACGCCGATCATGACGTACTGGGTGCTGCCCCTCGCCACGAGGCTGCTCCGCCCATGGCTGCTCCGGTCCCGGTAGCTCCGATCCCGGTAGCTCCGGTCCCGGTAGCTCCGGCGGGCGGGTCCGCCTCAGTGCGCGGCGAGGAACTCCGACAGCTCCGCCGGGGCGGGGTAGGACGCCTGGGCGCCGGGACGCGTCGCGGCGAACGCCCCGACACCGACCGCGAACCGTGCGGCGTCGACGAGCGCGTCGCCCGCCGCGAGCCTGAGCGCGACGGCCCCCATGAACGCGTCCCCGCACCCGGTGGTGTCGACCGCCTGCACCCGCACCGACGCGACCGTCTCCGGATCCGCGTCGCCGTCGAGGACGACGCAGCCCGCGCCTCCCGTCGTCACGATGGTGCGGCGCACGCCACGCTCGGCCAGGAGGCCCGCGAGACTCCGCCAGTCGGCGTCACCGGACGAGTCCACGAGCTGGGCGGCCTCGTGCTCGTTGACGAGCAGCACGTCGGTGCGCTCCAGGAGCTCGGGCGGGACCTCGCCGAAGGGCGACAGGTTCGTGAGCACCGTGACCCCGGCGTCGTGCGCGCGTCGAGCCGCCGCGAGGACGACGTCGAGGTCGACCTCGAGGCAGAGCCCGAGCACCGCCGCACCCTCGAACACCTCGGTGGCGGCATCGATATCCGACGCCGTGAGCCGACCGTTCGCGCCGGCGGAGATCACGATGGTGTTCTCGCCGTCGGCGTCGACCGTGATCACCGCGGTGCCGGTCGCGACGTCGTCGAGGACCCGCACGGCCGACACGTCGACGCCGGCTCCCCCGACGCTGTCGAGGAGCATGGTGCCGTTGCCGTCCGACCCGACCGCCCCGACGATCGCCACCCGGCCGCCGAGCCGCCCGGCCGCGACCGCCTGGTTCGCGCTCTTGCCGCCCGGGAGGATCGCGAGGTCCTCGCCGCGGAGGGTCTCACCGGCCTTCGGGAAGCGCTCGGTGCGGACGACGAGGTCGGCGTTCAGCGAGCCGACGACGACGATGCGCCCGCGCTCCCCGGTGGTCGTGGTGGCGCTCATGCCGAGACCGCCGTCGTTCCGGCTGTCACGCCACCCTCGCCGATGCGCTCGAGTGCGTCGACGACGAGACCCCAGAACCGCTCGTGGTCGAGCTCGGTCGCGCCCCACGTGCGGCAGTCGGCCGGCGCGGGGGTCCGGAGGTCCGCGACCGTCATGCCGAGGGTCAGCGTGCCGGTCGTCTCGATCCCGATCGGCATCTGCACCGCCCGGATGATCGTCGGGTCGATGACATGGGCGACGGCACACGGGTCGTGCACGGGCGGCGCATCGAACCCCTGCACGTCGCGGTAGGCGTCCGCGAAGAACTCCAGCAGGTCCCCGACGAACCGCGACGGACCGGTCCCGACGGCTTCGATGGACGCGGCGACGTCCGGGGTGGCGAGCGCCTGGTGCGTGACGTCGAGTCCGACCATGACGACCGTCCAGCCTGCGCTGAAGACGATGTGCGCGGCCTCCGGGTCGATCACGATGTTGAACTCGGCGACCGGGCTCCAGTTGCCGACGTGGATGCCGCCGCCCATGAGCACGACCTTCTTGACCCGCTCGACGATCCTGGGCTCCTTCCGGGCGGCGAGCGCGATGTTCGTCAGACCGCCGGTCGGCACGAGGGTGACGGTCCCCGGCTCGTGCGCCATCACGATGTCGATGATGAGGTCGACGGCGTGCCGCGGGTCGAGCTCGATCGTCGGCTCGGGCAGCACGGGGCCGTCCATCCCGGACTCGCCGTGGATGTCACCGGCGGTCTCGATGGTCCGCAGCAGCGGCCGGTCGGCCCCGGCGGCGAACGGCACATCGGTGATGCCGGCGATCGTCCCGACGGCGAGGGCGTTGCGCGTGACCTTGTCGAGCGTCTGGTTGCCGACGACGGTGGTGACGGCGAGCAGGTCGATCTCCGGGCTGCCGTGCGCGAGGAGGATTGCGACGGCGTCGTCGTGTCCGGGATCGCAGTCCAGGATGATCTTCTCGGGCATGCGGGCTCCTCGTCAGGGGTGAATCGGCGCCGGGTTCAGCGCACACCTCCCAGGGTCGCACGCGCGGACGTCGACCGTTCCGCGCGCCGCTCCGCACCGCGCTTCCGCACGACCACGAGCGCGGCGAGCACCCCGGACGCGAGGAGTGCTCCGAGTGCCGTCAGCCGCGGCTCGGCGAACCCGACGACGGTCCCGAGGTAGTTCCCGAGGAACCCCGACCCGACCGCGATCACGAGGACCGAAGCGGCCTCGGCGACGATCCGCGCGACACCGGTCCGCCCCGCGAGGGTCACGAGCCCCGCGACCGCCCCGAGGATCGCACCGACGGACACCCAGATGAGGATGCCGAGGCCGGTGATGAGGAACACGATCCCGACGGCGCTCCCGACGTTGAACCCGGTGTCGGCCGTCGACTCGTGCACCTGCGGGACGAGGACGACCACCACGAACACGATCGCGAACACCGCACCCCAGAGTGCGCCGAACAGGGGGAACAGCTGCAGGAGCGGGCGCTGCCAGAACGGCTTGCTCCGGAGACGCCGCCACGACTTCGGTCCTCGCACGGTGTCATCCTCTCGCGAAGCGTCGTCCTGGTCGACAGGCGCACGGTCCCCCGAACGGGGGACATCGCGTGATGGTCGCGATCCGCCGACCCGTCGGCAGGGAGCTGCGACGTCGGGGTCGCGATCCGCCGGCGCGGACCTGCGACTCCGGGCGCGCGATCCGCCGGCCTGGAGGCGCGTGTACCGTCACGCGTCCAGGCATGAGCGGGCGGGACACTGCGCGGGCAGGCACCATGAGATGGCTCCGACACCGTCGGGGACGAGGAGACGACGACAATGACCGACGAGGACAACGACATCATCGCTCGGGCCGCGAAGAAGGTCCACGACGCGATCGACGCTGCGGGTGTCGTGCCCGCGGAGGGACGGAACGCCCTGCACGACCTCGCCGGCCGGGCGCAGGACGCCGCACACGCGGTGGTCGCGAGCGACGCGGTGCGGAACCTCGCGGACCGTGCCGAGCACCTCGTGCGCGACGTCGCCGACCGCACCGAGACCGTCGTGGACGACGTCGCCGGTCGAGCCGAGACCGTGGTGACCGACGTCACCGACCACGCGGAGACCGTCGTGCAGGACGTCACCGACCGGGCCGAGGCCGTCGTGCACGACGTCACCGACCGGGCCGAGAGCGCCGCCGAGACGGTCGCGCTCGTCGCCATGGAGACCGTCGACGAGCTGCGTCGTCGCTACCGTCGCGGCGTGCGGATCGGCGGAGCCGTCGGCGTCGGGGTCATCGCCCTGCTCGTGATCGCCGTCCTCCGGTCACGTCGCCGCTGACGCGACCGTCATCGATCGCGTCGCCGTCGCGAGCGTCGTCAGCACCGGCCTCAGCATCGTCGGCGACGGCGGCGCTGTCACCAGGGACGGCGGTGCTGGGACCGGCGTCGGCGGCGACGGCGGCCCCACCGACCCGGGCCCGGTGCGCCCGCTCGAGTTCGTCCGCCTCCGGACCGCCGACGGCCTCACCGCGGGCGACCATGCCGGCCACGTCCGCGAGCGTGATCTGCGGCAGGAACAGCGCGAGCAGGAACGCCGCCGCCACGAACGGCAGCAGGTACCAGAACACCGGCGCGAGCGAGTCCGCGTAGGCGTTGACGATCCCGGTCTGCACCGCCTCGGGGAGCTTCGCGACCGTCGCGGGGTCGATGCTGCCTGCGGACGACGCCGCCTGCGACGCCGATCCACCGGCACCCGCGAACACGTCGGTGAGCGAGGAGGTGAGCCGCGAGGTGAACAGCGCCCCGAAGACCGCGACGCCCAGGGAGGCACCGACCTCACGGAAGTAGTTGTTCGTGCTCGTGGCGGTCCCGACGACCTGCGCCGGCACCGAGTTCTGCGCGACGAGCACCACGACCTGCATGATGAGCCCGAGGCCGGCACCGAACACGAACAGGTAGACGCAGATGAGCCAGATCGGCGTGCTGGCTGCCAGCGTCGTCATGCAGAGCATCGCCACGGCCACGAGGAGCGTGCCGACGATCGGGAACATCCGATAGCGCCCGGTCTTGGTGATCAGGTTGCCGGAGACGATCGAGGTGCCGATGAGGCCCACCATCATCGGGAGCATGAGGAGCCCGGACACGGCCGCCGAGGTGCCCGACGACATCTGCAGGAACGTCGGGACGAAGCCGATCGCCGCGAACATGCCGACGCCGAGGACGAACCCGATCCCGGTCGCGGTGAGGAACGTGCGGTTGCGGAAGAGCGAGAGCGGGAGCACCGGGTCCTCGGCGCGGGACTCGACGAACACCAAGAGCGACGCCGCGACGACGAGCCCTGCGGCCCAGAGCCACGTGACGGCGGCACCCCAGCCGTGCTCGGCGTTGCCGCCGGACTCGGTGAAGAACACCAGGCACGCGGTCGCCGCCGACATCAGGACGACCCCGAGGACGTCGACCTGCTTGGTGGCCCTCTTGCTCGGCAGCGTCAGCGCGAACCACGCGATGAAGAACGCCGCGACGCCGACCGGGATGTTGATGTAGAACGCCCAGTTCCACGTGAGGTGGTCGACGAAGAACCCGCCGAGGAGCGGGCCGCCGATCGCGGAGAGCCCGAAGATCGCCCCGAGCGGGCCGAGGTACTTGCCGCGCTGGGAGGCCGGGACGATGTCCGCGATGATCGCCTGCGACAGGATCATCAGGCCACCGCCGCCGAGGCCCTGCATGGCGCGGAAGACCACGAGCTGCCAGAAGTCGCCGGCGAAGGCGCATCCGGCGGACGCGATGGTGAACAGCGCGATGGCGATGAGGAACAGGTTCCGGCGACCGAGGACGTCACCGAACTTGCCGTAGATGGGCATCACGACGGTCGAGGCGAGCAGGTAGCCGGTCGTCAGCCACGCCTGGTGCGCGACGCCGCCGAGCTCGCCGACGATCGTCGGCATGGCCGTCGACACGATCGTCTGGTCGAGGCTCGACAGGAGCATCCCCGCGATGAGCGCCGAGAAGATGATCCAGATCCGACGCTGGGTGAGGAGGAGCGGCCCGGCGGCAGCTCCGGTCGTGCGGCGCCCGGGGCGGGTCGGCGCGGTGGGGGTGCTCATGCTGTCGTCTCCAGGGGGATGGATGTCGGTGTGACGGCGTCGGTGGCGGCACGGAGGGTGTCGAGGACGAGCGTGTCGAGGTCCTCGGGATCGGCGGCGGTGTCCGGGGAGGCGAAGTACCGTTCCGCCGCGGTCTGCATGACCGCGGTGGCGACGGCGACCGCGACCGCCGGGCGCTGGTCGTCGGGCGAGAGCCCCTCCCGGTCGCGGAGCGCGTCGACGAGGAGGCGGGACTGCTCCATCCCGTTCGACATCGCCTTCGGGAGCAGGCTCGGCTCGCGGTCGAGGGCGGCCTTGAACTGCAGGCCGGCCTCGCGCGTCATGCCGTGCCGCTCGACGTGGACGAGCGCGGCTCGGCAGACCGTCTCGACGAGGCTCATGCCCCGCGGGACGAGTCCGCCGTTCCGGAACTCCTCGAGCAGCGCGTCCGCGGCACCGAGCTCGATGCCGACGACCGCGTCCTCCTTCGACGAGAAGTGGTTGAAGAAGGTTCGGCGGGAGACCCCGACCTCGTCGCAGAGCTGCTCGATGGTGAACCCGGTGAGGCCGAGCTCTGCTGTCATCCGACGCGCCACGAACATCAGGTTCTGGCGGAGCGCACGGGTGCGCACGGCGACGGCGGGGGTCATGCGGACCAGAATTGCACTTTCAGCCCAATAGTGCAAGTAGTGCGGCGATGCTTGTGTTTCACACCGCAGTATCAGTATGTTGGCAGCCCAACGGAAAGGAGGGGTTCGATGTCGAACCTCGTAGTCGACACAGTGGTGGGTTTGCAGATCGCCAGGGCCCGCGGGCTCGACGCCGTCATCGGTCGGACCGAAGTGTCTCGCGACCGATTCGTCGTGGTGATCCTCGCAATTGCGATCATCCTCGCAGCGGGCATCGCCGTGGCGTGGTGGGCCGCATGTCAGAGCAAGGGCCTGTACCCAGCGCTCGACATGCCGTCATGGAACGCGGGCGGGACCTGGAAGGCGTACTGCAAGAAGTGACTGATGTCATCGAGAAGGCCGCGGATGTCATCCTCCATGTTGCCGGAATATCGAAGCGGTACGGGAAGCGCACCGTCCTGGACGATTTCTCATTGCAACTGGCTACCGGACAAGTCTGCGGCCTTCTCGGTTCCAACGGTTCGGGGAAGAGCACAGCGCTTCATGTGATAGCTGGCCTCGTGGACGCTGAGATCGGTGACGTCTGGCACGCTGACGAGCATGTGACGAGCAAGAAGTCGCGTCAGAAGTTCGGATTCGCTCCCGACGACCTGCCGGTGCCTTCGTCACTCACCGGTCGGGAGTTCCTTGACGTCCATGCGTCGCTTCGCCGAGAGGGCCCGCGGGGTCTCGATGAACGACTGGCCGCGCTGCTGGAGCTCTCGGACGCACTCCCGTCTCCGATGGCGTCGTACTCGCACGGCATGAAACGCAAGCTGCAGTTGATCGCAGCGCTGGCCCACCGACCATCCCTGCTGATACTCGATGAGCCGTTCCGCGGCCTCGATCCAGACGCCAGCATGACGCTCCAGGATCTCATCGCAGCCTTCGCCGCATCCGGCGGCGCAGTTCTCCTGGCCACCCACGATCTCCATCAAGTCAGTCGCCACTGCGACACCCTCGTGGTCCTTCATGACGGGATGACGACTCTTCGCGGGACGGTGTCGGAATTGGAGAGCATTCATGGCTCGATTGAGAATGTTTTCCTCGAGGCAACGGGCAAGCAGCTAAACAGCGTCAACCGGAGGAAGAACATACAAGCCATGTTTGAAGAGGAAGGTATCTCGATTGACCGCCACTAAGCTCATCTCGACCGTCCTCTTGTCCATCCTGACGGGTGTGGCTGGCACGTTCATCACGATCGTCGCGGTCGTTGCGGCGGCGGCGATGTTGCGCACCCCTGTCGGCATACCGTGGGTGTTCAGTGCCTCCGTGACGACGGTGAACGATCTTCCCGCGGTGGAGTTCACGCCGAACGGCGCTGGGCTCATAGCGCTTTCCGCGATCATCGCCGCAGCCTGCACGACGGCCGTCGTCAGCGTCTGGTCACGAACACGGCGGTGAAAGACGCGTACAAAGTCACGGAGATCGCGCTGCGGGTCTGGTTCAGCGAGACCGCCGCGTCCTTGAACATGTCGCGCCGATCAGTCGTCTGCGCCACTGTGGTGTTGCTGATCGCGACGCTGACAGGTGGCTACGGGCTCGCCAGGGTGTCACTGACGTCCGCGTCGGGAACTCCACCGCCCACGGACATCGCGGAACTCATCCTCACGACATCCACCTCGGGCGCGCTGCTCGAGGCCGTGGCTTTCAGCGTGTTGTTGCTTCTTGTCGGACCGAGACGGACCTCGATCCAGGCGATGCTGGAGTTGCTCCCCGTCGCCCGAACGTCCGTCCGGATCGGCTTGAACGCCCCGTTGTTCGCCCTAGCGTTCGTCGCCGCGTGCTCATTCGGTATGAGCACCTTCGTGTTGGCCTGGGCGGATCTCGATTCCGGGGACGCGGCACTGCTCACGGCCGCGCTCCCTCTCGCTCTCATCGTGGTGCAGTGCCTCGCGCTCGGGACGCTGACCCTCGTCGGTTCGGCCATACGTCAGCTCGTGCATGTGCCCGAGCAACTCGCGGAGGCGGTAGCGGCGGGTGTGATCATCGTCGCCAGTACGTTCCTCTTCGGGTCACAGCTCGTCGTGCCCGGAGCCGGCGGGGTGTCGTCACACCTGCTCCTCAGCAACGCAGTCGTCATCGGTATCGTAGGCCGCGATCCTCTCGCGCTCTGCGTCGCAGCGTTCTGGATCGTCGTGAGCGCCTGTGTCTGCTTTGCCGCGTCGCGCTACCGCGGATCCCCGCGCGATCGCGGGGTCATGCTCCTTCCTCTCCCACGCTGGCGCACGGAGCGTGCTGCACCCGCAATCGGCCTGACAGCGTCGAAGACACTCATTCGTGACCCCCGCTCAGCCCTTGCCGCCACGGGCGGAACAGCCCTGCTCATCGCATCAGGCTTGCTGCTGCCTCGAGTCGTTCCCGAGGCGATCGCACACGCGTTGGCAGGCGCCTCTTTGTTGGCACTGACGTTCACGGTGATCTTCGTTCCCGGGCGGTTCACTCGATGGTCATGGCTCGGGACGATGTTGACGGCTCGGAGAGACTGGTGGGTGGCTCCGTCCATCGTCGCGCATCTGACCGTGGCCGTGATCTTCGGGATCGTCTTGGGTGGGATCGGGCTCGCCGCAGACGTGTTGCAGTGGTCTGACGCGCTGCCCGCTGCGCTCAAGATGGTCACATTGTTCAGCGCCGCACTCATTGCGGGGTCGGTTGTACCGTGGTCGGACGATCAAGCCACTTCAGGGGCCGTGGCAGCGGTCGTGATGATCCTGCTGTACGGATTTCTCACGCTGCCGGTGGCGCTCGGAGCAACTGCCATGCCTTCACACACCACGCTCCTCATCAGCGCTGCGATCGGTTGCGGATCTGTCGTGGTCGGAACGGCGGCCGCTGGATGGCGCGCGCACCACGACGCACGATGAGCAGCCTCGTGACGAGCGCCTGTGGACGGCTGGCGGGGAGGGCGTTCGTCTGCGATGCGCTCGGCTTGGATGGATCGCGCGGTCTCACAGCTCCTCACGAACTGATCGACCTCGGCTTGGCGACCAGCACCTCCTCCCGCTGGACGGCATCGTTGAGTGCTCGGCAATGGGCAGAGCCGTTGACCATCGCCGGAGTCGGCTGGCTGAGACCCGTCATCGTGGCGATGATGGCATCTGCGCTCCCGTTCCTGGGCCTGTCGGCCCTGATGGGGGCCGTCTTCGTGTGCACCGGTCAAGGACTGGGACTGATCGCGGTGCTCCTCTTCATCCTGGTCTTCCTGATGTCCGGGTGGGTGCACGAGATGGGCCATCTCCTGGCGCTGCTGGCAGTGCGGACTTCGAACCGTCACGTCCACCTCGTGACGCGGCTCGGCATTGCGCATGTGATCCGACAGCGGACCACTCGCCGTCGCGAGGTCGCAGTCGTCCTGAGCGGGCCACTCCTGGCTGCGGTGATGTTGATCACCGTGGGCCTGGTGCTGCAGTCGCCACTCAGTGCGACGATCGCGTTCTCACTCGGAGGAATTCATCTCGCGCAGCTCGGCCTCCCAAGCGGAGATGGAGGTGCGATTCGACGGGCATTGCGGTCACCACCCGCGAACGACGGTCGCACGCCATGATCCATCGATGATCGTGACTTCATCGATGCGCTGCTGTCGTTCGCGAAGGCCGGCGCGCGAGGGGCTACAGGTCCTTCGCGAAGCAGATCGAGAACGGCATCACCGCGGCATAGGGCTCGTAGTTCTCGATGCGCCGCCACCCCTGCTTGCCGTACAGGGCGACCGCCTCCGGCTGCTTGTCGCCGGTCTGCAGGATGAGCCGCGCAGCGCCCACCTCGCGTCCGACGGACTCGCTCTCCGCGAGCAGCGCCGACGCCGCGCCCTTGCCCCGCGCACTGTCGAGGACCATCAGCCGCTTCAGTTCGAGCTCGTCGGTCGGCTCAGCGCCCTCGATCGCGGTGCGGAGTCGACGGACGGCGATGTGCCCGACGGCGACGCCCGCCTCGTCGATCGCCAGGATGCTCGTGACGACCCGGTCGGGATCCACCGACAGCGCCCGGTCGCGCGCGTCGGTCACGTCCTTCGGTTCCGGGTCGTCCGCGGGTCGGGCGTAGCGGACGTGCATGTCCTCGTCCATGGCCGCGCGGAGCGCGACACCGCGCGGGTCGTCCCAGGAGACACGTTCGATGGTGATCACGATCGTCCATCCTCCCGCACATCGGCGCGGTCCACGAACCCGCCGGACGGACGGGGAGACGGACTGGAGGCACGGTGCAGCCTGGCACCGTCCCTCCAGTCCGGCGGGTGGTCGCGTCGGCGACCTACGGTCGCAGGCTGCCGAGCGGGCTGTCGCCGAGGTGCGCGAGGAGGTCCGCCGGGTCGTCGTAGACCGCGATCGCGCCGGCATCGGTCAGCTCGGAGTCCGCGACCCCGCCGCTCCGCACCCCGATGCACCGGACGCCTGCCCTCGCGGCGGCACGGACGTCCCACATCGCGTCCCCGACCATCACGGCGTGGTCCGCGTCGACACCGGCCTGCTCGAGGGCCTTCTGGACGATGCCGGGATCGGGCTTCGCGGCCTCGACGTCGTCGCCACCCGTGACCGCCCAGAGCGCCCCCTCGATGCCGAGCAGCCCGCGCAGGGTCTTCAGCTCGTTCTCCGGCGCACTCGTGGCGAGGACGACGGCGTGCCCGCGGTCGCTCAGCTCGCCGAGCAGTTCGCGCGCCCCCGGGAGCAGGTGCAGCCGGTCGAGGTGCTCGGCGAAGTAGGCCGTCTGGTACGCCTTCGCCTGCTGCGCGGCGTCGGACTCGCTCGTCCCGAGGAGCTCCTCGAGGAGCATCGACCCGTCCATGCCGATGAGCCGATGGATCCGCCACGCGTCGACCTGCTCCCCGACGGCGTCGAACGCGCGTCGCCAGGCGTCGACGTGCTGGAAGTTCGGGTCGACGAGGGTGCCGTCGATGTCGAACAGGACGGCGGTGCGGGGGTGATCGGCCATCGCCCCAGCCAACCCGCCCCGCACACCGGCCGACCACGGGGTACGGATTCCGGCGATGGCTGTGCGCCGCTGTCGGTCGGCCGAGCATCATCGGCGGTACACGACCAGGAAGGTGTTCCCCATGAACCCCGTCAAGTACATCTCGAGCTTCGGCTTCAAGAGCGAGTGGGCCTACACGGCCGGTTTCGCATCCATCGCCCTCGCACTGCTCTCATGGGCCGTGTCGCGCGGCAAGAAGGGCGACGACAAGGCGCAGTCCGACCGTTGGGGCATCTTCATCGGGCACTGGGCCCCGACGTTCATGGCCCTCGGCGTCGCGCTGAAGCTCGAGGAGAAGTAGGACCTAGGCCCGCATCGCCCGGAGTGCGCCGAGGAGCCGGACGAGTTCGCGGAGGTCGGTCGGGTCCCACTCCATGAGTCGTGCCCGGAAGTCGCCGCGCTCGGTGGCGCGGAGCTGTCCGACCCGGGCGATCGCGGCGGGCGTCGCCGTGAGGACCACGGCCCGCCCGTCGTTCGGGTCGTGGGCCCGCTCGACCAGACCGAGTTCCTCGAGCTGGTGCAGCTGGCGGCTCAGGACGCTCTTGTCGTAGCCGAGCATGTCTGCGAGACCCTTCGCGCCGCAGGACCCCTGGTGGATGAGGACGCTCAGCGTCCGGAACCCGGAGGGCTGCAGTCGCGGGTCGATCCGTGCGGCGTAGTCCCGCGCGCGGAGTCGGTACGCCTCGAACAGGATGACGAACTCCTCCTCGAGCCGGTCGACGTCTGCGCCCGTCACCTCGTCGGTGGCCGGCCGTTCGGTGGTCATCTCAGGAGTCTGACGCACGACCGGCCGGGACCGGCTGGGAATCGCGACGGTCGTCCTGCGGATCGTCACCGGCGTCGGCGACCGGTGCGGAGACGCTCGACTGCGTGGGCATCCCCGGGGCGATCGACGCCGGGTCGATGCCGGGCTGCTCGGCGGCACGCTCCGCGACCGTCTGGCTGGTCAACTCCCGGTTCGGCAGCAGTGCGACCGCGCCGATGGCGATGAGCGCGACGGGTGCGGCGACGAGGAACACGTTCGCGACCCCCGTGCCGTACGCCGACTCGACGATGATCCGGACCGCTCGGGGCAGCTCGGCGACGTTCGGGATCGATCCCGAGGCGAGTTCCTTCGCGACGACCGCGCCCCGGGCTCCGAGCGAGGAGATCGCCTGCGTCAGGTCGGCCTGTCGGTCGCCGAGGAGCGTGGTGATGCGCGACCCGAGGACCGTGCCGAGGACGGAGACGCCGAGCGTGCCGCCGAGTGACCGGAAGAACGCGACCCCCGCACTCGCGGAGCCGATGTTCCGGGTCTCCGTGGTGTTCTGCACGACGAGGACGAGGTTCTGCATGACGGCGCCGATGCCGGCCCCCATCAGGAACATGAACACGGCGACGATCCAGTAGGCGGTGTCGTACGCGATCGTGCTCATCAGGGCCATGCCGACGGCGAGCGAGACCGTCCCGCCGACCATGTAGCGCTTCCACTTGCCGGACTTGGTGATGAGCGACCCGATGACGGTGCTCGACACGAGCAGGCCGACGATCATCGGGAGCGTCAGGAGCCCGGACTCGGTCGGCGTCGCACCGCGGGCGAGCTGCATGTACTGCGCGAGGTAGACCGAGGTGCCGAACATCGCGATGCCGATGACGATGCTGGCGACGACCGCGAGCGAGAACGTGCGGTTCCGGAACAGCGACATGGGCAGGATCGGCTCCTCGGCGCGGAGTTCGACGACCACCGCGAGGGCGAGTGCGACGACCGCGCCGCCGACCATCAGGACCGTGACGAGGGACGCCCAGCCGAACTGCGAGCCGGCGAGGGTGACCCAGATGAGCAGCAACGAGACGCCACCGGCGATGAGCGTGGCGCCGAGGTAGTCGATGGAGACCTTCCGCGCCGCACGCTTCGGCAGGCGCAGCGTCAGCTGCAGCAGGACGATCGCGGCGATCGCGAACGGGACGCCGACGAAGAAGTTCCAGCGCCAGCCGAGACCGTCGGTCAGGAACCCGCCGAAGAGCGGACCGCCGACCGTGCCGACCGCCATGACGGCACCGAAGAGGCCCATGTAGCGGCCACGCTCTCGCGGGCTGATGATGTCGGCCATGATGATCTGGCTGAGCGCGGTCAGGCCGCCGGCGCCGATGCCCTGCAGCACGCGGAAGGTGATGAGCGTGCCGGGGTTCTGCGAGAACCCGGCGAGAGCCGACCCGAGCACGAAGACCACGAGCGACAGCTGGATGAGCAGCTTCCGGTCGAAGAGGTCCGCGAACTTGCCCCAGACCGGTGTGGTGACGGTCGTGGCGAGGAGCGTCGAGGTGACGACCCAGGTGTACGCGGACTCGCCACCGTGCAGGTCCCCGATGATGCGCGGGAGCGACGTGCTGACGACGGTGGACGCGAGGATGGCGACGAACATGCCGAGGAGGAGCCCGGAGAGCGCCTCGAGGACCTGCCGGTGCGACATCTTCGCCGGCGTGTCCGTCGACGCGGGGGCGGACGCGCTGGCCTCGGACGGCGCGGTGGCGGTGTGTGACATCGGTGATGACCTGTCTCGGGAGAGGGCGGAGCGATGCCACGCTGCATCGTTGGTTGATCTACGTCAACTATGCACCCATTACTTGATCTATGTCAACGACTTTGGTTGCTTGCATGAACTACCTCCGCGGTGCGGGGGCGGCTCGGACGTGCACGCGCTCCCCCTGCGGCCCGTACAGGCAGAGCGCCTCGACGACCGCGTCCGTCTCGTTCGCGATCCAGTGCGGCGTCCGCGTGTCGAACTCGGCGACCTCCCCCGCCACCAGGTCGAAGTCGTGGCCGCCGAGCACGAGGCGCAGTCGGCCGGAGAGCACGTAGATCCACTCGTGGCCCTCGTGGGTGTTCGCCATGGGCTCACCGCCGGGCCAGTGCGGCGGGAACAGCTGCTTGAACGCGCGGACACCGCCGGTGCGCCGGGTCAGCGGCACGATCGTCATGCCGTTGTGGGTCCTCGCCCGCATGTGCACGCGCGGATCGCCCGTCTCCGGGGCACCGACGAGGTCGTCGAGCGCCACGCGGTGGGCCCGGGCCAACGGCAGCAGGAGTTCGAGGGTCGGACGACGCTGCCCGGACTCCAGGCGTGAGAGCGTGCTCACCGAGATGCCCGTCTGCGCGGACAGCTCCGCGAGGGTGGTGTCCCGGCGGGAGCGGAGTGCGCGCAGTCGCGGGCCGACCGCGTCGATGACCGCATCGGTCGTGGCTGGGGTGGGCTGCGCCTCCTGTCCGTGCATGGCCCCATCTTGCCAGGGTGGCAAATGCACTTGCCGATCTGTTCTCAAGACGCCCACAGTGGGCGCATGGAACAGAACACAGACCGACATGACGTCGTGGTCGTCGGCGGCGGTGCCGCCGGCCTCAGTGCAGCCCTCGTCCTCGGGCGGTCCCGCCGCTCCGTCCTCCTCGTGGATGCAGGCGACCCGCGGAACGCGCGGGCCGCAGGCGTGCACAACTACCTGGGGCAGGAGGGCACCGCGCCGGCGGAGCTGTCCCGGATCGGGCGTGCCGAGGTCACGCGGTACGGGGTCGAGATCGCGGACGGGAGGGTCGTGGCCGCGTCCGCCGTGCGCGCGGACACCGCGGACGGGGACCACCGACCGGCCTTCCGGGTGGTCCTGGACAGCGGCAGGGTCGTCGAGGCCCGTCGCCTCGTCGTGGCGAGCGGCTCCGTCGACGTGCTGCCCGACGTCCCGGGGCTCGCCGAGCAGTGGGGCCGCGGCGTCGTGCACTGCCCGTACTGCCACGGGTGGGAGGTCCGCGACCGGCGCATCGGTGTGCTGCTGACGTCGGCGATACAGGTCCACCAGGCGCAGCTGTTCCGCCAGCTCAGCGACGACGTCACGGTGTTCGCGACCGATCCCGCGCTCCTGGACGACGATGCGCGACGTCGTCTGGACGTGCGCGGGATCGTCGTGGTCGACGGGCCCGTCGCGCGGGTCGTGTCGACGGACGACGTACTGACCGCCGTCGAGCTCGCGGACGGACGCCTGGTCGAGGTGGACGCCCTCGCCGCGTCGAGCACGGTCGAGGCTCGGGTCGACTTCCTCGCCGGGCTCGGACTCGAGCCGGAGGACCAGGTGGTGAACGGCGCGCGGTTCGGGAGCGTCCTGCCGACCGGGCCCACCGGGGAGACCTCGGTGCGCGGTGTCTGGGCCGCGGGGAACCCGACGAACGTGGCGACGATCGTCATCGCGGCGAGTGCGGCAGGGACCGGGGTGGGCGCCCAGGTCCACGCCGACCTCGTGGCGGAGGACGTCGAGCTGGCCCTGCGGGACGCCGTCCCGGCCGGATGACCTGCGGGGCCGGGCTTGGACGTCCCCCCATGGACTCGACGTCCAGACCCGGGCCCTCGACAGGTGCGGCTTGAGATTCCCACAGGTCGGATGCCCGGGCAATAGTCCTGAGGGATGATCTCGTTTCGCTGGTCGCTCCACTACTTTGCATCGAGCGACATCGCGTGGGGTGTGCGACGTCGTTCCAGCCGAGGGATGTCGCTCGATGCGGACGCACCTGCCGCTCCCGTCGGTCCCGTTGCTCCGTTGGGAGGCACCCGTCGCTCCGGCCGGAGCCACCCGTTGCTCCATTGGGAGGCACCCGTCGCTCCATGACCAGTCATCGAGCGACATCGCGTGCGATGAGCGACGTCGCTCCAGCCACGGAATGTCGCTCCATGCGGACGCATCCGGTACGTGGTCATCGAGCGACATTGCGTGGGGTATGCGACGTCGTTCTACCCACGGAATGTCGCTCGATGCGGACGCACCTGCCGCGCCCGTCGCTGCGCGCAGTCGCACCCGTCGCTCCATGACCAGTCATCGAGCGACATTGCGCGGGATAAGCGACGTCGCTCCAGCCACGGAATGTCGCTCCATGCGGACGCACCTGCCGCTTCCGTCGCTCCGTGGAGAGGCACCCGTCGCTCCATGACCGTGCATCGAGCGACATTGCGTGGGATAAGCGACGTCGCTCCAGCCACGGAATGTCGCTCCATGCGGACGCATCCGGTACGTGGTCATCGAGCGACATCGCGTGGGGTATGCGACGTCGCTCGAGCCACGGGATGTCGCCTCGTGCGTATGCATCGAGCGGGGTCACGAGCTCGACGGGCGCGGCACGACCGCAGCGATGCACGCGGGCAGCACGGCCGGACCACGCACGGGAGGCGCGACTCACCTGTCAGGGCGGGTCGCGCCTCCCGTGCGGTCACGTCGCGACCTGCGCGGGGCAGGCTGCTCCGCTCACTCCGCCGCGTGCGCGCCGTGGTGCGGGGTGGGCCCCGTCGTGGCAGGCCCCTCGGCACCGGCCGCGTGCGCGCCGTGGTGCGGGTGCGGCGACGTCGCGGCCGGCTCGTCGACCGGGACGTCCGCCGCGTGCGAGCCGTGCCCGACCGCGTCCTGCGGGGCGCCCGTGGCCGTCGGCGTCGAGCCGGTGGCCGTGCTCGGATGTGCTCGCTCGAGCCCGGCTCCCTCGACGTCGACGTCCGGCACGATGCGGTCGAGCCACTTCGGGAACCACCATGCCGACCGACCGAGCAGGTGCATCGCCGCCGGGATCAGGAGCATCCGGACCACGAACGCATCGACCAGGACGCCGAAGGCGAGCCCGAACCCGATCGGCCGGATCGTGGACGAGTCGGAGAACACGAACCCGGAGAACACCGACATCATGATGATCGCCGCGGCCGTGACCACGGCCCGGCCAGCGTGCAGTCCGCGCTGGACAGCGACCTTGGCCGACGCGCCGTGGGCGTACGCCTCGCGCATGCCGGAGACCAGGAACAGCTGGTAGTCCATCGCCAACCCGAAGAGGATCCCGACCTCGAGGATCGGCAGGAAGCTGAGGATCGGGGCGGGGTCGTGCACCCCGAACACCGCGCTGAGCCAGCCGAACTGGTAGATCGCCGTCAGACCGCCGAAGGCCGCGAGGAGCGACAGGACGAAGCCGGCAGTCGCCGTGATCGGGACGAGGAAGGACCGGAACACGATGATCAGGATGACGAGCGACAACCCGACCACGACGACGAGGTAGAGCGGCAGCACGTTCCCGAGCTTCTCCGACACGTCGATGTTCGCGCTGGCGTTGCCGGCGACCCCGAGCGTGACGGTCCCCTCGTCGGTCCGCACCGTGAGGTCGCGGGTGTCCTTGACGAGCTGCTCGGTGCCGACGCTCGACGGGCCCGACTTCGGCACGACCTGGAACGCGATGACCGAACCATCCGAGGAGGCGCCGATCGGTGCGACCGCAGCGACGTCGTCCTGCTTCGCGATGGCCTGACCGATCGTGACCTCGCGGGCGGTGACGTCCGACTCCGCGACGTCCTTCGGCATGTCCGCGACGACGACGAGCGGGCCGTTCTGACCCCCGCCGAACTTCTCCTCCGCGACCTTGAACGCCTTGTACTGGCTGGAGTCGGTGGCTTCCGACGAGCCGTCGGGGAGTCCGAGGCGCATGTGCATCGCGGGGAGCGCGATCGTGCCGAGCACCGCGATGCCGACCACGAGCGTCACGAGGGCGCGCCACGTGGGCATCGGCGTGTTCGGCACGCGGACGGCGCCGGTCGTGCCGATCGCGGCGCGCTCCTTCCGGCGGAGCAGTCGCATCCCGACGAGGCCGGCCATCGCCGGTGTGAACGAGATCGCGACGCAGATCGCGACGAACACCGCGACCGCCCCGACGGTGCCCATCAGGCCGAGGAAGGGCACCCCCGTGATGTTCAGGGCGAGCAGGGCGATCATGACCGTCGCCCCCGCGAACACGACCGCGTTCCCGGACGTCCCGTTCGCGAGGCCGATCGACTCGTGCAGCGACATGCCCTGTTTGAGCTGGGTCCGGTGTCGGTTGAGGATGAACAAGGAGTAGTCGATGCCGACCGCCAACCCGAGCATCACCCCGAGGACCGGGGTGACCGAGATGAACTGGACGAGGCTCGAGAAGGACAGCGCTGCGAGCGACGCCACGGCGACGCCGAGGATCGCACTCGCGAGCGGGAGGGCCGCACCGAGCACGGTGCCGAGCAGGACGACGAGGACGACCGCCGCCACGATGAGTCCGACGACCTCGCCCGGGCCGAGGACGCTCGGGACGCCCTGGGCGATGTCGTTCGACACATAGACGTCCACGCCGCTGATGTCGGCCGCGTCGGCCTTGGCCCCGATCGCGGTCTTCAGCGTCTGCGGGACCTCGAACGTCGACTTGGTGAACTGGACGGTGGCGAGACCGGCGGAACCGTCCTTCGAGACGAACCGGATGTTCTTCGACAGGTCGAGCAGCGCCGCACCCTGCGAGAGCTGCTGCTTCTGGTCCTGCAGCTTCGCGGTGTTGGTGTCGATCTGCTGCTGTCCGGAGGTGATCTGTGCCTGTTGCGCGTCGAGCTGCTGTTGAGCGGCGGCGAGTTGTGCCTGAGCGGCGGACGCCGCGGCGCCACCTGCCGCCTCGGCCTGGGCCTTCTGCGCGTCGAGCTGGGACTGCGCAGCGGCGAGCTGTTGCTTGCCGGCGTCGAGCTTCGACTGCGCGTCCGCGATCTGCTGCTCGGCCGCCGTGATCTGGGACTCCCCGTTGCTCAGCTTGCTGCGCTGGGAGTCGATCCGCTGCTGCAGCGTGAACGGGTCGGATGCGTTCTTGACGCCCTTCATGTCGGCGAGACCGTCGAGGAACGTCTTGACGTCGGCCTTCTGGCTCGCCGAGAACGACTTGCCGTCCTTCGTCTCGAACACCAGGGTGCCGGAGCCGCCGTCCGCCTTCGGGAACTTGTCCGCGAGCTGGTTCTGGACCTTCTCGGTGGCGGTGCCGGGGATGCTGATGCTCGACGAGATCGTGCCCGCGAACAGCGCGTACGTGCCGCCGCTGACGCCGAGGATCACGATCCAGCTGACGATGACGAGCCAGTGGCGCCGGGCGGCGAACCGTCCGAGTCGGTAGAGGAGACCGGCCATGCGGGTCCGTTCCTTTCGGTGATGCTGATCGCGGTGACGGGGTGCGCCGGTGGACCCCAGGGGTTGTCAGTGCTCGGGCAGGTACCCGGTCCGGACGCTCACGATCAGGCGATCGAGGAGCGTGTCCCAGGCGGCGCGGGCCGAGGTGCCGGTCATGCCGTTCGTCGTCTCCACCCAGTGACTCGCGATGACGACGAGACCGCCCATCAGGGAGTCGACGAGCAGCTCTGCGTCGAGCGCGTCGACGCCGGGGTGCCGGCGGCCGACCTCGGCCAGCAGACGACCGCTGACCCGGGCGAACGCGGACTGGGTGAGCGCTCCGGCGCGGTCGTCGGTCTTCTCGGGCTTGCCGAGGATCCGGACCATGGTGCTGATCGCCGTGACGAGGTCGCTCGCGCGCATCGCGGAGGCGATCTCGTCGAACATCGCCGCACGGCTGCCGTCGCCGACGGGCGTCCGGTCGATGCGCGCGAGGAACGCGTCGACCACGTCGGAGAGGGCGTGCTCGCACACGGTGAGCATGATCTCGTCGAGTGAGGTGAAGTGGTTGAAGACGGTGCGCCGTGCGACGTCGGCGCGGGTGGCGAGCTCGTCGACCGTGAACGTGGGCCCGCCACGCTCGTCGACCAGCTCGCGCGCGGCGTCGACGATCGCGTCACGGTGCCGGGCCTTGAGGGCGGCACGACGGTCGAGCGCGGGACTGGTCACCCTCATGACACTAAGTGCAACGATGCACGTCGTGCACGTTGATTCGGAGGACTCTCAGGCACGGGTGACCCGCCGACCGTCATCCACGAACCGTCACCGGACCGGCCGGTGCCACGCGGACCTCGATCCCTTGACAGAATGACAGGCATGGACCCCCACGCCACCGCCCAGCTCCGCGCGCGGATCATCGACGCGGCGGTGATCTGCGTCATCGACGGCGGACCGACGGCGCTCTCGTCCCGACGGGTCGCCGAGCTCGCCGGGGTCGACGTCCCGGTGGTCGAGGACCAGTTCCCGAGCCGCGACAGCATGACCGCCACCGTCGTCGACCGCTGGGGCGGAGCGCTCACCGACCCGCTGCTGCCGATCGCCACGGAGCAGGGCACGGTCGCCTACCTGCAGGCCCTCGTCGCGACCTTCGCCCGGGAACCGCAGCTCATGCAGCTCATCGCCGGTGTGCTCGGCGCGGCCACCGACCCGCACTCGCCGGGTGCGGCCTACTACCGCGAGATCTACCACCGGTTCGCGACCACCATCCGGGAGTCCCTGGTCCGCGACTTCGCGTCCGGGCGCGAGGTCTCCGCCGTGTCGGCGGAGCACGCGGCCCGTCAGCTCCTGGCCCTCTACGACGGGTTCCGCCTGCAGTCGCTCCTGGTCCCGAACGTCCCCATCGAGGTCGCGTTCGACCAGGGGGTCGCAGCCCTGCGCCGCGGATGGGTCGAGGTCGCAGCCGAGCTGTAGGCGTGCTCGCCGGCGCGGGTAACCCGGTGCTGAGCGCAGGGTGCCGCGGGGCCTGGCGCGGGTCGGAGCGGTGTGCTGCGGGTCCGGGCGGCGTGCCGCGGGTCTGGACGCGGGTGTCCCCGCCCCGGGCACGGTCAGTCCTCGACGACGATCCCGACCGCCCGTGCGAGGGCCGCGGCCATCGCGAGGACCTGCTCGCGGTCCAGGACGGCACCGCGCAACTGCGCAGCGTCCGCGATGACCGAGATGTCCGCGCCGCGCAGGTCGACGTCGCGGAGCCGAGCCCCGGACGCGGTCAGTTCGCGGATCCGGCAGCCCGGGAACGCGATGCGCTCGAGCTGTGCGGACCCGAGGTCGAGCTCGTCGATCACGCAGTCCTCGAACGTGACGTCGCGGATGGTCGACGTGCGGAGGTCGACGAACCCGAGCTTCGCACCGACGATCCGGACGTCGTCGAGCACGGCGTCGTGGAGTTCCACCGACCCGACCCGACCCGCGGCCACCCGGACACCGCGCCAGATCGACCCCGGGGCGCGCAGCACCGGGGTGTCGAGGACGCCGATGGTGGCGTCGCGGATCCGCAGCCCGCGGAGGTCGGCAGCGTCGGCCCGGAGCACGCCGATGGCGCACTCCTCGATGTCGAGCTCGGTCAGGACGCGTCCGCCGACGTCGAGATCGCCGACGTCCCGCCGCTCGAGCACGTCACCTGGACGCAGGTCGGCCGGTCCGGCGGGCGCGTCCAGCGATCCACCGGGGAGCCCCGACTGGAGGCGCTGCGGGTCGACCCGGTCGTGGCGGGGCGCCCGGACACCACCGGACCGCATCCGGCCCGTGCTCGCCATCGCACTCAGACCAGCGGTTCGAACCCGGCGCGGTCCACCCTGCGGTGGTACCGCATGCCGAGGGCGCCACCGGCGATCGCGCCGAGGAGCGTCACGGCGAGGACGACGACGATCGCCACGACGCCCACCCACCAGGCTCCGCCGTCGAGCTGACGCCCGAGGTCCATGTCCGCGCCGGTCGTGCCGCGTCCCATGAACGAGCCAGTCCGGTCGGCGCCGAGGTACCAGCCGTAGAGGCCGGCCAGGACCGCGAACAGGATGCCCCAGAACCAGGTGGCGAGGCCCTGCTTCACGCCCGCGAACCGCGCCATGCGTCCGGTCACGTAGGCGCCGGCCATCGACGCCAGGAACAGCACCACGGCGACGATCGAGGCTCCGACGATCGCCTCGACGGACAGGTCGCCGTTGCTCGCCGTCATGGGCCGACCGGACCGGAGCCCGAGGCCGACGACCACGGCGCCGACGATCGCACTGAGGATGACGAAGACACCCGTGGTGACGATCGCTCCGAAGAACGCGGACCCGAACTTGAAGCCGGAGAACGACTCCTTCTGCCGGTCGAGGATCTCCTCGCGCGTGAGGGGACCCGACGGGACCGCGGCGGTCGTGCCGTCCTGCGCGTCCTCCGGGAAGTACGAGTGGAGCGAGTCCTGGTGCTCGGTGGCGGGCGCCGCGGTGGGCGGCACGACCGGCGCTCCGACCGGGGGCAGGGGCGCGGCAGCCGGGTACCGGGCGGTCTGGGCGTCGTCCGCGACCGGCTCGTCCTGCCTGGACGGTGCGGGGGTCGGCTCGTCGAGCGGGTCGTAGGGACCGATCGGCATCGCGCGCGTCGGCTCCGGTGGTGCCGGCTCGACGAGTGGAGGGGCGGCAGCCTCGGCCGGCAGGCGGTCGTACGCCGCGGTCGGTTGGTCATCGCGCGCGTCGGTGGATTCCACGACGTCGGGAGCGTCGGCCATCGGGTTCGGCCGGGTCTCGTCCGCGGTCGGGTCGTCGATGTCGATCGTGCGTGGCGGTGTGCCGGGGGCCGCGAGGGAGTCGTCTCCGGCCTGCTGCTCGATCGAGCCGAAGTCCGGGTCCGCAGCCGCGACCTCGTCCGGGGCGGCGTCGTGCTGCCCGGCGTCGTGCGCTCCGTCGTCGACGCGCTCGGCCGCCGACACCCCGCTCGGTGCATCGGCAGGGTCGACCGCGGGACGGTCGGCCGGGACGGACTCGTCGGAACCGGGCTCGACCGGCGGTTCGGCGTCCGGACGCTCGTCGTACCGCGCAACGTCACGCTGCTCGCCGCCGTCGTGCCCGCCACCGTCGTGCCCGCCGTCGTGCTGCTCGCCGCCGTCGTGCCCGCCGCCGTACTGGTCGCCGTCGCGCTGGCCCTGCTGGTCGCCCGCCGCAGCGTCCGCCGCAGCGTCCCCGCGGTGCTCGTCGTGCTGACCGTCCGCCGGGATCGGGCGTCGGTCGTCGTCGGGATCGCTCATCGTGGTCCTCCTGGGGCCGTCGGCCGGATCGCGTGCGGGCGCGTGGAACGAACGCCCTCCGTCCAGCAAACTCCCCGGGACCGCCGATCGTGCGCCGACGCGCCCGACACGGCCGACTCCGCAGCTGGAGGTCAGCCGCGCAGCGGCGCCGACGCCGGCTCGGAGGCGGCGTCCCGGAACCCGGCGACGAGGTCGGCGAGCGCCTCGACGGACGTGTGGCGCGCCTCCCATCCGAGTTCCTGCCGCGCCCGGTCGGTGCGCATGATCGGGACACCGGCCGCGATGTCGATCCACCCCGCGTCGGTCGGCTGCAGGTGCAGTCGCCACGTCGCGGTCACGATGCCCCGGAGCAACCCGAGCGGGATGCGGACCGCGCGCCGCATCCCGAGCACCGCGGCGATGCGCGGCGGTGTGATGACGGGCCCGGCGGCGATGTTGAACGCTCCGGGAGCGCGCTCGGCGACGGTGAGCCAGTACGCCTCGGCCACGTCGTCGGCGTGCACGGCCTGGAACACGAACGGCCCGGGCAGTGGCAGCACCGCCCAGCGGATCCACTCGACGATCCGCATGGGCACGACCCGGCCGAGGAACAGCCCGCGGATCTCGGCGGCAGCGGCCCGCTGGAAGATGAGTCCCGGCCGGAGCCGCGTGACGACGACGTCGGGGTGTGCGGCCGCGAACTCGTCGAGCACGGCCTCGTTGATGGCCTTGTGTCGGCTGTAGGTCGCCGTCGGGATGCCGTCGACGGGCCAGGACTCGTCGACGCGGAGCCGTTTGTCCGCCGCCCGGTACGCACCGACGCTCGAGGCGACGACGACCTGCGCGACGCCCGCCCGCGCCACCGCGTCGAGCACCGCAGCGGTGCCGTCCACGTTCGTGGCGTACTGCACCGGGATGTCGTGGGTCGGCTGCAGCGCCCACGCGAGGTGGATCACCGCGTCGACCGAGTCGAGGACCGGGACGAGGGAATCGGCTGCCGTCGGCAGCGAGACGTCGAGGCTGTGCCACTCGACGTCCGCGTACGGTGCGACGGCCCGGTCGGGGATCCGCCGGGCGACGCCGACGATCTGCACGTCCGGCTCCCGGTGCAGCCGCCGGAGCACCGCGGTGCCGACGTTGCCGGTCGCACCGATGACCGCGATCCTGGTCATGTCGTCATCGCCGGGTCGAGCACGACCTTCACGCAGCCGTCCTCCTTCTTCTGGAAGACCTCGTACATGTGCGGTGCCGCATCGAGTCCGACGCGGTGCGTCGTCAGGTCGAGGGTGCCGAGCGGGTCGGCGGGGTCCTCCACGAGCGGGCGGATGTCCTCGATCCAGCGGAGGACGTTGCACTGCCCTTCGCGGAGGGTGATCTGCTTGTCGAACATCGTCTTGAGCGGCATCGGGTCGGCGACCCCGCCGTAGACCCCGCTCAGCGAGATCGTGCCGCCGCGACGGACGACGTCGATCGCGGTGGTGACCGCCGCGAGCCGGTCGACACCGACGGTCTCGAAGGCCTTCTGCGCGAGCTTGTCGGGGAGGAGCCCCGCCACGGTCTGGATGGCCGACGCCGCGGGGCTGCCGTGCGCCTCCATCCCGACCGCGTCGACGACCCCGTCGGGGCCGCGACCGTCGGTCAGGTCGCGGAGCCGGTCGGCGATGTCGTCCTGCATGTCGAACGTCTCGACCCCGTGGCGCTCCGCCATCGCACGTCGGACGGCCTCCGGCTCGACCGCGAGGACCCGGTACCCGCGGTGCACGCCGATCCGGGCGGCGAACTGGCCGACGGGGCCGAGGCCGAGCACGACGAGGGTGCCGCCCTCGGGGACGTTCGCGAAGTCGACGCCCTGCCAGGCCGTCGGGATGATGTCGCTGAGGAACAGGTACTGCTCGTCGGGACCCTCCGGCGGGATGACGATGTGGTTGTTGTCGGCGAGCGGGACGCGGAGGAGCTCGGCCTGGCCACCGGGGACCTGGCCGTACATCTTGGAGAAGCCGAACAGCGACGCGCCGGAGCCGTACTCGGTGACCTGGGTGGTCTCGCACTGCGACTGGAGCCCGCGCTCGCACATCCAGCAGTGGCCGCACGCGATGTTGAACGGGATGACGACCCGGTCGCCCACCTTGAGCCGGGAGACGGCGGACCCGACCTCCTCGACGATGCCCATCGGCTCGTGTCCCAGGACGTCGCCCTTGTCGAGGTACGGCCCGAGCACCTTGTACAGGTGCAGGTCGGAGCCGCAGATCGCGGTGGAGGTGATCCGGATGATCGCGTCCGTCGGTTGTTCGATCGTCGGGTCCGGGACCGTCTCGACGCTGACCTTCTCGGTGCCCTGCCATGTGAGTGCTCGCATGGGGCCTGACTACGCCGGGCTGCTCCGAGTCGGCCCGGCACCCTCCTGTTCACGCACTGGCCTGCTCCCGCACCGCCACGCCCCCGTGCTCGGGCAGCGCACCGCCACGCCCCCGTGCTCGGGCAGCGCACCGCCACGCCCCCGCGCTCGGGCAGCGCACCGCCACGCCCCCGCGCTCGGGCAGCGCACCGCCACGCCCCCGCGCTCGGGCACGCGGTCAGGTCGTCACCGGAACGACAGGATCGACAACGGGTCGACCAGGACGCCCTTCACCCGGGTCTCGACGTGCACGTGGGGTCCGGTCACCTGGCCGGTCGCCCCGGAGGCGCCGAGAACCGTGCTGAGCGCGACCGTCTGGCCCGGCGTGACCGAGATCGCGCTGAGGTGCGCGGTCAGGACGGTGGTGAGCCCGTACGTGACGACGACGTAGTTGCCGTAGGTCGCGTTGCCGATGACCGTGGTCGTCACGGTGCCGGTCCCGGACGCGAAGACCGTCGTGCCGGTGCCCACCCCGGCGTCGGTGCCCTCGTGGTAGCGCGGCACGTGTCCGACGCCGCGGTCGTCGCCGAACCGACCCGTGATCCGCTGGCTGACGACCGGCCACCGCAGCCCGGCGACCGGACGGCTCGACCACGCCCGTGCCCCGGATGCGCCGTACAGGACCACGTTGCGGTCGACCTGCACCAGCAGCTGCCCGGCCCCGGCTCGACTCGTGTCGCTCGCCCACACCGCTCGGCGGTCCGGGCCGTAGACCACCAGGTTGCCGTCGGTCTGCACCGCGGCCGTCGACCCCGGGAACCGCGAGGTCCCCGTGGACCAGACCGCCGTGGCGCCGTCGTACTGCACGAGGTTGCCGTCCGGCTGCATCGACAGGCGCATGCCGCTGTTCGCCGCCGCGCGGAGCGTCGTGCCCGGCAGGAGCACCTGCCCCGCGGCCACCCGGTCCTGGAACGCACTCGCGTGCCACGCCGTCCCGCCGTTGCCCTGGGCCATCCCGAAGTCGCCGTCGTCATTGACGACCAGCGCCGTCGCACCGCGGCCGCTCGACCCGGTCGACCAGACGGCGCCGGTCCCGCGGTAGATGACGAGGTTGCCGTCCGCCTGCGGGACGAACGTGGCCCCGGTCGCGGTGGAGGTGTTGCTCGCCCAGAGCACCCGGTTCCCGATGCCGTACATGACGAGGTTGCCGTCGCCCTGCGCCGTGAGCCGGAACTGCCCGTTCGGCGACGTCACGACGCTCCCGCCGACGAGCACGGTCCCGGCTGGCACGCTCCCGACGTACGGTGCCGGCGCCGCCTGCGCGGGGACACCGCTGACGAGCGCCACCGCCGTGAGCACGATGCTCACGACGAGGGCGACGAGGAGGACGAGCGTCCGAGGTGTGCGCGTCGTGGTCATGGTGGTGGTCCCCTGCTGGTCTCCCGCGACCCGGTGGGGCCCGTCAGAGCATGCTCGTCGCAGCCGCGGACGAACGGCAGTCCCACCTCGGGGGGCTGGCCGCGACGCGGGAGCTGTGCAGGCGGAGGAGGTCGCGACCCATCCGACCGGCGATCCGGCTAGCATCCTCACCAGCGCCGATGCCGCCGATGCCGACGGGGTCGCCGGGGTCACCAGATCAGGATCGGCGCACTGAGCGGGGGCGCAGCAGTGGACGACGCAACGAGGTTGACGGAGCTCCGGAGCACGATCACGGACGCTGCCATCGAGACGTTCCGCGGGGAGCGGTTCGCGTCGGTGTCCCCGGAGACGGTGGCCGAACGCGCCGGTGTGCCCGTCGCGGAGGTGTCCCGGGCGTTCCCGGTGTGGGAACTGCTCGTGGTCGCGGTGGTCAACCGGTGGCAGGGTGCGTCGCGGCGAGCGCTGCGCTCGGTCGCCGAACAGGACGGCACCGTCGCCTACCTACGAGCGATGCTCGAGGACGCAGCCGCCGACCCGGCGATGGTCCGGGTCCGGCTCGCGGTGCTCGTCGCCGCGTCCGAACCGACCTACCCGGCGAGCGGCTGGTACCGGCAGCAGTACGACGCGTTCGTGCAGGACGTCGGACTGTTCCTGACGAGGGACGTGATCGGTCACCGTGAGCCGCGGACGATGTCGGCTGCGTCCGCCGCGCACCAGCTCACTGCGCTCTACGAGGGACTCCAGCTGCAGCACGCCCTCGGCGCGGTGACGGACCTGCTGCCGACGTGGGACCGGGCGGTGGCACGGTTCCGGTGGGGGTGGAACACGGCGTACGCACCGCCGGCGACACCCGCACCCTGAGCGGTCACACCCGCGGTCGATCCCGGGCAAGCTTGTCCCATGACCTACGTCGCCTCACCTGACCGCTACGACTCGATGCCCTACCGCCGCTCCGGTCGCTCGGGCCTCGACCTCCCGCTGCTCTCCCTCGGCTACTGGCACAACTTCGGCGATGACCGGTCGTTCGAGACCCAGCGCGCCATCAGCCGCCGGGCGTTCGACCTCGGCATCACCCACCATGACCTCGCGAACAACTACGGCCCGCCGTACGGTGCGGCCGAGGTCAACTTCGGTCGGCTGATGCGCGAGGACTTCCGCCCGTACCGCGACGAGATGGTGATCTCGACGAAGGCCGGCTGGGACATGTGGCCCGGCCCGTACGGCCAGGGTGGCGGCAGCCGGAAGTACATGCTCGCCTCGCTCGACCAGTCCCTGCGGCGGATGGGTCTCGACCACGTCGACGTCTTCTACTCGCACCGGCTCGACGCGTCGACGCCGCTCGAGGAGACGATGGGCGCGTTGCACACGGCCGTCCAGCAGGGCAAGGCGCTGTACGTCGGGATCTCGTCCTACGACGCCGAGCGGACCCGGCAGGCCGCCGCGATCCTCCGGGACCTCGGGACGCCGCTCCTCATCCACCAGCCGTCGTACTCGATGCTGAACCGCTGGATCGAGACCGAGGGACTCCTCGACGCCACGGCGGAGGTCGGCGCCGGGGTCATCGGCTTCACCGCGCTGGCACAGGGGCTGCTGACCGACAAGTACCTCGATGGCGTCCCGGCGGGGTCGCGGGCGTCGAAGGGCGACTCGTTCGACCCGTCGGTGATCACCGAGGAGGTCGTCGGACACCTCCGCGCGCTGTCGGAGATCGCGGCCGCCCGTGGACAGTCCCTCGCGCAGCTCGCCCTCGCGTGGGCGCTCCGCGATGAACGCGTCACGTCGCTCGTGATCGGCGCGTCGCGGGTCGAGCAGGTCGACCAGAACGTCGCCGCGCTCGGGAACCTGTCCTTCACCGAGGACGAGCTCCGCACGATCGACGAGCACGCCGTCGAGGCCGCCGGGGTCGACCTGTGGGCGGGTGCGCGCGTCGGTGACGTCTGAGCCCACCGACGGCTGACGGACGGGAGGCCCCACCCGCGTGACCGGCGTCGGTCACGCGGGTGGGGCCTCCCGTCCGGCGTCGTGGGCCGTCAGTGCGTCGTGGGCCGTCAGTGCGTCGGGCGCCGTCAGCGCGGCGCGGGCCGTCAGTGCGGCGGGCCGTCAGTGCGTCGTGGAGATGAGGTACGAGACCGAGGTGCCCGGCGTGCTGATGCTCACCGAGTAGTCGGCGTCGGTGTAGGTCGCCTGCGTCCCCGAGCCGCCGTCGCTCTTGGTGAACCCGGCCTTCTCGAGCGCTGCGGCAGCACGTGCGAAGCCGCCCTTGGTGTCCGGGGAGATGGTGGCGCTCCAGCCGTTGTCGGCGTCGCCGCGGGCCACGATGACGTCGCCGTCGACGAGGGGGACCGCCTTCGGGAAGTTCGCCGGGAGCTCCTGCGCTGCCGAGGACGGGGTGGAGGTCGAGGACGCCGACGCCGGACCGGTGGCGGAGGAACCGCTCGGACCGGTCGCGCATCCGGAGAGGAGTGCGGCCGCCGCGAGCACGGTGACACCGGCGCTGACGGCCTTCGTGGAGGTGGAACGTGTGGTGGAGCTGAGGTGGAGCATGTGACCTTCTGTGCAGGTGGTGCGTTTCCTGTGGACGTTCCAGTCTCGCGCAGGTCGACTGGACGAACGGCGTACGAACGGATGTGGGCACGGAGACACCGGGCCCGGGAAGGAACATCGGATGGCGACCGAGATCACCGAGGGCGGCCAGGCCACCCTCGACGCACGGGACCGCATGCGCGACCAGGACGCACCACTCGAGGACCGGTTCGACCCGGACTTCACCGACCACGACCCGGCACCCGGGCAGCCGTCCGACGGCAGCGGCATCGCGTGGTTCTGGGAGCGGTTCGGCGAGTCGTTCTCCGACCTCGAGCGCGACGTCATCGAGACGATCGCGACCCCGACGAAGATCGTCACCGTGATGGACCTCTCCGGCACGCACACCGGTGAGTTCATGGGGCACGCGCCGACGGGCAAGCGGTTCACGGTGCGGAACGTGCAGGTGATCGGCTACCGGGACGGCCGGGCGGTCGACCGCTGGGGTTCCACCGACCAGCTCGGGATCCTCCAGCAGCTCGGCCTCATCTAGGGCGGGCTGGCGCGGGGCGGGCGCCGGGTTCGGGGCGCCCGGCTCCGTGCGCCCGGCTCCGTGCGCCCTCACGCCGAGCGCACTCCGCCGCGCGCGCTCCGCCGAGAGGGCAACAGTGCCGCGTCCCCGGCTCGGACACGCGGCACAACTGCACGGTCGGTGCAGGGCGGCGGCGAGTGGGCGCAGGGCGGCGGCTCGGAGGGCAGGGCGGCGACCCGCGGAGCAGGGCGGTCCGAGCCGCTCAGCGCGGGAGGAGCCGCTCCGGCACGCCCGCCCGCCGGACGGCGATGCCGGCGAGGGTCGACACCGCCTCCGGGTCCCCGGCCCGCCACCGTTCCACGATCGACGGGTCCATGTCCCGGAGCGCTCGGGCATCAGCGTGCGCGAGGGCTCGCGCCGCGAGCGCCTCCTCCCCGAGCGGCGTCCTGAGCAATGCCCGGATCGCCGCCGCGCGCCGGATGAAGCCGCCTCGGCCGAACGCCCACAGTGCGAGGACGACGAGGCTCGGCAGGACCGTGATGACTAGTCCGACGAGGAGCGCCGTGTGCTCGGCGGCCGCCTGCTGGTCCCGTCCCGCGGCCGCGAGTCCGGCAGCGGCGTCACTCGCCTTCCGGAACGGTGCACCGAGCGCCTGCCCGCCGAACGGGATGTCCGCCAGACGCTTCGCCGCGTCGGACATGGTGGACTGGAACCCCGATCCGGCGGACTCCATCCGGACGCCCACCGCGCCGAGGGCGGCGATCGACCTGCCGACGGCGGTCCCGAGGACGATCGCGAGCACGATGACGACGATGGCGACAACGTCCGCCAGCACCTGTCGGATCCGTCGGGAGGGCGTGGTCGCGTAGAACTGCATGCTCCTGCCTACTCCGCACCTCGCTGCGGTCTGCGAGTCCGCGCGGTGCGATCCGCCGACCGTGCAGTCGTGCCCGGTGCTCCTCGCGGAGACGGGGCACGACTGCACGGTCGGCTCGGTGGCACCACGGTCGGCGGGAACGTCGCGGCTGTGGGTCGAAGTGCCGACATGACGGACGCTCAGGAGGGCCAGTAGCGTCGATCACCGGGGGCGGGTCTTCCCTGGGATCTGCCCCTGCACACGTCAGCGCGACACGGGCGTCGCGCGGAGCACGATAACGGGCGTCATGCGGAGCACGAGCACGGGCGTCACGCGCGGCCGGTCGGTCGGATCCGTCAGCAGCCTCCTCGTCGCCACCGCTCGCCCGCATCCGCCTTGCCCGCATCCGCTCGACCGCAGCCGCCTCGTCCGCATCCGCCCGGCCGCATCCGCCCCGTCCGCCGATGCGGAGCGCACGCTCGCGAGCCGCTGACCGCGGAGGTGCGGTCCGAGCATCACGCGGTCGAGCCTCCCGGCCGCCTCCATCGCGCGCGGAGCGGTCCCGCGACGTTCTTCGTCATCTTCTTCCAAACGTAACAATCGGGGGATGAATTAGCCTTACTGTAATCTTCTGTACAGCACCTCCCCGAGTTCGACGACGACGCACCCGATCGGTGCACGGAAGTGAAGAGGCAACCATGAGACAACGGAACCGGATCGCCGTGGCCGCGGTGACCGCTGCGGCAGCCCTGGTCCTCGCCGGCTGCAGCAACGGCGCGAGTGCCGGCTCCGACACGTCCTCCGGCGCGCACCCCAAGGGCGGCACGCTGACGATGGCACGGTCGGCCGACATCATCTCGATGGACAACACCACGACGTTCGACAACAACTCCATCCACGTGCAGCAGCAGATCATGGAGCCGTTGTTCAACGTCAGCGCCGACGGCAAGAAGCTCACGCCGTGGCTCGCGACGAGCTACGACATCTCGAGCGACAAGAAGGACTACACGATCCACCTCCGCAAGGGCGTGAAGTTCTCCAACGGCGACCCGATGACCGCCAAGGACGTCAAGTTCTCGATCGACGCCGACACCGCGACCGGGTCGTCCGGCTGGGGCTACATCAACGCCGCGATCGACACCGTCTCCGTGGTCGACGACGACACCGTCGACATCAAGCTCAAGTACGCGTGGGCACCGCTCATCGCGGACCTGTCCCTGTTCAGCAACGGCATCGTCCCGGCGAACTACGGCGGCGAGTCGAAGGAGGAGTTCTACACGCACCCGGTCGGCACCGGCCCGTTCGTCTGGGGCTCCTGGAAGAAGGGGCAGTCGCTGTCCCTCACGAAGAACGACGACTACTGGCAGTCCGGCAAGCCGTACCTCGACGGGGTCAAGTGGACCGTCGTCCCGGACGCGAACACCCGGAAGCTCCAGGTCCAGGGCGGACAGGTCGACATCGACGACACCCCGGACTGGTCGAGCCTCGCGTCGCTGAAGTCCGCGTCGGGCGTCAAGGCCGAGACGTTCGACTCGACGCAGCTCGACTACATCGCCTTCAACCAGACCCGGAAGCCGTTCGACGACGTGCACATCCGCCGGGCGATCGCCTACGCGATCGACCGCAAGGCCATGGTCAAGGCGGTCCTGTTCGGCAACGGCACGGCGGCGAACTCGCTGCTCTCCCCCGGCACCCCGTACTACGACAAGAACGCGGACGGCCCGACCTACGACGTGTCGAAGGCCAAGGCCGAGCTCGCGAAGTCCTCGCAGCCGAACGGGTTCACGACGACGCTGCTCATCCGGTCGGGTGACCCGAACCAGACGTCGATCTCGCAGATCATGCAGTCCGAACTGCAGAAGATCGGCATCACGATGAAGATCAAGCAGCTCGACCCGACCGCGAACAAGCAGGCGCGACTGGCCGGGGACTTCGACATGGCATGGTCCGCCTGGACGATGGACATCCCGGACCCCGACGAGTGGACCTCGTTCGCGGTCGACCCCGACGGCGGTTCCGACTCGGCCTTCACGCACTACGACAACCCGGAGGTCATCGCGATCAACCGGCAGGCGCAGCAGGAGACCGACCCCTCGAAGCGTCAGGAGCTGTACTCCGAGCTGCAGCAGAAGACGGGCGACGACGCGTTCCTCGCCTACCTCTACTACTCGCCGTACGTGTTCGCGACGACGGACGAGGTGTCCGGCTTCCACGTCACCCCGCTCGGCAACTACCAGCTCGAGGACGTCTCGAAGTCCAAGTAGCGGCGGCACCGCCTCCTCCCGAGACCCGGTGGGGTCCGGTCCTCCTGCCGGGCCCCACCGTCCCACCCTGCTCCATCTGCTCGCGAGCCCCGAAAGGCCGTCATGATCCATCGGCTCCGGTTCATCCCCGGTCGACTCGTCCAGGCGATCCCGGTCGCGTTCGGCGTCACGATCATCGTGTTCTTCCTGTCGCACCTGCTCCCCGGGAACGCCGCCCTCGCGCTCCTCGGCGAACGCGCGACGAAGGCGAGCGTCGCAGCCCTCACGAAGCAGCTCGGCCTGGACCAGCCGCTCTGGGAGCAGTACCTCCGGTTCCTCGGACAGATCCTGCACGGCGACCTCGGCACGAGCCTCACGTACCAGCTCCCCGTCGGGCAGCTCGTCATGCAGGCCGTCCCGGTCACACTGTCGCTGCTCGGGCTCGCGCTGCTCATGTCCCTGGTCATCAGCATCCCGCTCGCCGCGATGGCCGCGACCCGACCGAACGGCGGCCGTGACCTCGTCGCCCGCGGCTTCACCCTCCTCGGCCAGGGCATGCCGCAGTTCTGGGTCGGCATCATGCTCATCCTGCTGCTCGGCGTCACCGTCCGGGCGTTCCCCGTCGGCGGCTACGGCGACGGCGCGGGCGAGCACCTCTACTTCCTGTTCCTGCCGGCCCTGACGCTCGCGATCGCGATGTCCCCGACCATCATCCGCAGCCTCCGGGCCTCGATGATCGGCGTGCTCGAGTCGGAGTACGTCGGGACCGCCAAGTCGAAGGGGGCGTACGGGTTCCCACTGTTCCGCGACCACGTGCTCCGGAACGCCGCGATCCCGACGGTGTCGATCATCGGCGTCAATCTCGGGTACCTCGTCGGCGGCTCGCTCGTCATCGAGAAGGTGTTCGCGCTCCCCGGGCTCGGCTCGCTCATGGTGAACGCGATCTTCGCCCGCGACTTCCCGACGATCCAGGGCGTGACGCTCTTCGTCGCGATCTTCGTCGTCGTGGTCGGCATCCTCACCGACGTCGTCTACACGCTCCTCGACCCCCGGGTCGACCTCGCTGGAGGCGCAACCGCATGACGACCCCCACCGCCGCCCTCGTCGGGTTCAAGCAACGCCGCCGTGCGTCGAAGAGCCGGTCACTCCGCGCCTGGTACCGCAACGGGTCCCTCATGGCGGGCATCGTGATCACCGGCCTGCTCGTGCTCGTCGCGGTCCTCGCCCCGGTCATCGCCCCGTACGACCCGATCGAGCAGCATCTGCAGCAGGCCCTCGAGTCGCCGAGCGCGGCGCACTGGCTCGGCACCGACAAGTACGGCCGAGACGTCCTCTCCCGCCTCATCTGGGGCGCCCGGGTCGACCTCCGGGTCGGGTTCCTCGCGGTGCTCATCCCGTTCGTCGTCGGGAGCATCGTCGGTGCGATCGCCGGGTACGTCGGGGGCATCGTCGACACGATCCTGATGCGCATCGTCGACGTGTTCTTCGCGTTCCCCTTCTACATCATGGTGATCGTCCTGGTCTTCGTGCTCGGCGCCGGCGAGACGAGCATCTACCTGGCGATCGCCGCCGTGTCCTGGGTCTCGTACGCCAAGATCGTCCGCGGCGAGGTGATCGTCGCCCGCCAACAGGACTACGTCGTCGCGGCACGGCTCGGCGGGATGTCGCACTCGCGCCTCCTCGTCCGGCACATCGCCCCGAACGTGATGTCCCAGGCCGTGATCTACGCGATGAGCGACATCGTGATGGACATCATGGCGATCGTCACCCTCGGGTACCTCGGGCTCGGCATCGAGCCGCCGACCGCCGAGTGGGGCTCGATGATCGTCGACGGCCAGGAGTTCATCACCACCCAGTGGCAGCAGACGACGATCCCCGGACTCGTCGTGGTCGTCACGAGCCTCGGTCTGTCGTGGCTCGGCGACGGCATCAGCGACCTGCTCAGCCCGGACCGGAGGAAGTGACCGTGGACGACACGACCACCAGCACCAACGCCCAGACCCCGCTGCTCGAGGTCGACTCCCTGACCATCGGCATCCGTCGCCGCGGTCAGCAGGACGTCCGGATCGTCGAGGACCTGTCGTTCACGATCGCGGCCGGTCAGCGGTTCGGCATCGTCGGCGAGTCCGGCTCCGGCAAGTCCCTGACGCTCCGCGCGATCGCCGGGCTCCTGCCGAAGGGCGTCGAGGTGCTGTCGGGTGCCATCCGGTACGCCGGCCAGGACCTCGCCACCATGTCCGTCCACGCGCGACGCCGGCTCATGGGCCCGCAGATCGCGATGGTGTTCCAGGAGCCGATGACCGCGCTCAACCCGGTCATCCGCGTCGGTGACCAGATCGCGGAGGGCCCCAGGCGGTACCTCGGGCTCTCCCGCGCGGACGCGATGGACGTCGCCGTCGAGATGATGCGCCGCACCGGCATCCCCGACCCCGCACGTCGGCTCAAGGCCTACCCGCACGAGCTCTCCGGTGGCCTCCGCCAGCGCGTCATGATCGCGATGGCGCTGTCGTGCTCGCCCCGCCTGCTGCTCTGCGACGAACCGACCACCGCGCTCGACGTCACGGTGCAGCACCAGGTGCTCCAGCTCATCGAGGAGCTCTGCGAGGAGACCGGCACCGCGCTCGCGTTCGTCACGCACGACCTCGCGGTGGTGAACCAGACGTGCACCGACCTCGCGGTGATGTACGCCGGGCACCGGGTCGAGGCGGGGCCCGTCAAGGAGGTCTTCCGGGACCCGCGGCACCCATACACCCGCGGTCTCCTCGAGTCGGCGCCGGACTTCGACGACCCGGACCGCGAGCTCGTCCCGATCCCCGGGTTCCCGCCGAACCTCGCCGCGCGCCCGTCCGGCTGCCCGTTCGCTCCGCGCTGCCGCTTCGCGATCGAGGAGTGCACCACGGCGATGCCGCCGCAGGAGGACGTCGGCCCCGGCCGCACCGCTGCCTGCATCCGCACGCACGAGCTCGCGAAGGAGGCCGTCGCATGACCGAGCCGTCCAGCACCGAGCCGTCCAGCACCGAGGCGACCAGCGGGGGTACCGGCGCGACCGCCCTGCGGGATCGCAGGCCGACCGACGGAGCCGCCCCGGTCCTCCAGGCCATCGGCGTGACGAAGCGCTACCAACTCCCCACCACCGTCATCGACCGGGTCCGGAAGGCGGGCCGCACGGCCCTCACCGCGCTCGACGGGGTCGACCTGGAGCTCCGGAAGGGCGAGATCCTCGCCCTCGTCGGGGAATCCGGATCGGGCAAGTCGACGCTCGCGAAGATCCTCGTCGGGAGCGTCCCCGCATCGACCGGCAGCCTCGACGCCGACGGGTCGCCCGTGCCGGCGCGCCGCGACCGCGAGGCCGCGCGCCGCATCCAGATGGTGTTCCAGGACCCCTACTCGTCTCTGAACCCGCGGATCTCGGTCGGGTCGATGCTCCGAGAACTCCTGCTGCTCCACAAGATCGTGCCGCGGAACGAGGTGCGTGCCGAGAGCATCCGGATCCTCAACCTCGTCGGCCTCGAGGAGGACGCACTCGACGCCTACCCGAGCCAGTTCTCCGGTGGGCAGCGGCAGCGCATCGCGATCGCCCGTGCCATCGCCGTCCGGCCGGAGGTCCTCATCGCGGACGAACCCGTGTCGGCGCTCGACGTGTCGGTGCAGGCGACGATCCTCGAGCTGTTCGCAGAGCTCCGTCGGACGCTGGGGCTGAGCATCCTGTTCGTGGCCCACAACCTCGCCGTGGTGCAGCACCTCAGCGACCGGGTCGCCGTGATGTACCTCGGGCGGATCGTCGAGGTCGCGGACACCGAGGAGCTGTTCCGGAACCCCCGGCACCCGTACACGCGGGCGCTCATCGACTCGATCCCGCGGATGGGGGCGGAGAGCGTCAACGCGCGGCTCGCGCTGCAGGGCGACCCGCCGAGTCCGTTCGACATCCCGACCGGCTGCCGGTTCCACCCGCGGTGCCCGTACGCGGTGGACGCGTGCCGGTCGACCGACCCGTCGCTCGCGGCGGTGCCGCTGGTGCTGGGGCGGCGGCCGTCGCCCGACGGTCAGCCGTCTGCTGGTGATCGGACGGGAGGAACGGCCGCGTCCGCCTCGTCGGTCGCGACCTCCGCGCTCGGCCCCGGCGCGCACGTCGCCGCCTGCATCCGGTCCGACGAACTCGGCGACGTCGACCCACTCCGCGAGCCGGCGATCGAGCTCGACGACCCCGCCCTGACCCACGAGGACGTGCTCCTCGACCCCGCCGCGGGCGCACCGCACCACCAGGAAGAAGGCCGCGCATGAAGATCTGGATCTCGTACGACATGGAGGGCGTGGCCGGCATCGTCGACTGGGACCAGTGCCGCCCCGGGAGTCCCGCCTACCCGCTCGGCTGTGCGCTGCTCCTCGACGAGGTGAACGCCGCGATCGAGGGTGCCGTCGCCGGCGGTGCGACCGAGGTGCTGCTGAACGACTCGCACAGCACGATGTCGAACCTCGACCCGCGGCTCGTCGTGCACCCGGACAAGGTGCGGATGGTCACCGGCCGCCACAAGCCGCTGTACATGATGCAGGGGCTCGACGAGTCGGTCGACGGCGCGTTCCTGATCGGCTACCACGGCTCGATCTCCGGAGCACCGTCCACGATGTCGCACACCTACAACCCGCAGGTGTTCTCGGGGGCGCGCGTCAACGGGACCTGGGTCGGCGAGAGCGGGATCAACGCCCTCGTCACGTCGCACTTCGGCGTGCCGATCGCCCTCGTCACCGGCGACGAGGTCACCTGGGACGAGACGGAGCCCTTCGCCCCCGACGCCGAGCACGTGCTCACGAAGACGTCGATCACCCGCGCGAGCGCCGACAACCTGCACCCGACGGAGTCCTGCCGGCGGATCCGTTCAGCCGCCTCGACCGCAGTGTCGCGCGTCGGCTCGATGCGCGACCGGCCGATCGACGGCACCGCGACCCTCGAACTCGACGTGCAGACCGCCGACATGGCCGACGTCGCGACCTGGGTCGGCGGGGTCGACCGGATCGCCGACCGGACCGTCGCCATCTCCGGCGACGACCTGCTGTCCGTGTTCACCCGGTTCGTCGCCGTGAACTACATCACCCGTCAGGCCGGGGGTCGCTGAGATGGGGCAGCCCGGGCCCGGCGAGGAGTCGATCGCACCGCCGCGGGACACCGTCCTGTTCGAGGTCCCGCCGATCGGGGACTGGTCCCTCGCGCTGCACGGCGGTGCCGGCGGCCGGATCCAGGAGCTCGCGGCCGAGGAACGTGAGGCGTTCGAGGCCGGGCTCACCCGCGCCTGGGACGCCGGAGCCGCGGTGCTCGGCGGCGGCGGCACGGCCCTCGACGCGGTGTGCGCTGCGGTCGAACAGCTCGAGGACGACCCGCTGTTCAACGCCGGCCGTGGTGCCGCGCTCACGACGGACGGCGACGCGGAGCACGATGCCTCCGTGATGGACGGCGCGACCGGCCTGGCGGGGGCGATCGCCGCCTCCCGGCACGCCCGGAACCCGATCATGCTCGCCCGCGCCGTCATGGAGCGGTCCGCGCACCTCTTCCTCGTGCACCCGACGCGGGCGCTCGTCGACTCGTGGGGGCTCGCGACGGCGGAGCAGGACTACTTCGTGACCGAGGCCCGACGGGCACAGCTCGCCCGGATCCTCGGCGACGGTCTCGTCGCACCGCGGCACGGCACGGTCGGTGCGGTCGCTCGGGACGCCTCCGGGTCCGTCGCGGCGGCCACCTCGACCGGCGGCATGGCGAACCAGGAGGACGGCCGGGTCGGCGACTCCCCCGTGATCGGTGCGGGGACGTACGCGATGGACGGACAGGCCGCGGTGTCCTGCACCGGTGAGGGCGAGGCGTTCATCCGCGGGGTCGTGTCCTACGACATCGTCGCGCGGATGCGGTACCTCGACGCCGGGCTCGCGGACGCCGTCACCGCCACGATCGCCGAGGAGCTCACCGCCGAGCATGCCAGCGGCGGACTCGTGGCCGTCTCGGCGGACGGCCGGGTCGTCGTCGCACACAACTCCCCGACGATGTTCGCGGCGTTCCACGACGGCAGCGGGCTCGTGCTCCGGACCTGAGCGGTCACTCGTCCACAGCTGCCAGGCCGCTGCCGTTCTCCACAGGCGGGGCGGATCGCTGCCCCGCGGGGACCGAGACCTGGAAAGCTCTCGAACTGCGACCGACCCACCGACCTCCAGGAGGAACCCATGCCGATCAACGACGAGATCTTCGCGCGGATGGACGAGCTGAGTCCGGCCGAGCGCAAGGTCGCGCGGGCACTCCTGGCAGCGTGGCCGGGCGCGGGACTCGAGAGCGCGGCGAGCCTCGCACGCACCGCCGGGACGAGCACGCCGACCGTGCTGCGGCTCGCCAGTCGCCTGGGCTTCGGCAGCTACCCGGAGTTCCAGACGCGGATCCGCTACGAGATCGCCGACCACCTGAACAGCCCGCTGCGCCGATCGCAGGCAGGCATCGCGCACGGCGACGGCAGCACGCTCGGCCGCGCCATCGCCGACCGGATCGCGCTCGTCGGATCGCTCGCGACGAGCGTGCCGCCGAGCGAGTTCGACCGCGCCGTCGCCGTCCTCGCCGACCGCCCGAAGCACGTCGCACTGCTCGGCGGGTACTTCAGCCGGTACTTCGCGATGGTGCTCGCGGGGCAGCTCGACCAGATCCTGCCGAACGTGGACTTCGTCGCGGAACCACTCGGCCACGACGTCGGCACGTTCCTCCGGCTGGGCCGTGGCGGTGTCGCCGTGATCATGGACTTCCGTCGCCATGAGCTCGTCGCGCAGCAGGCCGCCGCCGCCGCGAAACGGCAGGGCGCGACCGTCGTGCTCATCACCGACACGTCGCTGTCGCCGGTCGTGGAGCACGCCGACGTCGTCCTGCCGGTCATGGTCGACGGCATCCCGTTCGACTCGATGACACCACTGCTCGTCCTGATCGAAGCGCTGGTCGAGGGTGTGCTCCGCGCCACCGGGCAGCGGGGCCTCGACCGGATGCGACAGTGGGAGGACTCGGTACGGATCACCCGCGCCTCGAGACCGGCGTCCGCCGACGGCTCCGACCCGGACCAGGGCGGATCCGGCACCGGCACCGGGCCGCGCGAGGTCGGTGCCGGAACACTCGATGCACACACATTGGCTCCGGTGGGGAGCGCGTCATGACCACGGACCGGAGTCCCGGGGCAGCACTCGCCGGGCAGGTCGCGGTCGTCACCGGTGCGGCGCAGGGCATCGGCTCCGCGATCGCGGACCGGCTCCAGTCGGACGGCGCAACGGTGCACCGGGTCGACCGCGACGACGTCGACCTCAGCGTCACCGCCGACACCGAGGCGTGGTTCGCACGGATCGGCCCGGTCGACGTCCTGGTCAACGTGGCCGGTGGGGTCGTCGGGCAGACGCACACCCCGATCGACGAGCTGACCGACGACGCCTGGGACGCCGTGTTCGCCGCGAACCTCACGACGACGCGGAACTGCACCCGCGCCGCCGCCCGGGTGATGAAACAGCGTGGGTACGGCCGGATCGTGATGATCGCCTCGGGTGCCGGCCGGAGCGTCAGCCTCACCGGCATCCAGGCGTACACGGCGTCGAAGGCAGCGCAGATCGGCTTCACCCGGCAGATGGCGCACGAGCTCGGACAGCACGGGATCACGGTGAACTGCATCGCGCCCGGGTTCGTCCTGTCGAACCCGACGACCCAGGCGCAGTGGGACTCCTACGGCCCCGACGGTCAGCGGGCACTCGTCGAGCGGATCGCTGTCCGACGCACCGGGACCGCCGCCGACATCGCCCGCGGGGTGTCGTTCTTCGTCGCCCCCGATGCCGGATGGGTGAGCGGACAGACGCTCTCCATCGACGGCGGGACCGCACTCTTCTGATGACCGACACCCCCGGGAGACACCATGACGAACCCTGACGCCACGACGGACGCCACCGGCCCGACGACGACTGCCGCTGCCGCCCGGCTCGCGGAGCTCGGCGAAGAGTACTTCGTCGCCGAGCACACCTACGACCCGTACAACGCGACGCTGCTCGGCATCGCGGAGTTCGACGGGCTCGCCGGCGACCCCTCGCGCGCGGCGAGCGACCGTGCCGCCGCGGCGCTCGGGGCCATCGCCGACGAGGCCGCTGCGCTGCCAGAGGCCGAGCTCGACGCGACACGACAGGTCGACCGCGACGTCCTCGTCGCTCTCGCCCGCGGTGCCGCCGAGGACGCGCACCACGCGCTCTGGGCCGCGAACGTGTCCGCCAAGGGGTACGTCAGCCGACAGGGGCTCGTGTTCCAGGCCGTCCCGACGATGACCGTCGCGGACCCGGACGCCGCCGACCGGTACCTCTCCCGACTCGGTGGCCTCGGCGCGATGTTCCGCTCCCTCGGCGAGCGCTACGCGGAGGAGCGCGCCGACGGACGCGTCCCCACGCGGATGGGTGTGGAGCACGCGATCGAGCAGCTCGACGGGTACCTCGGCCAGCCGCTCGAAGCCGACGCCCTGCTCGACCCGGTCCGCGGTGGCCACGGGACCGTCGCAGCGCTGTTCGACCGGGCGACGTCGCTGTTGGAGCAGGAGGTCCGGCCCGGCATGGCAGCGCTGGCGGACCGCCTGCGCACCACGATCCTCCCGTCCGCTCGTGACGACGACCACGTCGGCATCACCGAGGTCCCGGGCGGGGCGGAGGGCTACGCCGCCGCCGTCCGACGGCACACGACGACCGACCTGACGCCGGACGAGGTCCACCAGATCGGGCTCGACGAGCTCGAGATCCTCCGCGACGAAGCCGCCGCGATCGGCGAGCGCCTGTTCGGCGAGCGGGACTTCGCGGCGATCGCGGATCGGCTCCGCCAGGACCCGGCCCTCCGGTTCGCCACGAGCGACGAGATCATGGCCGTCGCGCACACCGCGCTCGACCGGGCCGAGTCCGTGCGGGACCGGTACTTCCCCGAGGACGACATCTCGGTGTGCGTCATCGAGCCGATCAACGAGATCGACGCCGCCTCGAGCGCCCTCGGCTACTACCAGCCGCCCGCGGTCGACGGTTCGCGGCCGGGCACGTTCTTCGTGAACGCGTCGGCGCCGGCCACCCACTACCGGTACGAGTACGAGGCCCTGACGTTCCACGAGTCCGTGCCCGGGCACCACATGCAGCTCGCGATGGCGCAGCGACTCGACATCCCGCGCTACCGTCGGCACCTCGACGTGGAGGCCTGCAGCTTCAACGAGGGCTGGGGGCTGTACTCCGAGCAGTTCGCGGACGACGCCGGGCTGTACTCCGACGACCTCTCGCGCCTCGGCATGCTCTCGATGCGCGCGGTCCGGGCCTGCCGCCTCGTCGTCGACACCGGCATGCACGCGAAGGGCTGGTCCCGGGAGCGCGCCGTGCAGTTCATGCTCGCGAACACCGCCACCACCGAGGAGCACGTCCGGAGCGAGGTCGACCGGTACATCGCCTGGCCGGGACAGGCGCTCGCGTACATGATCGGCCGGCGGGAGATCCTGCGGCTGCGATCCGGCGCACAGCAGGCCCTCGGCGACGCCTTCGACATCCGGGCGTTCCACGGGGCGGTGCTCGGCAACGGAGCCGTGCCGCTCACCGTCCTCGCCGGGGCCGTCGGCCGCTGGCAGGACGACGTCCTCGCCGCACGCTGAGACCCGCTGCGACACCGACTGCCCGACACACCCCGACCCTGAGGAGCCACCCCGTGGACATCACCATCATCGGCGCCGGCGCCATCGGCGGCACCATCGGCGCGCACATGGTCCGTGCCGGGCACGGCGTCCTGCTCGTCGACGCCGACGTCGACCACGTCAGAGCCATCAACGACGACGGACTCCACATCGAGGGACCGGTCGAGGAGTTCACCGTCCAGGTCGAGGCCGTCACCCCGGACGAGCTGGCGGCCCGAGTCGGCTCCGGCGGGATCGGGGCGGCCGTCGTCGCCGTGAAGAGCCTGCACACCGCATCGGCCGCCGCCCTCCTGCCCGACCTCCTCGCGCCGGACGGGTTCGTGCTCACCACGCAGAACGGCCTCACCGCGGACACCCTGTCCACCGCCGTCGGAGCCGAGCGGGTCGTCGCGAGCTTCATCAACGTCGGGGCGGACTACCTCGAGCCCGGGCGCATCCTGCAGGGCAACATCGCCGCGTTCCGGATCGGCGAGCTCGCGGGCGGCCCGATCACCCCGCGGGTCGGACTCCTCGCGGACTCGCTGCCGTACGCACTGCCGACCGACAACGTCCTCGGGTACCTGTGGGGCAAGGAGGCCTACGGCGCGATGCTCTGGGCCGGTGCGGTGTCCGACCTCACCATCGCCGACTCGCTCTCCCTCCCCCGGTACCGCGACCTCATGATCGCCGTCGCACAAGAGGCGATCGACCAGTCGCCCGTCCAGGTCGAGTCCTTCGACGGGTTCGAGCCCGACGACCTGCCCGGGTCCCTCGACCGCCTCGCCGCCTTCAACCGGCGGAGTGCGAAGGCCCGCTCGGGCATCTACCGCGACCTCATGGTCCGGAAGCGGAAGACCGAGATCGACGAGGTGCACAAGGACATCCAGGGGCCGGTGTTCGACCGGGTCGTCGCGATGATCCACGACATCGAGGAGGGCCGCCGCACGTGCGAGGTCCGGAACCTGGACGAGCTCGCGGACTTCGTCGCCGGGCGGTCCTGAACCGCCCGCCGACACCCGTCACCAACGAACGCACACCAGCACCACCACCAGCACCCATCAGCGAGGAGCAGCACCATGCGCGCAGCCGTCTACCGAGCCGCCGGGGACGTGACCGTCGAGGACGTTCCGGACCCGACCCTCCAGTCCGTGACCGATGCGGTCGTCCGCGTCCTCCGGTCCTGCATCTGCGGGTCCGACCTCTGGTCGTGGCGCGGCGTCATCCAGCGCCAGCCGGGATCGCGCCTCGGGCACGAGTTCATCGGCGTGGTCGAGGAGATCGGTGCCGACGTCCGCACAGTCGCGGTCGGTGACCTCGTCGTCGCACCCTTCCAGTGGTCCGACGGCACGTGCCCGGCGTGCCAGGACGGCATCCACACCCGCTGTGAGCACGGCGGCACGTTCGGCGCGCCCGGGACCGACGGCGGCCAGGGCGAGGCGGTCCGCGTGCCCGAGGCCGACGGGACGCTCGTGGTCGTGCCCGGCGGCGCGGACGAGTCCCTGTACCCGTCACTCCTCGCGCTGAGCGACGTCGCGGGGACGGGACTGCACGGGGCCGTCCTCGCCGACGTCACCGAGGGCTCCACGGTCGCGGTCGTCGGTGACGGCGCCGTCGGACTCGCGGCGGTCCTCGGTGCTCGGAACGTCCTCGGTGCCGAGCGCGTCATCCTGATGAGTCGGCACGAGGACCGAGCGGCACTCGGCCGGGCGTACGGTGCGACGGACGTCATCGCCGAGCGCGGTGACGAGGGCATCGCCGCCGTGCGGGAGCTCACCGGCGGACTCGGCGTCCGGCACGTCGTCGAGGCCGTCGGGACCCCGGAGTCGTGGGCGATGTCGATCGGCATGGCGCGGGTCGGTGGCACGATCGGCGCGGTCGGCGTCCCGCACACCAGCCCACAGCTCGGCATCTTCCAGCCGTTCGTGCAGCACCTGACGCTGCGGTTCGGCATCGCGCCGGTCCGCCGGTACCTGCCCGACCTGGTCGAGCGCACCCTCGCCGGGACCTACGACGCCGGTGCGGTGTTCGACCTGACACTCCCGCTCGACGAGGTCGCGGACGGGTACCGCGCGATGGACGAGCGCCGGTCGATCAAGACGATGCTCACCGCCTGACCACCCGCGCGGGCACGACCGAGCCCGGCGCCCCGGAGTAGCGTCCCAGCCATGCGCGGAGTGGGCCCGATCGACGAGCGGGGGCGGCTCGCGCTCGTCGGCTCCGGTCTGCTCGGTGCCGGGCTCGGCTTCTCCGTCGTGCTCGTGTTCCTCGTCGACGCAGGCGGCGATCCGTCCGTCCTCACCTCGATCGGACTGGCGGCCGCGCTCGCAGGTGCGGCCGTGGGCGTGGTGGTGCGGCTCTGGGGATGGCAGACCGATGGTGGCTACTCGACCGTCGCGGCCGTCACCCGGTGGCTCGGCGACCGACATGTCCCGGGCGACGTCCCGGCAGCTGAGTGGGTCCCGAAGCTCGAGCTGGAGGCACAGCGCCGGGAGTCCGCGATCGCCCGGGCGATCGGCAGCGCGTTCATCATCGGACTCCAGCTGTTCCGCCTGCCGCTCGGACACGGCACGGGTCATGTCGTGTCCCTCGTCCTGATCATCGCGATCTGGGGTGGCTCCGGGGTGTGGCAGCTGCTCGTGGTGCTCCCGAGGGCGAGGACCGCGGCGTCGATGCTCGCGAACGGTGTCCACGACCGGGAGGCCTCCCCGGAGGGGGATCCTGGGGAATGACGTCCACGGCGGACTCGGTGCCGCTCTCGCCCGACGTCTTCCCGCATCGCGACCCGTGCGCGCCCCGCCGACATCGATGACGAGTCGGCGCGATCACCCGTCTACTCATCTGGGTGACCGAGCTCGATCGCGTCTGTTGCGCTGGCTGCGATCTCCGCGTCGTGTGTCGCGATGACGACGGCCGCCCCTGAGGCTGCGAGTTCATCGAGATGATCGAGGACCAGTCGCGCGTTGGCATGGTCGAGGGCACTGGTGGGCTCGTCAGCAAGGATGACGCTCGGTTGTTTCACGAGCAGGCGCGCAAGCGCGACACGTTGTTGTTCGCCGCCGCTGAGATCGTGCACCCGGTCCATCGCACGCCCGGCGAGCCCGACTCGTTCCAACACTGCATCCGTTCGGGGCTGTCGACGTCGGCGCCGACCGCCGACGGTGCGAGCGATGTCGATGTTGGCCTGGACGGTCATGTCCGGGACGAGACCGAAGTCCTGGAAGAGGTACCCGAGGTGGTCGCGTCGAAGGAGGCGTGCACGGCGGAGGTTCTTGCCGGCCGTGGTGCCGGCGATGGTGATGGTGCCTGCGTCGAGGACGTCGAGGTGTCCGAGGCAGTCGAGAAGCGTGGACTTCCCCGAGCCGCTCGGCCCGGTCAGGGCGAGGATCTCACCCGCGGCGACCTGGAAGGTGAGATCTCGCCAGAGCATGCGGTGACCGCGACGTTTGGCGGCGTTCCGTACCGTGATCATCAGGATCCGTTTCCTCGATTCCTCATGACGGGATCGGCCGACCGCACGATCGCGGTGATGCTGGCGGCTGTCATGACCAGGACCGCGATGGCAGCGACCATCCCGCCGATGTCTGCACTCCGGGCGACCGGATCGAGGACCGAGTTCCGTCCGCTCCCGTCCGGGCGGAGATCCCACCAGGTGTTGACGACGACGACCGTGGCCACGCTGAACAGGGTGCTCTCGAGCAACAGGAGCGTGGCGTTCGCGCGTGCGAGAGATCGTCCGGCCGCCATGTCTGCGAACAGGCGCCGACCGTTCCGACGGCGGTGGGCTGCGGTGCCGAGCAGGGCCAGGACGACCGCGACGAGGGCACTGCTCAGAACCGTGGCGATCGACGTGCTCACGGCGATGCCGGCGTGTCGAGCTCGTTCGGCAGCGGCTTGTCCCACGGCGACGACCGCGCTGATCTCGTCGCCCAGGTTCGCGTCTCGAACAGCGCGATCCGCGGTGCTGGCCGACGAGAAGACGATGTCCCCAGTGGAGAGCCATGCACCGAGTTGGTCATCGGTGAACACCTGTGTGGGCTCGGGGACGACGACGAGCACCACGTCGGACAGCCACGGCTCCGAGGAAGGATCGCCCGGGTAGGTGTAGATCTGCCGCGGTCCGAGTTCTCCGCCTCCGATGTGCGCACGGGCCTGCGCCGACGCCCCGCGCAGCTCCCATCCCGTCAACGAACGGAGCAGCCTGCTTCGGGACAGATCGGCATCGGGCGATGTCCAGACAGCGATGTCGGGTCCGGCTGTGATCCTGGTGCCATCGGCGGCACGAACGTCCCGCTCGCTCAGGTACCCGACGTCGACGAAGAGTGCCGGCGCGGTGCGCTCACCGCTCCCCGTGGACACTTCGACGGCCGCCGACAGCAGGGCGTCGTGCCGTTCGAGCGCGCTGCGGGTCATCGCCTCGATGGGAGTCCAGAACTCCTGCGACTGGACTGCGCTGCCGGCATCTGGTGTCACCCAGAGCTGCACGGCCTCGCCGGCAGCCTTGATGTCGCGGTCGGCGTTCCCGGATCGAGCGGTGGCGATCGCCCCGGTGAGGTCGAACGCCGCTGCGATGAGCAACATGATCGCTGGCACTCGTGCGACCTGGGAGAGGAAGAGCATCGATCCGTTCGGGCGCTTCCCGCGGATCGTCGCTGGCAGGGGGCGCCGGCAGGCCATGACCGTGCCGAGCGTGTGCGCCATGACCACCGGCACCAGGAACACGACGGAGAGCACTGCCACGGACACCGCGAATGTCGGCCAGGCTGCCAGACCGTTGTAGAGCGGCAGCAGTACCGCGCTCGCTGCAGCGCCGACCGCGACGACGAGGATCGCCGTGCGGATCTCGCCGAGCTCGTCACGCAGTACTGCGGCTGTGCCGTGGCCGTGCAGACGTCGGATCGCGGTCCGCCGTGGTGCACCGATCGTCCCGGCCAGACAGAGGGTGACCGACCCGAGCACGAGCGCTCCGATCAGCGCAACGGAGCCGCGCAATCCGTCGACGATGCCGAGGACGGCGAGGGGTGCGATGCGTTCGGAGGTCACCTCGAAGCCGGCCGAGGTCAATGCGGCCACCGTGGCCTGTCGGGCGCGCTCGTCGCCGATGACGTCGTAGCGCCCAGTGGTGTCGTACCGATCGAGCGCCGACATCGGCAGTACGCGCGTCGTCATCGATCGCGAGAACTCCCGGTAGCCGTTCCGCAGCCACGCTGCCCCGTCGCTCGACGGTGCTCCTGTGACGAGCGCGACACGGCGATCCGTCGGCGCGGAGCGATCAGCGACGACCCGCGCGATCGTCGCATCGTGCGCCCTCGCCACTCGCTCCATCGACGACGCAACAACGCGGTTCGACGTCGAGCCGGTACCACTCGCGGCGGTCACCACCGACCGGACGCCGACGAGTCCGGCTTCGCTGAGGTTCAACGATCCGATGAACCCGAGGAAGAATGCCAGAAGCGGCGGAACGACGTACGCCAACCGCACCGATCGTGTGCTCATGATCTCCCGAGACAGCAATGACTGCCTTGAACAGGCCCGTTTCGGGCGCCACCAGCTTGGCGCATTGAAACATCAACGTCAACACCTCTTGTTTCTAAGTCAGAATCTCAGTTCGGCGAGCGCGCGGAGTGTCGGCGGCGGTACGCGCGGGCCGGACCCTCCCGCGCCCTCCCGTCGGGCCCTCCGCGCAACCCCCGCGTCCCCGATTCCCCGCGCGGGGCCGTCGCGATCTAGGCTGGCGTCTTCTCAGTCCGCGAACCCGGGAGCCCCCACCGCATGACCACCGCGACGTCCCGCCGGATCCTGCCCGCCGCCGACCGCTACTTCGAGATCACGACGCGAGGCTCCACCTGGGGCCGCGAGGTCCGGGGCGGCATCGTCACCTTCGTCACGATGGCGTACATCGTCATCCTCAACCCCTTGATCCTCGGCGGGTTCTCCGGGAACCAGGCCGCCAAGGACATCGCCGGTCACTGGTTGCAGAACGCGCAGGTCGGTGCGGTGACGGCGTTGACCGCCGGTGTCATGACGATCCTGTTCGGGGTCGTCGCCCGGCTGCCGTTCGGACTCGCCGCCGGCCTCGGGATCAACTCGTTCCTCGCCGTCAGCGTCGTCAAGGACGTCACCTGGCCGGAGGCGATGGGTCTCGTGGTCATCGAGGGCCTCGTCATCGTGGTGCTCGCCGCGACCGGACTCCGCTCCCTCATCTTCCGCGCGGTCCCGAACCAGCTGAAGACGGCGATCAGCGTCGGCATCGGCCTGTTCATCGCGTTCATCGGCCTCGTCGACTCCGGGTTCGTCCGGTCGAGCGGTGCGGCGTCCCCGCCCGTGCAGCTCGGCGACGACGGCTCGATCGTGACCCTGCCGACGATCACGTTCGTCATCGGTCTCGTCGTCATCGGGATCCTCGTCGCCCGGAAGGTCCCCGCTGCCCTGCTCATCGGCATCGTCGGGACGACCGTGATCGCGATCATCCTCGAGGCGATCTTCAAGGTGGGTCCGTCGCTCGGCACGAACCCCGCCGGCTGGAACCTGAACGCACCGGTCCTCCCGAAGGCGTTCGTCTCGCTGCCCGACCTGTCCCTCCTCGGCCAGTTCTCCTTCGGCGCGTTCGGTCGCATCGGCGGCGTCGCGGCGACGATGCTCGTCTTCACCCTCGTGTTCACGAACTTCTTCGACGCCATGGGCACGATGACCGGGCTCGCCAAGCAGGCCGACGTCGCCGCACCCGACGGCACCTTCCCCCGCCTCCGCCCCGCGCTCATCGTCGAGGGCATCGGCGCCGTCGCGGGTGGCGCATCGAGCGGGTCGTCGAACACGGTGTTCGTCGAGTCGGCCGCCGGCATCGGGGAGGGTGCCCGGACCGGGTTCGCCTCAGTCGTCACCGGGGTGCTGTTCCTCCTCGCGATGTTCCTGACACCACTGACGCAGGTGGTCCCGCTCGAGGTCGCCGCCGCTGCCCTCGTGGTGGTCGGCGCACTCATGGTGTCGCAGATCCGGACCATCGACTGGTCGGACTTCTCGGTGTCGCTGCCGGTGTTCCTGACGATCATCGTGATGCCGCTGACCTACTCGATCGCGAACGGCATCGGCGTCGGCTTCATCGCCTGGGTGCTCGTCCGCTCGTTCTCCGGCAAGGTGCGGGGAATCAGCCCGCTGCTGTGGATCGTCGCGGTCGGCTTCGTCGTCTACTTCGCCCGGGGTCCCATCCAGGCCTGGCTCGGCTGACGCCCCCAGTCCCGCGAAACACCAGCTCGGCCGCAACGCGCAGCGTCATCCCCCTGCGCCGAGCGGCCGACTCGGTGTTCCGCGGACGGGACCTAGGGCAGGGGCGGCATCGCGCGGATCAGCACGCCCTCGCCCACCAGCTCCACCTCGCCGACGCCGAACGGGACGAGGACCGTGTCCCCGGCCACGACCGAGAGCGAGCCGCCGCCGTACCGCACGTCGAACACCCCCTCGGTCACGACCAGGATGCCGTAGGCCGCCTCGAGCCTCGACGATCCCGAGACATGGACGCGCTCGGCCCGGAAGAAGCGGTCGGCAGCGGGCGGGAACAACTGCTCCGCGTCGGCACGGAGCGGACGCGGAGCAGCGGCGAGGGATGCGATCTCGCCCGTGTCCCAGGCACGCCGGTCGAGCGCGGCGAGCGCCGTGGCGGGGTCGATCCCGAGCGTGGCGTCGTCGACCGTGAGCCCGTCGTACCCGTCCCACTCGAGCAGGATCGAGAGGTCGGTCGGCTGCTGCAGCTCGACGAGGGTGATCCCCGGGCCGATCGCGTGCGGCACGCCCGCAGGGACGAGCAGCGTGCTCCCCACGGCGAGCGGAACCCGATGCATCGCACCGAGCATCGCGTCGACGTCCTGCTCGGCGAACCACCGGGCGGCCTCCTCGGACGGGACCGGCCGGTGGAAACCGACCGCCGCGAACCCGTCGACCCCGTCCTCCACCGCGATGATCGCCCACGCCTCCGTCTTGCCCCGCGGCTCGTGGAGGTGCCGGGCGGCGAACTCGTCCGACGGGTGCAGGTGCACGAACAGCCGCTCGCCCGTGTCGAGGAGCTTCACGAGCAGCATCGGGTCGGCGCCGTACGCAGCGACGTGCTCGGGTCCGAGGAACGCCGCCGGATCACCGACGATCGCGTCACGGAGCGTCAGCCCGGGTTCGAGGGTGGTGAGCCCGACGGTCGCGGACCCGTGCACGGTCGTCGTGGAGCCGACGAAGTCCTCCGGCGTGTGCGGATCGCCACCGTCGTGCTCGCGACGGCGGAACGAGGCGATGCCCGCGCCGCCCCGGTAGGGCCGGTCGGCCGGCTGGTTCGGCTCGAGCACCGTCGGCACGGCTGCCCAGCGGCTGGACGCGGATCGAGGTGGTCGGGTGGCGTCGCGATCTGGAGCAGTCATGGTGCATCGAAGCGTAGACGCCGGCCCTCCGCCACCTGCTCCGTTCTGCACGACACGTGCGTTGGGGGTGCGGAACGCCGGACGGGAGGCGCGGTGCCAGCTCGCCCCGTGCCTCCCGTCCGGCGGGTGGCCCGGTCAGAAGCGGGCGGTGCGGCGGAGCGCTCGTGGGCGGCCGTCCGGGTCGACCGCCAGGCGACTGACCGGCCCGGCCCACAGGCGCTGGAGCGCGGTGACCGGCTCGGGCTGGTGATGCCGGACGCGACCGGTCGGGCGCTCACGCGGGTACCCGTCCTCGTGCCAGTGGTCGAGCGTGTCGGCCGACCGGTTCCACAGCGCGAACGCGGCGTCGACGTCGAGGTCCCGCAGCTCCTCGGCATCGATCGCGAGGTGCTCCCACCACAGCTGCAGACGGAGATCGCGTGCGAGCGGCGAGGTCCCGCCACCGTCCTCACCGTCGAGGACCGCGCACGTGAGCTCGCTGTCCGTCGTCCACGAGCGGCGGTTGAAGTTGTCCGACCCGCACGTCATCCAGGTGTCGTCGACGACGCACACCTTGGCGTGGATGTAGATCGGCGTCCCGGCCTCGTTCTCCAGGTCGAACACCCGGAACCGGTCCCCACCGGCTCGCCGGAGCATCCTGATCGCGTCGACCTGGCCGATGCGGCTCGGGGGTCCGGCGAGCGCCCCGTCGGAGTTCGGGTACCGCGGGACGACCGCGATCACCCGGAGTGCGGGTGTCTTCCGGAGCGCGTCGGCGATGCCGGCGGCGATCTCGCGGGACCACAGGTACTGGTCCTCGATGTAGATCAGGGACTGCGCCCGCGCGAACGCCTTGCCGTAGGCACGCGCGATGCTCCGCTCGCCGTCGGGCGCGAACGGGAACGGTGGCCGCTTGTGCCCGTAGGTGCGGAGCAGCTGGACCGCGTGCGGTCCGGCCGGCGGCGGGGGTGGCGTCGCCTCGGGCAGGGGCTGCGGACGGCGCGGCATCCGGGCCAGGCGCTGCAACAGCATCCGGTAGGGGTTGCGGTGGTCGAGCGGGGTCGGGTCGTTCCACCGCTCGGCGAAGATCGCGAGCACGTCGGTGACGACCGGTCCCCGGAGTTCGAGGGCCGCGTCGTGCCACGGCGGGGTGTCGCCGTAGCGCGGGTCCAGGCTGAGCGCCTGCGGGTCGCCGCCGTGCTCGGCATCGTCGCGCCGGCTGTGGCAGAGGTCGATCCCGCCGACGAACGCGACGTCGCGGCTCGGGTCCTCGCTGTGGCGGAGGACGAAGAACTTCTGGTGGTGGGACCCGAACGGCTTGACGCGCTGGTCGAGCAGGACCTCGCCACCGGCGTCGTTGACCTCGCGACCGAGCATGTCGTTCGCCCGACCACTGATGGACGACGACAGCTTCTCGCCGTGCGACCGCCATAGGAGACCGCGCACCTGCACCCCGCGTCGGGCGAGCTGGGCGAGGAGGTCCCCGATGGTCGGCCCGTCCGGCAGGAGTCGCTCGTCGGCATCGCCGCGCCAGTCGGTGAACCAGACGCTGTCCCCGGCGTCGAGCGCAGAGAGCTCCTCGTGGAGGCGGGCGAAGTACGGCGCGCCGTGCACGATCGGACGGACGGCATTGCCCGTCGACCACGACGTGCCGTCACCGTCCGCGTCCGCGTGGACGTCCGTCGCGAGGTTGCCGCGCTCGGTACCGCTCAGGAACCACTCGCCCAGGTCATCACGCACGTGTCGCACACTACGGGACCGGGACGACGTCGCCACCGCCATCCGGGCAGCCTGAGCGGTCTTGCATCGTTCGATGCAACTCCCGCAGGTGCGTCCTTCCGCCGGTCGTCCGGGCGCATGCCGGTTCCTAGCGTGGATGCCATGACGAACACCACCGAACGAGCAGGTGTCCGCGGCCTCGTCGCCCGGAACCCGCTCCGCACGTTCTTCGTGCTCGCACTCACGCTCAGCTGGCTGGCCTGGGTGCCGTACATCCTCTCCCCGCACGGTCTCGGGGTGTGGGACCTGCGCTTCCCGGAGTTCCTCGGCTCGGCGCAGTTCACCGGCGTCCTCCCCGGGGCCCTCCTCGGTCCGCTCGGCAGCGCGTTCCTCGTGACGGCGGTCGCCGACGGTCGCGCCGGACTGCGCCGGTGGGTGGGCCGACTCTGGCGGTGGCGGGTCGCCTGGTACTGGTACGCCCTCGCGCTCGTCGGGGTCCCCGCGCTCATCGTCGTGACCGGGCTGCCGTTCGCGGGTGGCGACGTGCACGCACCGACGGCGCTCGCACTCGCCGCCCTCGTACCCGGACTCGTCGTGCAGCTGTTCACGACCGGTCTGTCCGAGGAGCCGGGCTGGCGCGACTTCGCCCTGCCTCGCCTCCAGTCCCGGTTCGGCCCGCTCGGGGCCGCCGCCGTCCTCGGGCCTGTCTGGGCCCTCTGGCACATGCCGCTCTACCTCAGCGACTGGGGCGGATGGCCGACGGCGCCGTGGACGGACCCGCTCGTCTTCGCGGCGTTCACCATCACCTTCAACGTCGTGATGATCTGGGTGTTCAACCGCACCGGGGAGAGCCTGCCGCTCGCGCTGCTGCTGCACGTCGGCGTGAACAACACCATCTCGACGCTCTGGGCGGAGATGTACCCGACGATGACGGCGAGCACGATGATGCACGGCCTCACGATCGTGTCGACCACGGCCGCGGTGGTGCTCCTCGTCGCGACCCGTGGGCGCCTCGGGCTCCCGCGTGACCGGAGCGGTCACCCGGACCTCGTTCCCTCGGCGGCGGCGCCCGTCCTCGTAGGATCGCACCATGGCACTCGCTGAGGTCGGCGCACGGCGTCGCCGGACGGACGTGCTCGTCGCGGTCGGGACCGCGGTCCTCTCCCTCGGGCTCGTGCTCGGACTGCCCCCGCTCGACACCGCCGACCTCGACGGCCCGGGGACCGGCGGCTCGACGGTGTACCCGGCGGTCGCGACCCTGCCGTGGGTGCTCTGCGTCCTCGCGCTGCTCGCTCAGTCCGCCGTCCTGACGGTCGCCTCCCGGACGCCGCGGACCACGCTCGTGGTCGTCGCCGCGATCGCCGCCATCGCCGCGGTCGCGCCGAGCTCCCTGTACGGGCTCGTCGTCCTGCCGGTCGTCGTCGCCGTGGTCCTGCTCGGTCTGCGGCTCCCGCTCGCTCGGCTGTGGCCGGCGCTCGTCTCCGCCGGGGTGCTCGTCGCCGTCGGCACCGCGGTCGACGACGCCGCCGCATCCGGCTCGTTCCGCGCCGGATGGGGTCAGGGCATCGCCGGTTCCGGCGGACACGGCGTCCTGCAGGCCCTCAGCGCGGTCGCCCTCCCGCTCCTGGTGGTGCTCGTGATCCGCTCCCGCCGCGACGTCCGGGCTGCCCGCACCGCCGAGGCCTCCGCAGTCGACCGCGAACACGACGCCCGGCTCGAGGCCGCGATCTCCCGTGAACGCAGCGCGATGGCGAGGGAGCTGCACGACATCGCCGCACACCACCTGTCCGGGATCGCCCTCATGTCGGCGGTGATCGACCGGCAGATCGACTCGGACCCGGAACGGGCGCACGAGGGGGCCCGACAGGTGCGGGAGCAGAGCACCGCCGTCCTCGAGGACCTCCGCCGACTGGTCGGGCTGCTCCGCGAGGACGGTCCCGCCGAACGTGCGGTCGAGACCGTGCCGGGGATCGTCGACCTCGTCGAACAGTCCCGGTACCGCAGCGCGGTCGAGCTCGTCGTCGAGGTCGGACCGGAGCGCCCGCTCGCGGACGGCATCGGTCCGCTGGCGCAGCTCGCGGCGTACCGGACCGTGCAGGAGTCGCTGGCGAACGCCGCCCTGCACGCGCCCGGCGCGACGAGCACGGTGACGATCGACGACCGTGGTGCGGACCAGCTCGTGGTGCGCATCGACACCGGTCGACCGACGATGGCCCCGCCCGCGCCGACAGGCGCGGCGAGTGGGAGTGGAAGCGGGAGCAGGAGCGGGAGCGCGAGCGGGAACGGGCTCCGCGGGATGCGGGAGCGCGCCGAGCTGGTCGGGGCCTCCCTCGAGGCGGGACCGCGCGACGGCGGTGGGTGGTCGGTGGTCCTGGTGCTCGACCGGGAGGCACGGCTCGACGCCGCGACGTCCGGTCCGGGCGTGCAGACTGCCGCGGCCCCGGCAGCGGCTCCCGCCACGGCTCCGGCGGCTCCGGCCCCAGCGGCGGCTCCCGCGGCTCCGACCGACCGGGAGGACCGACCGTGAACGACGTCATCCGGGTCCTCGTCGCGGACGATCAGCCGCTCGTCCGCGCCGGGGTGTCCGCGCTGCTCGACGCGGAGCCGGACATCGAGGTCGTCGCCGTCGCCGCGGACGGGGGCGAGGCGCTCGCCCTCGCCCGGAGCACCCGTCCGGACGTGGCATGTCTCGACATCCGGATGCCCGTGCGGAACGGCATCGAGGTCGCCCGCGAGCTCTGTGCACCCTCCGCCGATCCCGCCGTGCCGGTGCTCATGCTCACGACGTTCGACATGGACGACCACGTGTTCGGCGCGCTCGAGGCGGGGGCGTCCGGTTTCCTGCTCAAGGACGCCGAGCCGGACGTCATCGTCGGAGCGGTCCGACAGGTGGCCGCGGGCAACGGGACACTCGACCAGGCGCTCACCCGGCGGGTCCTCCACGAGTTCGTGACACGGCGGAGCCTGCAGCCCGTGACCGGCGACCAGGCGGACGGGGTGCTCACAGCCCGGGAGCGGGACGTCCTGTTGCTGCTCGCCCAGGGCATGTCGAACGAGGAGATCGCCGCGACGCTCGTCGTCGAGGTGTCGACCGTCAAGTCGCACCTCGCGCGGATGCTGCCGAAGCTCGGGGTGCGGTCACGACTGCAGGCGGTGGTGTGGGCCTACCAGAACCGGGTCGTGGCGATCCCGGAGCCCGACCGGCCCTGACCACCCGGCCGTGTCCGACCATCTCGATCTGCCCGGGCCACCCCAGCAGGCCCGGACCACCGCGACCGGGTCAGATGCCGCCGGCGTGCCCGGTCAGCAACATGCCGACGGCGTAGGTCGCGGCGAGGGCGAGTGCTCCGCCGATGACCACCCGCACGGTCGCGCGGGTCCGGGCCGCACCGCCGAGGATCGCACCCGTGGCACCGGTCAGTGCGAGGGCGACGAGCACGGCGGCGACGGTGATCCAGACGCGGTCGGCGACCGGCGACAGCAGCATCGCGAGCATCGGGAGGAGCGCGCCGACCGTGAACGTGGCAGCGGAGACCCAGGCGGCGCGCCAGGGGCTGACGATGTCGTCCTCGGCGGCGGCGACGGCCATGGCGGCTCGGCGTTCCCGGGCTTCGGGGCGGACGAGTTCGCCCGCGACGGCTCGGGCGACCGCCGGGGTCACGCCGAGCGCCTCGTACCGGCTCGCGAGCATCGACTCGTCCTCGGCGTCGATCGTGGCACGGACGGTGGCCTCCTCGAGCCCGGTGCGCTGGGCGTCGCGCTGACCGCTCACCGACACGTACTCGCCGAGGGCCATCGAGATCGCTCCGCCGACGAGGCCTGCGGTCCCGGCGGCGGCGATCGCGGCAGTGGAGCCGGACGCACCTGCGACGCCCACGACGATCGCGGCGACGGACACGATGCCGTCGTTGGCGCCGAGCACGCCGGCGCGCAGCCAGTTCAGGCGCCCGGCGTCCGAGCGCGCATCGGGGTCACCGAGGTCGACGTGGGAGAGGTCCGCGATCGTGGTCATGTGCCGATGAAAGCACGCCGCGGCGCACAATACTAGCCAGGTAAGCCTGCCCTCACCAGGGGTTTTGTCGGCGGCGGGGCGGGCGTTCCGGAGGGTGACACCGCCCAGCGCACAGAACACCGCCCTCCGCAGTTGTGTCCTGTGCGGAGGGCGGTGTTCTGGAGCGAGACGGTGTCCAGCGCCGGGGTCAGGAGCCCATTGCGGGGTTCACGCCGGTCTTCCGTGCCTTGACGGCCCGGAAGTACTCGTTCGACGGAGCGAGGAACATCAGGACGACGGCGACGATGCCCGCGACCAGTCCGAGCGCGCCGAGTCCGTACGCGCCGAGGATGCCGAAGATCGACAACCCGGTGAGGACGGTGAGGACGATGCGCGCCCAGTTCGCACCGCGACGCATGAAGAACGCGAACAGGACGAACGCGACGAGGAACAGGATGCCGAAGACGACGGCGACGACCACACCGCCGGTGACGAGGCCCTGCACCTGCGAGGACGAGACACCGGATCCGCTCGCGCTCTTGGCAGCCTGGTCGCGCACGGAACCGATGCTCGCCAGGCTGATGATCGTCGTGACGAGGCGGATCAGCGCGACGACGAGGAACAACAGGAACGCGATCTGGACCGGTCGCGGCGGCGTGGTGGATGCGCCGGGTGCGGTGGGCTGGGCAGCCGGGTACTGGGACATGGACTCTCCTGGTTCGATGCGACGGCGCGCGACGGACCGGTCCACGGGTGCGACCGGCCTCGCCACGCTACGGCTCCGGCGATCGGGACGTTCCATGTCCGCTCCCCGGCGGCGGATTCTTGCGAGAACCCGCACGCGCCCGGCACGGCACCGCCCGCGCCCGACACCTCCCGCGCATGCCACCGCCTGCGCATGACACCGCCCTCCGCACACGACACCGCCCTGTGACGCGGTGTCCTGCGCGCAGAGCGGTGTCGTGTGCGGGTCCGGCCGCAGCCCGGTCAGGCGAGGGTGAAGCGGAGTGTCCGCACCTCGAACGCCGACAGTGCCAGCGGCACCGTGCCGGACGCGTCCACCTGCGCGTCCGCAGCCTGCGCGGGATCGGTGATCGGGGCCTCCAGGAGTGACACCGTCTCGACGGAGGCGACCCCCGCGGCCACGGTGACCGACCCGGAGGCACGTTGCCCGACGGGCTCGTACACCCGGACGACGAGGTCCCCCGACCGGTCGTCGGCGAGCTTGACGCTCGACACCACGATCCCGCCGGACACGGACACGAGCGGCTCGAACCCGTGGTCGCCCGAGACCGTTCGTGCATCGAGGTTGAGCCGGAGGCCCTCGGCGGTGGTGTCCGCGAGCGTCGCGCCGATCACGAGCCCGTACCGGTGCGTCTGGACGCCCTGGTCGGTCTCCGGGTCGGGGAACCGCGGTGCCCGCAGGAGCGAGAGCCGCAGCGTCGTCGTGACGTGCCCGTCGACGGCGTCACGGGTGACGTCGTACCCGTGGATGGAGTCGTTGACGAGCGCGACCCCGAACCCGGGCTCCTCGATGTGCACGTACCGGTGCATCGACGTCTCGAACTTGGCGGACTCCCACGAGGTGTTCTGGTGCGTCACCCGCTTCTGCGCGCCGAACTGCGTCTCGGCTATGGTGTGCTCGGCACGGACGTCGAGGGGGAACGCCACCTTCAGGAACTTCTCGGTCTCGCGCCAGTCCGTCACCTGGCCGATCTGGAGCGTCCGGGATCCGGGAGCGAGCGACAGGGTCTGGGTGATCGTCGACTCGGAGAACGAGCGCTCGACGACCACCCGCGCGACGCCGTCGTCCCCGAGCTCGGCGCGGATCGACCCGACGGCACGGATGTCGTCGACGCGGTTCCGATAGAACCGGTCGACGTCCCATGCGTCCCACATGTTCGGGAAGTCCTGGTGCAGTTGGAGCAGGTTCCCGACCTGCCCGGGTGCGATCGCGTCGCGCCCGGTCGCGAGGTCGACCGCTGAGGTCACCAGGCCCTCCGAGCTGATCGCGACCCGGACGAGGTCGTTCGCGAGCACGTACCCGTCGGCGACCGAGTCGAGCGTCACCGGGGACCCGGTGGACGCCGCGACGACGGTCGCTCCGAGCGCCGGCGCACCGGACTGGAGGGCCGGGGCCGGGTTCACGACGATCGACCGGTCGCCGGAGCCCACGAGGGCACGGATCGCCTGGCTGATGATCGCGACGAGGGCGTCCGCGATGCGTGCGTACTCCGCGACGGCTTCTCGATGGACCCACGCGATCGACGTGCCGGGGAGGATGTCGTGGAACTGCTGCAGGAGGACCTGCTGCCACAGGGCGTCGAGCTGCTCGTACGGGTACTCGAACCCGGCACGGACCGCGGCGGTCGTGCACCACAGCTCGGCCTCGATCAGCAGGTGTTCGCTCCGCCGGTTGCCCTGCTTGGTCTTGTGCTGGCTGGTGAGCGTTGCACGGTGCAGCTCGAGGTAGAGCTCGCCGACCCACACGGGCGGGTTCGGCATCTCGGAGCGGGCGCGGTCGAAGAACGTGTCGGGGTGCTCCCAGGCGACGCGAGCACTGCCCTCGAGGTCGGCGAGACGTTCGGCCTTGCCGGTCATCTCGCGCGTGGTGCCACCACCGCCGTCACCCCAGCCGACGGGAGCGATGGACCCGGTCGCGATCCGGTTCTCCTTGAACTGGCGTGCGGCCTTGGCGACTTCGGACCCGGACAGCTGCGAGTTGTAGGTGTCCATCGACGGGAAGTGCGAGAACATCCGCGAGCCGTCGATGCCCTCCCACAGGAACGTGTGGTGCGGGAACTTGTTGACCTGGTTCCACGAGATCTTCTGCGTGAAGAACCACTCGAAGCCCGCGCGGCGCATGAGCTGCGGGAGGGCCGGCGAGTACCCGAAGCTGTCCGGGAGCCAGACACCCTTCGGCTCGATGCCGAACTCCTCCTTGAAGAACCGCTGACCCTGCGAGAACTGCCGGACGATCGACTCGCCTGTCGGCATCACGGTGTCGGACTCGACCCACATGCCACCGATCGGCAGGAAGCGTCCGGCGGCGACAGCGGCCTTGACCCGTGCGTAGACCTCTGGGCGGTGCTCCTTGATCCACGCGTACTGCTGGGCGCTCGACATGCCGTAGACGAAGTCGTCGGTGGAATCGATGAGCTCCGTCATGCTCGACGTGGTGCGGGCGACCTTGCGGATCGTCTCACGCACCGGCCAGAGCCACGCGGAGTCGATGTGCGCGTGCCCGACGGCCGAGATGCGGTGCGCGGAGGCCTCGGCCGGCTGCGCGAGCACCCCGGCGAGCTCGGCGCGGGCCGCCCCGGCGGTCTCGGACAGGTGCTGGAGGTCGAGGACGTCGAGCGCGTCGTCGAGCGCCTGGAGGATCCGCATGCGCCGGGGGCCGTCCGGCAGCTCGGCCTGCAGCTCGAGCAGCACCTCGATGTCGAGAGAGAGCTCGTGCAGCTCCTGCTCGAACACCGCGAGGTCCATGCGCCGCGGCGTGTACAGACGCTTCGAGGACGAAGTCTGGATGTCGCCCTGCTCGGTCGGCAGGAAGGGGTGGTAGTCGAGCAGGACGGGGTTCGACGCGGCCTCGAGGTACAGGTCGACCTTCTCGTCACCCTCCGCGCTCTCGGCGATGAGGACCCACTGGTTGCGGGGGTTGATCGACTTGATCGGGGTGCCGTCCGGGCGGTAGGCCAGGGCCTCGCACTGGAAGCCCGGCATGTTGATGTCGAAGCCCAGGTCGATCCGCGCCTCGATGCGCTTGCCGGCCCAGGCGGCGGGGACGGTCCCGGTCAGGTGGAACCACGTCGTGCCCCACGCAGCACCCCACGGCGTCCCGACCTCGTACGGCTCGAACGGCAGCGCGAGGCCCTCGGTCGGCGGGATCGGCTCCCCCGGCAGCTCGTTCCACTCGACGGTGAGCGGGACGGAGTCCGCGTGGATCGCCGAGAGGATGCGCTCGTCGAGGACGCGCTTGGCACGGCCGGTGGTGAGGGGGATGTCGTCGTGCATCGTTGCCTTTCGAGGTGGAAGAAGTGGTGACCAGTCTTGTCCGTCAGGGCATGGTCGCGGGGTGTGCCACGGACATGTGGATGGATTCCCCATCCGCGGGCACCCTGTGCAGGACGAGGCCGTCGGCTTGGAGGCTCGGCTCACCCAGACGAGACCGCAAGACCACCCGGGGCCCCCGCCCGAGCGCCTCGGCGAGCTCGACCCACGCCAGCGAGAACCGTCCGCCCGGGGCGCAGTCCGCCCGGACGCCGGGGTTCGCGTGCCCGTCGGCGTCGATGTCGTCGAGCACGAGGGCGTCGACCGGGCCGATGCTCGCCACGCCGCCCGCCGAACCATCGAGATCGCGGAACACGCCGCCTCCCCGGGCGACATCGCGGCGCGTCGCGCGATCTGGACGGTCGGGGTGGGCGTGTCCCACGCCGAGCTCTCGGACCATCGCCCGGAACCGCTCCCCCGTGGGCTTCAGCACGCCGTCGTTCGTGAACAGGCCGAGGTCGTACTCCAGCTCGGGGAAGTCCGCGAGCGACCGCGACACGTCGTGCGAGCACCACCAGGTGATCCCGAAGAGGTCCGGCACGTCGGCCGCGTGTCGGATCGTCCCCTCGAGGAAGTCGGCAGCGTCGGCCACGGGCACCACGTTCGTCGGCGCCCCGACCTCCTGGAGCCAGTTCGGCCGACCGGGCTCACCGGGGACCGACGCGGGTCCGAACGCCGCCGCGAGCTGCAGCAGGTACTCCCCGTGCCGCACGCTCCCGGCACCGAGGGGTCCGTGCACGCGCGCCGCCCCGTTGAACACCCACGAGTGCGTCACCGTCATGTCCCCGTGATCGGCCGCGTGCGCCGGCCCGAAGGGTTGTGCGTCGTCGTACCAGGCGGCGTCGTACTGCGCCACGGTGACCCACGGCGCACCGTGAGCCGACCCGGCGGACGCACCCCGGGCCTCCAGGCCGACGGCGACGGCAGCGTCAGCGCCGGCAGCACCAGCACCAGCACCAGCACCGGCACCGGCACCGGCAGCGTTGGCCGACAGTCCGGACCGTGCCGCCGCGACCATCGTCGCCAACCAAGCGGACGCCTCCGCCGCCGACACCGCGTGCGGGGTCGGGTGTGGGGCGTGCGCGAACTGGTTGACCTCGTTCCCGATCGTGACGCCGAGGAGGTTCGGCCGGTCCGCGACCGCAGCCGCCAGCGCCGCCACGTAGGCCGCCGTCGACGCGACGACGTCCGGGTCGGTGAACATGTTCCGCCGGTGCCACGACTCGAGCCACGACGGCACGAAGTCGAAGCTCGACAGGTGCCCCTGCAGCGCGTCGACGTTGACGTCGAGCCCGAACGACGCCGCGATGTCGACCACCGCGACCACGTCGTCGAGCGAGGACTGCCGGATGAGCGTCCGGTTCGGCTGGATGACCGGCCACAGCGGGAAGATCCGCACGTGGTCGACCCCGAGCGACGCGATCTGCTCCATGTCCCGAGCGACGTCGGAGGGCGAGAAGTCGAGCCAGGAGTGGAACCACCCGACGGCCGGCGTGTAGTTGACGCCGAAGCGCATCAGCCCTTGACTCCACCCTCTTCGACGCCCTTGAAGAAGAACCGCTGCAGGATCGAGAAGATGACGGCGATCGGGATGAACGCGATCATCGTGCCGGCCGCGATCATCCGCTGATCCGTGGCGAAGGACCCCTGCAGGTACTGCAGACCCACGGTCAGCGTCAGCTTGTCGGGCGACTGCAGCACGATGAGCGGCCAGAGGAAGTCGTCCCAGGCGCCGATGAACGAGAAGATCGCGATGACGGCGATCGTCCCCTGCACGGCGGGCAGGGCGATGTTCCACAGTCGCTGCCAGGAGTTCGCACCGTCCATCACGGCAGCCTGGTCGATCTCCTCGGGGATCTGCCGGAACGCGTTGAACATGAGCAGGACGTTGAGCGCGGCGATCATGCCAGGCAGTGCGACACCGGCCAGGGAGTCGGCGAGCCCGAGGTCCTTGATGGTGACGAACTGCGAGATGATCGTCGCCTCGCCCGGCAGGACCAGCGTCGCGAGGAACAGCCCGAGGACCACCTTGCGGCCCTTGAACTGCAACCGTGCGATCGCGAAGCCGGCGAGCGTCGCGAACACGATGTTCCCGACGACGTCGATCGCCGCCACGATGAGCGAGTTCCCGATGAACGTGAACACCGGGATCGCGCTGCCCACCTTGAGGTAGTTCGCGATCGTCGGCTGCGTCGGGATGAACGACGGGTTCGCCGTGTAGATGTCCTCGCCGGCGCCCTTGAGCGACGTCGAGAACTGCCACAGGAACGGTCCGACCGTGATGAACAGGACGATGACGAGCAGCACGTAGCGGACGGCCTTCTCACGGGTCGTCATCACCCCGAACGTGCGGCGTCGCCGCTTGCCTCCGGTGCGCTGGTCGCGCATCCCCGACCGGGAGGCGCGGCGCACGTCCGGCGCGTCGGCACCGCCCGCGATCCCGCGTGCACCCCCGATGACGGGTTCCGACGTCGTGGTGGTGTTCGTCATTTCTCCGCCTTGTTGTTCATCCGCGCGAGGGCGAGCATCGGGACGAGGGTCACGACGAAGAGCAGAAGGCTCAGTGCCGAGGCGTAGCCGAGGTTGCCGGTGAACCCGCGGGCGTACTGCTGGATGAGCATGACCAGGGAGTTGTCCTGGCCGCCCGGTCCGCCGGTGCTGTTCGTCAGGATGTAGAGCTCGCTGAACACCCGGAGCGCCGAGACGCAGACCAGGATGCCGACGAGCGTCATCGTGCCGCGGACACCGGGGACCGTGACCGACCAGAACCGACGAGCCGATCCCGCACCGTCGATCGCGGCTGCTTCGTGGAGGTCCTTGCCGACGTTCCCGAGGGCCGCCAGGAAGATGATCATGTAGTACCCGAGGCCCTTCCAGACCGTGAGGCTGATCGCGCTGAAGAGCAGCAGCCACCGATCGGTCAGGAAGGGCACCGCGTGCTGCACGATCCCGAGGTGCTGCGCCATCTCGTTGATCACCCCGCGGTCGTCGAGGATCCAGTTCCAGATCAGCCCGACGACGACCGCCGACGCGATCACCGGCGTGTAGTACGCCGTCCGGAAGAACGCGATCCCGGCCATCTTCTTCTCGACCAGCAGAGCCATCAGCAACGGCAGGAGCGTGAGGAGCGGCAGGCAGATCGCCATGTAGATGACGCTGTTGAGGAGCGCCTCCCACACCTGCGGATCACCGAGCATGGTCTGGAAGTTCTGGAGGCCGACGTAGCGACTGACCCCACCGAGCGGACTGGCGTTCGTGAACGACAGCCGGATGGTGTTGATCGACGGCCACAGGCTGAACGCGAGCAGCCAGACGAGTGCCGGCAGGATCAGGAGCCACGGGGTGAACCAACGATTGGCGCGCATGATCAGCCGTTCGCCAGGAGGGTGTTCATCTTGGTCTGGGCCGTCTCGAGCGCCTTCTTGGCTGTCGTCTGACCCTTCATGGCAAGGGCGATCTGCTGGTCGAGGAAGGTCGTCATCGCGTCGTTCGCCTCGACCGGGGACAGGTTCTCCGCCGTCTTCAGCGCCTTGTTCGCGAGGACGCGCGCCTTCGCCTCGACCGTGCCGTCGTCCTTGGAGAAGTACGGGTCCGACTGCGACGAGATCGTCGACGGGAAGATGCTCACGAGGTGCGCGAACTTCTCCTGGTTCGCGGCGTCCGTCATGAACTTCGCGAGGGCCTCGGCCGTGGCGACGTGCTTGCTCTTGCTCGACACCGACAGACCCTGCACGTAGAGCGGCGGGGTGTCGAGAGCCGGCGACACGACGATGTTGCCCTTGAGCGACGGGTTGTTCTTCTCGAAGTCGGCGATCGCCGTCGCGCCACCGGTCGTCCAGGCGACCTTGGCCTGCGTGAACAGGGTGGAGTTGCCGAGGTAGTCGCTGTTCAGGACCGAGGACGGCATGTAGCCGTTCTGGTACGCCTTGGCGTACTTGTCGATCAGGTCGGCGGCCTTCGAGGAGTCCGCGAACGTGAACTTGGTCCCGTCGCTGTTGAGGATCTTGACGCCTGCGAGCGAGAAGTCCGAGAGACCGGGCTTCCGGCTCATCAGGTAGTCGTCCGGGCACTTGGAATGCATCAACGCGGCCTGCTCGAACAGCTGGTCGGTCGTCTTCGGCACGTTGTCCGGGTCGAGTCCGCACTGCTCCAGCATCGACTTGTTCCAGTAGTCGACGTCCGTGTTGAGGTACCACGGGTAGCCGAACGTGCCGGTGACGCCCTTGTAGTTGTAGGCGGACAGCGCACCGGCGACGTACGTCTTCTTGAGGGTGCTGTCGTCCTTGCTGATGTCCTGCAGGAACCCGCGCTTGGCGAGGGGCAGGGCGATGTCCGGCGGGAGGTTGATGACGTCGGGCAGCGAGTTCGAGCTCGCCTGCGAGAGGACCTTGTCGGAGTAGCCGTCACCCGGCTGGTCGACGAGCTTGACCGTGGTGCCCGGGTACTTCTTCTCGAAGGCGGACGCGACGCCCTTGAGGTAGCCGCTGTACGTCGGGGTGAGCGCCCACGTCTGGAGCGTGATCGTCCCCGTGATCTTGCCGCTGTCGCCGCTGGCGCTGTCCCCGCCGCTCGCGCAGCCGGTCAGGACGAGCGCGACCGCTGCTGCGCCGGCCAGGAGGCCCGTGGCGCGTCGAGCGCGCCGGCTGCGGGTGGGATCGGTGGTTGCGTCGGGACGTGTTCGGATTGGCATCGCTTCGGACTCCTTCGTTCGTGCGACGTGACTTGAGCGCTTCAGCGGCATCAGCCGTCACGACACCGCTGCCGCTGATGGACGCCATACAAGACCACTAAAGCGCTATAGTCAAGTCCGGTGCGCAATGATGTGCGCGGGGCGGCTCACAAACAGTCGCGCTCCTGGAGGGGATTCCATGACGCCACCGAAGCGCGCCACCATCGCGGACATCGCCGCGCGTGCCGGGGTCTCACTCGGAGCGGTGTCGTTCGCGCTGAACGATCGACCGGGGGTCTCCGACGAGACGCGCGCGCGGATCCAGGCAATCGCCCGTGAGATGAACTGGCGCCCCCACACTGCAGCCAGGGCTCTCGGTGGGGCACGCGCCGGCACGATCGGTTTCGTCCTGAACCGGCCCGCCCGGACCCTCGGCACCGAGTCGTTCTTCGGCGACCTCATCTCCGGGATCCAGCTCGGGCTGACCGGGGCCGCCGCCGCCGGCAGAACCCACATCGGCATGAACCTGCTCGTCGCGCGGGACCTCTCCGAGGAACTCGACACCTACCGCGAGTGGTGGAGCGGGCACCGGGTGGACGGGGTGGTCGTCATCGACCCGCGGACGGACGATCCCCGCGTCGCGCTCCTGAACGAGCTCGGGATGCCGGCCGTCGTCGTCGGGTCCCACCCGTCCGAGCCGGGCAACGCTCCGTCGGTGTGGATCGACGACTCGGACGCTGCCGACACCGTCTTCGGGTACCTGCATGCGCTCGGGCATCAGCGCATCGCGCACGTGGCCGGTCGCGAAGAGTTCGAGCACACGGCGATGCGTGCTGCTGCCCTTGCTCGGTTCGCTAATTCCGTCGGACTCGCGGCGGAGACCATCCCGACGGACTACTCGGCCGCTGCTGGTGCGTCGGTGACCCGCACCTTGCTGTCACGGCCGGTCCGCCCCACCGCGATCGTGTACGACAACGACGTCCTGGCGGTGGCGGGGCTCGGTGTCGCGGCAGAGATGGGCGTCGCGGTGCCTGCCGACCTGTCGATCGTGTCGTTCGACGACTCGGCGATGGCGCGCTTGGTCCGCCCGGCGCTCACGACACTGACTCGCGACACCGTCGAGCTCGGACAGCGGGCGGCGAAGTTGCTGCTCGACCAGATCGAGGCCGACGCCCCGCTCTCGTCGCGCCCGGGCCCCCCGCTGACGTTGAGCGTGAGGGACAGCACCGCCCGCCCCTGACGCGTCCGTTTGAGGCTGAGCCGCCCAGGATGTCATCAGACCAGTCAGATGAGACAGGCTGAACAACTCATCAGCGGGCAGTTTCACCTACGGCCCTGGAACGCCTAACAGTGCGCGCGTCCGCCCGACCGTCTGCTGGACAGAGCGAGAGCGGGGACTGGCAGGGCTCGGCCCACGCGGGCGGATCGGCCCCCACGCGCAAAGCTCGAGACCCGCGCGGCCCGACGCACGATCGCATTCAGCAACGACGGACCGCGCTGGTGTCGGATGCCGACCGTAGAATCCGAGGCACACGAAGAGGTGAGGAGAGATCATGGCCAAGACGGTGTTCTACAGCTTTCACTACGCGCAGGACGTGCACAGGGTGCAGCTGGTGGAGAAGATCGGTGCCCTAGAAGGGCAGCCGATCCTGAACTCCCAAGATTGGGAGAGCATCCAGGCGCGGGGTGAGGCCGCGATCCAGAAGTGGATCGACGACCAGATGAAGTACAAGCGGGCAGTGATTGTACTTATCGGCCGCTACACATCCCAGCGGCCCTGGGTGCAGTACGAAATCGAGAAGGCCTGGGCGGATAATCACCCACTGCTGGGTATCCGCATCCATGGCATCTCCTCGATGGGCTCTGTCGACGGGGAGGGCGCGAACCCGTTCGATAGCGCCGACGTCCCCAGCAACTTGATTCCCGTGTTCGACCCCACCCGGCGGGACCGGGGTGGAAACATCGACTCGAAGGCCACCTACAACTACCTCGCTGACAACATCGAGTCCTGGTCCGCTCAAGGTGCCACGGCCTGATTTAGATGGATGAGTGCTCATTTTGCCGGATCGTGCGGGGTGAGGACCCTGACGTCATCGTCCTCTATGAGGACGATGAGACGGTCGCGTTCGTTCCCCTGGAACCAGCGACGCGAGGCCACACGCTCGTCATCCCGAAGACCCATATCCCCCGCGTGTGGAATTTAGGGAGCGAGGACGCGGCCGCGGTAACGAGCACGGTCGTCGCGGTCGCGCAGGCTCTCCGACATTCGCTCCACCCGCAGGGGCTGAATGTGATCCAATCCAATGGAGCGGCGGCCACACAGACAGTCGATCACGTACACGTGCACTTGGTGCCCCGGTGGCGGCGAGACCGGATGGTGTTGCGCTGGCCCCAGAAAGCTGCAGAATCCCGCAATCAGCAGCGCGCCACCGCCGCGACCATCCGGGATCAGTTGAAGGGCGTAACCTCTATGGCGCCGCTCCCGGTAAGCTCTCCGGAAGACCGGCGTCAGCACCTGGGTCTTATTCAGGGTGTTATCTCGAGGATGGCATCCGCGTCTGCATCGGCTAAGACGTGGCTGCTCCCGATAATGACCGCCGCCTACGGATACGCATTCGTACAGCGCAGTTGGCCGATCGCCGTGCTGGGGATCGCGGCGGTGGCGGTCTTCGCTTTGCTGGACGCGAACTACCTCAAACAAGAACGCTCCTTCCGCAGCCTCTACGATCACGTTGCCCGCGGCGGGCCCGTACCGCCGTTCTCACTGAATCCCACTGTGGCAGGACCCGCCGATCGCACCAAGGTCAACTACTGGCCGGACGCGCAGGACTGGAAGTCCTGGGCGATCGCTCCGTTCTATCTCCCTCTCCTTTTGGTTGGCGGAGTTCTTGTGACCTACATTTCGATTACCTGCTGAGTGGTAGTCGGTCACCTCCACGGAAGCTGCATCGCGGTGACGGAGAGGTCCCACAGTCTGGAGTCGTCGTCGACAGCGATGAACGACCGACGCGCGGAACTCAAAACCGCCGATGACCTCAGCTGGCGCTCGCTGCAACGTTGCCCCCCTTCTCGACGGCTCGCCTGTCGATATCGTCCGCCATGAGCTCACCCGCGCCCGATAGCCGGACGGCTACTGTGACGAGACGAGCCGCTGACGGCCGAGAACATCCATCTGAACCGCCCAAGGCACACCTACCCGGTAACGGTGCGTCCTTCTCACGGCCTGGCGAGGAGCCCCGAGCAAGCCGGGCCGGGCCGGGCCGATACGCCTCACTTCACTGCGGGCGACGTCAGAAACTGGGGGTTAAGCTAACGGCTGCGGTTGGCAGACAGGCTGCGGGGTTGTAAGGCGTGTCAGATCCAGGCACGTACTCGGCGCGACACGACCGCATCGATAGTCAGCATCTACGTGTTCTCGGGCCAGCCCTGAACCGGGTATAACTATCTGACGGCGGACGGCGGTGCCGATGCGTCGTTGTGGGAGCTCAGCTGTCGGTTCGACGTAAAGGAGCGAGCTTCAGTCGATAGAGCAACCCGTGGGCGCTACGCTCGCGCTGAAAGGCCTCCGTCGAGGGTCCAGATCCCGGCGGGCCTCCGTGTGCGCTCCGAGTATGTTTGTCGCTCCGTCAGGATGCAGAGGTCGCCCGCGCCGACACCTGCGACGGCATGGTCTACGTAGCTTGTTTCTGTGTCCGCGCCGTCGAGGAGTTTCTGCAGGAAGCTGTCGTTCCACGCAACGTCGTGTAGAACCCAGGGCGCTTGACCCGCACAGATCAACCGCAGCAGGTCATTCAGCTTCATCGCCGCCTGACGGCGCGCGCCGCCCGAACCGAGCTGGGCGATGTGATTGCCAGTTTCAATCACCGAAGTGATCGGCAGGATGAATTCTTCGCCGTGGTCAAGTCGTATACTCATCTCTTCGATGACCTGGTCTCGATGCTGGTCGTAGCCAGGTACGGGAACCAGATTGCACAGAATCGTCGTATCGATGAACGAGATCGTCCCCATCAGACAAGTCCGAGCAGTCGGCGGAACTCGCTGTAGTCGGCCTCGTTCACGGACACGTTGCCACTGAGCTTGCCTGCGGTGAGTGCAGCCCCGAGGCTTCCTTCCGCAAGAGCTCTGGCGTAACCTGGCAGACTGACGATCGGGGTCAGACTGCTGTAACCCGTCGTGGGGTCGCGGTGGCACACGATGATGTGCTCATTCAATTTACCCTCTGCGGCATCGAGGAGCGACGGACTGTGTGTTGTGGCGAGCACGCTGGTCTCGGCACCGTTACTGCTGTCTCTGACCAGGGCCAGAATGCGATCCGCCTGCGAGGGGTGCAGCCCGTTTTCAAGCTCTTCCAAGACCACCAGCACGCCGTTCCGATCTTCGTCGATGCCGGGTGCCTGGATCGACGGGAGAACGGTGTCAATGTCGAGTCCGTTCTGCGCAGACAGCAAAGCGGTTGCGATACCGATTAGTCGCAGCAGCCCATCGCTCATCTCGCGAGCCGGAGTGAGCTCAGCCGCTCCATCGCGGTCGCCCCGGTTTTCCTGCAGGGCGAGCATGAGGTCGTCCAGCTCCGTCCCGACGAACGCGATGCCAGTGATCGACTCATCGGCTACCGATCGGACCAGATCCTCGATCGTTTCGAAGGCGTCCGGGTCTGTCCTCGCGAGATTTCTAAGCGCGGCGGATAGATTCTGTCCAGTTCGCCGAAGCTCGACGTCCCGTTCCTGAACGTAACTTCGCATCAGATGCGGGACCGGATCGAAGTGGAAGACACCGCGGAGAGCGCCCATAACGGCGTCAACGGCGGCCAGAACTGACTTTTCGGCCCTGTTGGACCCAGCAACTGCTAGCGGAACCTGCGTCAGAATAAGGCGGTTGTCGCGAAACCTCGAGACACTATTCGGGCCACGCTGGCCGTTATGCACCTCGACGTCGATGCCCATACCCGGGTCGCCGGCGGGCTTCGTCTCATAAACCACGCCGTGAGTGATAGCGCCGCTTTTCACCGCAACCCCAGGTCCCCAGAGACTCTCCCGCACGATGCGAAGCTCTGGTTCGACCTCGATCTGCACCTCGTAGCGGAAGCGATTGCCGTCCGATTCGACTCGGCACCCGAGCCGGAAGTAATTCAGACCATGCGGGGCGCAGCCAAGCGATCCGCCACGAACGGCCCCGCTTTCTCTGCGCCGTCCATCGAGAGCGTCGACGAGGTCATCGCCCTCCGCTAATCGGGCTAACACTTCGAGGCCGTCGAGAGCGTTGGACTTGCCTGAACTGTTACGCCCGATGAGCAGGGTTGTCCCACCCAGGGGCAGTGATGCGTCTCGGTACGACTTGAACTCGCCGATCAGTAGCTCGATGATTCGTGCTGGCGCCATGAACTGATCGTAGAGCTTCGAGAGCGTGCGGCGAGGGGTGCGCTGGATCACCTGGCTGCGAAGAGCGCAGCGGCTAAGGACGTGGCGCTGCCCGCGGCGACGATCGGACGTGACTCAGTGTCGCTACGTGAACAGCGCGTAGGGGGCCGCTGACGTGTCTCGGTAACAGATCTCATTAGCGGTTGTCTCGGCTCTGCTCAGGGCCGACGAGCTTCATGGATGTAGATGACCCGATCAAGCACTCACTCGAAGCTGATCGATCGAACGCAGCGGACAGCGCGGCACACAGTCGAGTCTTGCTGGTCAGCACTGATGCCTCCCGCGTTCCCGCTTGCCGACGAGACCACCCTTGGAGGGCCGTAGTGGTCGCGACACGCCCGGCTACCGGCCTACTTGCGCATGCAGTATATGAGCCTCATATTTAACTGACTCCAGCAAGGGACTGGAGGAGAAATGAGGGATCACGATGAAGTCGTTCACCATCACTCCGGGCAAGACCGCCGTCGCCGCCGCCGTCTGCGCGGGGCTCTGCGCCTCGATGCTCGTCTCGACGCCGGCAACCGCTGCCCCGCTAGCACCGCATGCCACCACGGAAGGCGTCGCGAAAAGCCTCGACCTGCAGGCCGCCGACCTGGAACGCGGGCTCAGCCTGATCAGCGAGATCCCGGAGAGCGTGTTGCTCGCCGGTGACGTTGCGCTCAGCGACTGGATTGCCACGAACCACCCGGAGCTGCTCACCGGCGCTCGCGCCGACGTCGTCGGATGCGCTGGGGCGATCGCATGGCTCATCGCGTCCACAGCGATCCCCGCCGCCAAGATCCTCAAGATCAAGAAGCTCATCGACGGACTCGGCGGTGTCGCCAAGGCTGTGCAGCTCTTCTGGGGTGCGTCGTTCAAGTGGGAGAAGATCCAGGCGCTCGGCGGAGCCGCTGCCGCCCTCGGAGCCGAGCTCATCGGCATCACCGCAGTCCAGCAGAAGTGCTTCTCGTGAGCGGCCGCGGCCGGGCGCTGATCGTCATCGGGGGTCTCGCCGCGGCGGGTCTGGCGTCGGTGTACATCGGACTGACCGCCGCCGGGATGATCCTGCTCGCAACCCTGTGTTTCGTCGCGTTCGGGCGACCGATCATCGGGGACACGCAGATTCGACCCAACGAGGCGGTCGACCCCAAGGAGATCCGCGCGTACCGGCAATCACACCGGGGCGCGACGATCACCGAGGCGGTCGCTGCAACGCAGAGGTGAATCGAGAGCGGCCCCGGACCCCGCGTCACGCCGGGCTCCGGGGCCGACCTACACCGTGTTCGTCCGACAGGCATGACTCCGGCGGTTGGGGACGGATCGTCCGGGTCCTCGGCGGGATACCTGTGGCCGTCACGCTGAGCGTCGGGCTCGTCTGTCTGAATGTCTTCCTGCGCGTGGGGCCAGGCGCGTCTGGCTCATGGGGCGGCAACGTCGCAGCCGCGGTCGTTCTCTTCGCCGCGATCGCACTCACCGGGACAGCCGTGCGACGGCGTCAGCGGCGAACACGAGAAGGCGCGGTGCGAGACCGCAGCGATGACGACAGCGACAGCTGAGCTTCTCCCGCGTACGGGTTGACTACGTAGTCGGACCCGTGCTGTACTGCTCTGACGCAGCGCGGCCACCCCCGGCCACGCGACCCCGAGGAGCTCGACGATGAGCAACACCACCAGCGCACGCCGGCCCCGCCCGACGTCGATGATGGACGTCGCCGCGCATGCCGGGGTCTCGCAGAAGACCGTCTCCCGCGTGGTGAACAACGAGCCCCACGTCACCGACGAGATCCGCGCCAAGGTCACCGCCGCCATCGCCGAGCTCGGCTTCCGCCCGAACGCCGCCGCCCGCTCCCTCAAGGGCGCCCGCTCCCGCCGCATCGGGATGGTGACCCTCGGCACGGCGCTGTACGGCCCGGCGTCGATGGTCGCGGGCGTCGAGCACGAGGCCCAGGCCCGCGGGTTCGCCCTCACCGTCGTCCGGGCCGAGGGAACAGAGAAGCCGGAACTCCAGACCGCACTCGACTCCCTCATCAGCCAGGACGTCGAGGCAATCGTCGTCTCCGAACCGATCGACCACCACTTCCCCGAGCTCGACATCCCGGCCGAGCTGACGATCCTCACCCTCGGGACGCTCGAGATGCCCGACCGGCAGAACAGCCTCGCGGTCGGCCTCGACGAGGTGGGGGCCGCCCTCGCCGCGACCGAGCACCTCCTCGCCCTCGGACACTCGGACGTCCGGCACATCGCGGGCCCGTCGACGTGGACGTCGAGTGCGCGGCGAACGACCGGGTGGGGGAACGCCCTGCTCGACGCCGACATCGAACCGCAGCCCGTGGTCGAGGGCGACTGGTCGCCGCGGGCCGGGTACGACGCGATGGACGAGCTTCTCTCCCGGGCCGGCCGGGGACGACTCCCGGACGTCACGGCGGTGTTCGTCGCGAACGACCAGATGGCGATCGGGGCGATGGCAGCCGTCCAGCACCACGGCCTGCGCGTCCCGGACGACATCAGCGTCGTGGGGTTCGACGACCACCCCGTCGCCGAGTTCCTGACGATCCCCCTCACCACGATGCGGCAGGACTTCGACGAGGCCACCCGCCTCGCGATGCACCGGCTCATCCGCACGCTCGACGGCCACGCGCCGATCGAGCGGGAACGCATGGTCCCAGCGCAGCTCGTCGTCCGCGCGACGACGGCACCACCGCCACCGAGCCGCCCGCCGCTCCACGCGCTCGACTGAGCGCCTCCCACCCAGGCCGCACCGACCCTCCACGCCGGCCGGAAACCCGACCCGCACGCCGCCCACCGCACGCCGCCCACCGCACCCACCCACCCGAGCCGAGTGAGCGCTCACCCCAACCCGCGCACCACCCCCTCCGTCACCGACGTCAGGAGACGCCCCATGACACCACCGCCACCGACACCCGGCCGCGGCCCCGCCCTCTCGCGGCGGGACCTCCTCCGCTGGGGCGCCACCGCCGGCGGCGGCCTCGCCCTCGCCGGCCTCCTCGCCGGCTGCGCCCCCACGAGCACGGCCAAGGTCGCGTCCGGCGCGGTCGACCTCTCGTTCTGGACCCACGACCCCGGCTACGAGAAGTTCTTCACCAAGGCACTCCCCCTCGCGGCGAAGAAGTCCCCGTTCACGTACAAGCTCGACATCACCACGATCGCGGCCGGTGACATCCCGACCAAGCTCATCGCGCAGGCCGTCGCGAACACCGGGACACCGGACGTCGTCGGCCTCGAGATCGGCGCGTTCTGCCGGATGCTCCGCGGCGACATCGCGAGCCAGCTGCTCACCGACCTCGGTCCGTCGGTCGCGAGCCAGAAGGACGACCTCATCGCGGCGCGGCTCACGCCGTTCTCGAAGAACGACCACCTGTATGCGCTCGACTCGGACACCCCACTCTGCGTCTACTACCACCGCGAGGACCAGTTCGCCGCGCTCGGCCTGCCGACGGACTTCGAGACGTGGGAGGAACTGAGCAGCATCGGCGCGAAGCTCCACAAGGACAAGGGCGCGTCGATCCACGCGGTCGCCGTGACCGACCCGGGCGGCGCGATCCAGAACTACCAGATCCTGCTGCTCCAGCGCGGCGGGGACCTCTGGGACGAGGACGGCGGCCTGTCGATCGAGACGCCGGAGGCCGAGCAGACCCTCGCGTTCCTCGCCGACGGCATCCAGTCCGGCGCGATCGCCACCGTCGCGGACATGTACGGGCCGAGCCTGCAGGCGGGGCTCAAGAACAACTCGATCCTCGGTGTCGACATGCCGTCCTGGTACGCGAGCTACGGCATCAAGCCGAACGTGCCGGAGCAGACGGGCAAGTGGCGGGTCCGGAAGCTCCCGGTGTTCAAGGACGGCGGCGGGGCCACGAGCGTCGGCGGCGGCACGGGCTTCGCGGCCCTCCGGAACAAGCCGCTGTCCAAGGCCGGGGTCGACCTCGTCCTCGCCACCTACCTCGACAAGGACCAGCAGGTGAAGCGGTACGAGGACCTCGGCTACCTGCCGACCCTCCGCTCGGTCTACGACGACCCGCGGCTGGCAGCCCTGCAGGACCCGTACTTCGGCAACCAGCAGCTGTTCGGGGTCTACAAGTCGATCATCGACGACGTCCCCTCGCAGCACCAGAGCGCCGACGCGGCGATCCTGCAGACCGTCCTGAGCGGCTACCTGATCAAGGCGTACAAGGGCCAGCTCACCCCCAAGCAGGCGCTCAGCGCGGCTGCATCCGACTTCCGCGGCCAGACCCGCGCGTAGGGAACGAGACATGTCCACATCCGCCGCGACCGGCATCCCGGTCTCCGCACAACCCGACCCCACGACCGCCGGTGCCAGGACGAAGCGTCGTCGCCTCAACACGAACGGCGGGATGGCGCCGTACCTGTTCATCGCGCCGTTCTACGTCCTGTACGGCCTGTTCATGATCGTCCCCGTCGGTGCCGCGATCTTCCTCTCCTTGACGGAGTGGGTCGGCCTCGGCGCCCCGACGTTCATCGGGTTGGAGAACTACGCGAACCTGTTCCGGGACACGAGCTTCGGCACCGCGCTGACGAACTCGCTCATCTACACGCTCATCGCGGTGTTCATCATCGTGCCGTGCGCGCTCCTCGTCGCCCAGGCGCTCAACGCCAAGGGGCTCAAGGCGCGCGACCTCTTCCGCGTGACCTTCTTCATCCCGATGGTGCTCTCGCCGATCGTCATCGCGCTCGTCTACAGCCTCATCTTCGACACGAACTCGGGGCTGCTCAACGCGACGCTGAAGGCCCTGTTCGGACTCCCGAACACCGACTGGCTCGGGGACCCGACGCTCGCGAAGGGCGCGATCGGCTTCGTGCTCCTCTGGCGGACGGTCGGCTACCTGACGATCTTCTTCCTCGCCGCACTGCAGAACGTCTCGCCGGAGCAGTACGAGGCGGCGTCGCTCGACGGCGCCGGCCCGGTCCGCAAGTTCTTCTCGGTCACGCTGCCGGAGATCCGCCCGGTCACGAGCTTCGTCGTCGTCACGAGCTTCATCAGCGCGGCGCAGATCTTCGACGAGCCGTACCTGCTCACCCAGGGCGGCCCGGGCGAATCGACCCTGAGCGTCGCGATGTTCATCTTCCGCGCCGCGTTCCAGCGCCAGCAGTTCGGCTACGCCGCAGCCGCCGGTGTCGTCCTGTTCGTCGTGGTCTTCGGGGTCAGCCAGATCCTCAACCGCGCACTCGCCATCGGGAGGACCGACTGATGACCGCCACGACCCACACCGAGAGCATCACCACCGGCGGGAACGGCCGCCGACGAGAGCGCGGCGGCAGGAACCGCGCCCACGCCCGCAAGTCCAGCGGCTGGATCGCCCGCCGCGGACTCCTCTACGTCACGCTGAGCGTCCTGCTGCTCGTGTTCGTGTTCCCGCTCGTCTGGGCGATCTCCGGGTCGTTCAAGAACCGCGGCGACATCTTCGCCACCCCGCCGTCGCTCATCCCGAGCCCGGCGACGATCGACAACTACGTCAACCTGCTCACCACGCAGCCGTTCTGGAACTGGTTCGCGATCAGCATCGGCACCGCGCTCATCGCCACGACCGTGTCCGTGTTCGTCTGCGCCATGGCCGGCTACGGGTTCGCGAAGTTCCGGTTCCGCGGCAAGCGGGTCCTGTTCACGGTGATGTTCTCGTCGCTCTCGGTGCCGTTCGCCGTGATCCTCGTGCCGCTGTTCATCCTCGTGGTGAAGTCCGGTCTGTCGACGCCGTGGTTCTCGCTCGTGGTGCCGTGGGTCGCCCCGGCGTTCGGGATCTTCATGATGCAGCAGTTCATCGTGCAGTCGATCCCGGACGAGATCATCGAGGCCTCCCGCATCGACGGCAACTCCGAGTTCGGCACGTTCTGGAGGGTGGTCCTCCCCCTCCTCCGTCCCTCCCTCGGCGCCCTCGCGGTGTGGGGGTTCCTGCAGACGTACAACTCGTTCCTCTGGCCGCTCGTGCTCATCTCGAACTCGGACCAGTACACGCTGCCGCTCGGCCTGAACTCGGTGTTCGCGTCCGAGAACCGCTCCTACGACCTGGTGCTCGCGGGGTCCGTCCTCGCCTCGGTGCCGACCATCCTCGTCTTCCTGCTGCTGCGGAAGCAGCTGCTCGACGGCCTGACCGCCGGTGCGGTCAAGGGGTGAGGTGCCGGTGACCACCTGACGGCCGGGAGGCGCGGGTTGCCCCCGCCCCGCGACCGCACCCGCTCTGCCCACCTGACCACGACCCTCCAGGAGGAGTCCCATGCAGCACCTCACCGAGTCCGTCCGCTTCGGCGCCGCCTACTACCACGAGTACCAACCGACCACCGGTCTGGCCGAGGACATGCGCCTCATGAAGGAGGCCGGGTTCACCGTCATCCGCGTCGGCGAGTCGGTGTGGTCGACGTGGGAGCCGGAGAACGGGGTGTTCGACCTCGAGTGGCTCGCCCCCGTGCTCGACGCTGCTGAGGAGAACGGCATCGGCGTCATCCTCGGCACCCCGACCTACGCGGTGCCGATGTGGCTCGCGCGGCAGTTCCCCGAGGTCAACGTCGAGCGCGGGAAGTACCAGCCGATGGGCTGGGGCGCCCGGCAGGAGATCGACTACGCGCACCCGGCGTTCCTGTTCCACGCCGAGCGGGTCATCCGGAAGATCGCCGCCCGCTACGCCGACCACCCCGCCGTCATCGGGTACCAGGTCGACAACGAGCCCGGCAACGAGCTCATCGCGAACCCGCAGGTGTTCCAGAAGTTCGTCGACCACCTGCGGCACACCTACGGCAGCGTCGAGGCGATCAACCGCGAGTGGGGCCTCACCTACTGGTCGCACAAGCTGTCGACGTGGGCGGACCTCTGGACCCCGGACGGCAACGTGCAGCCGCAGTACGACCTCGCGTGGCGGAAGTTCCAGGCGTCGATCACGACGGACTTCATCGCGTGGCAGGCCGCGGTCGTCCGGGAGTACTCCCGCCCCGACCAGTTCGTGACGACGTGCATCTCGTACGAGCGGCCCACCGTCGAGGACGACGCCCTGACCGAAGCGCTCGACATCACCGCCGGCAACCCGTACTACCGGATGCAGGACGCCCTCGAGCTGCCGTCGACCGAGGACACCGAGCAGTACTGGACCTCCTCCGGGGCATGGACCCTCATCGCGTCCGGCGACCGGATGTACGGGTCGAAGCAGGCACCGTTCCTCGTGACCGAGACGAACGCGCAGGCGATCGGGTTCTCGTGGTCGAACGAGCCCGCGTACGACGGGCAGTGGCGGCAGGCGGCGTGGGCCCTCGTGTCCCGCGGCGCGACGATGATCGAGTACTGGCACTGGCACACGCTGCACTACGGCGTGGAGACGTACTGGGGCGGGGTGCTCCCCCACTCGCTCGAGCCCGGGCGGACCTACGGCGAGGTCGCGACGATCGGTGCGGACTTCGCCCGCGCCGGGGACCGCGTGACCGAGCTGCAGCCGCACTCCGACGTCGCGCTGCTGTTCTCGAACGCGAGCAAGTGGGCCTTGAACGAGCACCCCGCGCTCGGTCGGGGTGGGGTCGAGCCGGACCGCCGGTCGTTCCAGACGGTGTTCGACGCATTCGCCCGGGGGACGTTCGACGCGGGGCTGCAGGCGAACACGGTGCATCCGTCGCAGGTGTTCGACCAGGATCCTTCGGCGTTCGCTGCCACCCACCCCGTGTTCGTCGCGGCGGCGTTCACGATCGCGACGGATGCGCAGTTGCAGTGGCTCGGGGCGTACGCGGCGGCGGGCGGGCACCTCGTCGTCGGGATCCGGACCGGGTACGAGGACGAGGAGTCCCGGGCCCGGGTGGAGCGGAAGCCGGCGTTCCTCGACGAGGCGAGCGGCATCCACTACGACGAGTTCAGCAACCTGCACGTGGCGGTGCCGGTGGTGGCCGGGGCCGCTGGTGCTGCTGCCGCTGGCTTCGTCGTGCCGGCCGGTGCGACGGCGACGCGGTGGATCGATGGTGTCCAGGTCGACGACGCTGAGGTCCTCGCCGGGTACGACCACCCGCACTTCGGCAGGTTCGCCGCCGTGACGACCCGTGCGCACGGGGCCGGTCGGGTCACGTACGTCGGGACGGTCCCGTCGATCGACCTCGCCCGGGCGCTCATGGACTGGGCGGTCTCGGTCGGTGCAGGGACGCCCTCGTGGCAGCCGCAGGTCGACACGCAGTCGGTGTCGAGCTCGGTGAACCGGCACGGAGAGACCGTGCACGTCGTCCACAACTGGTCCTGGACGCCGAGCACCTTCACGCTGCCGGGCGCTGCGGACGACGTGCTCGGAGGCGGCGGCGCGCTCAAGGCCGGCGCGGAGATCGCGCTCGGGGCGTGGGACGTGCGGGTGTTCGCCGCGGAGTAGGCCCGGCTGCCTGAGTCACACCAGCATCGGCGCATCGCACCACTGATCCCAGGTGGTGCGATGCGCCGTTCGTGGTGCCATGCGCCCGGCGAGAGGTTGTGAACCACCAAGACCTTGCGCAACTCATGTATCAGATACATGATTGGTCCACCCGAGTGAGGAACCGGAGCAGGAACGAGGGATCACGATGCAGTCACCCACCAGGACGCCACCACCACACGCCGGACTCCGCGCTCCGCGTGACCACGGTCGGATCATGAAGGTCATCACGAACCTCTGGTTCGCGCTCGCGGTGTCAGTCTCAGTCTTCGTCGCTGCGGTGACCTTCGCCGCGGCGACTGTCTCGACTGGTTGGGCACTCGCGGGGACCGCCTCCCTCAGTCTGAGCGCTGGGGCTGGCGGATGCTACTTCGGTTCCATGGCTCGCCAGCGTTACCGGGACCGCCATGTCCGGTAGGTCGTCGGAATTGTCCATCCGCTCCGGCTCGGGACTGCGGCAGCATCGGGGACTCCCGGCGGAGACGTTCGCCGTCGAGCCGATCCGGCAGGAGTGCTGCAGATGACGCGACGCGGCGTTGCCCTCACCGTCCTCGGCGGACTCGCGTCCGTTGTGATCGCGTGGGTCGCGATCGACGCGCCGATCGCGGGGATGGTCCTCCTCGCGACGCTCGTCTTCGCCGCATCCGCACGACCCGTCGTCGGGAACACCCCGATCTCGGCGGGCACCACGATCGATCCACGCGCGGTGCGCCGGTACCGGGAGCAGCATCCCGGAGCGACCATCACGGAGGCGATCGCCGCACTGCAGCGCTGACCGGCGACGAGCACGCCCCTCCGCCCGTCGGCGTGCGCAACCGACGCCCCCGCGGACGGGCGTCTGCGAATCGTCAGCGCAGGCGCGCCGATGACCGACCGCGAGCCCCGGACGACGGCTGCGAGAGCGGGTACCGGACATCGAGCCGCGGGTCGAGCACGGTGGTGATGAGGAAGCGCATGAGTGTGCCGCCCGCCGCCCAGTACAGCCCGACGACGAGGAACGCCACCCCGGGGACCGTGCGCGTGCTGACGAGGACGATGACGAGGATCGAGACCGCCACGCCGACCGCCATGTACAGGCTCCGCCATGCTCGAACGGTGGCGTCGCGGCGGGTCTGTTGCGCTGCCGTCCGTTCCTCGAGTCCGTCGAGGGCCGTCTCGAACACGGGGCGCTCGACGGTGCCGAACAGCTCGGTGGCGGGGACCTCGAGTGCCGCGGCGATGAGCGCGACCGTCTCGAGGGCGGCGTCCTTGCCGGACTCGAGCCGCTGGATGGTGCGGACGGCCACGCCCGACTCCGAGGCGAGGCGCTCCTGCGTCCACCCTCGACCGACCCGCAGTTCCTGGACTCGTGATTGGTTCATGGGGCCAAACCTAGGAGAGCCCGACACGACACCACCACGACACGGACCCGCCACTCACCCGCCAGTCACCCGCAACGCCCGGATGGCGATCGTCGTCGCGGCGGCCAACAGCGCGTCATCGGGTGTCGCGGTCGGGTCCTGTTGCCGGGACATCGTCGTCACGACGATCGGCGCGCGGCCCGTCGGGTACACGACGGCGATGTCGTCACGGACGCCGTACTCCCCGGTTCCCGTCTTGTCGGCGACCGGCCACGCGGGGTCGACACCGGCGCGGATCGTGCCGTCCCCGGTGGTGCAGCCCAGCATCTCGTTGCGGAGGAGGGTCCGGTCGGCGGTCTCGAGCGAGTGGCCGAGGACGACCGTGCGCAGGTCGAGCGCGAACTGCGCGGGCGTCGTCGTGTCGCGCTCGTCGCCGGGGAGCGCCTGGTTCAGGTCGGGCTCGGTGCGGTCGACCTCCGTGGTCCGGTCGCCGATGCCGCGGAGCCACTGCTCGACGACCTCGGGACCGCCGAGCCGCTCGACCAGCAGGTTCGCCGCGGTGTTGTCGCTGAACCGGAGCGCCGCGTCGATCAACTGACGAACGGTCATCCCCCGATCGACGTACACCGTGGTGACCGGCGCGTAGGACAGCAGGTCGGCACGGCCGTAGTGCACGACCGTGTCGAGGTCGGCGTCCGAGGACCGCGCGAGCGTCGCGGCGACGATGAACGTCTTGTTCGACGACGCGAACGGGAACCGTGTGCCCGCGCGGTAGCCGATCGTGCGTCCGTCGGCGGTGTCGATGGCCGTCACGCCGAGCGTGGCGTGGTGGTCGTGTTCGAGCGACCGGAACGCGGCTCGGGTCCGGCCCGACGAGGTCGGCGTGGTCGACGTTGACATCGAGGTCGAGGTCGAGGCGGTCGCCGTCGACAGGGTGGTGCTCGCCGTCGACGGATCGGCCGGGACACCGGCGAGCGTCACGGCGGTGGCGACGGCGACGGCGGCCGCGCCGGCAGTCAGGAAGACGGTGAGTCGAACGTGCATGCACCGAGCTTGACGGGAGCAGGTCATCCCCGTCCAAGACCAGATCACGCCGACCGATGCCAGAACAGCATGGGCGTACGGTGACGGCATGGATCTCGTCTCGGCATGCCGCGTCCTGGTCGAGGTGGCGGAACGAGGCAGCGTCACGCAGGCGGCGCTCGCGCTCGGGGTGGCCCAGTCCGTCGCGAGCCGACGCATCCTCGCGCTCGAGGACCGGCTCGGCGGACCGCTCCTCGAACGCTCGGCGCGACGGGCGGTCCTCACGCCGTTCGGCCGCGATCTCGTGCCACCCGCCCGGCGGCTCGTGCGGCTCGCCGACGAACTCGAACTCGACGCCGAGCGGGCCCGACTGCGTCCGATCACGGTCGCCGTCCCGACCGGGTGCGGGACGCGGGACCTCGCGGTGGCGGACGCAGCGGCGCGGGAGGCCGGACTGCGTCTCGAGTTCCGGACCGACGGTCCTGCGCGCCGGTCCGGTCTCGCCGCGACCGCCGAGGTCCGTGTCGCCGTCGTCGCGGTCCCGGCGGCGGACGCGCGCTGGACGGTGGAGGTCGGTGTCGCCGGTCGGCAGGCGGTCGCGCACCCGTTCCGGCTCGACGGTCTCCGGCCAGTCCGCCGTGGTGCGCCGGTCCGCGAGGACGCCGGCAGCCGCCTCCGTACCGGACCGGAGGACGACGTCTCGCACGTTCGCGACGTCCTCACCCGGGCCGCGTTCGCCGCCGGCGTGCTCCCCGGACAGGTCCCGGTCGACGGCTCGGTCACGGCGGCGCTCGCCGCGGTCCTCGCGGACGGCGACCTGCTGCTCTGCTCCGTCGTCGAGGCCGAGGCGCTCGGCCTGCACTGGCGGCCGATCGAGGGCCTCCGACTCGTCCGTGGCCACGACCTGGTCGGGGAGAGTGACCGCGACGTCCGCGCCGTCCTCGATGCGGTCCAGGACGAGCTCGCCGCCGCGGTCGGGGCAGCGCCGACCGCGCGAGCCCGCCAGGACCGCCGGGAGGCACGCCATGCGTGACGAACGCCTGCTCGCCGAGGTCCGTGGCGACCTGGCACGCGCGGGTCTCCACGCCTCGATCGTCGTCCGCGACCTCGACTCCGGCCGGGAACTCGAGCTCGACGGCGACGTCCCGACGCCGATCGCGTCACTCGCGAAGATCCCGATCGCCCTCGCGGTCCTGCGGCGGATCGCCGACGGCAGGCTCGACGGCGCACAGCGCATCGACGTGCCCGCCGGGGACCCGGTCTCGGGCACCCCGGGCACCAGCCGGTTCCGCCACGCGTCGAGCATCGCGGTCGACGACCTCGTCTCGTTGGCGCTCACGATCAGCGACAACGGGGCCGCCGATGCTCTGCTCGACCTCGTCCCGCCGGTCGAGGTCACCCGGGACCTGGACGCGATCGGCATCACCGGCATCGTCCTCCGGCACCGGTTCGCTGACCTCTCGGACACGCCGCTGGAACGGTTCGCCCCCGGCGAGGCGCATCTCGCCCACACGCTCGCGATCCGCGGCAGCACGCCCGCGGCCGGCCACCCCGTCCGACAGCTCGACGTCGCTCGCACGAACGTCGGGACCGCACGCGCCGTCGCCGACCTCCTCGGCGCGGTGTGGGTCCCGCGGCGCGTCGACCCCGACGTCGCCGGCCGGCTGCGGGAGCACCTCGGTGGGAACGTCGTCCAGCACCGGCTGACCCCGGACTTCGCGACGGACGACAGCCGGTGGTCCGCCAAGACCGGGACGCTCCTGAACCTCCGGCACGAGGCGGGTGTCGTCGAGCACGCCGACGGGACCCGCCTCGCGGTCGTGGCCCTCAGCACGTCCTCGGTGCCCGCGTCGGTGCAGTGGGCGGCCGAGGCGTCGCTCGGCGCGGCGGCCCGGCGGATGCACGACCGCGTGCGGGACAGCCGACAGCCCTGAAGCGGAGCGCGCCGCGGACGGTCGCGACCCGAGCGCGACGCGGTCCCCACGGCGGTGGCTACGATCGCCGCATGCCCCGAGACACTGCAGCCCAGCCCCGACGCCGGGACCCGGGGCGCCATCAGAACCTCGGCGGCATCCTCCGCCGCGTGCATGCCGCACCCCGCTCACGGAGCGACCTGACCCGCGCGACGGGGCTGAACCGCTCCACGATCGCGGCGCTCGTCGGGGAGCTCATCGACCGCGGGCTGGTGGTCGAGGACGATGCGAACGGTGTCGGCGCGGTCGGCCGACCGAGCCCGCTCGTGCGGCCGAGCGACCGCGCCGTCGCGATCGCGATCCACCCGGAGATCGACGCGGTGCGCGTCGGTGCCGTGCTCCCCGGCGGACGCGTCCTCCGCGTCGAGCGCGTCGCGTGCACCGAACCGCCGAGCGTCGACGACGTCGTGCAGATCGCCGTGGAGGCCGTTGCCGCCATCCGGACCACCCTCGCGTCCGACACGGTCGTGGTGGGCGCCGGGGTCGCCGTTCCGGGGCTGGTGCGCGTCGCGGACGGATTCGTCCGGCTCGCCCCGCACCTCGGCTGGCATGAGGAACCCCTCGCCGAACGGCTCGCTGCCCGACTCGGGATGCCGGTCCGGGCGGCGAACGAGGCGACGCTCGGTGCCGCCGCCGAGTGGGTGTTCGGTGCCGGCATCGGCGTGCACGACCTGCTCTACGTCAACGGCGGACGGAGCGGCATCGGGGGCGGCATCGTCGCGGGTGGGGTCCCGCTCGTCGGCGCAGGTGGGCACGCGGGCGAGATCGGACACGTCACGGTCGCCTCGGACGACACGACGGACTCCGCGGGGCTGCCCGGCACGCTCGAGGCGCACGTCACGCACCAGGCGCTGGAGCGGGCGGTCGGGCTGGTGGGCGTCGGGTCGGCCGCGCTGACACGGGCTGTGGTCGACAGCGACCGCCCGGAGGTCGTGGCGCTCGTCCGGCAGCAGGTGCGGGCGCTCAGCACGGCGCTCGCGAGCGTCGTCAACGTCCTCGGGACGGAACGGGTGGTCCTCGGGGGCTTCCTCGCCGTGCTGCTCGCCGCGGACGGTGCGGGGCTCCGTGCCGAGTTCCACCGGCACGTCCTCGGGCCGCTCGAGGACGTCGACATCCGCGCGGCGGTGCTGGGCGACGACATCCTGCTCATCGGCGCCGCGGCGCTGCCGTTCGACCGGGTGGTCGAGGACCTGCCGGACCTCGACGCCGCGGAGGCCGGACGCCTTGCCTCGGCGTCGATCATGGAATAGGTTGTGACCCACAACAAACTCGACGTGAGGAACCACCATGGCAACGACGCCCACGCGTGACGACAAGTTCTCCTTCGGTCTCTGGACCATCGGCTACAACGGCACGGACCCCTTCGGCGGCCCGACCCGTCCCCCGCTCGACACGGTCCACGCGGTCGAGAAGCTCGCGGAGCTCGGCGCCTACGGCCTGACCTTCCACGACGACGACCTCTTCGCGTTCGGCTCGACCGACGCCGAGCGCCAGACCGAGATCGACCGCCTCAAGGGCGCGCTCGAGAGCACCGGGATCGTCGTGCCCATGGTCACCACGAACCTGTTCTCCGCGCCGGTGTTCAAGGACGGCGGGTTCACCTCGAACGACCGCGACGTCCGCCGGTTCGCGATCCGCAAGGTGCTCCGCAACATCGACCTCGCCGCCGAGCTCGGCGCCGAGACCTTCGTCATGTGGGGTGGCCGCGAGGGTGCCGAGTACGACGCCGCGAAGGACGTCCAGGCCGCGCTCGAGCGCTACCGCGAGGCGGTCAACCTCCTCGCGCAGTACGTCACCGACAAGGGCTACGGTCTCCGCTTCGCGATCGAGCCGAAGCCGAACGAACCCCGCGGCGACATCCTGCTGCCGACGCTCGGTCACGCGATCGCGTTCATCGACACGCTCGAGCGCCCGGAGCTGTTCGGCGTCAACCCCGAGGTCGGCCACGAGCAGATGGCGGGGCTCAACTTCACGGCCGGCATCGCCCAGGCGCTGTACTCGGGCAAGCTCTTCCACATCGACCTCAACGGCCAGCGCGGCATCAAGTACGACCAGGACCTGGTCTTCGGGCACGGCGACCTGCAGAACGCGTTCTCGCTGGTCGACCTGCTCGAGCACGGCGGCCCCGGCGGCGTCCCGGCGTACGACGGCCCTCGCCACTTCGACTACAAGCCGAGCCGCACCGAGGACGTCGAGGGCGTCTGGACGACCGCCGCGGCGAACATGCGGATGTACCTGCTCCTCAAGGAGCGCGCCGCCGCGTTCCGTGCCGACCCCGAGGTGCAGGCCGCACTCGAGACCTCGAAGGTCGCCGAGCTCCGCACCCCGACCCTGAACGACGGCGAGTCCTACGACGACATCCTCGCGGACCGCTCGGCCTACGAGGACTTCGACACCGACACCTACCTCGGTGGCAAGGGCTTCGGTTTCGTGCACCTCCAGCAGCTCGCGCTCGAGCACCTCATGGGCGCTCGTGGCTGAGACCGACCCGACCCCGGCGACCCTGGTCGCCGGGGTCGACTCGTCGACGCAGTCCTGCAAGGTCTCGATCCGGGACGCGGCCACCGGTGCCGTCGTCCGCGAGGGTCGGGCCCCGCACCCGGACGGCACCGAGGTCGACCCCGCGCACTGGTGGGACGCACTCGGCAGCGCGATCGCCGACGCCGGCGGTCTCGACGACGTCGCAGCCATCGCGATCGGCGGCCAGCAGCACGGCATGGTCGTCCTCGACGTCGACGGTCACGTGATCCGCGACGCCCTCCTCTGGAACGACGTCCGGAGCGCCGACGCGGCCGCGCAGATGGTCGAGGAGCTCGGCCGGGAGGCATGGGTCGCCCGCACGGGGCTCGTCCCGGTGGCCTCGTTCACGGGCACCAAGCTGCGCTGGCTCCGCGATGCAGAGCCGCACAACGTCGACCGCGTCGCGGCCGTCGTACTCCCCCACGACTGGCTCTCATGGCGCCTGCGCGGGTACGGTCCCGCCGACGAGAGCCCCCTCGGACCAGACCTCGACGCGCTCGCGACGGACGGCTCCGACGCGAGCGGCACGGCGTACTGGGACCCGGTGCGCCGCGCGTACGACGCCGACCTCTTCGAGCGGGCGCTCGGCCGCCCGATGCGCGAGGCGACCGGGGCCGACGCGGACACCACCCGGGACTCGACCGGAGACGGGCAGGCGGCCGTCGTCGTCCCCGTGGTCGTGCCTCCCGACCGCCCGATGGGCCGCCTGCACGCCGACGTCGCACTGCCGGGCGGGACGACCGCCCGGGCCGGCCTCGTCGTCGGACCGGGGACGGGCGACAACGCCGGTGCGGCGCTCGGCCTCGGGCTCGGCCCGGGTGACGTCGCCGTCTCGCTCGGCACGTCCGGCACCGTCTTCGGTGTCAGCACCGCGGCGCTCGCGGATCCGACCGGCACCGTCGCGGGGTTCGCCGACGCGACCGGCGCGCGCCTGCCGATCGTCACGACGCTGAACGCCGCCCGGGTGCTCGAGGTCGTCGGCGGCCTCCTGGGCGTCGACCACGACGAGCTCGGTGCGCTCGCGCTCGAGGCGCCGGCGGGTGCGGGCGGGCTCGTGCTCGTGCCGTACTTCGTCGGTGAACGGACCCCGAACCGCCCCGACGCCACCGCCTCGCTCCTCGGCATGACGCCGGCGACGACGACCCGGCCGTACCTCGCCCGGGCCGCGGTGGAGGGCATGCTCTGCGCCCTCGCCGACGGTCTCGCCGCGGTGGAGGACACCGGGACGCGGGTCGAGCGCGTGTTCCTGATCGGCGGTGCGGCGCAGAACGAGGCCGTCCGGGTCGTCGCGGCACAGGTCCTCGGCCACGACCTGCTCGTGCCCGAACCCGGCGAGTACGTCGCTGCCGGTGCCGCACGGCAGGCGGCGTGGGTGTTCTCGGGGCGCCTGCCGGACTGGTCGGTCGATGCCGAGACGATCGCTGCGGACCCGCACCCCGCGGTGCTGGAGACCTACCGGGCGCATCGCTGAACCCCCGACGGACGGGAGGCGCGGTGCTGGCCGGCACCCGCGCCTCCCGTCCGTCTCGTGACCTCGTCCGGCCAGCGGCTCAGTCGACGCGGTGCGCGGTCACGATCCGGCCGTCCGCGGTGGTGACCGCGTGCACCGGTCCGGTGATCGCGACCGTCGCCCGAGCGGTCGCGCCGCCGGGGATGTCCCGCACGATGGACTGTCGCTCGTTGACGATGACGCCGCCGGTGGTCTCGTCGGTGTCGACGCTCGACACCGACGCCGCGGCGTGCGCGCCGACCCAGACCTCGACGTCGCCCGGCTCGACGACCCGCACCATCCGGCGGTCGCTGAAGGCGAACCGGGTCGTCGGCACGACGAACCGCACGCGTCCGGACGCACCGGCGGCGAGCGAGATCCGGGTGTACCCGAGGAGCTGCACGACCGGACGGGTCACGGAGCCCTGCACGTCGCGGCCCCAGAGCAGCACGACGTGGGCGGCGTCGCGGTCGCCCGTGTTCGTCACGGTCACCGAGGCGTCGAACGAGTCGCCCGCGGTCACCGACGGGTCGACGGCGAGGTCGCGGTACGCGAAGGACGTGTAGGAGAGCCCGAACCCGAACGGTCGCACCGGGGTCGAGTCCGTCGCGGTGACGTCGGACGGTCCGCCGAGCGCCGGGTGCAGGTACGAGGACGGCTGCGCGCCGGCGGACCGCGGCAGCGACACCGGGAGCCGACCCGACGGGTCCACCCGACCGGTGAGGACGTCCGCGATCGCGAGGCCGCCGCCCTCGCCCGGGAAGAACGCCTGGAGCACGGCAGCCGGGAGCACCCGGGGCGGCGTGGTCGCGTCGTCGTCGAGGGCCCAGCCGATCGCGTACGGCCGCCCGGTGAGGAGCACGAGCACGACCGGGGTCCCGGTGGCGAGCACCGCCTCGACGAGCTGCCGTTGCACCCCGGGGAGCTCGAGCGACTCCGAGTCGTTGCCCTCGCCGACCGTGCCACGGCCGAAGAGACCCGCCTGGTCACCGACGACGACGACCGCCAGGTCGCTGTCCGCGGCGAGCGCGACGGCCTCGTCGAACCCCGCGGTGTCGTCCCCCTCGACCTCGCAGCCGCGCGCGGAGCGCACGACCGGGCCCCCGGCGCCGTCGCTGCGGGCGACGGCGTCGGTGAGGGCCTCGAGGACGGTCGGGATCGCGAAGCCGAGCGGCAAACCGGGGTGGGCGGCGAGCACGTGGTTCGCGAACGAGTAGCAGCCCTGGAGCGCTTCGGCGCGGTCGGCGTTCGGACCGACGACGGCGATGCGCGCGGGACTCGACGCGGTGAGCGGCAGGACACCGTCGTTGCGGAGGAGCACGATCGACTCCTCGGCGAGTCGACGCGCGACCGCCCGGTGCTGCGGGGTGTCGAGGTCCACGAAGGCGGGCGGGCCGTCGTCGAAGGCGTCGGGCTCGAGCAGTCCGAGCGACTCCTTCTGCGCGAGGACGCGCAGCACGGCGCGGTCGACGTAGGCCTCGTCGAGGTCACCGGCACGGACCCGGTCGACGAGCGGCTGCAGGTAGGCGTCGCCCGTCGGGAGCTCGACGTCGATGCCCGCCTCGAGCGCGATGGCGGCGGCCTCGCCACGGTCGGCCGCGATGCCGTGCATGACCTCGAGGAACCGGACCGCGAAGTAGTCCGCGACGACGACCCCGTCGAACCCGAGCCGCTCGCGGAGCACGCCGGTCAGCGACGCGGTGTCGGCGGCCATCGGGACGCCGTCGACCTCGGCGTAGGAGTTCATGACGCTGCGGACGCCGCCGTCGAGCACCGCCATCTCGAACGGAGGCAGGAACACGTCGGCGACCTCGCGCGGACCGGCGTGCACCGGCGCGTGGTTCCGACCGGCGGCGGAGCCGGAGTACCCGAGGAAGTGCTTGAGCGTCGCGTGCACCCCCGACGCCTGCAGCCCGCGGACGTACCCGGTCCCGACGGTGCCGACCAGGTACGGGTCCTCGCCGATGCACTCGTCGACCCGTCCCCATCGGGGATCGCGGACGACGTCGAGCACCGGCGCGAGTCCCTGGTGGACGCCGAGCAACCGCATCGACGCGCCGATCAGGACGCCCATCTCCTCGACGAGGGCCGGGTCGAAGGACGCGCCCCATGCGAGCGGCGTCGGGAACGTCGCCGCGCGCCAGGCCGCGAGCCCGGTCAGGCACTCCTCGTGGACGAGTGCCGGGATCCCGAGCCGCGTCGCCCGGACGAGCCGCCGCTGCTCGTCCCACAGCCACGCGGCACGCTCGGCGGCGTCGACCGGCCGGGTGCCGTAGACGCGGGTGTAGTGGCCGATGCCGTGGCGGGTCACCTCGGCGAGCGACGTGGCCGGTGCCTGACCGGCGGCCATCTCACCCTGCATCGGTGCGACGACGCCGTCCTGGTCGAGCCAGTAGCCGACGAGCTGCGCGACCTTCTCGTCGAGGGTCATGTCGGCGTGCAGTGCACGGACACGGTCGGACACCGCGGGCCACGCCCGGACCGGTTCGCCGTCGCGTCCTCGTGGCGTGCTCGCCGGCGCCTGGATCTGCGTGGTCATCCCTTCACCGCTCCCGTCAGACCGCCAACGATACGGCGTTGGAACACCGTGAAGAAGACCAGCGCCGGGATCATCGACATCGTCGTGAACGCCAGGACCTTGGCGGTGTCCACCGAGTACTGCGACGAGAACGCCTGCACCCCGAGCGGCAGGGTGTACTGGCCCTCGTTGTTGAGGATGAACAGCGGGAGGATGTAGCTGTTCCAGCTGGCGATGAACGCCAGGATCCCGGTCGTGACCACCCCGGGCAGGGACAGCGGCACGACCATCCGGAAGAAGAACCCGAGTCGTCCGGCTCCGTCGATGGACGCCGCCTCCTCGAGTTCCATCGGGATCGCCCGGAGGAACGGCACGAGGATGATCACCGTCGTCGGGAGTGCGAACGCGATCTGCGGCAGGATCACCCCCGCCAGGTTGTTCGTCAGCCCGAGGTCCTTGACGAGCAGGTACAGCGGGGTGATCGCGACCGTGATCGGGAACATCAGGCCGGCGGCGAAGAGTGCGTACATCGCGCCGCGCCCGACGAAGTGGTACCGGGCGAGCACGAAGCTCACCATGAGTCCGAGGACGACGACACCGACCGTCGTGACGGTCGCGGCGATCGTCGAGTTGCCGAGCTCCTGCCAGAACGTCGAGCTGCTGAGGACGTCGGCGTAGTTGCCGAGGTCGAGCGGTGCCGGGAGTCCGGCCGGACTGGTGGTGATCTGCGCGTTCGTGCGGAACCCGCCGAGCACGATGTAGAGCACCGGCGCCAGGTTCGCGGCGACGAACACGATCGCCACGAGGTAGGTGAACGGGTTCGCCCGGCCGATGGTGGTCCCGGCCGGCCGGCGTCGCCCGGAGCCTCGGCGTCCGACCGCGCCGATGGTGGTGGTCGCCATCACTTCGTCCTCTCGGTGAGCGCGCCGGCGGTGTCCCGTCGGAGCACGAATCGTTGGTAGACCAGGGCCACGGCGAGCGAGATCAGGAACATCACGACGGCGACCGCGTTGCCGTAGCCGAAGTTGCCCGAGTTCCGGCCGTTCGCGACCATGTAGGTCGCCATCGTCGAGGTCCCGGCGGTCGAGGCGATGTACTGACCCCAGATGATGTAGACGAGGTCGAACAGCTGCAGGGACCCGATGATGGACAGGAACGCCCAGATCCGGATGGTGGGGCCGAGCAGCGGCAGGGTGATCCGTCGCTGGATCTGCCAGTAGCTCGCACCGTCGATCGAGGCGGCCTCGGACAGCTCCTCCGGGATGCTCTGCAGTCCCGCGAGGAACAGGATCACCGCGAAGCCGATGTACTTCCACGAGATGATGAGGAGCAGCGTCCAGATCGCGATGCCCGGATCGGAGAGCCAGTCGCTCCGCAGCGCGCCGAGGCCGATGCTCTGCAGCAGGTCGTTCACCGCGCCGTTGCTCTGGAGCATGAGGCTCCAGCCGGTGCCGACGATGACCTCGGAGATCACGTACGGCACGAAGACGAGCACCCGGATCAGCGACCGTCCACGCATCCGCTGGTTGAGGAGCAGGGCGAGGACGATGGCGACCGGGCCCTGCAGGACGAGCGACGCGACGACGATGAACCCGTTGTGCAGGAGCACCGACCGGAACGCGTCGTCGGTGAAGATGATGGCGTAGTTCGCGAGCCCGACGAAGTCCGTCGGCGGCCCGTAGCCCTGCCACTTGAAGAAGCCGTAGTAGGCCGCGAGACCGACCGGCAGGATCACGAAGACGACGAACACGACGAGGGCCGGCCCGGCGAGGACCGCGATCTCGGCGCGCTTCCGCCAGTCGGCGGGGCGGGCGGGTCGCCCCGCCGGGGGACGTCGCGCGGATGTCGCGCCACGTCCCGCCGGCGGGGTCCCCTCGGCGTGCCCCGACCCGGTGGCCGACGGTGTCCCGAGCGAGGTGCCGAGTGCCACGATCAGCCCTTGGCCGCGGCCTGGTCGGTGGTCTTCACGATGTCCGCCGCGGTGCCCTTGCCGGCGAGGACGTCGACGACGCTCGTGTTGAGCGCGTTGCCCACGTTCTGCCCGTACAGGGTGTCGAGGTACTGGGACACGTACGGGGCGTCGCTGTAGGCCGCGAGCACCGACTTCAGGTACGGCTCGGTGATGACCGACTGCGCGTCCTTGTTCACCGGGATCGTGTCGAACGCCTTGTAGTACGCCTCCTGGTTGTCCTTCTGCACGATGAAGTTCAGGAACTCGGTGCACTGCTTCTTCGGGGCCTTCGCCGAGCAGGAGAACCCGTCGAGGCCGCCCATGATCGCGCCCGGCTTGCCCTGTCCGCCGGAGATCGCCGGGAACGGGAACCATCCGAGGTCGGCGAGCGGCTTGGCGTCCGGCGTGAGCGACGAGATCACCCCGGGGTCCCACGACCCCATGAGCTCCATCGCGGCCTTGTGGTTGGCGACCAGACCGGCCGAGCTCCCGGCGCCCTGCTGCGCGCTCGTGGTGAGGAACCCGTCGTTGAACGGCTTCGTCGCGTTGAACGCCGCGACGTCCTTGCCCGCCGCGGTCCAGCACGCGTTGTCGAACTGCAGGGTCTTCGCGGTCTTGTCGAGCGTCGCCTTGCTGCACTGACGGAGCGCGAAGTTGTAGTACCAGTGCGCGGCGGGCCACGCGTCCTTCGCACCGACGGCGACCGGGTCGACCCCGGAGGCCTTGAGCTTGACGATGTCGGCGTTCAGCTCGTCCATCGTCGTCGGTGTCCCGGTGATGCCGGCGGCCTTGAAGAGGTCCTGGCTGTACCAGATGCCCTCCGGGAGCACGTCGACCGGCATCGCGTAGGTGCCGCCGTCCTGCTCGTACCCGGCGAACGTGCCGGCGCTGATCGCCGACTTGGCCGCCGACCCGATCGAGCCGGAGATGTCCATGACCTGGCCGGCCTTGACCATCGCCGTCATCTTGCCGCCGCCCCGCTGCAGGAACACGTCGGGCGCGTCGCCGGAGTTCAGCGCGGTCTGGAGCTTGCCGTCGAGGTCCTCGTTCTGGATCGCCTGGACCTTGATGGTCACGTCCGGGTGCTCGGACTCGAACGCCTTGACGGTGTCGAGCCAGTAGGCCTTGCCCGGCCCGGTCGTGGAGTTGTGCCAGAAGGTCATCGTGACCTTGCCGTCGGAGCCGTTCGCCGAGCCGCTGCTCGAACACCCCGTCGCGAGCAGGGCGGTCCCGGCTGCGATCGCGATGAGCGCCGCGACCCTGTTCTTCCTCGTCATTGTGGAGTCCCTCGTAGTCGTCGTTGACACGCGGCTGCGGTGCCGCTCGGCGATCGTGTCAGGGATGCGCGTCGCTTGTCAATCGATATCGATAACGATTTCTAAGATGGCGCCGCGCGGGCAGGACGGTACGGTGAGTCCGTGGAGTCCGCGCTCGAGCCGATGCCGCCGACGGGGCGCATCACCATCAGCGACGTCGCGCGCGCCGCGGGCGTGTCGGTCCCGACCGTCTCGAAGGTCATCAACGGGCGGGACGGCGTCGCCACCGCCACGTCGAAGCGAGTCCTCGGGGTGATCGAGACGCTCGGGTACGAGAGCTCGCTCGTCGCCCGCAGCCTCCGACGGTCTCGGACGGACGTCATCGGCATCCTCGTGACTGAGTTCGAGCCGTTCTCCACTGAGCTGCTCAAGGGGATCTCCTCGGCGGCCACCGGCACCGGTTACGAGTTGCTCGCCTACGCCGGGCTCGTCGTCGGCGAGACCCGGACCGGTTGGGAGCGGCGGTCGCTCTCCCGTCTCGCGGGCACGCTCATCGACGGCGCGATCGTGGTCACCCCGACCACGCTCATGGCGTCGACACCGATCCCGGTCGTGTCGATCGACCCGCACACCGGCCCGGAGGGGCACGCCGCGATCGACTCCGACAACGTCGGCGGGGCGCGTGCCGCCACCGAACACCTCATCGCGCTCGGCCACCGCCGCATCGCGCACATCCGCGGCCGACGGGACCTCGCCTCCGCCGAGCTCCGCGAGGTCGGGTACCGCCAGGCGCTCGCGGCCGCCGGGATCCCGTTCGATCCGGACCTGGTGCGTGTCGGCGACTACCAGACGGCCGCCACGGCGGACGCGGCACGCGAGCTCCTCGGCATGCCGGACCGACCGACCGCGGTGTTCGCCGCGAACGACAGCTCAGCGCTGGGCGTCCTCGAGGTCGCACGGGTCCTCGGACTCCGCGTGCCCGAGGACCTCTCCGTCGTCGGGTTCGACGACGTGCCGTCGGCGGCGAGCTCCGTGCCGCCGCTCACCACGGTCGCGCAGCCCCTGCACGACCTCGGTGCGCAGGCGTTCGGGATGCTGCTCGGACTCCTGCAGGGCGGCGAGGTCCCGGGACACGTGCAGCTCCCGACCACGCTCGTCGTGCGCGCGAGCACGGCCGTGTGCCCCGCCGCCGCGCGTTGACCCGCGGGCTCGTCATCGAGGACGGCGCCGACAGCCCAGGCTCGGTCAACCGGCCTCCCCCGGAATACGCGCGCCGTCCACGGGACTTGCACTCGGCATGCCGACACGCTCCGAAGGAGTCGGCCTGCGCTCCGAGCGCGGCCCGATCCTCCTCGCCCTGATGCTCGCCACCGCGCTCGTCGCCCTCGACGCGACGATCATCGCGACCGCATCGTCCTCCATCGCGCAGGACCTCGGCCACTTCCAGCAGCTCCCGTGGCTGTTCTCGGTGTACCTCCTGGCGCAGGCCGTGAGCGTCCCGATCTACGGGAAGCTCGCGGACGTCCTCGGTCGCAAGCGGCTCCTGCTGTTCGGGATCGGCGTGTTCCTGGTCGGCTCGGTCCTGTGCGGTGCCGCGTGGTCGATGCCGGTGCTCATCGGGGCCCGAGTGGTCCAGGGCCTCGGTGCCGGCGCCGTCCTGCCGGTCTCCATGACGATCACGAGCGACATCTACACACTCGAGGAGCGCGCGAAGACGCAGGGGTACCTCGCATCCGTCTGGGGCATCGCGTCGGTCGTGGGGCCGACGCTCGGCGGCCTGTTCAGCGAGCTCGGGGCGTGGCGGTGGATCTTCTTCATCAACGTCCCGCTCGCACTCATCGCCGGGTTCATGCTGTTCCGCTCGTACCACGAGGGTGCCCACACCGCCCAGCGGGAGCGGATCGACTTCCTCGGTGCGGGCCTCCTGGCCGGCGGGACGACGGCGCTCCTGCTCGGACTCCTCGAAGGCGGCACCACCTGGGGATGGGACTCACCCGCGTCGTTCGGCATCTTCGCGTCGGCCGCCGTCCTCCTCGTTGCATTCGTCGTCGTGGAACTCCGGGTCGAGCACCCGATCTTCGACCTCGGACTCCTCCGACGGCGGGTGGTGCTCGCATCGACGGTCGCCTCGCTCGTGATCGGCGTCATCGTGATGGGCCTGTCGACGTACGTCCCGATCTACGCGCAGGACGTCCTCGGCGCGTCGGCACTGATCGCCGGCTTCGCCCTGGCCGCACTGACGCTCGGCTGGCCGATCTCGGCGTCGCAGGCCGGCCGGATCTACCTGCGGTGGGGCTTCCGCGTCACCGCGATGATCGGCGCGGCACTCGTCGTCGTCGGTGGCGTGCTGACCGTCACCCTCGGTGCGCAGTCCCCGATCTGGCTCGTCGCGGTGTACTGCTTCGTCGTCGGAGCCGGCATGGGTCTCACGGCAGTCCCGACACTCATCGCGGCGCAGTCGTCCGCAGCCATCACCGAGCGCGGCGCCGTCACCGGGACGAACATGTTCGCCAGGTCGATGGGATCCGCCATCGGCGTCGCAGTGTTCGGCGCGGTGGTGAACTCCCACGTCCGCCTCGACGTCGCGGGTGTCCCGGAGGGTGCGGGGCTGATGACGGCGATGCACCTGGTGTTCGCCGCGATCGCGGCCGTCGCGGTGGTGCTCCTCGTCGCGGTGACGTTCATGCCGGCTCACCGACGGCAGGAGGGCGGGGCCGGGGCGGAGCTGGCGGCGGAGGTGGAACCGGCGGCGACCTGAGCACGGGGGTACGCTCCGCTGCATGGCGGTGCGGTGGATGCAACGGACTGGGCGGACGCCCGGCGGGGTCATCGGTGCGTGGTGGAACGTGGCGATCTGCGGGGTCCTCATCGTCGCTGTACCGATCGTCGCCCTGCACTACGGGCATCCCCCGGTGAACGTGGTGGGCGCCGTCATCGGCTTCGCGATCGCGGCTTCGATGGAGGTCGGCTTCGTCCACAACCTCCGACAGCAACTGGCGCGACGGCGCGGCGAATGAACCCGCAGCTCGTCTTCGGCATCGGCGGTGCCGTCGCCGCGGTGTGGGGCATCGTCATCGCGATCTGGAACCGTTGGGCGCAGTCGATCGGCGGCGACCAGCTCGCCAACGGTCGACCGCTGACGCCGACGTTCGTGCGTGTCATCGGCATCTTCCTCGCGGTCGGCGGGACGCTCCTCGTGGTCCTCGCGCTGACAGGGGTGCTCCCGGACCACGGCTGACACCGCTTCGTCCGGTGCCGATCGGTCACCCCGTTAGTCGTGCGTCGCCGACCCCGTTCCGTCACCCTGTCGTTCGGCTGGTCCGCGTACGCGCCGCTGAGTGAGTCGATCTTCCTGCCCGGCCGTCTTCAAAGTGCCGTTTTGATGTCTGAACAGCCACCTACGTGATGCGACACTGGTGGCGAGATCACGTTTGGTCAGTGGTGAGTTCTGTTGGCGATGGCGTCGATGCTGGGTTTGAAAGCAGCCTGGCGGTTCGCACATTCCGGGAATCGGCAGACCCGGAGTTGGATGAAGATGTTCATGAAACCGCGGGTGATGCCACGGAGTCAATCCAAGAACTCCTACAATCTCTCACCGAACTGGGAGGTAGGGTTGGCGCGAGGGGTGTAACGGCACACAAGTACATTTCACGGACCAGCTCACGCCAACATGAGTCAGTTCACGATTTCACATGTCGGTACCGGCCGACGCATCGTCGGAACCGTTGGTATCGCTTACTGCATCGATTGTATTGGATTGAACGATTCGATTTGACAGCCTCTGGAAGAAATTGAGCTACGCAGTGGTCTGCGTACTGATCTACTTCATCGGCGGCGTTCTAGCAAGCCCCCTCAGTGCGAACCTGAATTCTGTCGCAATCGCGCATGGGATCTTGGCCGTCTGCATGGTCACATTCGGTGCACGAATGTTTCGCGCATCGAACGAAGATCGCGGCCCGCGGCCGTGGTGGAAATTCTGCGAGCAAGAGCGCTTGGGGTTCCTACTGGGGTCGCTGTTCGCCGCACTGGCAGTGTTCACCAGTATCGGATGGAGCATCGACGTCCGGTCTGGCATGCCCTTGCGGGCGTACTCCTATCTGATCACAGATTGTCTCGTCTTTTCCATTCTTGCTTTCTTGTACCTGAACAGCAGTACACGGCTTCGATATCGAAGGAGGTACACTCGAGATCGATAGGAATGCGGAACGCCGATGATGTTGCAAAGGGATTCAAGCTGAATCGGACCGGTGAGGCGCTCTCTGGACGCGGAGAAGCGCGTCGCGGTGATGCGCTCGGCGGCGGGTCTGAGCATCGATACCGCGTCCAGGCCGGCCTCGGCGCCGGCGTCTTGCTGGCGACCCGGTCGGCCCGACCCCGAGACGCGTCCGGTGAGCGTCCGATGGACGACGGGACGGGCGAATGATCAGCGACCGAGAGCCCTTCGAGCTCCGATCGGAGCGGCAACGACCAGGCACATGAGGCCGACCGTCGTCGTCGTCCATGCGCCGACCTTCAACGTCCCAGCCACGATCCGAGCGGGTCGAGGCGACACTGCACCGCGTCGACCGAGTACTCATCGAACGAGAAGCGGCCGGTGTCGTTCTGCCGGCGCCAGTCGCGCTCGGTGTACTCCTTCCCCATCACACCCGACGCACGCAGGCACCTGACCGTGATCTCGGCCTCGTCGTGCCGCTCGGGGTTTCGGCGGATCTCGCCGAAGAGGTAGGTCACGTTCTTGTCGAAACGGTCGGCACACTGCCGCCGCGCGGAGTTCGCCGCCTCGCTGTCCGTGATCGGCTTGCCGTGCAGGCCGGTGGCCTCCGACGTCCCGTCGTCCTGGGCGCGGAAGTCGTACCCCGCGTCCCGCATGCATGAGCGCACACGACTCTGCGCATCGGCGCGCTCGGCGGCGGTGATGACGCCGTCCGCGAGTATCTGCTGTTCGTACGGCGACGAATCGCTCATCGCAGCCGAGAACTCCTGCGCCCAGGGGCCACCCACCGCCGTCGGAGTCGACGATGTGCCGTGGTCAGCGGCTCCCGAGCAACCGATGAGGACGGCGGCGATCGCAAGAACTCGCGAGATCGTCATGGTGACTCCTGTCGTCGGTGTGTGCGTTAATACATACACGTTGGATATGAGTTCAACAAGGGGTCGTGAGCGCACGGCGGGCATCCGGATGCCGGACCACGACACGGACGGACGGGAGGCACGGAGCGAGCCCGCCCCGTGCCTCCCGTCCGTCATCGGATCGCGCGGTCAGCGCGTGCGTCGCCTCCTGGCGAGCACGAGGACGAGTCCGGCACCGAGCAGGACCGCCGCGAGACCGAGCGGCCACGCGACCTGGGAACCGGTGAACGCGAGGACGCCGGCCGTGCCGACCCGGGTCGCGACGACCGTTCCCGTCACCCCGCCCGACGCCACGGGTCCGGCAGCGGTCGGGTCGACGACCGGGGCGAGGGTGACGCTCGCGACGGCACTCGTGTTCCCGGCGGCGTCGGTCGCGCGGAAGCTGACCACGCGAGCACCGGCCGGTGGCGTGACCGCTCCCGTGTAGGGCGTCCAGTCCGCGCCGTCGCCGGCGGTCGTGGTGCCGACCGCGTACTCGAGCGCCGCCACACCCGACGTGGCGTCCGTCGCGGTCAGGGTCACCGACGCACCCGGCGTCCCGGCCTCGTGGACCGTGGACTGCACCACTGGTGCCGTCTGGTCGACCTTGCCCGACCAGGTCTGGACCGCCGAGAGGTTCCCCGCCGCGTCCCGCGCCCGGAACGCCACGACGTGCTGGCCGTCCGGCACGGTGAACGTCCCGCTGACCGGTGCCCATGCCCCGCCGTCGACCTGCACCTCGACGGCGGCCGCCGGGGTGAAGTCGTCGGTCGCCGCGACCGCGATGGTCTCCGAGCGGTACCAGCCGGCCGCGTTCGGTGCGGCGACGGCCGGTGTCGTGGTGAGCGTCGGCGCGGTGGTGTCCGCTCCGGGGAACGTGCCCAGGAACGCGGTGGAGGTGGCGTCGCCGTTCGACGAGTCGGCGCTGAGTCCGACGCCGTCGACGATCGAGGAGATGCCGCCGTACGCGTTGAGGTAGCGGGTCATCGCGTCCGTGATCTGCACGTCGGCGTTCCGGGGCACCTGGATCGCGCTGTCGAGCACGATGCCGGGTTCGTTGAAGAACGAGTAGACACCGAGTCCGTACGCATGGTGGCTCGTGACGTCGTCGGCGACCCGGTAGCTGGCGTACCCGTTCGTCGTCCCGTCCTTCCAGGACGCCTGGTCGGGCACGTCGTACGGGAGCTCGCTCTGGTAGAACACGGTCGTCCCGCCGTTCCCGTTCCAGAGCACCTGGTTCTGCTGCCAGTGCTCGACGGCGAGGCCGACGGCGGTGACGTCGTCGCCGTTCACGACGAGGCCGGTCGCCCCGGTGTTCGCCGTCCACCCGACGCCCGTCCCGTGGTCCGCCCGCCAAGCCCAGACGTCGTCGAGGACGGTGTGCGGGGAGTTGACCACGATGCCGGTCCGGGCCGAGCCGGCGTGCGGACCGCCGACGCGGACGAACACGTCGGTGAGTGCGGTCGGGTCGGTGGCACTGCCCGCGGTCGCTCCGGCGGGACCGACCTGCAGGAGCACGTCGGAGGTGGTCGCACCCGCGTCGACCGTGAACCCGGAGAGCTGCACGCCGGCGACGTCGCCGACGGTGACCGCGGCGTTCCCGTTCGTCGGGGTGACGGCCGCCATGCCGAGGCCGAGCACGACGGAGTCGGGCCGGGTCACCTGGATGGCCTGCGCGTACTGGTAGACGCCCGGGGTCAGGATGAGGTCCTTGCCCGCCGCGAGCGCCTGGTTGATCGTCGTGACGGAGTCACTCGGCCGTGCGACGAAGAACTGCGACAGCGGGATCGAGGTCCCGGGCCCGGCATCCGTCGCCGTCCACTGGACGCCGCTCGCGCCGGTCCTGGCCGCCGGTACGAACACGGAGTACGCGCCGTCCGTGCCGATCGTCAGGAACGGTGCGTCCCGCGTCGCCGGGGTGGCGGGCAGGGTCGTGTACGGCAGGACACCGTTCTGCCGGCCCTCCGGGAACGACTGCGCCGGAGCGCCCTGCGTGCCGGAGAACACCATGTTCCAGACGCCGCCCTCCCACGAGCCGATCTGGCTGTCCTGCGTCATGAACTGCTGCTGCGAGCCGGAGACCACCTTGCCGGACACCGCCGAGTCGGACAGGAACCCACCGCTCGCCTGCTCGCCGTACTGCCCGAAGAGCGTCAGGCTCGCGGCCGGGGTCGTCCCGTTCACGGTGTCGGCCCGGACGTCCACCCGGCGGAGCGGGGCGGCCTGCGACACGGCCCACCGCAGCTGGTGCGGGTCGGCCTGTCCGTAGGTCGTGACGTCCTGCGCGGTCTGCGCGGCGGTCGGCTGCTGGATCGGGTTGATCCGGAGGTTGCTCATCGAGCGCCAGAAGGTGTCGAGCGATCCCGGAGCCTGGTGGTCCCAAGGGTCCGAGGTCCCCGGCGCCTGGTACGGCTCGACGTGCAGCGCACCGTTGATGTGCACCCCGTCGGGCGAGGGGCTCAGCCCGGCGACCGACTCGGAGAAGCCGACCGTGCCGTTGACGATGTCGGTCGCGGTGTTCGGGGTGTCCTGCCCGGCGTCGCTGCCGTACGTCCCGGGCTTGAAGAACACCGCGTGGCGGCCGGTGCTGAACTCGGTCTCCCCGGAGGCGGCGGCGAGCGCGGCGTTCACGGTGCTCGTCGACATGCTCGGGTCGAGCACCGAGACGTTCGGCCAGGTGGCGGGGTCCGCGGGGTCGAACGCCGGTGCGGCACTCGCGGGTGCGACGGCGAGACCGCCCACGAGGAGTGCTCCGGCGGCGATCACGGCACCGACGGCGGCACTGGTCCGCACACCGGATCGGGGACGGGACGGGATCTGGGTCGACGCCACGACGTTCTCCTTCGAACGATCGCTGCGGCTCGGCGCACGAGGGTCCCCCGGCGACGTCGCGCAGCGACACGAAGTCAAGCCCTCACATGAGCGGTTGTCAACGACCTGGCCGTGTGATCGCCGGAAGGCGCTGGGCACACGGTCCCGGCGGGCCGGTCGCCGCCCTAGCGCGACCGGCGCCGCCCTAGCGCGACCGGCGCCGCCGGATGCGGAGCAGCACCCCGCCCGCGGCGAGGAGCGCCGCGGCCAGCAGGCCGATCGGCACGAGGTCCGACCCGGTGAACGCCAGGCGTCCGCTCCGGTCCGGATCGTCCGCGGTGGCACCGCCCCCGGTGCCGCCCGGAGTCACGCCCGCACCCGATCCCGGCGTGCCGGCACCGCCGCCGTTCCCCGGCGCAGCACCCGCGGACGCCGTCACGGTGAACGATGCCCGCGCGGCCTCGGTCCCGCCGACCGACGCGATCACGTCGACCGCCCCGGACGCACTCGCGGAGACCGGCAGTGCCGCCGTGAACGCGCCGTCCGCGTCGGTCCGGACGCTCGTGCCGCCGACGTCCGGCGTCGTGGTGAGCACGACGTCGGTCGACGACGGGAACCCCGTGCCGGTGACCGTCTGGGTGGCTCCGGCCGCGATGGTGGAGGAGCCGACCTGCAGCTGCGGTGCAGCGATCGCCGCCGTCGTGAACGACACCGTGGTGCGCGCCGTGACCGACCGCGAGGCGACCGGCACCGAGACCGTCCGGGTCGCGCTGTCGTAGCTCCAGGCGGTCGCGGGGACGCGCTCGCCGTCGACCTCGACCGCGGTGGGCTGGTCGGCGTCCGTGAACGTCGCCGTCCACGCGCGGGACTGCACCTGGCCGGCGAAGCTCCCGTCGGCGGGGGCGATGTCGAGCATCCCACCGGTCGGCTGCTGCGTGTACCGGACGGCGGTCGTCGCGGACCCCGGGGTGGCCTCGCCCGTCGAGGTCGTGTCCTCGCCGGCGTCCTCGTGGAGCGTGAACGAGCCGTCCGCCCCCGTCGCGACGGTCAGCGTGGCCGCGTCGAGCGGTGCGCTGTCGTTGGCGACGTGGTCGGTGCGCGTGGGCACGATCCCACCGCTGCGGACGAACACCGGCATGGCCTGGAGGTTCGTGGTGACCGCCGCCGTCGTCCCACCCTGGTAGGTGGTGCCGGTGAACCAGTCGGTCCAGCTGCTGCCCGCCGGGAACCACACGTTCGTGGTCGCGGTCTCGCCGGCGGTCGTCACCGGGGCGACCAGGACGTCCGGGCCGTACAGGTACTCCGCGCCCGCACGGGAGTACGACTCCGGCTGGTCCGGGTACTGCAGGTAGAGCGGCTGGACGATCGGGGTGCCGGTCGCGGTGGCGTCCGCGGCCAGGGTGTACGTCAGCGGGACGAGGTCCTCGCGGAGGTCGAGGAACTTCGACGCGGAGGCATCCGCCACCGCCGGGTACTGCCACGGCAGCCGGTCGCTGTGGTTGCTGTGCAGGCGGTCGATCGGCTGGAACGCCCCGAGCTGCACCCACCGCGCGTAGAGGTCCGGCGGCAGCTGCGTCGATCCCGGTTCGGCCCCCGTGATGCCGTACTGCGCGCCGTTGTGGCCGCCGATGTCGTGGCTGATCGCCGCGAGGCCGGTCGACGCCGACTCGCCGGGGGTGTAGCCGACCTCGGCGGCCAGCATGTCCCAGCTCGAGGTGGTGTCCCCGGTGAAGTGCAGCGTGGTGCGCTTGTCCGTCCACGGCCCGGTCGGCACCGCCTGCGGGTTGCCGTAGCCGCCCGCGGTGAGGGAGCCGTAGGCGCGGGAGAACGCGAAGCCCCGACCGCCGAGGGCCTGGTTCGTGTACTGGGCGTACTGCTGGTTGATGAACGCGTCCGGCGTGACGCCGTTCGCCGAGTACTTCGAGTTCTCGCTGCAGCACCAGTCCAGCCAGAAGCTGTCGGCTCCGTCCTGCCGGAAGTCCCGGTGCAGGTCGAGGTAGGCCTGCAGCTGGTCGGGGTCGGACCAGTCGAACAGGTAGTCGTCACCGCTCTTCGTGAGCTTGCCGTCGGCGGTCGCCTGGGCCTCGGGGAACTTCGGGTCCGTGCCGGAGATCGTCGGGTGGATGTTGAGGGTGTTGTGGATGCCCTCCGCGTGCCACTCGGCGAGCAGCGCGGACATGTCGGGGATGCGAGCGGGGTCGACCTCCCAGCCGTTCCACTTGCTGCCGAGCTTGTAGTCGGTGTCGATCGCCATGACGTCGACGGGGACACCCTGCTGCTTGAACTCCTTGGCGATCGCCGAGTAGTCCGCCTGCGACCGGTCGTAGTACTCCGAGTACCAGACGCCGTACGCCCATCGAGGCAGGAGCTTCGTCGGGCCGGTGAGCACGGCGAGGTCGTGGAGCGCCGTCGTGAAGTGGTTGCCGTACCCGAAGACGTAGCCGTCCTGGCTGTCGCCACCGGCCGGGCGCGGGCGGACGGCCTTCGTGGTGGTGTCGTACAGCGCGGAGGCGGAGTCGTCGAGCAGTGACCAGCCGTCCTGGTAGAGCAGGCCCGGGTTCGTGCTGACGGTGCCGTTCGCGGTGTCGAGGTCCCGGCGGTAGCCACCGAGTGCGGCGTGCGGCGCCAGCACCGGGGAGTCCGCGGCCACGGCGGCGACGGTGTCGATGTTCACGTTGCAGTTGTTCGCCTCGGTCGGGCAGCCGAGGATGACGTCGTCCGCGCCGGCGGTGAGGTGCACCGGCACGGCGACGGTGTTCCAGTAGTCCCAGCCGCTCGTCGGCGGGAGCGCGACCGTGGTGCCGACGCCCGCGGTGGTCGCGGTGAGGGTCGGCGAGGCGGCGAGGGCGTTCGCGTACCGCACCTGGAGCGTGTAGTCGCCCGTCGTCGGGACGTCGGTCACGTGCGCGGTCAGGCCGGAGCCGGTGCCCCAGAGCCCGGACGCGAACCCGGTCCCGGCGTACCCGTTGTGGTCCTTCGCGGCCGTGGCGTTCCCCGTCCTGCCGAGGTCCTCGCCCTGGCAGATCGTGCCGAACGCGCAGTCCGTCCCCGCCGTCGTGGGGGTCGGAGCGGGGAGTGCGGCACCGGTCGGCACGAGCGCGAGGCTGTCGACGTTGACCTGGCCGGAGTCGCCGGCGGCCCGCTCGATCGTGATGCGGTGGGTCCCCGCGGTGAGGTCGAGCGCGGTCGCCGTGGTACGCCAGTCGTCCCAGTTCGCGCCGTTCGGCAGGCTGATCGTCCGCGCGGGCTGGTCGTCGACGACGACGCTGAGCGTCCGTGTCGTGACCTGCCCGTCGCCGCCCTGCGAGTTCGCGTAGCGGAGCACGAGGTCGCGGGTCCCGGCATCGGCCGCCCCGATCGTGGTGCTGAAGGTGAGCGCGTTCCCGACGGCTTCGTAGCCCGCCGCGAACCCGGTGCCGGTGTAGCCGGTGTGGTTCGTCGCCGGGGACAGGCCGTCGAGTGCGAGTGTCTCCGCCTCGCACAGCCGGTCGACGGCGCACGACGGCGTCGCGGCGGAGGTCCAGGGCGACCCGGTCACGTGCTGCCCGGCGTCCGTCGTCACCGCGACCGACAGGTTCTGCTGGTCGAAGGCTCCCGAGCCCTCCCGGTACCGGAGCGTCATCGACCCGGTGTCGATCGTCAGCCACCCGTTCGTGACCTCCTGCGTGAAGGGTGTCGGGCCGAAGCCGTCGCGACCGATCGCGTTGAAGGTCGCGTCGTCGGTGAACGTGCCGTCGGCGGCGTACTCCGTCCGGATGAGCGTCGGCGAGAGCACCTGGAACCGGGCGTCGCCGGCCACGACGGTCTGGCTCGCGAGCGGCGCGGCGGCGGCCGACACGGCCGCGACCCCGGCCATGCCGAGACCGGTCGTCAGCGCGAGGACGGCGGCGGCGGCACGTCGGGAGGATCGGATGGTCGTGTTCCGCACTGCGTTCTCCTGCTGGACGTCGTCGTCCGGTCGTCATGCCCGTTCTTGGGGTGCTCCTGTGGCGATGCTGGGACGCATCCGCTGTACAGCGCTGTAAACATAGCGGATGCACAGGCGGCATGGGAAGGTGCGCGGCTGTGCCGGGTCGGCGGGGAGGCGCGGGGCGGGGCTGGTGCCGCGCCTCCGATCCGTCTATGGTATCGATACCAACCACGGAAGCAGGTCGCGCGATGATGCCCACCACTCGTTCCAGGAACCACACCGTCCCGGTGCTCGCGGTCGCCGCGGGCGTCGGTGCCCTCGTGCTCGTCGGCACGACGATCGGGGCGCCGCCCGCGCCCGCCGCCGCCGTCGGGTCGTCCGACGCGAGTGTCTGGCAGGCGCGCGCGAGCGCGACCTACGACGCCATGCAGGACAACCTCTACACCGGTGCCGCCGGCCACGGCCTCTACCGGGAGAACACCGACACGGGCACCGGGAACCCGTACTCGTACCTCTGGGAGTACCGCGAGGCCACGCAGGCCACGCTCGACCTCCAGGGACTCCCGGGGGTCGGTCCCGCGTACACGGCCTCCGCCGCCGCCCGCGTCGACGGCTTCGATCACTACCACGCCGTCGCACCCGGCGGCCGGCCCGGCTACGAGTCGTACCTGCCCGCGCCGCTCGGCACCGGTGGCGACGTCTACTACGACGACAACGACGTTGTCGGACTGTCGTTCTTCAGCGAGTTCCAGGCGACCGGTGACTCCACGTACCTGGACCAGGCGCGGGCTGCGTTCGACGTCGTCTCGCGCGGTTGGGACACGGACAGGTCCCTGACCTGCCCCGGAGGCCTCGACTGGATCGACCGGCCGGACAACACCGTCCGCGCCGCGAACGTCACTGGGCTCGGCGCACAGCTCGCCGCGCACCTGTACGAGGAGACGAAGGACCAGGCCTACCTGCAGTGGAGCACGAAGCTCTACGACTGGAACAACCGGTGCCTCCGCCAGACGGCCGGGCTCTACCAGAACAGCCGGAACGACGACGGCACCGTCGACCCCACCCTCTGGACCTACAACTCCGGGGCGATGATCGCCACCGCGACGATCCTGTACCGCGCGACGAACGACCCGAAGTACCTCACGCAGGCGGCACAGGCCGCTCGCGGGTCGCTCGCCTACTGGACCGCCGACGACCGGCTCCAGCAACAGCCCGCCGTGTTCAACGCGTTCTACTTCAAGGACCTGCTCCTCCTCGACTCCGTGCAGCACGACCCCGCGTACCGGACGGCGGCCGAGAACTGGGCGACCGCGACGTGGCAGGACAACCGCGACGCGAGCACGGGCCTGTTCTCGTTCCAGCCGAGCGGTGGTGGCGACCCCGATCCGGCCCGACCTGCTGCCACACTCGACCAGGCGGCGATGATCCAGGTCTTCGCCGCCCTCGGGTGGTCGACCGACCGGCTCGGGGAGATCAGCTGACCGGAGGAACGACGACGATGGCGGACGGAACGGCAGCGAGCGTCGTCGGCGTGATGGACATCGGGGGCGGTCACGTCACGGCTGCCCTCGTCGACGCGGAGGACCCGGGGCACGTCCTCGTCGAGGCCGAGTCGCCCCTCGACCCGCATGCGTCCCGTGACGTCCTGCTCGACACCATCGCGGCGACCGGCCGGCGCCTGCTGGTGCCGGCGGGTCCCGCGCCCGTCCGGTGGGCCATCGCGATCCCCGGGCCGTTCGACTACGCGGCGGGCAGTGGCACCTTCGAGGGCGTGGAGAAGTTCCGCGCCCTCGCCGGGGTGGACCTGCGCGCCGGCCTGGCGAGCCGACTCGGGGTCGCCCCGGGAGCGGTCGGGTTCCTCAACGACGCGACGGCGTACGGACTCGGCGAGTGGGCTGCGGGAGCGGGTGCACGCGTCGACCGACTCGTCTGCGTGACGCTCGGCACCGGCGTCGGGTCCGCGTTCCTCGACGGAGGACACGAGGTCGACTCCGGCCCGGACGTCCCACCGGGCGGGGAGGCACACCTCATCCGCATCGAGGGTGAGCCGCTCGAGACCGTCATCTCCACCCGCGCGCTCACGGCGGCGTACACGCGGCTCACCGGGCGTGGTGCGACCGTCGCGGAGATCTGCGCCGCCGCGCGGGCCGGGGAGGCCGACGCCGCGCTCGTCATGCGGACGGGGATGCTCGCCCTCGGTCGGGCGCTGTCGCCGTGGATCGAGCGCTTCGGGGCGACGCGGGTGGTCGTCGGCGGGTCGATCGCCCGGTCGTGGGACGTCATCGGTGCGCCGTTGCGCGACGGGCTCGGGATGCCGGACGTCGAGGTCGTCCCGGCGGAGCTCGGCGCTGTCGCACCGGTCGTCGGCGCGGCCGCCTGGGCGCTCGGCTGAGGCGCTGAGGTCGACCGCGCTCGGCTGCGACGGCCGTGGCCAGTCGCGCTCGGCCGGGGCGGGGTCAGTCGCCGACGGCGGTGCCGCGGACCGAGGCCTTGACCGTGCCGCAGCGCTGTCCCGTGGCCCGGCCCCACGGCCGGATCGTGTACGGGCCGACGGCCGCGGGCACGATGAACGTCTCGGCGTAGTGCACGACGAACGGCGCGAACGCGCCGGTCGGGCTCTCGACGACCGCCTCGGCTCCCTCGACCAGGTTGAGGACGTTGACGGTGCCCCTCGTGTCGTGCGGCACCGTGCCGTCGAACCAGTGCCGTCGGACCTCGATGAACTCGAGCGCGTGCAACCCGGTACGCTCCTCGACCCAGCCGTCGCCGCTCGCGACCTGCTCGACCTGGCCGACGAGCTCCCGCTCCGCGAAGGCGGTGTCGCGGTCCCACTGGATGTTCGCGAGCGCGTGGTCGAGGTGCACGGGACGCGGGACGCCGTCGAGGCCGACCCGGCCCCAGTCCCACATCTTGAACGTGAAGATGTAGGGCGTCGCGGAGATCTCGAGCACCATCGAGTCCGCGCCGGAGCAGTGCACGGTGCCCGCCGGGATCAGGAAGTGGTCGTGCTTGGCGGCCGGGAACGCGGTGACGTACGCCGGCACGTCGAACTGGTCCTCCCCCGCGGCCGCACGGCGGAGTGCCCTCGCCATCGCGGCCGGATCGGTGTCCTCCCGCAGTCCGAGGTACACGACGGCGTCGTCGGCGGCGTCGAGCAGGTAGTAGCTCTCGTCCTGGGTGTAGGGCATCCCGAACACGTTCTGCATGTAGTCGGTCAGCGGGTGGACCTGCAGCGAGAGGTTGCCACCGGCCATGGTGTCGAGGAAGTCGAACCGGATCGGGAACTCGGCGCCGAACCGGGCGTGGGTCTTCTCGCCGAGGAGCTCCCGCGGGTGCCGGAAGACCAGGTCGAGCGCCGGGATCTCCACCGTCGTGCCGTCGACGCAGAGCAGGAGGCTGTTCTCCTCCGGGACGCAGTCGAAGCACCAGGCGTAGTTGCTGGCGTCACCGACGTCGAGGACCTCCTTCATCCACTGGCCACCCCACACGCCCGGGTCGAAGAACGGCACGACGCGGAACGGGCGGCGGCTCGCGACCTCGAGCCCGGCGAGGAACGTGTCGGCGCCGATGAGCTTCGCGGTCGCCATGCCGCCGTTCGCGTCGAGCACGGCGTCGATGCGGTCGAAGAGGGTCCGCTTGTGCCGGTCGGCGATCCGCCACTCGACGAAGTACCCGCGCTTGACCTTGCGGAGCTGGTCCTCGTCGCCGTTGTCCGCCCGCCAGTTCGGCGCACCGGCACGCTGACGACGTTGGATCTCCCAGCGGGCGAGGTCGGCCAGGACGACCGTGTCGAAGGTCGTCGGCACGAGGGTGGCTCCCCAGCCGTACACGACGACGGGGCGGTCGGCCGCACCGATCGACGCGGCGACGGCCTCCAGCCGGTCCGTGTCGTAGAGGTCCGCGAGCACCTGGTGCCCGAGGACGCCGAACACGCGGTCGTCGGTGAGGTTCGGGGCGATGAGTGCCTCGATGTCGGCCGGCGGGAGGGCGGCGGCCTGCTCGACGTCGATGAGGAGGGCGTCCGGGACCGCGGCCTCGAGCTCGCGGCGGAGCCCGACGAGGTCGCTCCCCGGGTACGTGTCGACCGCGAGCGTCCGGTGTCCGCCGTCGTGCAGGAGTTCGGCGATGCGCCCCCAGGTCTCGCGACCCGACCACACCCGGTGCCCGGTCGGCAGGTCGATCGTCGGGGCCTTGTCGTAGTCGCCCGGGGTGGTTCCGGCGGGCACGGAGGTCGTCATGGGGGGTCCTCTCGATCCTGATAACGTTACCAACATACCCTGACGAACCGGAGCCGCGGCAACCCCGTGCCGCACGAGCGGACCTCGGTGCCGGCGTCAGTGGTGCACGAGGTGGACGGGGAGCTCGACGAGCCGTGGCGCCCCCGGCGCGGCGCCGTCGTGCGCGCTCGTGTCGTCGTGCGCGCTCGTGTCGTCGTGCCCGCTCGCGTCGCCGTCCAGCCGCGCGAGGAGCATCCGCGCCGAGACGCGTCCGAGCTCCTCCGGGTCGTGGTCGATCACCGAGAGCGGGATCGGCGCCATGTCCGCGAAGTCGAACGAGTCGAAGGCGAACAGCCGGGTCGGCGCGGTCCCGGTCCGCTCGGCGTGCTGCGAGATCGCCCGGATCGCTCCGACGCTGATGCGGTTGTTCGCGGCGAACACGGCCGTCGGCGCGTCCGTCCGTTCGAGCAGCGCCCGGGTCGCGGTCTCCGCTGCGGCGGCGTCCTGCAACCCGAACACGACGAGGTCGTCGTCGAGCGGCAGTCCCCGCGCTGCGAGTGCCTCCCGGAACCCGACGAGCCGGCGCTGCCCGGTCGACACCGTGACCTTGTTGCCGAGGAACGCGATGCGCCGATGCCCTTCGTCGAGCATCATCGCCGTCGCCGCCCGCGCCCCGTGGACGTCGTCGATGAGCACGGAGTCCGCGGGGACGCCAGGGACGGTCCGGGACGCGAGGACGAGGGGGACGCCGTGCAGCCGGTCCGGGCGGAACCGGTCCGGGTCCTGGCCGACCGGGACGACGACGAGTCCTTCGACCTGCCGGCCGAGGAAGTCCGAGAGCAGCTGCCGCTCGAGGTCGGCGTCCTCGTTCGTGGTCCCGACGAGGATCCGACGGCCGGTCGTGGCGACGACCTGCTCGATGCCCTGGACGACCCCCGCGTAGTACGGGTTGCTGATGTTCGTGATCATCACGCCGATGAGGCCGGAACGGTGCCCGGGGCGGAGGCTCCGCGCGTTCTCGTTGCGGTGGTAGCCGACCTCGGCGATCACCCGCTCGACGTGCTCGCGGAGTGCCGGGCGGACGTTCTTGCCACCGGACAGCACCCGGGACACGGTCATCGGGCTGACCTCGGCCGCGCGGGCGATGTCCTTGACGGTGATCGCGGCGCCGCGACCGGTCCCGATCGGCACGGTCCCTCCGGTCGACGCCATGCCACAGGTATACAGGACGGTCCGCCGCTTGTGCGGCGGGGTCGCGTGTGTATAGTGCTTGGTAACGTTATCAACGACGATCGGAGCGGTGATGCCCAGACCCGACAGCGGCAGGCCCGACAGCGGCAGGCCCGGACACGGCCGGCCCGAGCAGGGACGACCCGGCCACGGCAGCGCTGCGACCGTCACGCGGAGGACCGCGCTCGCGCTCGGCGGCTCCGGGCTGATCGCGGCGGCGCTCGCCGCGTGCGCCCGCGGCACCGACACCCGTCCGTCGGCACCCGGCACGGTCACGCTGAACAGCGACAACCCGACGTGGGGTCCCGGGTACGCGGCGGCCTCGGCCGTGCTCGTCCGACGCACGGGGTACCGGATCATGTCGCGGTCGATCGCGAGTGTCGCGAACTACACGCAGATCATCCGGATGACCGCGCAGACGGACAGCACCACCGACCTCATCAAGTGGACGAACGGGTACCGGCTGCAGGACATCGCCCGCGCCGACATCCTGACCGACCTCGGCGACGTCTGGGACGACGCGATCGAGCGGAAGTGGGTGGACCCGGCGCAACGGGCATCGTTCTCGTACAAGGGCAAGCCCTACGGCGTCCCCCTCTACAAGAGCTACTACGCGGTGTTCTACAGCAAGAAGGCGTTCGCCGAGCACGGCATCGCGGTGCCGACCACCTTCGACGAGATGTTGGCCGCCGCCGACACCCTGAAGACCGCCGGCATCACACCGTTCCTCTCCCCGGGCGCCACGACGTGGGAGGCGGAGATCTGGTTCATGCAGCTCCTCGCCTCGATCGACCCGGAGTACTACACGGCGGTGACGACCGACCACGCGAGCTACCTCGACGCCCCGGCGAAGCAGGCGATGGACCTGTGGTCGTCGATGTACGCCAAGGGGTACTTCTCCGCCCCCGACGTCACCTCGAACGACCTCCCCGGGCTCGTCGGCAAGGGCCGGTTCGGCATGATGCTCTACGGCACCTGGTTCGCGAACACGCTGCTGGCCGCCGGCCTCACCGACGAGGACATCGGGTTCTTCCACGTCCCGCCGCAGACGGCCTCGGTGCGTCCGGCGATCGTCGTCGAGAGCGGTTCGCTGTCCGTGCCCGTCAAGGCCCACCGCCACGTCGCCGCCGTCGACGTCGCCCGCAACTGGCTCGCGACCGACGTGCAGACCGCCTGGGTGGGGTTCCTCGGCGACACCAGCCCGAACCCCGCCGCCCTCCCGAAGTCGAACCTGGTCAAGGTCCTCGCTGCGGACATCGCCGCGACGAAGCCGATGGAGCTCACCCGCTACTGGGAGGCCTCGCCGACGCCGCTCATCGAGGGCAACGTCGCCGACCTCGGCGCGTTCATGGTCAACCCGTCGCCCGCCAACGGCCTCTCGACCCTGCGGTCGATGCAGAGCCGCGCGGACACCGAGTGGAAGGTCTGGGACGCAGCATGACGCTCACACAACCGCCCGTCCCGCAGGACGTCGTCGCGGACGCCCCCACGCCGGAGCCCGGCACGGCCGTCCGCCGGTCGCCGATGCGGGCGAGGCTCGTCGGCGGCGCGTTCCTCGCGCCCGCGGTCGTCCTCGTCGTCGCGCTCCTCGTCGTGCCGTTCCTGTTCACCATCTTCCGCAGCTTCTTCGACGACAACGGGTTCACCCGCCGGTGGATCGGCCTCGAGAACTACCGGGCGATGTTCGCCGACCCGGCCTTCGGGCAGTCCGTGTTCAACACCCTGCTCTGGGTCGTGGGCACACTGCTGCTCCCGGTCGGCATCGGGCTCGCGATCGCCGTCGGCACCTGGAAACTCAAGCTCGGCGGCCTCGCCCGGTTCGGGATCATCCTGCCGTACGCGATCTCCGGCTCGGCGACCGCCGTGGTGTGGACGTTCATGCTCAGCACCGACGGCGGGCTCGACTCGGTCCTCAAGCTGTTCGGGCTGGACGCGCTCGTGTCGCAGTGGCTCCTGCAGTGGCCGCTCAACACCGTCATGATGATCATCGCGACGACCTGGCAGGCGACCGGTGCCTGCGTCATCCTGTTCCTCGTCGGGCTGCAGGCGATCCCGCCGAACACCCTCGAGGCCGCGTCGCTCGACGGCGCGTCGGGGTGGCGGCTGTTCTGGAACGTCACCTTCCCACAGCTCCGCCCGATGACCGTCGTCGTGGTCGGCATCTCGATCGTCGGCAGCCTCAAGGTGTTCGACCAGGTGCTGCTGCTGACCAACGGTGGACCGGGGACGGCGTCGGAGACCCTCGCGCTGACGATGTACCGCGAGACGTTCACGCTGTCCCGGTACGGAGCGGGTGCCGCGGTCGCCGTGTTCCTCACCGTCGTCGTCATCGTGGCGTCGTACGCGTACCTCCGCCGTCAGCTCCGCCCGAACGAGAACTAGGAACGCCCCGTGACGAAGACCTCCCGCCGGATCCTGGCGGCCGTCCTGACCATCGTGTCGCTGATCTGGCTCGTGCCGTCGTACCTGCTCGTCGTGAACGCGTTCACGAAGGGCGCCGACTACTCGGGTTCGCCGTCGTGGTGGCCGACCTCGTGGTCGCTGTTCGACAACATCGGCATCGCCTTCCGGAACGCGAACGTCGGGCAGGGCATGCTCAACAGCCTGCTGTACTCGGTGGTCGGGGCCGGTGCGGCGGTGCTCATCGCCGCCCTCGCGTCGTTCGCGGTGACGATCATGCCGGTCAAGCGCCCGACCCTGTGGTTCTGGGTGATCTACATCGGCACGATCCTGCCGCTCCAGGCGTTCCTGTCCCCGCTGTTCACCGGGTACGCCGCCGCGTCACTGTTCGACACGCAGTACGGCATGCTCCTCGTCTATGTCGCACTGACGATCCCGTTCGCGTTCTTCGTCGTCCGCGGGCACATGACCGGGCTGCCGGCGGAGATCCGTGAGGCCGCATCGCTCGACGGTGCGGGCTGGGTGCGGATGTTCTTCCGGATCCACCTGCCGCTGTCGACGAGTGCGCTGCTCGCCGCCTTCGTGTTCCAGTTCACCTGGATCTGGAACGACCTGCTCTTCGGCCTGACGCTGTCGTCGAGCGCGAACATCCGTCCCGTGATGGCGACCCTCGCCGACCTCACCGGGAACTACTCGACCTACGGTCCGCCCGTCGCCCTCGCGGGCGCGCTGGTCGCGTCGTTGCCGACGATCGCGGTGTTCTTCTCGTTCCAGCGCTTCTTCGCCCGCGGCCTGAACCCGACCGCCTGAACCCGACCGCCTGAACCCGGCCGCCTGACCGTCGCCGCGACGCCGACCCCACCGCCAGAACACCGAACGGAACACCGATCCTCGATGACCCACCCCGTCGAACCCGCCCTCGTCTCTGCCCAGCCCTGGTCGCACCTCGAGGCCCGGGCGGGCCTCCTCGACCGTGCCACCCTGACCACCGCCGTGATCGGCGGCCGGACCGTCGGCGTCCTCCCGGAACCGCTCCGGACGACGGTCGACGGTGCGCCCGTCCAGAGCGTCCGACTCGTCCTCGACGACGCGACCGGCGCGGCCGACGCCTCCCTCACGGGCCCGGACGGCGAACTCGTCGCCGCCGTCGCCCCCGGACCCGAGGGCACCCCCGGACCCGAGGGCGCACCCGGACCCGACGGCACACCCGGCCCTGACAGCGCACCCGGACCCGCTGGCATCTCGGTCCGTCTCCTCGTGCACGAGGTGCGCGAACCCGCGGAGGTGACCCTGCGCCTCCCGTCCGTCGGCCCGGAGACCGCGACGTTCGTCCTCGAGCCGCAGCGCGACTGGTCCGTGCACGTCGTGCACCACTCGCACTTCGACTTCGGCTACACCGACCCGCAGGCCTCGGTCATCGCCGCCCAGCGGTCGTACCTCGACTCCGCCGTGGAGCTCGCGAACGCCACCGCGGAGTGGCCGGAGGCGGCCCGCTTCCGCTGGAACGTCGAGGCGCTCTGGGCGTTCACGGACTGGGAACGCCACCGCCCCGCAGCCCGGGTCGCCGAGTTCGTGCAGCTCGTCAAGGACGGCTCGATCGGGCTGAGTGCGATGCCGTTCAACCTGCACACCGACACCTGTTCGACCGACGAACTGCACGAGCTGCTCCGCGAGGCACGACGGATCCGCGAGCAGTACGGCATCGACTTCACGACCGCGATGCAGACGGACGTCCCGGGCCAGGTCGCCGGCCTCCCCGACGCGCTGCAGGAGGTCGGGGTCCGGTACCTCGCCGTCGCGCACAACTGGGCCGGCCGGTCCATGCCGCACCAGAACGGGGCGCTCGACCTGCCGCGGCTGTTCCGCTGGACGACACCCGCGGGGAACTCGGTCCTCGTCTGGATGACCGACAGCCCGCACGGCCTCGCGTACATGGAGGGCCCGATGGTCGGCCTCACCGAGTCGTACGAGGTCGCGGAGACCTACCTGCCGGCGTACCTGACGGCGCTCGCGACCCGCGGGTACCCGTTCCCGCCCGGTGTCTTCGGCGCGCACGGCGAGGACGCCGAGGGCCGCCCCGGTTACCCGTGGGAGGTCCTGCACCTCCGCACCCAGGGGTTCATGGGCGACAACGGGCCGGCCCGTCGGCACCTCGCCGAGATCGTCCGTCGGTGGAACGACACGTGGACGTCGCCGACGCTCCGGGTGTCCCGGAACGAGGACTTCTTCGCCGAGATCGAGGAACGCCACGGCGCGGACGTCGAGACGATGCAGGGCGACTGGGGTGACTGGTGGGTCGAGGGCGTCGGGTCAGCGGCGGTGCCGATGGCGTTGAACCGCACCGCGCAGGCGTCGGTCCGCGATGCCCGGTCGTTCTCGCAGGCAGCCGCATGGCTCGGGGGCGAGCCGGTCCCGACCGAACGGGCGGACGCCGACAGTGCGTACGACGCGATCACCATGTTCGACGAGCACACCTGGGGCGCGAGCAACTCCTGGACCCACGGCGACGAGGGCTACGACTCCGGCGAGCGCCAGTGGCAGTGGAAGGTGGGGCACGCGATCGCGGCCCACCAGCGTGCCACCGACCTCGAGGAGCACGCGCTCGTCGTGCTCGCCGAGACGGTCGCCTGCGCCGACGGGTCGCTCGGCGGGGTCGTCGTCGCGAACGCCTCCGGTGCGGCGCGGACCGGTGTGGCACGGTTCCTGCTCAAGGAGTCGACGGTGCCGTTCGACCAGCACGTCGAACTCCGCGACGGTCGGACCGGCACCGTCCTCCCGCACGTCGTCGAGTCGCAGTCGAACGCGTTGCACCGCGAGTCCGGGCGGTGGGTGAGCGCCGAGGTCCAGGACGTGCCCGGTCTCGGGTTCGTCCGGCTCGACGTGTTCCCGTCCGACGCCGAGCCGGAGCCGGTCACCGTGCACGACGGCACGACACGCCCGATGGCCGACCTGTTCGCCCTCGAGAACGAGCACCTCCGTGTCGAGGTCGACCCGCGTACGTCGACCATCCGCTCGATCACGGAACTCGCGACGGGCCGGGAACTCGTCGAGACGCACGCCCCCACCGGGTTCAACGCCTACGTGTATGACGAGTACGGGTCGTCCGGTGCCGGGGTCAACCACCTCGCGAACAAGCTCTGGAGCACGGAGCGGCTCGAGCTCCTGGCGGCACGGACGACGGGCGGGCCGGCGGTGCTCGTCGAGCGGGTGTCCGACGCGATCGAGGAGCGGCTCGTCTACGCGTTCGCCGCGGCCGGCGTCGACGAGGTCCGTGTGACCCTCCGGCTCCGTCGCGGCGAACCGGTGCTCCGGATCGCGAACCGCCTCGCGAAGCCGGTGACCCGGACGAAGGAGAGCGGGTACTTCGCGTTCCCGTTCGCCGCCGCCGAGCCGGTCGTCCGGTACGAGGTCTCCGGCGGGGTGACCGGTGACGGCCTGGCCCACGTCCCGGGGGCGCCGCAGCACATGCGGGCGATCCGCAACTGGGTCACGGTCGAGGACACCGCCGACGGTAGCGGTGCGGTGTGGGTCACGAAGGACGCACCCCTCGTGCAGCCCGGCGCGATCAGCCTGCCGTACGCGCCGTTCCCGCCGAGCACGAGTCCGATGCAGCCCGCGACGATCTACTCGTGGCTCCACAACAACGTGTGGGACACGAACTTCCCGATCGAGCAGGGCTTCACCGCGACGTTCGAGTACGCCGTCGGCGTGCGGGAGCGCGCCGGTGAGCACATCGAGGCGGTGGCGCTCCGGACGTCGGCCGACGTGGTGCGTCCCTTCGCGGCCGTCCCCGCGGTCCGCGGTGGTGGGAGCGACCGCGCGACGGCGGACCTCCTGACGCTCGACGACGACCGCGTGCAGCTCGTGTCCGTGGTCGGGGACGGCGACGGGACGTCGATCGTTCGGCTGCAGTCCGTCACGGACGGTCCGGTGACGCTGACGATGCGTCTCGGCATCGGCGTCGGCGGGGCGGAGCGGTGCACCTACCTCGGTGACACGCTCGGTCCGGTCGGCGTCGACGGCGACCGGGTGACACTCGGTCTCGCCCCGTACGAGGCGGTCGGCGTCCGCCTCGCCTGGTCGACGAGGACGGCGGTCCCGAGCGCGGCCGGATGACGGACAACGGCCCGGCATCATCCGATGCCGGGCCGTTCGTCGTTCGGGGTCCTACTCGTGCGTCGAGTCCTTGACGTCCTCGACGTTCTTGCGGGCTTCGCCCATGTGCTGGTCCTTCTGGCCCTGCGCGGTCAGCTCGTCGTCGTCGGTCTTCTTGCCGACGAACTCCTCGGCGTGACCGGCGATCTTCTGGGTGACGTCCTTCGCCTTGTCTCCAAGCGACATGATGTTCCTTCCTCGAGACGATCTCCGGGATGCCCCGGCGTACTGCCGACCGTAGACGTCGATCCGCTGCGACCCACAGCGGACGATGAGGCGGACGTCCCCCGATGCGCCGTCAGCGCTCGGTGACCCGCCCCGCCGCGACCTGCCACTGCCGGTCCAGGCGCACGGTCTCGAGCATGCGGCGGTCGTGGGTGACGAGCAGCAGCGTCCCCTCGTACGACTCCAGCGCCTGCTCGAGCTGCTCGATCGCGACGAGGTCGAGGTGGTTCGTGGGCTCGTCGAGCACCAGGACGTTGACGCCCCGCGCCTGGAGCAGCGCGAGCCCCGCCCGGGTCCGTTCGCCCGGTGACAGCTCCCCCGCGGGACGCGCGACGTGGTCCGCGCGGAGCCCGAACTTCGCGAGGAGCGTCCGGACGTCGGCCGTCGACATGTCCGGGACGAGCCCCTCGAAGACGATGGCCAGCGACGCCGTCCCGGTGAACACGCTGCGGGCCTGGTCGACCTCGCCGACCGCGACGCTCGACCCGAGCGACGCCGTCCCGGACGTCGGCGCCTGCTGCCCGAGCAGTGCGCGGAGCAGCGTCGACTTGCCCGCGCCGTTCGGACCGGTGATGCCGATCCGCTCTCCACCGTTCACCTGGAGTGAGACCGGCCCGAGCGTGAACTGACCCTGCGTGAACGTCGCGTCGGCCAACGTCGACACCACGGCCGACGAGCGAGGCGCCTGCCCGATCGTGAACTCGAGCTGCCACTCCTTGCGGGGCTCTTCGACCTCGTCGAGCCGCGCGATGCGGGACTCCATCTGCCGGACCTTCTGCGCCTGCTTCTCACTCGACTCGGCCGCGGCCCTGCGTCGGATCTTGTCGTTGTCCGGGCTCTTCCGCATCGCGTTCCGGACGCCCTGGCTCGACCACTCGCGCTGCGTCCGCGCCCGGGAGACGAGGTCGGCCTTCGTGCTCGCGAACTCCTCGTACGCGTCGCGCTTGTGCTGCCGGGCGATCGCACGCTCCTCGAGGTAGGAGTCGTACCCGCCGCCGAACAGCCGGTGCGAGGACTGCGCGAGGTCGAGCTCGAGGACGCTCGTCACGGACCGGGCGAGGAACTCGCGGTCGTGGCTGACGAGCACGACGCCGCCGCGGAGTCCGTGCACGAACTCCTCGAGCCGGGCGAGGCCGTCGAGGTCGAGGTCGTTCGTCGGCTCGTCGAGCAGGACGACGTCGAACCGGGAGAGCAGGAGCGCGGCGAGTCCGACCCGCGCGGCCTGTCCGCCCGAGAGCGACGTCATCGGCGACGCGCCGGAGACGGTGCCGTCGCCGTCCTCGGCCAGTGTCAGGCCGAGGTCCGCGAGCACCACCGGCAGGCGTTCGTCGAGGTCCGCCGCCCCGGAGGCGAGCCAGCGTTCGAGCGCGACGGAGTACCGGTCGCCCGCACCTGCATCGGCGGTCGGGTCGCCGAGGGCCGCCGCCGCCGCGTCCATGTCGGCCGTCGCCGCGGTGCACCCGGTCCGGCGGCCGACGTACTGCGCGACGGTCTCGCCCGCGATCCGCTCGTGCTCCTGCGGCAGCCACCCGACGAACGCGTCGCGCGGGGACGTGGACACCGTGCCGGCGAGCGGGTCGTCGACACCGGCGAGGAGGCGCAGCAGCGTGGACTTGCCGGCGCCGTTGACACCGACCACTCCGATGACGTCGCCCGGGGCGACGGTGAGGTCGACGTCCTCGAACAGCGTGCGTGCGGCGTACCCGCCGGCGAGGCCCTTGGCGACGAGCGTGGCGGTCATGGGGCAATCGTCCCACGGCCGCGTCTGATGGTCGGGCGAGGATGTGAGCACGGGACCCGTCGCCGCGTAGCGTCCGGTCCATGGACAAACCCGATCAGACCGAGCCCGTCATGGACGGCGCCACCGAAGCCACGAACCACGAGAAGCTCGCCGGGCTGATCGAGCAGGTCGAGCAGGACCACGGCGCGGAGGGTGCCGGCGCGATGGCTGACCACCTCCGCGACCGGATGGACGAGACCGGCGTCGTGTCCGAGGACCCTGCCGAGACCAAGGACTGACGACGGACGACCTGGGCTGACGGCGGGGCGCGCCCCGCCGTCACCGCCCGGTGACCGCCCGCCGGATCTGCTCGATGGGCACCTTCGGCTCGCGGTCCGCCGTCAGCAGTCCGTTCGTCTCCTGGAGCGTGTCGGTGAACTGCGTGTAGCACGACCCGGCGAGGAACGAGCTCGCCCGGACGGCGTCGTACAGCGCCGAGATCCGCGTGATCCAGTCCGCCCCGTCCGCGGCGACCGTGTAGCCCCAGCCGTCGGCCCGCGTGGTGCCGGGCTGGTAGTCCACCCCGCCGAACTCGGTGAGCATGACCGGTTGCCCGGTGTCGACCGCGCCGTCCACCATGATGCGTCGATCGGCGGGTCCGGCGCCGGTCATGAGCCTCGTCCTCGCGGCGTCGTCGGCGTAGTTCCCGGCGAGTGCCCGGCCGTCGCCCTCGTAGTCGTGCACCGTGACGATGTCGGACGCCGTGTGCTCCCACCCGTCGTTCGAGATGACCGGGCGGGTCTCGTCGAGTGCCCGCGTGACGTCCGCGAGTGCGCGCGTGTAGGCCTGCTGCGCACGGTCCTGCGGCACGTGCTGCACGCCCCAGCTCTCGTTGACGGGCACCCACGTGACGATCGACGGGTGCGAGACGTCCCGTTCGACGGCGTCCATCCACTCCCGCACGAGGCGCTGCACGGCGCGCGGGGAGAACTCGTACGCGTTCGGGGCCTCGCCCCAGACGAGCAGTCCGAGTCGGTCCGCCCAGTACAGGAACCGGGGGTCCTCGATCTTCTGGTGCAGGCGTGCAGCGGTGAAGCCGAGTTCCTTGATGAGCTCGACCTCGCGCCGGTGGGCCGCGTAGCTCGGCGCGGCCAGGTGCGACTCGGGCCAGTACCCCTGGTTCAGCACGGAGCGGACGTCGTAGGGACGGTCGTTGAGCAGGAACGCGCCGCGGTCGACCGCGACGCTCCGGAGGCCGAAGTAGGAGGCCACCGCATCGATCGGGAGGTCCTGGGCACCGATCAGGGACACCGTCGCGTCGACGAGACGGGGGCGCTCCGGCGTCCAGTGCAGCTCGTCCTCGGCCTGGCCGTTCGCCTGGCGCGCGACGGGGACGACGAGGTCGACGACGTCCGACGCGGCCCCGAGGGCGACCTCGACGGTGCCGAGGTGCTCGCCGCGCTCCTCCCATCGCAGCTCGACGCGGACACGGGACCCGGCCGGGGCCTTGCCGCCCTGCAGGACGACCCCGAGTGCCATGCTGCGGTGGTCGACCGGCGTCCACCGGAGTCGCTGGATGGACACGGTCGGGACCGCCTCGAGCCAGACGGTCTGCCAGATGCCCGTGGTCCGGTGGTACCAGATGGCGTGCGGGTGCTCGTGCCAGTCCTGCTTGCCACGCGGCTGGGTGACGTCGTGGGGGTCGTCCTCGGCACGGACGACGAGGACGTGGCCACCCGCGGCGACTCCGTCGGGTGTCGCTCCCCCGTCCGCGGTCGTGACGAGCCGCGTGACGTCGAACGAGAACGGGGTGTGACCGCCCTCGTGCTCGCCGACGTACACCCCGTCGATCCACACCGTGGCGCGGTAGTCGACCGCACCGAAGTGCAGCAGCACACGCGGTGCCGAGTCGGAACGCCCGGCCTGGTCGAGGTGCTCCGCCGTGATGGTCCGGGCGTACCAGACGACCGGGTGGAAGCCCGGCTCCTCGACACCCGACGCCCGTGACTCCGGCGGGAACGGCACGACGATGTCCCGGGGTTCGTCGAACCCGCCCGACCAGCCCTGCTCGACCCCGACGTCGGCGTCGTCGTGGCGGAACGACCAGGTGCCGTCGAGGTTCGTCCATGCGGCGCGCACGAGCTGGGGACGCGGGTACGTGCCGTCCTGCTGGCTGGCGAGCGGCAGGCGTTCGGGATGCGTCGTCATGCGCCGAGTTTACAGCGCTGTAACGCCAGACCGCCGGTACCCACCGGTACCCTTCGGTCATGGGCCAGGTGACTCTCCAGGACGTGGCTGCGCGTGCGGGCGTGTCGATGAAGACCGTGTCCAACGTGGTCCGCGACTACGAGCACGTCAGCCCTCGGATGCGCGACCGCGTGCAGGCCGTGATCGACGAGCTCGGCTACCGGCCGAACCGCACCGGTCGGAGTCTCGCCACCGGCCGCTCGAACGTCCTCGGCCTCGCGTTCCCGGACCTGCGGAACCCCTACTTCGCCGAACTCGCCCACGTCATCGCGCGCGTCGCCGACGAGCGCGGCTACCGGATCCTGCTCACCGAGACCGGCGGCACCGAGGACGGCGAGCGGGCGGCACTCCACGACCGCGAGTCCGGCATGGTCGACGGCGTGCTCATGCAGCCCCAGTCGCTCCGCGGCGCCGAGCTCGAACGGGTGCTGAACGGCACGCCGATCGTCGTGCTCGGCGAGGACCCGGAGCCGGCCGACGCCGACCACGTCGCGATCGACAACGTCGCCGCCGCCGCCGAGGCCGTCGCGCACCTCGTCCGGAGCGGCCGTCGACGGATCGGGTTCCTCGGGCACGAACCGGACCACCCGGGGCGGACCTCGGCGCTGCGGCTCCGCGGCTACCGACAGGCCCTCGAGGACGCCGGGCTGCCGTTCGACCCCGACCTGCTCATCGCTCGCGGGGACGAGGACGCGCACGGTGCGGAGGTCGCGCTCGACGCCGCCCTGGCCGACGGACTCGACGTCGACGGGTTGCTGTGCCGCGAGGACCTGGCCGCCATCGGCGCGCTCCGCTCGCTCCGGCGACACGGCGTCTCCGTCCCGGACGACGTCGCCGTGATCGGATGGGACGCGATCCGGCTCGGGGCGAGCACCGACCCGAGCCTCACCACCGTGGCGCCCGACACCCGGGCGCTCGCGGAACAGGCCCTGGACCTGCTGCTGCTCCGGATCGGAGGCAGCACCGAGCCCGGTCGGCACGTCGTCGTGGGGCACAGCCTGGTGCTCCGCGAGAGCGCGCCCTGACCCGGTCCGTGACGCGGTCGCCGCAGTGATGTGGCGACCGCTCAGGCCGTGTCTCGGGCCCGCAGCCCAGCGAGGAGCAGCCGCACCATGCGCTCGGCGCGACCACCTGACGCGGCCGCACCCGGGCCTCCCCCGTGACACAGGTTCGCGACCGCACCGAGGAACTCGCTCGCATCCACGTCCGCGGCGATCTCGCCGGTCGCGGCCGCCGACGCGAGCAGCCGCTCGAGCGTCGGCGCGAGCCGGGTGGAGAAGTACTCGGCGAGCGGCTCGTAGGCGGTGTCCCCCGAGTGCAGCGCTGCCGCCAGCCCCTGCTTCGCGGCGACGAAGTCGGTGTACCGCATGATCCAGCGGTCGAGCGCCTGCCCCGGGGGGAACTCGGCCTCGAGCGCGGGAGCCGCGTCCACACAGGCGTCCATCTCGCGCCGGAACACCGCCGAGATGAGGTCGGACCGCAGCGGGAAGTGCCGGTACAGGGTGCCGACCCCGACCCCGGCCCGCTCGGCGATGGCCCGCACGGGCGCGTCCACACCGGATTCCGCGAACACCGCCTTCGCCGCCCCGATGAGCGCGTCGAGGTTCTGCTGGGCATCCGACCGCAGCCGCCGTCGGTCGCCGGTGGCCGCCGTCTCGACGGTTCGGGGATCTGCGGGCGTCATCGAACTCCTCTTGCAATCGGAACAATGTTCCGTGTAACGTCGCGACAACAAGTGGAACCTTGTTCCGTTTGTGCAGCGGCGAGACGGAATCATGTTCCGCTTGACCACACTACCGGCACGCATCCCGGTGCGGCCACGACGAACCAGGAGACGCATCATGCAGTACCGCACCCTCGGCCGCACCGGCATCAAGGTCACTCCGTACGCCCTCGGGGCGATGATGCTCGGCTCGATGGGCAACCCGGAGCGGAAGGACGGCATCGCGATCATCCACCGCGCCCTCGATGCTGGGATCAACCTCGTCGACACCGCGGACCGGTACGGCGACTCCGAGGAGGTCGTCGGCGAGGCGATCAAGGGCCGCCGCGACGACGTCGTCCTCGCGACGAAGTTCTGGGGCCCGGTCGACGACGACGTCAACCACCGCGGGGCCTCCCGCCGCTGGATCATGCAGGCCGTCGAGCGTTCGCTCACGCGCCTGCAGACCGACCACATCGACCTGTACCAGCTGCACCGCCCGGATCCCGAGACGGACATCGACGAGACCCTCTCCGCACTCACGGACCTCGTCCGGCAGGGCAAGGTCCGCACCATCGGCACGTCGTCGATGCGCGGCTCCGAGATCGTCGAAGCCCAGTGGACCTCCGAGCGTCGCGGGTACGAGCGTTTCCGCACCGAGCAGCCGAACTACTCGATCCTCGACCGGGAGATCGAGCGCGAGATCCTCCCGGTCGCCGAGCGGTACGGCATGGGCACCCTCGTCTACAGTCCGCTCGCCGGCGGGACGCTGACCGGCAAGTACCGGGCCGGGCAGGAGAACGCCAACTTCCGGTCCACGAAGACGGGGATGCGGCACTTCCGCGACGAGCGCCGCCTCGCCGCCGTCGAGGAGCTCGTCGCCCTGTCCGACGAGGTCGGCGTGCCGCTCACGCACCTCGCGATGGCGTTCGTCGTCGCGCATCCGGGCGTCACCTCCGCGATCGCCGGACCCCGCACGATGGAGCAGCTCGAGGACACGCTCGCGGGCGTCGACGTCGTGCTCACCGACGAGGTGCTCGACCGCATCGACCAGATCGTCCGCCCCGGCGAGAGCATCGGGGCGATGGACATGGTCTACCGGGGGCCGGAGGTCGAGGACGCGAGCATGCGTCGACGCCCGATCGGGGAGCGCGCCGCCGGCTGAGGGCCGGACTGGAGGGACGGTGCCGGGCCGCACCGCCCCTCCCGTCCGTCGTCGGGTCAGGACAGCGCGAACTTCTGCGCCGCCGTCCCATTGCAGTCCCAGATCTGCAGGCGCGTGCCGTTCGCGGTCGCGCCGGAGGGCGCGTCGATGCACCGTCCGGACGTCGGGTTCCGCAGCGACCCGTCGGACTGCGCGGCCCAGTTCTGGTACCCGCCGCCGTTGCAGTTCGCGAGCTGCAGCTTCGTGCCCGCGGCGCTCGAGCCTCCAGCGATGTCGAGGCATCGCCCGAGGGTCTGCAGGGTCTGACCGCTCCGGGTCCAGTGCTGGTCCTTCGCACCGGACTGGCAGTCCCAGAGCTGCACGGCCGTGCCATCGCCGCCGGTGTCATCACCCGCGACGTCGACGCACTTGCCGCCAGGAGCCGCGATCGTGGAGCCGCCGGAGCCGCCCGACCCCGAGGACGCGCCCTTGTTGTACACCGCCACGGAGTCGATCACGAGCTTGCCGCCGGACACCGTCGCGGCGTTCGGACCACCACCGAACGCGTTCGGGAACCCGCCGCCGATCGCCAGGTCGTAGATGATGAAGAACGGGTGGTCGATGGCGTTCGTCCACGTCGTCGCGTCGACCTGGTTCGCGCTGATCGTGAAGAAGTTCGAGCCGTCGAGGAAGAAACGGACCTGCTCCGGCGACGTCGACCGGTCGATCTCCACGGCGTAGTCGTGGAACCCGGTCTGGCAGCCGGAGCACGCGCGCTCACCGGAGCCGATGCCCGTCGACTCGTTGCACGGGCCGCCTGGGTTCACCCCGCAGTGGATCGTGCTGAAGTCCGAGCTGCGACCGTTGATGTCCTCCATGACGTCGATCTCGCCCGATCCCGGCCACGAGACACCGGACCGGAGGGGTGCGCCGAGCATCCAGAACGCGGGCCAGTAGCCGGCACCGTTCGCCGTCGTGACGTTCGGCTGCTGGAGCACCGACTCGATGCGCACCACCCCGCCGGGTGCCGCTCCGAACGTCGCCGCCTGGGTCTCCACCCGGCCGGACGTCCACCCACTCGACGGGTTCGACCCGGAGTGCAACGCCTGCAGCACGAGGTGCCCCTGACCGTCGCGGTACACGTTCGAGGTGCTGCTCGTCATCGTCTCGATCTCGCCGGTGCCGAAACTGCTGCCCGGACCGGTGTCGTACCGCCACTGGCTCTGGTCGATGCCCGAGCCGGACGACCCGGCGAAGTCGTCGCTCCACGTCAGCGAGAACCCCGGCGGCGCCGACGGGACCGCGGCGTGCGCGGCATGCGGGACCGCGACCACCGCCGCGACCGGCAGGACCGCAGCGGCCAGCAGCGTCAGGGCGGCCGCGGCCGCGCGTCGGACGGTGGTGAGGGTGTGTCGAGGCATCGTCGCCTGCTTCCGCACCGGCACACCCGGTCGTCGTCGACCGGGTGTGGAGCGGTGGTCGTGGTGGTGTGCGCCCGGCGACGGCGTCGTCGGTTCGGGTGTCCGCCACTGTTCTCCTCCGCGCAGCAGTTGCCAAGTCGGCAGAACGACCCACACCCCGGCCCCCCGGATCGGGGCGCCCGGTCCGGACGCCACACCGCGTCAGGCCTCGGGCACCACCGTCGCCAGCAGCTCGACGAGTGCCGCCCGCACGGACTCCGGCACGGCCACCGCCCCGAGCTCCGCCGCACGGTCGGCCACGGGACGCCCGCTGGAGACCACCTCCCACGCCTCGAGCTTCTCGGGGTTGCCCATCTGCGCCTCCTCGAGCACGGCCTGCATCGCGGGGAGCGGATCGACCCCGACCCGGAGCGGACCGACCTGCACGACGGCACCGACACGGCGGTCGGTGGACACCTCGACGCTCCATCGTCCGTCCGCGCCGACGACGGACACCTGGGCACCGTCGACCGTCACCGGACGGGACGGCATCGCGGCCAGGAACACGATCGTCCACGTCCGTGTGACGGGCACGGCGTCGACGGCACCCGACACCGGTGCGATCCGGAACGCACCCCGGGAGGCGTCCCAGGAGAGCTCGGTCCGGGCCGACCCGTCAGCCGCGACCACCCCGTCGACCGCAGCTGCACCGTCGGAGCCGTCCCGCGCCTCCAGACCGGGTCCGGCGTGTCCGGCCGGACCATCGGCCGGACCGTCGGCCGGGTCCTCGACCACCGTGAACGCGCCGTCCGCCGAGGGCGCGACGAGCACCTCGAACTCCGCCGGGTTCCGTGTCGCGTCGAGATCGGCACCGGCGTCGAGCGGCAGGATGCCGCCGGCGCGCAGCAGCACGGGGACCGAGTCGATCGTCCGGTGCATCGTCAGCGTCCGACCGCCGCGGTACACGGTGCCGGTGACCACGTCGGTCCACGTCCCGGCGGGCAACCAGACACGGACGTCCCCTCGTCGGGAGGCCGGATCGCGCGGCGACGTGATCGGTGCGACGATCAGCGCACTGCCGAACTCGTACTGGTCCGGCACCCGGTACGCGGCGTCCTCGCGCGGCCAGCCGTGGTACATCGGGCGGACGAGGGGCACGCCGTCGGATGCCGCGCGGTGGTTCATCGTGTGCAGGTACGGGACCATCCGGTGGCGCATCCGGAGTGCGTCACCCATCGCGGACCGGTGTTCGGCGGGGAACACCCACGGCTCCTTCCGGATGAACGGGTTGTTCGCCGAGTGCAGCCGCATGATCGGCGAGAACACCCCGAACTGCACCCAGCGGGTGGCGAGCTCGTCGTCGTGCACGCCGCGGGTGTGCCCGCCGATGTCGTGGCTCCACCAGCCGTACCCGATGTTCGCGGCCGTGGCGGTGAACTCGGGCTGGAACGCGAGCGAGTCCCACGACACCACGGCGTCCCCGGAGAACCCGACGGCGTACCGGTGGCTGCCCGGCCCGGCGTACCGCGAGAACGTCATGCCGGAACCGCCGTCGCGGAGCGCGTCGAGGTGGTGGAAGTGGTTCAGCACCCAGAGCGGGTCGACGCCCGGGATGTCCGAGGTGTCGCCCTGCTGCCAGTCGATCCACCAGAAGTCCACTCCCTGCTCCTCGAGCGGGTGGTGGAGCACACGGAAGTACGCCTCGAGGAACGTCTCGTCGGTCGAAGCGAACGACACGGTCTCGCTGGAGGCCGGATCGATGCCGACGGCGCGGGCCATCTCGCGGTAGCGGTCCTCGAACGCGCGGACACCGTCGGCCGGGTGCAGGTTGAGCGTCGTGCGCATGCCCCGGGCGTGCAGTGCCCCGAGGAACGCCGCCGGGTCCGGGAACAACGACGGCTCCCACGAGTAGCCGGTCCAGCCGTCGCCGTACTCCGGCGGCACCGAGCCCACGCGGTGCCAGTCCATGTCGATCACCGCGACCGAGAACGGCAGCCGTTCCGCACGGAACCGGTCCATCAGGGCCAGGTACGAGTCGCTGCTGTAGGGGTGGTAGCGACTCCACCAGTTCCCGAGTGCCCACCGCGGCAGCCGCATGGGAGGCCCGGACACCGCGTACACGGCGCGCACCGCCGCCTCGTGGTCGCGTCCGTACGCGAACACGTAGAGGTCGTCGCCGCCCGGGCGGCGCGCCCCGAGCCAGCCGTCCTCCTCGAACAGGAACGAGTCGGAGTCGTCGATGACGGTGATGCCGTCCCGCGCGACGACGCCGGGCTCGAGGGCGGTCCGACCGTCGACGTCGTCGAGGGTGCGCGCCGTGCCGCCGAGGTCGTGCGTGGGCTCGCCGTACCGCCAACGCTGGGCATCCCGGCCGGTCGTCTCGACGACGAACCCGTTCGCGGTGAGCGGGCCGCCGTCGTGGCGGATGCGTGCCCGGGCGGTCGTGACGACGACGCCGGGTCCGTGCCGCTCGATGGTGAACGGGACCGGAGGGAGGTCGCGGCGCACGGCGAAGGAGGACGCCCGGTCCTCGGGTCCGCCGTCGTCCGTCCAGCGCTCGATGCGGAACAGGCCGTCGCCGAGGACGGTGATGCGCCAGTCGTCACCGAGCACCTGTTGCTCGGGACGGGCACGCGGCGCGGTGCCGGGGAGCGGGCGGATGGCGGGGGTCGTGGTCATGGTGCTCCAGGTGCTGGTCGTGCGGTGCCGGGCGCGGTCGATGCCGAGTGCGGTCAGGACTTGACGGCGCCCTGCGTGACGCCGCTGATCACCCAGCGCTGCGCGAACAGGTACACGACGATGGTCGGCGCCATCGCCATCAGGTACGACGCGAACGCCACGTTGTAGTTCGTCCCGAACTGGCTCTGGAAGATGTTCTGCACGACCGGGAGGGTCTGCAGCGACGGATCGGCGGTGATGAGCGACGGCAGCATGAAGTCGTTCCACGACGCCAGGAACGCGAAGATGCCGACCGTGGCGTTCATCGGACCGAGGAGCGGCAGGACGATCCGCCATAAGATCTGCCACGTGCTCGCACCGTCGATCCTCGCGCTCTCCTCGAGCTCGACCGGGATGGAGCGGAGGTACGCCGAGTAGAGCAGCACGCTGAACGACAGTTGGAACATGGCGTGCAGGATGCCGACGCCGACCGGGCCGTCGATGCCGAGCATCGCGGTGAGCTGGATCTGCGGCAGAGCCACCACCGGGAACGGCAGGAACAGTGCCGCGAGCAGGTAGAACATCGACCAGCGGAAGAACCGGCGGTCCCAGTTCCGGGCGATCGCGTACGCGGCGAGCGAGCTGAGGAACAGCGTCAGGACGACGGTGATCGCGGCGACGCCGAGCGAGATGCTGAACGACACCGGGAACCGGGTCAGCTGCCACGCCTCGGCGAAGCTCTGCGGGTTGAACGGCGTCGGGAGCGAGAACGCGTTCCCGTCGACGGACTGCGCGCTCGTCTTGAACGCCATCGAGAGGGTGACGTAGAGCGGCGCGAGCACCGTCAGCGACGCCAGCACCAGCAGGACGGTCAGGGTCCAGTTCGTCCGGCCGAGCCGGGATCGACGACGCGGACGGGGCAGCGGCGACGGGAGGGCCGGCGACCGCTGCTGCACTGGGTCGGAGGTGAGTCGTACGGAGGTCACAGGCTGACCGCCCTTCCGCGGGTCGCGACGAGCTGGATGGCGGAGATGAGGATCGTGACGATGAAGAAGATCGTCGCGTTCGCCATCTGGTAGGCGTAGTCGCCGCCGGTGAAGCCGGAGAAGATCGTCATCGCGACGCTCGACGTCGCGGTGCCCGGCCCGCCGTTCGTCAGGCCGACGATGACGTCGTACGCGCCGAGGTAGCCCTTGACGCCGAGGATCGTGTTGATGAGCACGAACCCCGCGATGAGCGGCAGCGTGATCGACCGGAACTGCTTCCAGCTCGAGGCACCGTCCAGCGCGCTCGCCTCGTAGAGGTCTCCAGGGATCGAGGTGAGCCCCGCCGTGTAGACGAGGAGCGCCCCGGGGATCGTCTGCCAGGCGGACACGATGACGATCGACAGCCACGCGAGGTCGGGCTCCCCGAGGATGCTCTGTTCGAGCGGGCCGAACCCGACGCTCGTGGCCAGGGCCGGCAGCGTGTTCGAGAACAGGAAGCTGAACACGTACGCCACGACGATCCCGGAGATAACCATCGGGATGACGAAGATGCTCCGGAGCGGGGCCGCGAACTGGATCCGCCTGGTGAGTGCGACGGCGAGCGCGAGCGCGATCACCTGCGCGACGACGACCGTCACGACCGCGAACCCGAGGGTGAACCCGTACGAGTGCAGGATGTTCGGATCGGTGAACAGCGTCGCGTAGTTCCGGATCCCGAGGAAGGACCAGCTGCTGTACCCGACGTAGTCCGTGAAGCTGTAGAAGATGCCGATGACCGCGGGGACGACGATGAAGCCGGTGAACAGCACGAGCGCCGGGACGAGGAACAGGTACCAGAGCGGTTCGAGCCGGCGTCGGCCCCGCGGTCTCGAGGCGGTGATGGGGGTCATACGATCGCGTTCCTCCCGGCCAGGCGCCGCCAATCGGCGTCGAGTTGTCGCAGCATGCTGTCGAAGTCGCCGGTCCTCGTCGCCGTCTGCAGGTAGTTGCCGAGGGGGATCGACGGCGGGACGAACGTCCCGGTGCCCTGGTAGAAGGCGCCAGCGTCGACGTACGGCTGCAGCCCGGCGACGCGCTCGTCCTGCTGCTTCGGCGCGTTCTTCAGCGTCGAGTACGCGAGGTTGTCCTGGTTGTAGCCGTTGATGACCTCGGGCTGCATCAGGAACTCGACGAGCTCCTCCGCCTCGGCACGGTGGCGGGTGGCGGTCGGGATGTAGAGCCCGAGGTCGATGTTCACGCGCGCCTGCCGGTCGGCCGGGTCCTCCGAGACGGGCAGGGCGAACGTGCCGACCTCGATGTCCTTGTCGATGAGCGCGATCTGACCGAGCGCCCATGGCCCCTGCAGGTACATCGCCGCACGGCCCCTGCCGAACGCCAGGTTGCCGTCGGCGTAGGAGCGGACGGCGTGGTCGGGGTTGAAGAACGTCGAGATGGTCTTCGCACGCTCCATCGGCACCGCGAGGGTCTTCTGGAACGAGACCTCGGAGTCGGGCCCGACGTCGGTGCCGATCTGCTTGAGCTTTCGGAAGAAGGCGCCCGGGTCGACGAGACTCCCGACCGAGTAGTCGAACAGTCCCTGCCACAGCGTCCACGTGTCGCGGTCGGTCGCGTAGATCGGCGTCACGCCGGCCTTGTGGAGCGCGGTGCAGACGTCCACGAACTGCGACCAGGTCTCCGGCACCGGCAGGTCGTGGTCGGCGAAGATCCTCTTGTTGTAGATCACCCCGGCGGCCGCGAGCGAGTACGGCAGCACGCTGGTCCGGCCCGGGTAGGTGGCGTACTGGCCCGAGAGCATGGCGATGTCGGTGCGGACCGTGCGGGCGGACGGCAGCGATGACAGGTCGCTGAGGACGCCGCGCTTGATGTACCGCGCGAGTTCGAGGTTGTCGTTGAAGCACCCGACGTCGGCCGGCTGTCCGCGGACGAACTGCGGGGCGATCGCCGTGGTCGAGTCGTGCACGACGCTGACGCTCGGCGTGGCCTTCTCGAACTTCCGCAGCAGCGCGTCGAAGTACGCGACGACCTCGGGCTTCTGTTCGTAGAACCGGATGGTGGTGTGGGCCGAGGACCCGGCCGAGGTCCGGCCGGCGGTGGCGCACCCGCCGAGCCCGAGTGCCGCGAGCGCGGACCCGCCGAGGAGGAACGAGCGGCGGCTTAGCGTTGCAGTGGGACGAGCACTCACGCGGTGCCTCCTTCGGTTCCGGGTCCAACCGAATTTACAGCGCTGTAAACGTGGAGTCAACTGTGCCGATGGCCCCGTGTCCCGGGTCAGTCGCCAGCCACCGCCGCGGTGGGGCCCTGGTCCTCGAGGACGTCGAACACGACCACCCGCTCGTTCCCCGCACCGATGAAGTCGGCGACAGGACGATGCTCGGCGTGCGGGAGGTACGCCGCCAGCGCGTCGCGATCGCGGAAGCGGACGACGAGCATCCAGTCGAACTCGCCCTCGAGCCCCTCGGTGCTGATGCTCGGTCCGGAAACGACGGACCGGACACCGTCGATCCGCGGCAGGTGCTCCCGCGACAGGGCATCGGCCTCCGCGGAGCGATCAACCCCGTCGGGCCACTGCACCAGGACCACGTGCGTCACTCCGGACATGCTGGTTCCCTCGTCATCGGCCATGCCGACAGCCTGCCACGACAGCGAACGCCCGAATGGAGAATCGCATCTTCCGTCCCGAACGATCCCAACGGTGCCGACTCTTCTTCGCCGCGCCGGAGAGAGAGCGACTCGCAGCTGTGCGCTGGGCGTGTGCGCACTGCGCGCGGCTGGGCGGGCAAGGTCCTACCCGGCAGCCTGTTCGACAGTTCTCTTGACGCGGACAGCCGTTTCCTCATTGATGCAAACGATCCGAACCACGTCCGATTCTGAATCGAACCAGATCGACGCCCGGTCGAATTCCGAATGGAGGTACGGTCGAAGCGCTTTCTCGACGTCCGCGGAGACTGTCGAGCCGGGGCCAGTTGCGAACCGCTCAAAGTCCGTGACTTCGACCTCCCATTCGGGTGAGTCACCACGGCGCGACACGGCGACCGCAGATGGTACAGGTGGAGCGACGAACCACCCCGGCCGTCGCGAAAGCTCGCGACTCATGGCCAGGCTTGCAGCACGCTGGTCCACAATTTCCAGATCGACAACTGCCCAATCGTCGGGTACAGCTGCGAGATCCCACCGTCGCAAGCCATCGATGCGCAGCTTCCTGAGATGCTTCAGTTGCGCGACGTTGCGCATGCCCGAAAGGTTTTGAACCAGGCCGATTTGCACAACTCGCAGACGCTCCGCGCGCACAAGACACTGCATATCGAAGCGCCGCAAACCCAACAGCGACAGTGACCGCAGATCCGAAAGGTCCGCGACTGCGGTCAAGTCTCTCAAGTCCGGCTGATCAGCGACGTACAGCGATCGAAGCTGACTGACTACCTCGCCGTCCCGCAGATCGCGGAGGCCGACGATCGAAAGACGCTTCACCATGGGGTTTGCGAGGGCAGAACGGAGACCGGCACCGAACACCTCGACTTGACGAAGTCGAGGCAACCGACTGACGTCGATGATCGACTCAGGTCTTGCTCCAGTCAACGACCGGAGGCGGTGAGCCTCCTGAAGTGCATCCCAGCCGACCACTCCATTCGACCGACGAAACGATAGCCACTCCACGTTGCGGATCGCGTCCTTGTAGCGACCGAGGTCGATCCCGTCAGCCCAAAACTGGAAGCCAACCCTCTCCTGGCCAGTTCCGCTAATTCTTCAGGCGCTGGACGCGTGTTCTCGATCGGCAGCACGACGCGCGCGACCGGTGACACGCCGGAGCTATCCACCTCCCAGGTGAGCCTGGACGCGGTATCGACACTCAGATCCGGCGCCGAGCGCATCTCCGCGACGCGCCGCTCCGCCTCATCGATCACACTCTGCTGCTGGGCCGTCCCCGACGATTGCTCACTCGAATCAGTAGTCATTGTCCTCGCCTTCCAATTCTCCAGAGAGTGCCTCACCGCCCCGATCGAGCTTGAATCCCTTCGCAATGAGTCCAACGTAACTACTGCCCTTCGTGAACCCACCCTTCCCCGCAGTGAAAGTCGTAGCGACACGCCCGCCCATCTTCGCTCCGCCTCATCCACCTCGCGTTTCGTTCCGCCTATTGAGTACACCACCTTCATTTGGCTCTCCGAATTCGTCGAGTATACCCTGTTCTTCTGGTCTCATTTTGCTCAGCTTCTTTGTATGAGCCTCGACATGAGCGTACTGCCTCAACGTTTTCCGGCAAATCCAGGCGCCTTACTCCAGGTACTGAGACGATGGCTGATGTTCCACGACCTCCTGACGTATACCGTACCGTCATTGAATTGCAGAACATAGTATCCAGACGCGTGGGGAACACCGTGCGGTACGGTAAATAGTCCAGAGACATAATTTTGGTTGATCGGGTCGACGGCGTGAACGTGATCGTTCGAGACTCCACCAGTCCCGGGGTCTACCTGAAGAAGCGGCCAAGAAGTGCTGCGTACTCACGCGCACCCATATCGACAATCGATATGTCGCCTGGGTGCCGGCTCACCTCTGAGCGGCTCCCTCCCACCCCATGCTCGCGCTCCTATCGCTCAGATTTGAAGGAGCTCCCGTATCAGCGAGGCCTGTTCCGGCGGACAGAACGTCGACGTGCGCGGCGCCGGGCGCGAGGTCCTCCGCCGCATGGGTCTCGACGACGCCGTGCTCGCCGCGGGCACGGGCGAGGTCGGCGCACGGTTCGTAGCGCCGGCGGCAGCGTCATCGTCGAGTTCCCCGCCGGCACCGACGACACAGGTGGCGCGACGGCCGAGGCGGAGATCCTCCGGGGCGACCTCGCCGAGATCGTCATCGGCTCCACGGACGGCGTCGGGTACCGCTTCGGGGACCGCATCACCGCGATCGACGACCCCACCACGAAGCGCCCGGCGACCGCGGACACCGACGCACTCGCGACGGCGTCGTTCGAGCACGCGCCGGACGAGGAGTTCGACCTCGTCGTCACCGCCGAGGGCCTCCGCTCCGCCACCCGCCGGATGGTGTTCGGACCCGAGGTGCAGCTCCGACCTCTCGGCCTCCAGTGCACGTTCTTGACGATCCCGCGCACCGAGGCTGCCCAGCGCGGGGGTTCCGTCGGCGCATCGCGTCGTACACGCGTCGGAGTCGATCTCGACGACCTGCATGCCAGGGTCTGGTCGCGCTGATCCCGCTCCGGACGCGGTCGCCGCCAGAGCCACGCACGCTGGTCGCGCCCCGTCGATCGCTCGATGGAGCGCGACGCTGCCGTCAGCGACGCTGCCGTCAGCGCCGCTGCCGGTGCACTTCTTCCGGCGCGGCTGATGCGACGAGGACCATGCCCAAGACGACCACCGCCGTTGCGACGTACCCCCACACCAGGCTGCCGCCCGAGGTGCGGACTGCCACGGCGATCAGCGCCGCCACAGCAGCCCCGATCGACACCATCGTTGCGAACACTCGAGGGAGCGGTGCGCGCCACCATGTCGAGCCCGGCCGGATCAGTCGCGGCACGTACACGATGACCACGACCGCCACGGCAAATCCGACACCCATCACCGGTCCGAGCGCATCGGCCAGGATCGGGATCACGGCCGATGCGGCGAGAGCAGCGAACCCGACACAGCTGATCAGCAAGCCCGCACGAGTGCGCGGCGCGTAGCTGGGTTGCGTGGTGGTGATCACGATCTCGTCTCCGTCCTGATCGTCACAGTGGTCCTCCCGTTCCTCGCGTCGTCGCGAGGCCTCGCCCCGTGCAAGGTGACCACGAACATGCTCCTGATACGTCAGATACACAACTCTGCACAACACCGAGCGTGTCGCGAGACACCGACGACACCGACGACGTCTCGTCGCGGTCATCGGCGGAACGCGCGCCGTCCTGCTCGACACCTGAACGACGTCGCAGGGACGAACGACGCGCGGCCGACACGCCTACCGTGGACGGTCCCCAACCCGAGGTACTCGATGACACCCACGCACCAGGACGACGCCATCCCGGACCGCATCCGGACCGCGGACGGCATCGAGCACGACCCGCGGCACGCCGCTCCGTCCGCACCCGCGCACGCACCGACCACCACGGCAACCGCGTCCGCGTCCGCGTCCGCTGGAGCTGCTCCCACCGCATCCGCCACCCGCCCGGCCGAGAACGCCTCCGGCAGCGACGAACCCGATCCGAACCGGTGGAAGGCGCTCGTCATCTGCCTGCTCGGCGGCGGGGTCGTGCTGCTCGACGTCTCGATCGTCAACGTCGCCCTGCAGTCGATCTCCTCCGGCCTGCCCGGAGCATCGCCCGAGGCCATCCAGTGGATCCTCTCCGGCTACGCCCTGTCGTTCGGCCTGCTGCTGGTCCCGGGCGGTCGGCTCGGGGACGTCACCGGCCGTCGTCGGATGTTCGTGGTGGGCATCGGGTTGTTCACCCTCGCGAGCGCACTGTGCGGCTTCGCACCGAACGGCGTGTTCCTCGTCATCGCGCGCCTCGTGCAGGGGCTCGCCGGTGGGCTGCTGACGCCCCAGGTGACGGCGCTCATCCAGCAGCTGTTCCGGGGCAAGGAGCGCGGGACGGCGTTCGGGCTGTTCGGCGCGACCGTCGGGATCGCCACCGCGATCGGACCGCTCGTCGGTGGGCTGCTCATCACCGCGTTCGGTGCGGAGAACGGGTGGCGCGCGGTGTTCTTCGTGAACCTGCCCATCGGCCTCGTCACGATCCTGCTCGCGTTCCGGTACCTGCCCGGCCGGGACCGGTCGCAGACGGGGAAGCGGCATGACTTCGACCCCGTCGGCATCGCACTCCTCGGTGCCGCGGTCGTCGCCCTGCTGCTGCCGTTCGTGCAGTCGCAGGAGTGGAAGGGCGACGCGAAGTGGTGGCTCATCGTCGTGGCCGTGGTGCTCGGCGGGGTCTTCGTCCTGTGGGAACGGCACTACGAGCGGAGCAAGGAGCCGGTGATCGACCTCCGCCTGTTCTCGCGCCGGTCGTTCTCGCTCGGCGTCGGCCTCGCGACGCTGTACTTCGCCGGGTTCACGCCGCTGTTCTTCGTCCTGACGATCGCGCTCCAGTCGGGTCTCAAGTACTCTGCGCTGCTCGCCGGACTGTCGTCGATCCCGTTCGCGATCGGTTCCGGGATCGCGTCGACGATCGGCGGTCGTGTCGTGCACCGGTTCGGACGGCAGCTCATCGTCGTCGGCACGATCATGGTGCTGCTCGGGCTCGGCGGTGTCGTCTGGGTGGTTCGGACGCACTTCGCGCACGACCTCGGATGGTGGCTCGTCGTGCCACTGCTCGTCGCGGGCGTCGGGTCGGGGCTGACGATCTCACCGAACCAGACCCTCACCCTGTCCGAGGTGCCCGTCGAGCAGGGTGGCTCCGCGGGCGGGCTCATCCAGGTCGGTGCCCGGGTCGGCTCCGCGATCGGGATCGCGGCGGTCGGCAGCGTGTTCTACTCCTCGCTCGCGTCGACCCACGGTGACTTCTCCCGAGGTCTGCCGCTCGGCCTCGGCGTCTCCCTCGGCTTCGTCGGCGCAGCGCTGCTCGCCGGGATCGTCGACGTCGTCGTCGGCAAGGTCCGCGGGACGGAGGCGTCGGTGTGACCGACCCGGACCGGACCGGCGCGGACCAGACCGGCGCGGACCAGACCGGCACGGACTCCGACGCGGTCCGACGTCGGTCCATCGGCGGCCGGGACGTCACCGAGTGGCGGTCGCGGGGTGGCCGGCGGCTGGCGCGGGCGCACCGCGAGCTCGCTGCGCGGGTCGGTCCCCGACGAGCGGTCCTCGGGCCCCTCGCGGTCGGCGGGGTCCTCGCGGTGGCTGCGACGGCCGCAGCCGCCGTGGTCTACGACGGAGTCACCGACCGGGACGGGATCGCCCGCCTCGACCAGCCGGCGCTCCGCATCGGCAAGCGGCTCCGCTCGCCCGCGACGAACGGGATCGCGAGCGGCATCGCCCACGGCTTCGGTCCGGTCGGCATGCCCGTGTTGGCGCTGGTGGCGGGCACGGCCCTGTCGCTGGTCGAACGGAGACCGACCCCGCTCGGACTGCTCGCGGCAGCCGGCGGCGGCTCGCTCGCGATGACCATCGCCGGCAAGCGGCTCATCCACCGGAACCGTCCGCCGCGCCGCGATGCGATCCCGCCGTACGAGACGTCGCCGTCCTTCCCGTCCGGGCACACGCTCAACGCGACGACCATCGCCGGCACGGTCGCGTACCTGCTCATGCTCCGACAGCGCCAGGTCGCCCCGCAGCGGGTCATCGCCGCGGTCGCCGGGGTGACGATCGCGGCGACGGGCGCGTCCCGGGTCCTGCTCGGCGCTCACTGGTTCACCGACGTGACGATGGGCTGGGTGAGTGGATCGGGGTGGCTCGCGAGCGTCATCACCGCGCACCGCCTGCACCTGACCCTGGAGGAGCATTCCGGTCCGCGACATCGTTCGTCCTCTATCGTGGATGATAATCACTCTCAGAAAGGATGACCATGAGCGACCAGATCGACGACACCACCCCCGAGGAACACCGTGTCGCAGAGCACGACGTCCAGGACCACGAACACGGCACCGAGGGCGACCAGCACGAGACCGTCCAGCACGACGACCACGTCGACTACCTGCACGACGGGCACAAGCACGCACGCCACGGCGACCACTACGACGAGCACTGACCACGCGGCGCTCGCCTGAGCACCGGACGGACGGGAGGCACGGTGCGGGCCCGTCCCGCGCCTCCCGTCCGGACCGGGTCGCGACCGCGACCGATGCGCTTTCCGGACCGATGCACCGCCCGCTCAGAGCGGGTGCGTAGCAAGGGAGTTCGCGCGTCCCTGCGCACGGAAGGAGCACCACCATGACCGAGATCACCGCTCACCACGGCCTGTTCAAGGACACCGACCTGCACGTCGACGACACCGGAGGCTCCGGACGCCCCGTCGTCCTCATCCACGGCTGGCCGCTGTCGGGCGAGTCATGGAAGAACCAGGTGCCGGCACTCCAGGAGGCCGGCTTCCGCGTCATCACCTACGACCGCCGGGGTTTCGGGCGGAGCGACAAGCCGCACTCCGGCTACACGTACGACACGCTCGCCGAGGACCTGCACCAGCTCATCACGCAGATGGACCTGCACGACGTCAGCATCGTCGGCTTCTCGATGGGCGGCGGCGAGGTCGCGCGCTACCTCTCCACGTTCGGCCCGGACCGCATCCACAGCGCGGTGTTCGCCTCCGCCGTCCCGCCGTACCTGTTGCAGACCGACGACAACCCCGATGGCCCGCTCCCGAAGAGCCAGGCGGCCGAGATGACCGCGGGCCTGACGAAGAGCGAGGACGACTTCTACGACCAGTTCACGACGGACTTCTTCTCCGTCGACGGCGAGCTCAAGGTCACCGAGGCGCAACGACAGGAAGCACTGGCCCTCGCGCACCAGGCGTCGAAGCCCGCGGCGCTCGCGTGCATGGCCGCCTTCGCGAACACCGACTTCCGCGAGGACCTGCCGAAGGTCACCGTCCCGACCCTCGTCATCCACGGCGACGGCGACGGCACCGTTCCGTTCGAGGGCTCCGGCAAGCGCACGCACGAGGCGATCGCCGGCTCCGAGCTGTACGTCGTCGCGGGTGCGCCGCACGGCGTGATCGTCAGCCACGCGGACGAGTGGAACCGGGCCGTGCTGGAGTTCCTGCGGAAGTAGCGGGCTGCCGGACGGCGGACTGGAGGCGCGGGGCCGGCTGGCACCACGCAGTCAGTCCGTCGCCATGTCGGGCGGGTGCCCGTTCAGCGCGGCTGGCATCGCGGGCACCACCACGTCCGGCGACGTTCCGGGTCGTCGGCGACCTCCGCCTCGACGAGGACGGTCGTGCCGCAGCGGAGGCACGGACGACCCGCCCGTCCGACGACCCAGTGCCGCTCGCCGCGGCGGGTGGTCCCGGTGGTGGTCTGGAACATCCCCGGGACCGTGACCGACGCGCGGAGGCCGCGACGGGCGGCCCGGGCGAGTGCCGCGGTGTCGGCGTCCCGGACCGGACGCCACGGGCGGTAGCCGAGCAGGAAGCACAGCTCGTTCACCCACATGTTCCCGAGTCCGGCGAGGTTCCGCTGGTCGAGGAGCGCCGCGACGACCGGTCGGTCCGGGTCGCGGGCGAGTCGTTCGGCGGCGACGGAGGCGTCCCAGTCGTCCCGCAGCGGGTCGGGGCCGAGGTGTCCGACCGCGGCGGACTCGTCCGCGGTCGCCAGGAGTTCGACGACGGGCAGGTCGATCCCCCACACGGTGCGCGCGGCCTCGGTCCGCATCCGGACCCGCACCGACGGCTGGACCGACCGCGGGACGACCCGGCCCGGCGCGGTCACCGTCCAGGACCCCTGCATCCGGAGGTGCGTGTGCAGGGTCCGACCGCCGGCGAACCGGGTCAGCAGGTGCTTGCCGTGGGTGTCGTGTCCGAGCACCCGCCAATCGGCCAGACTCGTGCCGGCGGCGTCCCCGGAGCGCAGTTCGCCGGCGTCGACGCGCTGGCCGTCGAGAGCCGGGCGCAACCGCGCCGCGAGGCGGTACACGCTGTCTCCCTCGGGCATCCCCCCGGTGTACCGGCGACCGCCGACAGCGACGAGGTCGCCGACCGGATCGAACGGGTGGTGACCGTCACGGATGTCGGCGGCGCGGACTACGTTCGGGTGACCCGGCCGTGTCGGGTGACCCCGGCCTGCGCGGCGCGAAGGAGCTGAACGATGGCGACACCCTCCCTGACGCGTCGCGCGTTGCTCTCCGGCGCCCTCGGCACCGCGACCCTGGGCGCGCTGACCGCATGCGTCGCGAACAACGGCCCGGCGCCGAGCAACGCCGCGCCCGGGTCCGAAGCCGACATCGGCGACGTCACCGGCACCCTGCGGTTCGCGTTCTGGGGCGGGAGCGACGGCGAGACCGCGGGGTTCGCACACGCCAAGAAGACGTTCGAGGCCCGGCACCCCGGCACCACGATCGTGCTGCAGACCTTGCCGTACGAGGGCTTCTTCTCGAGCATCGACCGGGGCATCCTCTCGCGCACCGCCCCGGACGTGTTCCGCGTCGACTACACGAGCATCGGCAAGTACACCTCGCACGGGGTGCTCCTCGACATGACGCCCTACGTGACCGACGCCGAGGCGGCCGCGTTCCTCCCGTCGCTCTGGGACGCCGTCCGGTTCGAAGGCCACGCGTACGGGGTGCCGCACCAGACCGACACCACGGCGATCGCCTACAACCGGAAGGCCTTCGAGACCGCGGGGATCGGCTCGGTCCCGGACCGGCTCGAGGACGCCTGGACCTGGGACGAGTTCGCCGACGTCGCGACGAAGCTCCGGAGGTCCCTGCCGGACAAGCAGTACCCGTTCGCCTACGACTGGACCGCCGCCGGCGCCTACCGCTGGGCGAGCTTCGTGTACCAGGCCGGCGGGTCGTTGCTCACGTCGGACCTGACCAAGTCGGCCGTGGACAGCGACGCCGGGCACCGGGCGATGGAGTTCTCGAAGCGGTTCTTCGACGAACGGTGGGTCCCGGCGAACAACACGGTCAAGACGACCGTGTACTCGGACAACTTCTTCCTGAACCAGACCGTCCCGATGACCTTCATCGGCGACTTCCTGGTGCCCGAGCTGGCCGACGCCAAGAACGGCTACCAGGGTGGCGAATGGGCGACGACGTACATGCCGCACGACCGCAACGCCGCGTCGGACCTCGGCGGCAACGCCCTCGTCGCGACACGGGACACCGCGAACCCCGAGCTCGCGGCCGCGTTCCTCAAGTTCATGGTGGAGGAAGACCAGATGCGGGACTTCTGTCAGCGGGCCAACGAGCTCCCCACGCTGCAGAGCCTGGCCAGCACCTCGCTCGACTACGCGGTACGGCCCGACGTCATGACCACGTTCGCGCGGCAGGCGACCACGATCACCGAGGCCGCCGTCCGTGAGACGACCGTCCCCGGGTTCGCGGCGATCAACACCGCGCTGCAGGACCAGCTCGAACTCGCGTTCCAGGGTCGGTCGGCCGACGATGCGATCACGGCCATCGCCACGGCGATCAACGAGGCGGTGGCGGCATGACGAGTGCGGACGCGGGCGTCGGTGGGGTCGGCGGTTCCGCCGGCCGGGCCACCGCGCAGGTCGGCGGAGCGACGGCCGGCGGCGCCAAGCTCCCGACGCCGACGAGCATCCGCACGGCGAACGGCATCGCCGCCGGGTCGTTCCTGCTGCCGAACGTCGTGCTCATCGTCATCTTCACGCTGCTGCCGCTCGTCTACGCCGTGGTGATCAGCTTCCAGGACCTCGACTCGCTCGGCGGCACCTCGTGGGCCGGCGTCGGCAACTACGTCAAGCTCGTCACCGACCCGGTGTTCTGGCAGTCGGTCGCGAACACCGGGGTCTTCACGCTCTTCACGGTGCCCGTCGGCATGGCGATCGGCCTCGCGGTCGCGGTGCTCCTCAACGGGGTCATGCCGGGACGTGCGGTCTTCCGGACGATCATCTTCCTGCCGCTCGTGGTGTCCGGTGTCGCGACCGGTGTGCTCGGCGCGTGGATGTTCGACCAGAACAACGGCTTCATCGACAAGTTCCTCGGCGCCCTCGGCCTCCCGGCGATCTCGTGGCAGTCGAACGGCGGATGGGCGATGACCGCGATCATCCTCGTGACGCTCTGGCAGCGCATCGGCTTCGACATGCTGATCTACCTGGCGGGCCTCCAGGGCGTGGATCCCTCCGTGCAGGAGGCCGCGACCACCGACGGCGCGAGCGGTTGGCAGAAGTTCCGGCTCATCACGTTCCCGCTGCTCGGCCCGTCCACGTTCTTCCTGCTCATCATGAACCTCATCTACTCGTTCCAGGTCTTCGACACCGTGTGGGCGATGACCCGGGGCGGGCCCGGTTACGCCACCACGACGGTCGTCTCCTACGCGTACCGGGTCGCGTTCGACGAGCACGGCCCCCAGCTCCTCGGCTACGGGGCCGCCGTCGGCATCGCGATCTACCTGGTGACGTTGCTGATCACGGGCATCCAATGGCGGTTCAACGCCGGACGGGACCAGACCGACTGATGACGACGACGACCTGGGCCACGGGGGACGCGGACGCGTCACCGTCCCGTGCTGCATCGGCCGGGAGGACCGGCGGACGTCCGCCCCGCGGGCACACCAAGCTCCTGTGGTTGCGGATCACGGCCGCCGTCGTGGTGAGCATCGTGATGGCGTTCCCGCTGTACTGGATGCTCCTCACCGCGTTCTCGACGCGGGCCGACCTCTACGCCCCCGGGCTGCACCTCTGGCCGCAGCACATCACGATCCAGAACTTCGTCCGGCCGTTCTCGGAGTTCCCGATCTGGCGGTGGTTCGCGAACTCGCTCGTGATCTCCGTCGTCGTGACGATCATCACGGTGGTCTGCAACCTCCTCGCCGGGTACGCCTTCGCCAAGCTGCCGTTCCGCGGCCGCAACGCGCTGTTCCTGGTGCTGCTGTCGACGCTCATGATCCCGCCGCAGGCGATCATCGTGCCGCAGTTCCTCATCTCGATCGGCCTGCACCTGTACGGCGGGATCTGGGCGGTGATCCTGCCGGAGAGCGCCGCGATCTTCGGGGTGTTCCTGGCGCGCCAGTTCTTCATCGCGGTGCCGGACGAGCTCATCGAGGCGGCGCGGATCGACGGGGCCGGGCAGTTCCGGGTGTTCTTCTCCGTGGTGCTGCCGCTCTGCCGTCCACTCCTCGCCGTCCTGGTGCTCCTGACGTTCATGGGCGAGTGGAACGCGTTCGGCTGGCCCCTCGTCGCACTCTCCGGCAACCAGGACCTCTTCACCGTGCCGATCGGCATCGTCGGCACGCTCCAGGGGCAGTACACCTCGGACTACGGTGCGATCATGGCCGTGAACCTGCTGATGATCGTGCCCATCGTGGCCCTGTTCCTCGCGTTCCAGCGGTACTTCGTCGAGGGGCTGTCGCGGAGCGGCCTGCGGTGAGCCAGCAGGACCCTCGCCCGGACCTCCCGGACGTGGTGCGGTGGATCGCCGACGACTTCGGCGTCGATGCCACGAGCGTCGAGCGTGTCGTCGGCGGCACCGATGTCGCCGCCGCGGTCTGGCAGGCGTCGAGCGGCTCGGACGGGTTCGCCGTCAAGTGGACGAGCCGTCGGACCCGGACGGGCATCCGACTGAGTGACTCGCTGACGGCAGCCGGTGTGCCCGGCATCCCGCCGACGGTCCGGTCGACGCACGGGCGACCGTCGAGTCGACGCGGTGGCGGACGACTGTCGGTGACGGCCTGGCTGCCGGGCGAGGACGCCGCGACCGTGGGACTCGACCTCGACGGGTGGGAGGCCTACGGAGCGCTCCTGGCCGCCGTGCACGCGCACCCGTTCCCGCCACAGGAACGGCGCCGCGGCGCGCGCCGTGGGATCCGCCGACGTCGTCGTCGGTACCGGGCGGGCGTCGTCGCGCTCGATGCGCTCGTCACCGCCGGCGACCCGGATGCGCTCGACCCTGCGCTGGCCGCGTGGCGGGACGCGCGTGCGCACGTCGAGCTGCTCCTCCGCGGGACGCGCCTGACGGACCGGACCGACGGCGTCCCCGTCCCGTGCCACGGCGACCCGCACCTCGGCAACCTCGTGCTCGACGCGCAGGGCGCTCCGTGCCTGATCGACTGGGACGAAGCCGTCGTCGCGCCGCGCGAGGTGGACCTGCACCTCGTGGCGTTCCCGGTCCTGTTCTCACCGACGACCGACCCGCAGGCCGAGGCGTTCCGACGCGGCTACGGCCCGGTCGAGATCGACGAGTCGCGACTCGTGCGGTACGCCTGTGTCCGGGCGCTCGAGGACCTCGTCTCGACGTGCCGCGCCGCGTTCGACGGGCCGGTGGCGGACCGCACCGAGGAACTCGCGGTGTTCCGCGGCATCCTCTCCCCCGTCGGGTCCGCCTCGCTCGTGCGGCCACGGTTGGAGCGGTTGCTCACGACGGGCTGACGGGCCGAGCGGCTGACGGACTGGAGGCGCGGGGCCGGCCGGTGCCGTGCCTCCCGTCCGGTGCGGGGGCGCCGACGGTCCTCGGGACCGTGGGTCCGGACCGGCTCAGTGTCGGGACCGACGCGCCTTGATGCGCTCGTGCCGCCGGCGCCTCGGGTGGACGACCTCGCCCGCGAAGATCCCGAGCGCAGCCAACCCCACGATGACGATCGCCACTTCCGTGATGGTCTCACTCACGATGCACCCCAACCTCCGCCACGAGAGGCCCCCGGGTCGAGGCGCCGCTTCGTCGCGGAATCGCCTGGGATTCGGAGCAACCCCGGAACTGGGTTGGTGCTGTTCGCGATCCGCACCGCGGGATCAGGCCCCGAGGCTCCGCAGTCCGCGGAACGCCAGGTCGAGCGCGGCCGCCAGTGGCGCACCGTCCCGCTCCGGCTGACTGAGCGCGAGACCACCCATGATCGCCGCGACGATCCCGGTCCCGACGCGGGCCGCGTCCACCGTCCGGTCGATCGCCCCGGCGGCCTGCATCCGCTCGACGCGCTGTGCGAGGAGCGACGCCCACGCCGCGACACCCTCTCGCATCGACGCCGCGAGGGTCTCGTCCGACGGTGCCGACTGCTGCGCCAGGGTGCTGGCACCGTCCCTCCAGTCCGTCAGGTGGTTCCGTTCCGCACGCGGCGGACGCGACCACCGATCAGAAGAACGTCGGCTGCCTCGGGACGTAGTGCTCCTCGAGCGCCGTGACGTCCTCGGGCGTCAGGCGGACGTCGAGAGCGGCAACGGCGTCCTCGACGTGGTGCACCTTCGTCGCACCGACGATCGGGGCGTCGACGACCGGGTTCGCGAGGACCCAGGCGAGGGCGATCTGCGCCATCGAGACGCCCTTCTCGCCGGCGATCCGCTCGATCGCGTCGACGATGCCCTTGTCCGAGTCGAGCCGGACGGGGTTGCCCTTCGGGTCGACCTCCGGCTCGTCGCCGGCACGCGCGGTGTTCTGCTCGCTCCACGGACGGGCCATCTTGCCGGCCTGCAGCGGTCCCCACGGGATCGAGCCGACGCCCTGGTCGGCGAGGAGCCCGAACATCTCGCGCTCCTCCTCGCGCTGGCCCAGGCTGTACTGGTTCTGCATCGACACGAAGCGCGTCCAGCCGCCGAGGTCCGCCGCGGCCTGCAGCTTCGCGAACTGCCACGCCCACATGCTCGAGGCACCGATGTAGCGGACCTTGCCGGCCTGGACGACGTCGTGGAGGGCCTCCATCGTCTCCTCGACGGGGGTCTCCGGGTCGAAGCGGTGGATCTGGTACAGGTCGATCCAGTCGCTGCCGAGGCGCTGCAGCGACTTGTCGACCTGCTCCATGATCGCGCGGCGCGAGAGGCCGGACTCGCCGGGGCCCGGGCCCATCTCGCCGAAGACCTTCGTGGCGAGGACCACGTCCTCACGGCGGGTGTACTTGCGGATGGCCTCGCCGGTGACCTCCTCGGAACTGCCGCGCCCGTAGACGTTCGCGGTGTCCCAGAAGGTGATGCCGAGCTCGACGGCCCGGCGGAAGATCGGCTCCGCGCCGGCCGCGTCGAGGGTCCAGGTCTGCTGTTCGTTGCCGTTGCCGAAGCTCATGCAACCGAGGGTGATGCGGCTGACCGTGAGGCCGGTCGAGCCGAGGTGGGTGTACTCCATGCGGATGGTCTCCCTGAGGTGTGGCAATGATGCGCGGTGGCGCTCGACATCGATGTCGAGTCCCCGTCTACACCGCGGGGCGGCCTGCCGCTGGTGTCTGGACGGAGGCCGCAGTCATCGCGGTGAGCTCGTCGAGGACATCGTGCTCGATGGCGGCGAAGGTGCGCGTCTCGTCCTCGCGGACCCACGTGGCGAACGAGACGCTGAAGACCGTCACGGCGGTCTGTGCCGCGAGCGTGGCCGCGGGCTCGACGACCCCTCTGTCACGGAGCGCGCTGGCCAACGAACCGGCGAGCGTCGACATCTTGCGGGACTCACGCTCCTGGAGCGAGGCGTTCGCACTGATCACCGCCTGGCGTCGCCGGGACCAGGCACGGCGCTCCTCCGGGAAGAACCCCGCGGAGTTCGTGAGTGCGGCCGCGGCGAGCCCCAGGGGGGTCAGTCCGTCCGGAGCGTCGGCGACGCCGGTCAGGAACTGGTCCTCGAGGACCTCCTGCCCGTCGAAGAGGACTTCGCGCTTGTCGGCGAAGTGGCGGAAGAAGGTGCGCTCCGTGAGTCCGGCAGCCGCGGCGATCTCGGCCACGGTGGTCTCCTCGAACCCGCTCCGGACGTACAGGTCGAGCGCGGCCAGCCGCAGTCGGTCCTTGCCGCCCGGTTCCCATCGCACCATCCCGTCAGTCTACGGTGATGGGTGGGTTGATGACAGCGGCTGACATCCAGGTGTAGAGTGACGGCAGTCGCTGACATCAGTCGGCATCGAGAGAGAGGTGACGCACCATGCGCGTCTTCATCACCGGGGCATCGGGATGGATCGGGTCCCACACCACCGACGCGGCACTCGCCGCCGGGCACGAGGTCGTCGGGCTCGCGAGGTCCGACGCCTCCGCCGCGTCCCTCGACCAGAAGGGGGCGATCGTCCTCCGCGGCGACCTCGACACGCTCGACGTCATCCGCGCCGGTGCTCGCGACGCGGATGCGGTGATCCACCTCGCGAACAAGCACGACTGGGCGCACCCCGAGGACACCAACCGCACCGAGCGTTCTGCCGTGCAGACCATCGCCGACGCACTCGAAGGCACCGGCAAGCCCTTCCTGCTCGCGTCCGGGATCGCCGGCATCGCGACCGCAGGCGCGCCCGCCGTGGAGTCCGACGCGACCCCGTTCATCGGGCCCGACGCGCTCCGTGGCGGTGCCGAGGCGCTCGCGCTCGAGTACCGCGACCGTGGCGTGCAGACCGTCGCGCTGCGGTTCGCGCCCACCACGCACGGCACCGGTGACCACGGCTTCATCGACATCCTCGTCGCCAACGCGCTCGCGAAGGGGGTCTCGGGACACGTCGGCGACGGCGCGAACCGCTGGGGTGCCGTGCACGTCACCGATGCCGCAGCACTGAACGTCCTCGCGCTCGAACACGCGGACGCGATGCCGGTCGTTCACGTCGTCGCGGAGGAGGGCGTCACCACGCGGGCGATCGCCGAGGCCATCGGACGCCGGTTCGACCTGCCCGTCGCCGCGATCTCGCCCGAGGACGCCCCCGAGCACTTCGGGTTCCTCGGTGGGTTCTTCGGGATGGAGATGTCCGGGTCGAGTGACGTGACGCGCGACACCCTGGGCTGGACGCCGACCGGCCCGACCCTGATCGCGGACATCGAGGCGGGGGCGTACTCGCGGGCCTGATGCCGAAACCCTGGGCAGGCGGCAGGTCGGCACACAGCGCACGATCACCCCCGAACGGGGGTGAGGCAGCTGCACGTCTTCTCAAGGATGATAGTGAGCCCTGGTCATGATCTGAAAGAACCTGATGTCGCGAACCCGCCCACCCCACCCACCCCGATCCTCCCGTTCATCCCGCCTCCCGATGTCGACGTGGGTCGGTCTCGGTATCAGCGCACTGTTCGGCATCGCCGCCCTGAGCTCCGGAGGCGTCTGGACGATGATGCTCATGTTCGCGATGATCGTGCTGGTCACCGCGGCGTACGGATGGGTCTTCCGACGCTCGACGTGGCTGCGGCTGCCCCGCCGCCGTTCCGCGGCAGCGATCGGGTTCGGAGTCGCCCTCGCGGTCCTCATCGGGTCGTCGTCGGCGTACGGGGCCGGCCATCCGAGCACGACGGACGCAGCCCCCGTCCCGTCTGCTCCGGCGAGCTCGAGCACCACGCACGGTTCAACCGCACACCACTTCGCGACCACCCCGAAGAAGACGTCGACGCCGACCCCGACTCCGACGCCCACTCCGGTGGTGACGAAGGAGACCGTGTCCGAGACGGCCCCCGTGCCGTACACATCGACAACGGTGGACGACCCTACGGTTGCGAAGGGGACGTCGCGGGTCACGACTGCCGGCGCCGACGGCGTTCTGACGACCACGTACGAGGTCACCAAGACGGACGGTGTCGAGACTGGCCGAACGCAGGTCAGCCAGTCGGTGACCACCCCGCCAGTGACCCAGGTGACGTCCAACGGTACCTATGTCGCCCCCGTTCCCGCGCCGGCGGCGCCCGCTGCTCCTGATCATGGCGTCGTCAACCCGGGAGGCTTCTGCTCGGCGAGCGATCGGGGCGTGACCGCGCAGGCCGCCAACGGAAGGTCCTACACCTGCGGAGGCAAGGGACCGGACGCGAGCGGCCGCCTGCACTGGAACAGCTGACGCCGCTGAAAGGGACACAGCCTCCTGCGCGTCCTGCCGGATCACGCCCCGCGTGCCCGAGGGACTCGTCTCCTGTTTCCACTCAGATGGTGCAGCTGTGATCGGGGACGTGACTGGAGCGCTTCAGTCATGTGGCATGGCCGTGCGGTCGACGTCCGCCGGCCGATCACCACTCGATGCGGAGTGACATGGAAACGAAGCACGACCTCCGCCGCGGCGGGTTGCTCGGCCTCTGCGCGGCAGCGCTCGTCGCGATCCCGCTGCCCCTCGCCCCGATGTCGGCGAGCGCCGCCCCCGCGAGCGCGATGCCCGTGGGCGCGACGTCCGCGGGGGTCACGTCCGCGGGCGCCACGAAGACGGGCCCGACGAGCATCGCGTACGTCGAGGTCGGCGACGACGAACTCGCGAACGTCCGTCGTCACACCCTGGCCGACGGTGCCAACGCCTTCAACGCGCCGAGCATCCCCGGGCTCACGAAGGCCGACCTCTCCCCGGCCGCCGTCGACATCCAGAACACGTCATCGAGCACCGCGGCCTCGCTCGCGACCCGCACGGTGTCCGACGGGTACGGCGTCTTCATGACGTACAACCTCCCGGGCGGCGACCAGAGCGCGTACGTGTCCTCGTTCACCGAGCCGCTCTACGGCCAGGCGACGACGTACCGGTAGGTCGAGCCGCATCGCGGGACCTGCTCGTCCGTCGGCGGCCACGGGCCGAGCCGACGGACGGGCGGGTCCCGCCGCCGCTCACCGTCACTCGGACGGCGTCGGGCGCGGCCAGAGCACCCGCACGGCGGTCCCGTAGGCGACGACCTCCTGGTACCCGTTCCCGATCTCGTTCGCGTCGAACCGCATCGCGACGATCGCGTCGGCGCCCCGGTACAGCGCGTGCTCGATCATCCGGTTCATCGCCTCGTCGCGAGTCTGGACGAGCTGCGCGGTGAGACCGGTGAGCTCGCCGCCGACGAGTGCCTGGAAACTCGCGCCGAACTGCACCCCGAAGTTCCGCGCACGGACGGTGAGACCCATCACCTCCCCGAGCACCTCGGTGATCTGGGCTCCCGGGAGGTCGTTCGTGGTCGCGACGAGCATGCCGCGATCCTGCCACAGCAGTAGCGTTGTGGCGGCGACCTCCGACCGAGGCGGTCGGTGCACGCTGTGCGTCGACCTCTCCGGGGACACCCCGGGGTGCGAAGAACACCGATGATCAACCTCCTCATGAGGGCAGGCGCGCTCCGCGCGCTCAGCCTCCTGAACCGCTCGACAGGTCGGTCGGAGGTCGCCGGCGCACCTCGTGAGTGAGCAGGAATCGTCGGGTCGGCCGGTGGCACCCGACGATTTCTGCTCACTCGCGGCGCGGCCGGCCGGACGGCCGACGCCGGCGCTAGCCTGACGACATGACGGCTGGAGTCGCGACGATCCTCGCCGACGTCTTCCTGGCCGCCGACGACTGGACGGTCGACGCCCTCCTCGCCGCCGGGACCGCCGCCGTCGGTCCGCACCGGCGTTTCGTCCCGATGGCCGTCCTCGCAGCACTCCGGGGGTACCCGCGCGCCCCACGTGACGCGCCTCGGGAACTGGCCGCGTTCCTCCAGTCCGTCGACGGGTTCGCCGAGGCGGTCCGGAGGAGCGCCGCCCGGTCGCCGATCGTCGTCGCCAGCCACCCGGTCGTCCCGGCCGAGGCACCGACGAACACCGGGCACGTGCCCCGGATCGAGACGGTGGCCGACCTCGCCCGGCTGCTCGACCTGACGATCGGCCGCCTCGACTGGTTCGCCGACACGAAGCTCTGGAACGACCGCGCGCGGGACGACGTCCTGCACCACTACGGCCACGTGTGGCGTCCGCGACCGGGTCGGGTCCCCCGTCTCCTCGAGGTGCCGAAGCCGCGCCTCCGGGCCGTGCAGCGGACGGCACTCGACGAGGTCCTGACGTTCCTCCCGGTCCACGACGCGGCGCACGGGTTCATCCCCGGCCGGAGTGCGGTGACGGGCGCGGCACTGCACACCGGACGCCAGGCGGTCGTCGCGCTCGACCTCGCGCACTTCTTCGCCGCGGTGTCCGCGCCGCAGGTCTTCGGACTGCTCCGCCGCAGCGGCCTGTCCGAGCCGGTCGCGCACACCCTGACCGGCCTCTGCACCCACGTCGTCCCGGCGCGCGTCCTCGCCGGGATGCCCCCGGGAGGGTCGCCCGAGGACCGCGCGACCCTCCGGCGCGCGCTCCGGACCCCGCACCTCCCGCAGGGCGCGCCGACCTCGCCGACGCTCGCGAACGTGTCCGTCCGGCGGCTCGACGTCCGGCTCGCCGGCTGGGCCGCCGCTGCCGACGCGACCTACACGCGGTACGCGGACGACCTGGTGTTCAGCGGGGACGACCGGTTCGCGGCCCGCGTCGACGCGTTCGTGCGCGGTGTCGGTCGGATCGTCGCGGACGAGGGCCACACCCTCAACGCCCGCAAGACCCGCGTGCGGCGTCAGGGCGTGCGACAGTCGGTCACCGGCATCGTGGTGAACGACCGTCCGAGCGTCGGCCGTGCCGAGTTCGACCGCCTCAAGGCGATCCTGCACAACTGCGTCGAGCACGGACCCGACGGCCAGGACCGGCGCGGTGTCGCGGACTTCCGGGCGCACCTCCGCGGACGGGTCGGGTGGTTCGAACAGGTGCACCCGGAGCGCGGTGCCCGACTGCTCGCGGAGTTCCGACGCATCACGTGGTGACGGCGCGCGGCCCGGCCCGGCGCGGCGCCCGGCGCGGCCCGGCGCGGCCCGGCGCGGCGCGGCCCGGGCGACCGCGAGTGAGCAGGAATCGTCGGTCCAGCCTGTCGCACCCGACGATTCCTGCTCACTCACGACGGCACCGGTGTACCCCGAGGCGGGCACTTACACATGTGCTCCCAGGTTGAGTAGGGGGCTGCCGCACTCGCGGTGTCCCCCACTGGCCGTCACCCGCGGTCGCAACAAGGAGTGCACAATGCTCGGACTCATCATCAGCCTCATCATCGTCGGCCTCATCGCCGGCGCCGTCGCCCGCCTCGTCATCCCCGGCAAGCAGCACATCGGCATCCTCATGACCATCGTCCTCGGGATCGTCGGCTCGTTCGTCGGCGGGTTCCTCGGGTTCCTGATCTTCCAGCACGACCCGATGGACGGCTTCTTCCAGCCCGCCGGCATCATCGGCTCCATCATCGGCGCGATCATCGTGCTCTTCATCTACCTCAAGGTCTCCGGCCGTCGCACGGCGCGCAACTGACGCGACGAAGACCGGCAGGCGCTGACGCGCCGCTTGCGGACGGGAGGGGCGGTGCCAGCTGGCACCGCCCCTCCCGTTCGTCTGCCGTCTCCGCACGGCGCGCCGATCCGCGGAGGCCTCGACGCCGAATAGGTTGTCGCCGGGGCTGATCGACGCCCCATGAGGAGGAACACCGATGTCCACCACCGCACCGACGACCGACGCGGCATCGCCGCACCTCGAGCCCAAGGTCCGCGAGGCCCTCGACCGCAAGCGCGCGCACCGCGGCGTCGACGTCCAGGAGCCCATCGAACTCGACGTCATCGGCGAACGCCTGAACGCGTTCCTCGCCTCGCGGGTCGACGGCGACTTCGCGATCAAGGACCTCGGCCGACTGCCGGGCGGCGCGTCGAAGGAGCAGTTCGTCTTCACCCTCGACCGCACCGTCGACGGCGAGGCCCGCTCCGACCGCATGGTGCTCCGCATGGACCCGCTCGGCTCCCCGGTCGAGAGCTCCCGCAGCCGCGAGGCGGAGGTCCTCGGCATCGTCGCCGAGAGCAGCGTCCCGGTACCGACCCTGCACTGGTCCACCGACGACGCGACCGAGCTCGGCGCACCGTCGCTCATCTCGGAGTTCGTCACCGGGGTGTCCGGCCCGTCCGACACCCCGTCGACCGCGTCCGGGCTGGGTGTGACGTACGGTCCGAGACTCCGCCCGATCCTCGCCGAGCAGTACGTCCGACACCTCGCGACCCTGCACACCATCGACTGGGCCGCACACGACCTGACCGCGTTCGAGCGCCCGCGACCCGGCACGACCGACGCCATCGACTGGCGGCTCGCGTCGACGGACCGAGCCTGGGACGACGACGCGTTCCAGCCGCACCCGACCGTGACGCTCACCCGGCAGTGGCTCTGGCGCAACCGGCCGGTCCTCGACACCGTCTCGATCGTGCACGGCGACTACCGCAACGGGAACTTCCTGTTCGACGAGGAGTCCGGGCAGATGAGCGCCGTGCTCGACTGGGAGCTGACCTACCTCGGCGACCGGCACCACGACCTGGCGTACGCGATGATGGCCGGCTGGGGCGAGACCGACCCGGAGACGGGCGACTTCTGGTGCGCTGCGCTCCTCACCCGGAAGGACCTCATCGAGCAGTACGAGGCGCTCTCCGGGCTGTCCGTCGACGAGGAGCGGCTCCGCTACTACCTCGTCCTCAACATGTACTGGGCCGTCGTCGCGCTCTCCGCCTCCCTCCCCCGGAACGCCGAGGAGCGCCTGACGCACCTCGAGGTGATGGGCAACTTCCTGAGCGGCCTCGGCGTGTACTACATCGACCTCCTCGACGACATCGTCGGCACCCCCGACGCCACCACGACCGACGTCACCACCGACGCCACGACCACGGAAGCCTGAGGACCGACGATGGTACCCACGACCGAACAGAAGCTCCGCTCCGTCCGCCACACCATCGCCGCGACCGTGCTCCCCGCGATCGGTGCCGACGAGCGCTTCGCGAAGGAGCAGGCCGGGCTCGTCCTCGCGACGCTCGACTGGATCCTCGACGTGCAGGCGTCCGAGTACCGGTACGAGGTCGTCGAGCACGGGGACGCGACTGCGCTCGTCCACGACCTCGCCGCGCTCGGGGACGCCGCCACGGGCACGACGCACGGGACGGACGCCGAGCCCGCCCCGGTCCTCCCGACCGACCTCGCCGAGCTCCGCGCACTCGTCCTCGCCGCCAAGCAGGAGGCGGAGGAGCGCTTCTCCGCCCTCCTCGGCACCGACCGCGCCGACGAGGCCTGGGCGGTCATGTCCGCCGCGGCGAAGCGCCAGTCGGCCCGCGAGGTCGCCGCCGCGCGGATGACCGGGTTCCCGACGAGCCCCTCGAGCCTCGCCGAGGTGCTCGCCGACCAGGAGCGCGACCTCGACCGCCGGCAGGCCGAACAGGAGGGTGCTCGGTGATCACCCCGGAGGACATGGACTGGCACCCGAGCGACCCCGCACAGCAGAACTGGGCCGAGACGATCGTCTGCGTCTTCTCGGTGCCGGAGGCCGGCATCCTCGGGAACGCGTACGTCCTCGCGCGCCCGAACGTCGGCGCGGCGATCTCCTCCGTCGTCGTGCACGGCGGGTTCGCGACCCGGGTGCACGAGATCGACTTCGCCGATCCGCAGGTGCACATGCCGGCACCGGAACGGTTCTCCGACTTCACCCTGCCGAGCGGGCTCGGGCTGCACGTCGACGACGCCCCGCGGGACTTCTCGGTGACGTACGAGAGCAACGTGCCGGGTGCGTGTCGGCTCGACCTGCGCTTCGAGGCCATCCACGAGCCGTTCGACACCCACGACACGGACCAGAACCCGCTCATCGTGACGGACGCCAGCGGCACACGGGACACCGGGCTCGGCGACGTCTGGAACAACGGGCACATGGACGCGGTCGGCCACGTCACCGGGACGCTCGAGCTCCGCGGCACGACGTACGAGGTCGACTGCTACGACGGCATGGACCGCAGCTGGGGTGCCCGTGCCGAGGTCGGCCAGGCCGGCGCCGCGTGGATCCACGTGACGTTCGGCCCGGACTACGCGCTGCACGTCGGCATGGCGCTCCGGATCGACGACGACGGCACGGTCGTCTACGACTCGCTGCGCTTCGGCTACGTCGTCGAGGACGGCGAGCTGTACGGCATCACGAGTGCGACCGTCGAGGCGGCCCGGGTGGACATGGTCGCGGTGAGCAACCACATCGTCGCCACCGACGTCCGGGGCAAACGGCACGAGTTCCGCGGTTCGGCGGTCGGCGGGTACCCCTGGCACCAGTTCAGCCCGGCGTACGTCTGCTACCAGAGCCTGATGCGGTACGAGCACGAGGGCCGCGTCGGGCACGCGGAGCACGGTGACATCTTCGGGCTCGAGTACATCGGCCAGCGGATGTCGGCAGCCGGGCGGCGCGCCGCGGCGCGCTGACGTCCGGCGCCAGGCTGGCGCACAGCGGACGGGAGGCCCGTGGCGAGACCGCCACGGGCCTCCCGTCCGCCTAAGCTGGCCCCGGCACACGGGTGCCGGCACGAGGAGGTGCGCATGGGGGTCCGCGGTCCGTTCTGGCTGCGCAGCGTCCGTCGTCGGCCCGCCTCGTTCGTCACGCTCGCAGCCCTCGCGGCGATCGCGATGCTCGTGTCCGTGCTCGCCCCGACCCTGTTCCGTGCCGTGGAGCAGGTCACCCTCGCCGAGGCCGTCCACGACGCCGGACGGGACGACACCGCGCTCGTGTCGCAGGTGAGCACGACCGGCGGCCAGATCGCGGACGGGATCGCCTCGGCAACCGCCGTGGTGAGCACCATCGGTTCGACGGGCCTCTGGACGACGCCGACGCTCCTCACCGAGTCGAACGAACCGTTCACCTGGAGCCGCACCACCGACGCCGACCGGACGCGGACGACGAACGTGGCAGTCGGCGAGGACGCCTGTCGTCAGGCGCGGTCCACGCGCGGGAAGTGCCCGCAGGCCGCCGACGAGATCGCGATCCCGCGGTCCGCGGCGAGCGCCAGCGGCGTGTCCGTCGGCGACACGATCGGACTCGTCGGGTCGAACCCGACGCTGCCGCCGGACCGGTTCACCGTCGTCGGGGTCTACGACGGCAGTACGGGCACGGGCGCGCTCATCGCCGGGCCGGGGGCACGGTTCGGTGCCGGTGGGACGCCCCCGCCCGACCTCGTGGTCTCCCGGGCCGGGTTCGACCGGCTCGTCGTCGAGGGCACGACGTTCGGGGTCCGGTTCCTCGCCCACCCGCCGACGCTCGCGGACGTGCCGGTGATCCGCTCCGACGTCCGCACCGCCCGCGAGGCGACGTTGACCACGGAGAGCGCGTCCTCGGCAGCACGGTTCAGCACCGGCATCACGGACGTGCTCGACCACGTCGGACGACAGCAGGACGCCGCGGGGGTGCTGCTCGCGGTGACGGCGATCCAGGCGCTCGGCCTCGCGTGGTTCGCGGAGGGGCTCGTCATCCAGCGGATCGGTCGTGTCCGGGCGACCGAATGGGGTCTCGGCCGGCTCCGCGGACTCCCTCGGCGGCGCTGGCTCGGGAGTGTGTTCCTCGAGCCGGCCGTCGCGCTCGTGCTCGGCGCGGTCGCGGGTGCGGCACTCGGTGCGGGTGCGTCCGCCCTCGCCGCGACGACGGTGCTCGGCCCGTCGGCGACCGTCGAGCCGTTCCGGCCGCTGGTCCTCGCCGCGGCCGGGCTGTCCGTCGCCGGCTCCCTGATCGCCCTCCTCGTGTCGAGCATCCGCTCCGCGCGACTGCCGCTCGTGGCGCTCCTCCGGCAGACGTCAGAGCCGCGGGTGCTGTCCCGGACCGCCGTCGTCGTGCAGGCGGGCGCGGTGCTCGTGACCGTCACCGTGCTCGGGTCGCTCGCCACCGAGCAGGAGATCGCCGGCCCCGGCGTCGCGCTCCTCGCGCCGAGCCTCGTCGCGGTGTTGATCGGCATCGTCGGGCTGCGCGTCGCCGTGGTGGTGATCCGTCGGCGGACCCGCCGTCCGCCGCGGAGTCTCGGCGGGGTGCTCATCGGGCGGCAGCTCGCCCGGACGCCCTCGGTGCTCTCGACGGCGGTGATGGTGACGGTCGGGATCGCGATCGCCGTGTACGCGACCCAGGCGGCCTCGGTGGGGACCCGGTTGCAGGACGACCGTGCCGCCGCGTCGCTCGGTGCGGCGACCGTGCTCGACGTCTCGGTGCCCGCCGATGCCACGCTCCTCGACGCCGTCCGGAGCGCCGACCCGACCGGACGGCAGGCCATGGCGGCGGAGGTGCTGACGAGCGGGACCGGTGTCGGCCGCCTCGTCGCCGTCGACACCGACCGGCTCGCCGTGGTGAGCTCCTGGCGCACCGCGTGGAGCGGCCGGTCCGCCGCCGAGGTCCGGAACGCGCTCGCTCCCCGCCAGCGGACCCCCTCGTTCCGGCTGACCGGCACCGAGCTGCGCCTGACGCTGTCGGACGTCGGCAGCGCGAGCATCGACACCGACCAGTCCACCGTGCGGCTCGCCATGGTGGTCCAGACCACCACGGGGTGGCACCGGGTCGACCTCGGGTCGCCGCGCGACGGCACGGTGACGAGCGACCCGCGGGACTTCCCGTGCGCCGACGGGTGCCGCGTCGTGTGGCTCGGGATCGAGAACGGCGACCAGCTGCAGCCGTCGTACAGCTCGGCGTTCACGGTGCGGAGCATCGCCACCGACCAGGAGGACGCCACCCGGACCGCGGGGTGGCTCGACCCGGACCGATGGCGGAACCGGATCGGCTCCGCTGCCGACGCCCAGATCCCGACGTCGGCGACCCTCGGTCCGGCGACACGGGGGACGGGCCTCCAGGTGCAGCTGCAGGACGGGACGGGGTCCGGGACGGCGAGCATCGCGCCACGGGACGCCCCGGAGCCGGCCCCGGCACTGCTCGGTGCCGCGACGGGGACCTCGCCGTACCCGGGGGTCCGGGACGCCGTCGCCGGGATCGGGCTCGACGAGAGCTCCCAGGTGCTCCGCGTCGTCGGTCGGGCACCGACCCTCCCCCGCGTGTTCGACGACGGCGCGCTCGTCGACCTCGGGGTGATGGACCGGCTGACGGACGCGCACGCCAGCCAGGCGCAGCGGGAGGTCTGGCTCGCACCGGGGGCGCACCCGCGTGTGCTCGTTGCCCTCCGCGCCGAGGGCCTCCGCGTCACGGCGACCCGCACCCTCGCCGACGCGCAGCACCGCGCCGAACGGGCCGCGCCGACGCTCGGGGCGGTGCTCGGCCTGCCGATCGCGGCGGGCGGCGTGGGCCTGACCCTGCTCGCCGTGGTCGCGATCCGGCTGATCGGTGCCGGGGCTCGCCGACGGGAGTGGGCGTCGCTCCGGGACGCCGGGGTCCCCGACCGGTCCCTCCGGCGTGTCCTCACCCTCGACGCGTTGCTCCCCACGGGTGCGGGAGCGCTGCTCGGTGCCGTGGCGGGGCTCGCCGCGTTCGCCGTCACGATCGGCCGGCTGCCCCTGCTCGCCGGCTCGGGGGCGGCACCGCCGCCGGACTTCGTGCCCGCGGTCCTGCCGCTCGTCGTGCTCGTGGTCGGGGTGCTCCTGCTCCTCGCGGGCGTGGCCGTCGTCGGTGCACGCCTGGAACTCGGCGACCGGACGTCCGGGGCGGATCGGAGCCGCGCCTCCCGTCCGGCACCGGCGACCGCCCACCGGACGGGAGACCGACCATGACCGACGAACGCACCCGACGACCGGCTCGGCCCGGGCGGCTCCGACGACTGGTGCCGCGCCGCACGACGCCCGACGCGCCGGTGTCCGAGCCGACCGCCGACCTCGCGTTCCGTGCCGCCGGACTCGTGCACGTCTACCGCGAGGCCGGCACCGACGTCGCCGCCCTCCGGGGCGTCGACCTGGACGTCCGGGCCGGGTCGCGGATCGCCCTGCTCGGACCGTCCGGGTCCGGTAAGTCGACGCTGCTCACGATCGCGGCCGGCATCATGCGCCCGAGCGCCGGTCGCGTCTCCGTGTTCGGGACGGACCTCGGCAGCGCCACCGAGCGCGACCTCCGCCCGCTGCGCGGGGACACGCTGGGCCTGATGCTGCAGGGTGCGCCGGTGAACCTGCTCGTGCACGAGACGGCGCAGGCGAACATCGTGTGGGCCACGCGGGGCACCGCGAACCCGAGCACGAGGATCGGCCGGCACGTGCTCCGGGCCGGCGGGGTGGTCGACGACGGCCGGCCGGTCAGCGCGATGACGCCGTCGGAGCAGCAGACCGTCGCACTCGCGGTCGCGATGGCGCCGGCCCCGCGACTCCTGCTCGCCGACGAACCGACGAGCCAGCTCGACGACGACGCGCGCGACCGGCTGCTGGACGTCCTGGTCGAGACCGCGGAGTCCCAGCACACGGCCGTGCTCGTCGTCACGCACGACGAGCAGGTCGCGGCGCGGATGCAGCGGATGATCCACCTCCGGGACGGACGGATCGGGGAGGAGGCCACCGAGCACGGCCGGTACTCGGTGATCGGCTCCGACGGGTCCGTGCAGATCCCGGAGGGCCTCCGCGACGCCTGGCCCGCCGGTGCCCTCGTCTCGGTCGAGCAGGACGCCGACGACACGCTGCGGATCCGACGGGCGGACCGCGCATGACCGGCGGCCTGACCCTCGACGACGTCCGGGTGACGGTGGGGCCGCGCGTGCTCCTGGAGCACGCGTCCCGCGTCGTGCCCGCGGGGACCGCGCTGGCCGTCACCGGCCCGGCCGGGAGCGGGACGTCGAGCGTCCTGCGTGCGATCGCCGGACGGGTGGCGGGGTCCGGCCCGGCGGGGTCCGGCGCGGCAGGGTCCGGCGCGGGCGGTCGGGGGGCAGGGTCCGGCGCGGGCGGTCGGGCGTCGGTCGGCCTGGAGGGTCGGGTCGCAATCGACGGGCAGCCGATCGACCCGCAGGCGGTCGGCCTGGTGACGCAGCAACACGACCTGCTCGGCGGACTGAGCGCCGCGGAGAACGTCGCGGTCCGGGCGCTCGGCCGCCCCGGCGCCGTCTTCGGCGCGGACGACTGGGCCGCGACCGAGCAGCTCCTCGCCCGACTCGGGTTGCCGGAGACGAGCTGGCACAACCTCGTCGAGCAGCTCTCCGGCGGGCAGCAGCAGCGGGTCGCGATCGCCCGTGCGCTGATCGGCGCCCCGGAGCTCATCTGTCTCGACGACCCGACGAGCGAACTGGACGCCGCGACGCGCGACGTCGTCTGGGACGCCCTGGTGACGGCGATGGACGGTGGCGCGGTGGTCGTCCTCGCCGCGCCGGACCCCGCGCTCGCGGAACGGTGCGGACAGACCCTGTCGATCGGTTGAGCGTCCCGTTCCCGGGCTCCGACCGGGTTCGTCCGGTATCACTGGAGGACACCGATCCCCCCATCGAAGGAGCACCATGCCCACCCGTACCGCACGCACCGCCTGGAACGGATCCCTCGAGACCGGCGAAGGCCAGGTCGAGCTGACGTCCTCCGGCATCGGCACGTACGACGTCTCGTTCCCGAAGCGCGCGGCCGAGTCCGCGAACGGCTCCACGAGCCCCGAGGAGCTCCTGGCCGCGGCCCACTCGGCCTGCTACGCCATGCAGTTCTCCGCGGTGCTCGGTGCGGCCGGCGGCACGATCGAGGCCCTCGACGTCAAGGCCGACGTGTCACTCGGCCCGGACCCGGACGGCGGCTTCCGGCTGACCGGCATCCACCTGACCGTGTCGGGCGAGGTCTCCGGCATCGACGAGGCGGCGTTCACGCAGGCCGCGGACGAAGCCAAGCGGACGTGCCCGGTGTCGAAGGCCCTCACCGGCGTGGAGATCACCCTCGACACGACGTTCGAGGGCTAGACCCGGGGCTGCGCCCGCCCCTCCCGGGCGTCTCCTCGGCCCGCCCCGGCTGCGGATGCACGAACGCGGGGTCCGTCGACAGACGGACCCCGCGTTGCTGCATCCTCGAGCCCGTCGCCGGACGGCTCGGACGGCCGGGGCAGGCTGGGCGGCGTCAGGAGTCGTCGTCGGGGCGGGACCGGAGCGCCTCGGCGACCGCGGTGAGCACCCGGGCGACGGCCTCGTTGTCGGCGTCGCTGATCGTGTCGAGGACCTCGACGACGGCCTCGTGGAACCGGCCGTAGGCGGCGTCGATCTTCTCGGCGGCCTGCATCGTCGGCTGGAGCACCTGGACGCGGCGGTCCGTGGGATGGGCGACCCGCTCGAGATCGCCCTTCGCCTCGAGCTCGTCGACGAGCTTCGTGACCGACGCGTTCGACAGGGCGAGCATCACGACGAGGTCCTTCGGGCTCATCGGCCGCTCGTCCCGCTGCGCCTGGAGCAGGTACCGGATGGCGTGGAACTCGTTCTTCGTGAGCCCGCTCGATGCCCGGGCGAGTTCGATCTCGTGTTCCTCGGCGCTCTGCACCTCGAACATCGCATCGATCGCCGCCCGACCGGCGTCGGTCCGGGGCTGGCGGGCGTAGAGGTGGAGTGCTTCTCGTCGGATGACGGTCAACGGCATCTGGTGCAGAGTCCTTCCTGCGGTCCTGCTGGTCCTGCGGTCTGGTGGTGACGGGTCACACCCGCGGACAGAGCGGGTGGTGCCGGCGGGATCACCGAGGGCGGTGCCGGCAGGTGGTGCGTCCGGGAGACGCGGCGAGCGCCGACGCTACGCAGCAGGGCTCCGGAAGAAGTCCCCGTAGCTCGGGCCGCTGCCGGTCGACAGGAGGCTCGGGTCCTCGATCCGACGGCTGACGTACGCCGCGATCACGGCCGGGTCGGTGATGCCGAGGCGGAGGCTCCCGCCGGTGTGGACCCGGGCGTCTCCCGGTGTCTGGAACGTCCGGTACGTGCTGTGCATCGTGATTCCTGCCCTTCGCCGTCGGGTGCCGCACCGGTCCGGTGCGTGCCGGCTGATCGCCGTGCCAGAACTATGCCACAAACCGAACCATTCGCGCAACGACTGTTTCCAGAAGCGTCCGGTTCATAATTTGTACGGCTAGTCAGGTTGTGGCAACCAGCCCGCGAGCCCGGCCGTCAGGCCTGTCGTCGGCGTCGACGGATGGTCAGGACGAGACCGGACACCACGAGGGCGATCCCCGCCGCGAGCACGTCCCACGGGATGCCGCCCCCGGTGAACGCGAGCGCACCGGACCCGGGCCGGACCCCGCTGGGTGACGAGGACGCACCCGTCGCCGCGCCGCCTGCAGAGGTCCCCGGGACCACGTCGGCCGGCGACACCGTCAGGACGAACGCCTGCACCGACGGTGCACCCACGCCGTTGTCCGCCTCGAGCGAGAACCGGTAGGTCCCCGCCGCGGTCGGCGTCCCGCTGATCGTCCGGGTCGTCGTCCCGAGTCCGTCAGCACCCACCAGTCCCCCGGTGCCGGCCGGGTCGGCGGTCGTGGCGGTCGGCGTGAACGTCAGTCCGTCCGGCAGCGTGCCGACGAGGTGCAGCTCGGTGTCGGTCGGGACGCCGTTCGTCGCCGCGACGGTGAACGAACCCGCCGTGCCGACCCGGAACGTGGCGGTCGGCGCGGACGTGATCGTCGGCGGGCCCTGGATCGTCAGGGTGAACGACGACCGGACCGGGCCTCCCGTCCCGTTGTCCGCCACGACGACCAGGTCGGTGATGCTCGGGCCCTGCGGCGTCCCGGAGATCGTCGCGGTCCCGTCGCCGTCGTCCGTGAACGTCAGCCCCGCGGGCAGGAACGGTCCGTCCACGGTGTCGAGCGACAGCGTCGGGACCGGCTCGGCGTTGCCCGTGCCGATCGACACGGACACCGGGGCACCCGGCGCGAACGAGGTCGGCCCGTCCACCGCGATCACCGGCGCGTTCGTGATCGTGAGCGTCAGGCGCTGCACCGGCGCGGACCCGGTCGCGTTCGTCGCCGTCACGTCGAGCACGACGGTCCCGGCGTCGGCTGCCGACGGCGTGCCGGACAGCACCGCGGTGCCGTCTCCCCGATCCCGGAACGTGAGCCCCGCAGGCAGGGCGTCCGTCGTCCCGATGGTCGTCGCCGTGGGGTACCCGGCGGCCGTCGTGACCGTGAACGTGCCGGCGCCCCCGACCGCGAACGTCGCGTGGTCGGCACTCGTGATCGTCGGCACGTCCGTCACCGTGATCGTGAGGATCTGCGTCACCGGACCGGCACCGCCGCCGTTGTCGGCGACGACGGTGACGGTGGAGACCCCGGCCGAACCCACGACGGGCGTGCCGCTGATGGTGCCCGACCCGCCGTCAGCGGTGAAAACGAGGCCCCGCGGCAGGTCACCGACGACCGAGAGCGTCGTGGCGCCCGGCACGCCGGCCGACGTCGTGATCGCCGCGGACCCGGCCACGCCGACGCGGAAGGTCGCCGACGCCGGACTGGTGACGGTCGGCGCCTGGTCGACCGTCAGGGTGAACGCCTGCGACGTGCCCGCCCCGGCGCCGTTCACGGCGGTGATCGTCACCGGGTAGGTGCCGCCGGTGCTCGCGGACGGGGTGCCGGACAACGTCGCGGTGCCGTCCCCCGCGTCGCTGAACGTGACGCCGTCCGGCAGGGAACCCGTGATCGTCAGGGCGGGGGGCGACGGGAACCCACCGGACGTGGTCACGGAGAAGCTCCCCGCGACCCCGGCGGTGAACGTCGTCGACGCGGCACTCGTGATCGTCGGGGTCTCGATGACCGTCAGCGTGAACGACTGCGTCGACGCCGCGGAACCACCGCCGATCGCCCGTGCCGAGAGCATCACCGGGTAGGTGCCTCCGGTCCCCGGTGCGGGGGTCCCGGCGATCGTCGCCGTGCCGTCGCCGTCGTCGGTGAACGTCATCCCGGACGGCAGGTCACCGCGGACCGTCAGTGCGGTCGAGGTCGGGAAGCCGCCTGCCGTGGTCACCGTGAACGACCCGGCAGAACCGGCGAGGAAGGTCACGTGGTCGGCGCTCGTGATCGTCGGCGCCTCGTCGACGGTCAGCACGAACGACTGCGTCGTGGCCGGAGCCGTCCCGCCGTCCGCGGTCGCGACGATCGTCAGCGGGTAGGTCCCGCCGGTCCCCGCGACGGGTGTGCCCGCGAGCGTCGCCGTGCCGTCGCCGTCGTCGACGAACGTCACACCGGACGGCAACGTCCCCTGCAGCGCGATGGAGGTCGGCGTCGGGAAGCCGCCGGTGGTCGTCACCGAGAACGACCCCGCCGTGCCCGCCGCGAAGGTCGTCGCGGCAGCGCTAGTGATCGTCGGGGACGCGTCGACGGTCAGCGTGAACGCCTGCGTGGCGTCGGGCGCGAACCCGTTCGACGCACGGAGCGTGAACGAGGCGGTGCCCGCGGCGTCGACGGGAGCGGTGCCGCTCAGCACCCCGGTGCCGTCGCCGCGGTCGGTGAACGTCAGCCACGACGGGAACGCCGAGCCCGAGCGCGTCAGCGTCGCCACGGGCGTCCCGGTCGTGGTCACCGGGAACGACAGCGACCGTCCGGCGACCACACGCGTCCCGTCACTGCTCGTGAACGCCGGGGCCGTCCCGACCCGGAGCGTCGCTCCGATGGTCGTCGCCGTCCCCGCCGAGTTGGAGAACACCGCGCGGTACGAGGAGCCGTCGTCCGCGGCCGACGCGGTGAACGAGTACGTGGTGGCGGTGGCCCCGAAGACGGCGACGTACGTCCCACCGCCGTCGGTCGACCGCTGCCACTGCACGGACGGCGAGGGGGTCCCCGAGGCGGCCGCGGAGAAGGACACCGTCGAACCGGGCTGGACCGACTGCCCCACCGGGTTCGTCGTGACGGCCGGTGCGGCGTCCACCTGGACCGTGAAGCCCTGGGTCGCGTTCGGCCTGACCCCGTTCGACGCGGTCAGGCTCAGGGGGTACGTCCCCGGCTGTCCCGTGGTCCCGGAGAGCGTCGCCGTCCCGTCGCCGTTGTCCTGCAGGGTGAGACCGGCCGGGAGCGTCCCGGTCGCGGTGATCGCCGGTGCCGGACTGCCGGTCGTCTGGACGGTGAACGACCCCGCGGTCCCGGCGGAGAACCGAGCAGTTGCGGCGCTCGTGAACGCCGGTGCGGCGGACACGGTGATCGTGAGCGTCTGCACCGCGGTCGGGTCCACGCCGTTGCTGGCGGACACCGTGATCGAGGTCGACCCGCTGGTCGTCGGGGTCCCGGAGATCGTCGCGGTGCCGTCCCCGGCAGCCACGAACGCGAGGCCGTCCGGGAGGCGCCCGGACTCGGAGAGGGTCGGGGTGGGTGAGCCGGTCGACGTCACGGTGAACGAGCCCGCCGTGCCGCTGGTGAAGCCGGCCGACGAAGCGCTCGTGACGGCGGGCGCGCGCTGGACGGTGACGGCGGTCGTGGCGGGCACGCCGGACACCCCCGCCGTGATCGTCCGCGAGCCGGCCGCCGTGCCGGAGTTGTACGTCGCGGTCGCCCCGGACGCGGTCGACTGCCCGGACACGGCCGTCGTACCGCCGGCGAACGAGTCGCCGCCGCCGCCGGGGACCGTGAACGAGACGGTGAGTCCGGCGAACGCGCCGAGGTTCGCAGGGGCGATGGTCCGACCGGCGCTGTCCGTCGTGAACGAGCCGGTGATGGTGCTGCCGGCGTTCGGTCCGGTGACCGTCGCCGGGGACGCCGACGCCCGGAACAGCAGCCAAGTCGTCGCGGTGACGGTCCCGGAGGTGGACTGGCAGCCCGAGCCGGTCGGGCCGGTGGTGCAGTTCCACCAGTTGTCGTTCGCCGTGACGGAGGCCGTCGACTGCGCGATCGACGGGCCGGTGCTCGCGCTGTTCCCGGAGAACCGGTCGAACGTGGCCGTGAGCGCACCGTCGACGGCGGCGATCGCACCACCGCTCGCGGAGCCGCTCCCGCTCTCGACGACGTTCTGGTCGAACGCGGTCCGCGTCACGGCGAGCGACCCCGACTCCATCGCGAGTGCGCCGCCGCGGGTGGGACCCCTCCCGGTCGCGCTGTTCTGCGTGAACGTGCTCTGGTCGATGGCCGATCCGGACGCGGCTCCGCGGACGAAGACCGCCCCGGCGGAGTTCGTCGACCCCGTCGCGCCGGAGTTCGTCACGGTGTTCGCGAGGAACGTCGAGCGCGCCACCACGAGCGTCTCTCCGGAGACCCCGCCGCCGAGGAACGCGATCGCGCCGCCCGGGCTCTCGCCGGCGCTGTTCTGCGTGAACGTCGTGTCGGTGACGGCGAGCGACCCACCGGCCATCTGGACGGCGCCGCCCGGAGCGTTCGTGGGGGTGCCCGACGCGGCGGTGTTCCCGATGAACTGCGCGTTCGCGATGGTGAGCGAGTCGAGCGGCGTCGCGTCGGCACCGGCGAGGATCGCGCCACCCCCGAACGTCGCGGACGGGCCGGACGCCGACGGCAGCCCGTTCTGCAGCGTCATGCCGGAGACGCTCACGCTGATGCCGCCGATCTGGGCCTGGTCGAGCTCGAGGATCCGGGAGTGCCGCGCGGCGTCGAGGGTCGTCGCGGTCGCGCCCGCCCCGCTGATCGTGATGGTCGACCCGGACTGCGTGCCGACGACGAACTCACCGAACTGCAGCTGTACCGTCCCGGCGGGCACGGCGATCGTCTGCGCGCCCCCGCGGTTGTTCGCGACGCAGATCGCCTCGCGGAGGCTCAGCGAGGAGGACGAGGCAGGAGTGACGACCGTCTGGTCCTGGCACGCAGCGATGGCGGACGGGTCCTGGTCCGTGGTGCTGGTCACCTGGAGGACCGGCGCGGCAGCGGCGGCGAGCGGTGTCAGTGCGAGCCCGGCGACCACGAGCGCGACGGCGGTGCCGGCGGCGAGCAGTCCGGTCCGGGCACGTCGGGCACCGGACCGGTCGTGACCGGTCCGGTCGGGCCCGGTCTGGTCGGAGCGGATCGAGGCGGAGCCGATCGAGGGCATGCATGTTCCTTCGGTTGCCGCGCACCGAGGCGCGCGATCGCCGAGCGGGGAGCACGGCACGGACGTCGTCGCCAACCTAGTGAACCGCGGTCGCGACCACTACTCCCGACAGGCGGCGGATGCCCGGAAACCCGGCGGACGCCCCCCGTTCTGGGGGTCGGCTCGGACGCCTCGGTCGAGACCGGCCGCATGCTACAAATACCTGACCACCCCAGGAGGACCACCATGGCCGAGCTCACCCGGCGCGGAGCACTGCTCGGCGGTGCCGGCGTCGTCGGAGCCCTGGGTGTCGCCGCGACCACGCGCGTCGCGGGCACGACGACGTCCGGTCTCGGCACCGCGCCGGCCGACGTGCTCACCCGGGTGGCCGGTGCCGCGGTGGCGGGCGCCACGGCAGCGACCCTCGTCGAGACCCTGCGTCGATCGGACTTCGAACCGGGTGTCGGTCTCGGCTTCACCGCGCGCGCCGGACGCGCCTTCGCGCTGCGGCTCGTCGAGATCGTCGACGTCGCCGGAACCGCAGACCCCGAACACTCGTTCAACCTCATCTTCGAGAGCTCGGGGACGAACGGCCCCGCCGAGGGTCTGTACCGGTTGTCGAGCGACGCGACCCCGCACCGGACGCTGATGCTGTCGCCCGTCGACCGTCCGACGGCCGGCGCGGCCCGGTCGTTCCAGGCACTCGTGAACGCCCCGGCATGACCGCCGGCGTCCGCCTCGTCCCCGTCGTCGGACAGGAGGCCCGGAGCGCGGTGCGCGCACTGCGCGCGTCCGTCATGCGCGAACCGTTCACCGCGGCCGGCCTCCCGGACGCCGTCGTCGCCGACCTCGTCGCGACGCAGTCCACGGCGCAGGAGCGCGCCTACCGCGCGGAGTGGCCGGACTCGGTCGACCACCTGGTCGTCGACGGCGACCGCCCGGTCGGCCGGTGTTGGACCGCGGTGGTGACCGACGCTGCCGGCGTACCGACCGCGGTGCGCGTGCTCGACCTGGCCATCGCACCGGCGGCGCGCCGGACCCGGATGGCGACCGCGTGCCTCCAGTCCGTCATCGCGCAGGCCGATGCCGTCGGGGTGGACTGCGTCCTCGGTGTCCGCGCCGACAACCTGCCGGCACGCGCGCTGTACCGGTCGCTGGGCTTCGTCGAGGACGACGCCGACGGTGCTGCGGCCGGCGCAGACCTGCAGCTCCGCCACGCGGCACGCTCGGCGGTCTGCGCATGACGAGCGGACCGCGCCTCGACGCGGCGTTCCTCGGCGACCACCTCGGCGAGGCCTTCACCCTGGTGCCGCTCGGGGTCGACGCCGCACCGATCGAGGCGGTCCTGACGCGCTGCGACCCGACCGTCTCCGGGTTCCGGGCCGAGTTGCTCGCGCCGACCGCCCTCGGCCAGGCGACGTACGGCATCCGCGGACACGGGCTCGACGACGTCGTGTTCCTCGTCGCCGTCGCGCGCTCCGACGAGGGCACCGTGCTCGAGGCGGTCTTCAACCACATCGAGGGAGAACTCCGATGAGCAATCCGTACGTCGGCGAGATCCGTCTCTTCGCCGGGAACTTCCCACCGGCGGGCTGGATGTTCTGCGACGGCTCCGTCCTGCCGATCAGCGAGAACGAGACCCTGTTCACCCTGATCGGCACGACCTACGGCGGAGACGGCCAGGAGACCTTCCAGATCCCGGACCTCCGCGGTCGCATCCCGGTGCACATGGGTCAGGGCGCCGGACTCACCAGCTACACGATCGGGGACACCGGCGGGGTGGAGACGGTGACCCTCACGGGTGCGCAGACGCCGTCGCACACGCACCAGCTGACCGGCTCGACGTCCGGGGCGACCGCGACGAGTCCGACCAACGGCGTGTGGGGGACCTGGCCCGACGGTCAGTACTCCGTCGGCACGCCGGACACGGCACTCGCCCCCGACGTCCTCGCCCCGGTCGGCGACGCACAACCGCACGAGAACCTGCCGCCGTACCTCGTGGTGAACTTCATCATCTCGTTGTTCGGCGTCTTCCCCTCGTCGAACTGATGCGCCCGGACACCGTCCCCACCACCCCATCCGAAGGGCCCCGACATGAGTGACCCGTTCCTCGGCGAGATCCGTGTCGCCTCGTTCGCGTTCGCACCGAGGGGGTGGGCGATGTGCAACGGACAGCTCCTGCCCGTCAACCAGAACCAGGCGCTGTTCGCGATCCTCGGCACGCAGTACGGCGGCGACGGTCGGGTGACCTTCGCACTCCCGGACCTGCGCGGTCGCATCCCGGTGCACGCCGGCACGTCGGCGCCCGGGGCGCGGGGCGGCGAGGAGTCGCACGTCCTGTCCTCCGCGGAGCTGCCGGCGCACTCGCATCCGGTGCGTGCGTCGGGCGGCGCCGGCACGGCCACCGTCCCGACGGGCGCCTACCCGGCCGTCGCGCCCGGCGCCGCGTACTCGGCGGCGGCGAACACCCCGATGTCCGCGTCGGCCGTGTCGACCACCGGCGGCGGGCAGGGGCACGAGAACCGGCCACCGTTCCTCGCCCTGAACTTCGTCATCGCCCTCCAGGGCATCTTCCCGAGCCAGAACTGAGAGCGCACCATGTCCGATCCATTCGTCGCCGAGATCCGGATGTTCACCGGGTCCTTCGCGCCCCGGGGCTGGGCGACCTGCAACGGGCAACTCATGCCGATCTCGCAGAACACGGCGCTGTTCTCACTCCTCGGCACCACCTACGGCGGGGACGGCCGGTCCACCTTCGCCCTGCCGAACCTGATGGGCGCGTCGCCGATGCAGTCCGGTCAGGGACCGTCGCTGTCGCAACGAGACCTCGGCGAGAGCGGCGGGGCGCCGTCCGTGTCGCTCCTGCCGTCGCAGATCCCGTCCCACACGCACACGGTGGCGGCCGCGTCCGCGGCGGGGACGCAGAACACCCCGACCGGCGCGGTGCTCGGACAGGCGTCCTTCGGACGGCGGGTCGACCGGCTCTACGCGACCTCGGCCGGGTCGACGACGCTCAACCCGGGCGCCGTCGCGGTGGCCGGGGGGAGCGTCCCGCACGACAACCTGCCGCCGTACCTCACCCTGACGTTCATCATCGCGCTGCAGGGCGTGTTCCCGCCCCGCTCCTGACGCTCCGCTCTGCGGACACGACCAGGTGCGGTCACCCACAATGGTCCGGTGTCCGATCAGCTCCCTCCGTCCGGACCCCACGCGGGTCGGCCCGGTCCGCGCCCACCCCGCGTCGGACGCCCGAGCCGGCCGCGGGCCCGCGCCGTCGCGCAGCATGACCTCCGCGACGTCCGGGCACGGCTCCGCGGCACGATCTACGAGCACGTCGAGCCGGACGCGGACCGTCTCGGCGACCGGTACTCGCCGCAGCAGATCATCGACTTCTGCCTCGACCTCGCCGAGGTGATGCTCGCCTCCGGCGCCGACACCCGCAGCGTCGAGACCGCCGTGATCGCGGTCAGCGCCAAGTGGAACCTCGCCCCGCTCGAGCTCGCGTTCTCCGGGAACGCCGTCACGCTCCAGCACTCGCCGCCGGACGCCCCCGCGGTGTCGAAGGTGCGGACGGTGATCACCGACGGCTCCGACCTGAACCGTCTGGCACGCGCGAACCAGATCGTCGACGACGTGATCCACGACGAGCGCGACATGACGAGCGCCGTGAGCGCGCTGGTCGCCGTCCTCCGGATGCCCCCGCGGTGGCCGCAGTGGCTCGCCGACGGCGGGCTGGCCCTCCTCGGCATCTCGATCTCGATGCAGGCCGGTGGCGGGTGGCGAGCGGGCGTCGGCGCGTTCCTCGTGATGTACGGGCTCATCGTCAGTGGGCGGTGGCTCACCCGTCGGGGGTTCCCGCCCTTCTTCGTGTCGGGGTTCCAGGCCCTCGTGGCCTCCGCGATCGGCACGCTCGCGATCTGGGCCGGCATCCTCGGCCCGGGGAGTGCGGCCGCGATGGTCGGGGCCCTCGTCGTCCTCCTGCTGCCGCACCTCGCGCTCGTCACCTGGGCGCAGGACGCGATCTCCGACTTCCGGTCGATGGCGGTGTCGCGGGCGTTCGCGATCGGGCTCACCATCGCCGCGATCGTGGTCGGGGTGCCGGCCGGGCTCGCGGTCACGACCGGGCTCGACCTCGAGGTCGACACGAGCGGGATCACGGTGCAGCTCCTGCCGTTCTGGGCGTCCCTCGCGCTGACGGTGGTGTCCGCGGCCGCGAACTGCTTCGTCCAGGGGGCGAGTGCACGGGTGATCCCCGTCGCCGTCGTGTTCTCGGTCGTCGCGGCGCTCTGCCTCTGGGCGTTCAAGGGCTTCGGGTTCCCGCTCCTCGGAGCGACGTTCCTCGCCGCGGTCGTCCTCGGTGCGCTCAGCACGGTCGCCGCGGTGCGGATGCGGACCGCGGTCGCGGCGATCGCGGTGCCGGCGTTCTGCGGCGCGCTCCTGCCCGGTGTGGCGGTGTCCAACGCGCTGCTCGCGTTCATGGCCGGGTCCACCGGTGCGGCGATCGCGTTCGTGGCCGCGGTGCTCGTGGCGCTCGGCATCGGCGCTGGGCTCGTGCTCGGCGGGCTCCTCGCGACGCCGGGCGCGCGTCGCTCGATCCGTCGGACGCGCCGGGTGCGGGTGCAGTCGATGCACAGCGACACCACCGCGATCAGCGTGATCCGGAACTCCGGGTACGACCCCGGTGACGGCTCGGTGCCGCGGGGCTCGCGCGGCTGAGATCGCCGGGCCGCGTCGGCTCGCGCAGCTGAGGTCGCCGGGCCGCGTCGACGATCCCGGCCGTCACGGCTCAGCGGTCGCTCAGATCGACCAGCCGTCGTCCGTCCACGTCGACACGGCCGCGAGCCGCGTCGTGTAGCGCTCACCCCACCCGCGCTCGAGCCGGCTCACCGCACGGTCGAACGCCGGCACGAGGTCGAGGTCGGGACGCATGAGCGCCTGGAGCTGCAGTCCCTCGTACAGCGCGATGAGCTGCTCGGCACCACGGCGGGGCTCCATCGTGTGCGGGGCGCGACCCACCGCGATGTCGTGCTCGAGACCGCGCTTGATCTGCGAGTAGAACAGCTGGTAGCGAGACCGCAGGTAGGCGGACATCGGGTGGTCCGGGTTCCCTGCGACGCTGAGGAGCGCGACGAGCAGGCGCATCAGCGCGGGCTCCTCGACGTTCGAGGAGACGATCGCGCGGAGGAAGTCCACGGTGCTGACGTCGCCGAGCGCGTTCGTGACCGCGTCCATGCGCGCGCCGTTCCAGCGGTCGACGGCGGCGAGGACGAGACCGTCCCAGGACGGGAAGTGCTGGTGCACGGACTCCACCGAGATCCCGAGACGGTCGGCGACCATCTCCGGCGTCGCCTGGTGGAAGTGCACGTCGTGCAGGACGTCGACGGTCGCGGACACGATGATCACGCGGAGGTGCAGCGTCTGCGCGGCCGCTGCAGCAGCAGCGGTGTCCGCGTTCGTGGATTCGAGCATCATGCCCTTTCGTCGATGCGAAGCAGGCCGAGGTCGGCAGGCCTGGTTCCGATCAGCGCGGACTTCATGTCCGCAGAGTCCATCAAAGCGTGGATGGGGGGCACGGGCATCCCCCGAACCGAGTGTCAGCACTAAGGGGGACAGACCGATCGGGATGCTCACCACACCGCGGGGATCGGATGAGTACTTGACCCGTGTTCGGGGGGTCCGTATCTTGAGGAGCCGTCGTCCTCGTTCCCAGACGTTCCCAAGCACGACTCCTCCGGTTCCGCCCCCACCCGAAAGAGATCCTGTGCGCCTGATACCGCGCCTCATCCCCCTGCTCGCCCTCCCCGCACTCATCGTCGGCACGGCCCTGATGACCGCGTCGCCGGCATCGGCCGCCGTCGTCACCGGTGCGATCAAGACCGTCTCGGTGACCGACTCCGCCGGCGGGACGACCCCGGCGCAGGGGTCGCAGCTCACCACGAACATCACGTGGTGCGTGCCCGACGGCTCCCGGGCCGGGGACACGTTCTCCCTGACGCTCGACGACCACCTGCGGCGTCTCCCGGCCGGCTTCACGCTCGACGACCCGGCCACCGGGACACCGGTCGCGACCGCGGCGATCTCGAACGACAGTCCGTGGATCGCCACCTTCACGCTGATGAGCTACGCCGAGACCCACACCGGCGTCTGCGGCACGGCGTTCGTCCGGTCCGACTTCGACGGCGTCTCGACCCCGACGAACACGACCACCCCGTTCACCGAGACGACGAACGACGGCAAGGTGTTCACCACGGACATCACCCCGACGGGCCCGGTCCCCTTCGACGCGACACAGCCGTCGAAGTACGGCACGTGGACGAACGCCGACCAGGGACAGGTCGACCCGACCGACTTCATCACCTGGCACATCGACACCCCGGACGGCGCGTTCGACAGCGCGACGACGGTCGACGCGGTCCCGGCCGGCGAGCTGTGGCACTTCGACTGCGACACCGTCCGCCTGTCGAACGGCGCCATCGACGCGAACGGCGACTACCAGCCGCTCGCGGGCACTGCCGGTGACGTCACCGACGCGGTCCCGTTCGACTGCTCGGACACCCAGGTGACCGTGCAGTGGCCTGCCGAACAGGCCGGGGACCGCTACCGGCTCGAGGTCGCGGCATCGCTCGACGCTCCGGTCGGCAGCGACTCCGACCCGGCACGGTTCACGAACGACGCCACGGTGACGACGACGGTCGGCGCCACCGTCAGCCAGTTCTCGACCAGCGCGGCGCTCGTGCAGGCCAGCGGTGGCGGCGACGGCTCCGGTTCGGCGATCACCCCGCCGCCGGCCGTGACGCCCACGCCGACCCCCGCCCCGTCGACGACGCCCACCCCGGCACCGACGGCGACCATCGCCCCGGCGGCGTCGACGGGCACACCGGCAGCAGCCCGTGTCGTCCGCGCGAACGGGGCCGACGAGCTGGCGATGACCGGCCAGGACGACACCCCCGGCATCGCGATCGGCGGCGGCCTGCTCGTCCTCGGGCTGGTGCTGACACTCGCGGCGAAGCGTCGTCGGAACGCCACGCGCTGACCTCCACGACGCATGACGGCCCCGGAGCGGACATCGCTCCGGGGCCGTCGTGCTCCGGACAGCTCTATGCGTCACAATGACGCCATGGACCGGAACCACCCGATCGCCGCGGGTCTCGCCGCGATGGCGAGCACGGGCTTCGAGATCGGCGGGACGCCGGACGAGGTCGCGAACGACATCCGGCTGATGTGGGTCGACCTCGGTTCGCCGGACGGTGCGTTCGCCGCTGCGGCCGACGCGGTCGCCGAACTCCCCCAGCGTCCGGAGGTCCCCGTCTCGGAACAGCCGCGGCGGGCAGCGCTCGAGCGTGCGTTCGGGATCCAGCCGGTCGAGGTGGAGCTCACCGCGGCGCTCTCGGCCCGGGAGCTCCTGCAGCGCATGGCCGAAATGCGCCCGACCCCCGGCGCGCACGGCACGCACTGAGCCACCGCGAGTTGCCTGGGTCGGTACGCCACCCTCCCGGAGCCATCGGAGGGTGCGCGATCCTGATGAGAGGACACCACCCAGCATGAGCAAGACCTGGTTCATCACCGGCGCGTCGAAGGGCTTCGGCCGCGAGTGGGCCGAAGCCGCACTCGAGCGCGGAGACAACGTCGCCGGCACGGCCCGCAACACCGACGACGTCCAGCCGCTCGTCGAGCAGTACCCCGACACCTTCCTGGCGATCAAGCTCGACGTCACCGACCGCGCGGCCGACTTCGCAGCGGTCAAGCAGGCCGCCGAGCAGTTCGGCCAGCTCGACGTCGTCGTCAACAACGCGGGCTACGGCCACTTCGGCATGGTCGAGGAACTGACCGAGGACGAGGTCCGCAGCCAGCTCGAGACCAACCTGTTCGGTGCGCTCTGGGTCACCCAGGCAGCGCTCCCGATCATGCGCGAGCAGGGTTCCGGGCACATCATCCAGGTGTCGAGCATCGGCGGGATCTCGGCGTTCCCGACGGTCGGCGCGTACCACGCGTCGAAGTGGGGCCTCGAGGGCTTCTCGCAGTCGCTCGCGCAGGAGGTCGCCGGCTTCGGCATCAAGGTGACCCTGATCGAGCCCGGCGGGTTCTCGACCGACTGGTCCGGCCCGTCGTCGAAGCGCAGCGAGGAGATCGAGGCGTACAAGAGCGTCCGCGAGGCAGCGGCGAACCGCCCGTCGGCCTCGGACCCGGGCGACCCGACCGGCACCCGCACCGCGATCATCAAGGTCGTCGACGCGGACGAGCCGCCGCTCCGCGTCTTCTTCGGCAAGGCCCCGCTCGGCATCGCCGAGAAGGACTACGAGTCCCGGCTCGCCACGTGGCGCGAGTGGCAGCCCGTGTCGGAGGAGGCCCAGGGCAGCTGACCGGAGTGGCAGGTAGTCACCGAGGGTCGGAAGAGGCCCAGGGCGCGTAGACCCGCACCAGCGCGCGCATGCGCGCGACGTGACGGACGGGAGGCTCGGATTCCGGGCCTCCCGTCCGTCACGTCCGGCCCATGGCCGGCCTCCGGGCGTCAGATGGGGAGCGGCTGCCCGTAGAAATCTGACGGGTCCTTCGCGAGGGACGCCTTGACGAAGCGGCTCCAGTCGTCGACCAGCACCTCCATCGCGCCCTGCTCCACGCCGTCGAGGGACTGCCGCGCGACCTCGGCGGGGTCGATCATCTGCCCCTCGTACCCGGCCATGATGTCGGTGTCCGCAGCTCCGAGGTGCAGCGCCTGCACGATGGTGCCCTGCTCCTCGAGCTCCATGCGCACGCCGTTCGTCATGCTCCACTCCGCGGCCTTCGCGATCGCGTACCCGTTCGCCCCGGGGTGGACGAACCACGACAGCGCTGAGAGCACGTTCACGACGGCGGTGGCGCTCTCCACACCGCCGCCGGTCCGCGCGAGGATCGGTGCGAACGCACGGATCACGCCCAGCGTGCCCCAGAGGTGGGTGTCCAGCTCGCGGTGGAGGTCGGCCAGCGGGCTCGTGAGGAGGCTCGTCCGCGTCGAGATGCCCGCGTTGTCGATGAGCAGCGTGACGTCCTGCGCTGCGGCCGCCGCGGCCTCGATCGAGCCGGCGTCCGTGATGTCGAGCCGCAGCGTCTCGACGCCCGGGATGTCGACGAGCTCCGGACGGCGTGCGGTGGCGTAGACCTTCCGGGCGCCGCGCTCGACGAGCTGCTCGGCGAAGCGGCGGCCGATGCCCCGGTTCGCCCCGGTGACGAGTGCGACCGATCCGGTGATGTCCATGGTGTCCTTCCTGCCTCGACGGGATCTCCGCGCGGCACGTCGGTTACGCTAAGACCTGACGTTGACGTCAGAGGCAAGTCACCAACAGCGGAAGGATCCGAGATGCGCATCGGCGACGTTGCAGGCAGGGCAGGCGTGAGTGTCCGCGCCCTGCGGTACTACGAAGAGCAGGGTCTGCTGCACGCCGAACGGACGGCGAGCGGGCAGCGGGTCTACGCCGAGGCGGCGGTCGAACGCGTCCAGCTCATCCAGCAGCTCTACGCGGCCGGACTCCCGAGCCGGACGATCCTCGAGCTCCTGCCCTGCGTCGACACCGGCCACGCGACTCCTGCGTCCTTCGCGCTGCTCACCGCGGAGCGCGACCGCATCGGGGAGCAGATCCGTGCGCTGCAGCAGGCGCAGGCCAGGTTGGACGAGGTCATCCACATCGCCCACAACCCGACGCCGGAGCACTGCCCCGCGCTCCGGCACCCGGCCACGTCGTCCGCCGCAGCCTGACGCGGCGGACGCGGCCCGTCCCTCCAGGCCGCGCCGTGCGCCGCGCCCGCCGCGCCGGACGCGCGCGTTCCAGATCGCAGAACACGCCGCCACCCGGGGCCGGGTGACGGCGTGTTGTGCGACCTCGAGCGGAGCCCGACGGCGTGTTGTGCGATCTCGAGCGGAGCCCGGCGGCGTGTTGTGCGACCTCGAGCGGGGGCCCGACGGCGTGTCGTGCGACCTCAAGCGGAGCCCGACGACGCGGGCTACGGGGTCGGCATGCCGCCGTTCACGTTGAGCGTCTCGCCGAGCACGTAGCTCGACTCGCCACTCGCCAGGAACACGTACGCCGGCGCGAGCTCGGCAGGCTGTCCCCAGCGGCCGAGCGGCGTCTCGGAGCCGACCTCGGGCAGGGCGTCCGACGGCTGGCCACCGGCGGGCTGCAGCGGCGTCCAGATCGGGCCCGGCGCGACCGCGTTCACGCGGATGCCCTTCGGCGCGAGCTGTCCGGCGAGGCCCTTCGACCAGTTGTTGATCGCGGCCTTCGTCGCGGCGTAGTGCAGGAGCATCGGCGAGGGCGAGTAGCCCTGGATCGACGTCGTGTTGATGATCGTCGAGCCGGGGGCGAGGTGCGGGAGCGCCGCCTTGGTGATCCAGAACATCGCGTAGACGTTCGTCTTGAATGTCGCGTCGAACTCATCGTCGGTCAGGTCGGCGAGGTCCTCGACGTGCTGCTGCTTGCCGGCGTTGTTGACGAGGATGTCGAGGCCACCGAGGCCGTCCACCGCGTCCGCGACGAGCTTGCGGCAGAACTCCGCGTCCTTGATGTCACCGGGGAGCGCGACCGCCGTGCGACCGGCAGCCTCGATGAGGCCGACGATGCGCTGGGCGTCCTCCTCCTCTTCCGGGAGGTACGAGATCGCCACGTCCGCACCCTCACGCGCGTAGGCGATCGCGACGGCCGCACCGATGCCCGAGTCGCCGCCGGTGATGAGCGCCTTGCGGCCCTTCAGCCGGTCGGAGCCGCGGTAGGTGTCCTCGCCGTGGTCGGCCGGGACGTTCTCCGCCATCTCGGCATCGGTGCCCGCGCCACCGAGGTACTGCTCGTCGGGTACCTTGTCGGCGTAGAGCTTGCTGGGGTCCTGGAACGTGTACTGGTCCGTCATGGGCGCGACGTTACGCGCGACCGTCCGCCGAACCGGGACACCGGCTGACCGCGGTCGTCCCCCGAGTGCGCCGCACGGACATCGGATCGCGACGCCGCAGCCGCGCCGGAGCACCGACCTACGGAGCGGGCCGGAACACGGCGATCGGCGGAGCGTCCGGGTCGGGACGGTCCGAGCCGCCGGTCGCCAGCCACGTCCGCCCGTCGTGCTCGATCGTCGTCGGCAGGTCGCCGTGCACGATGAGCCGGATCGGCGGGGTGTCACCGTCCACGAGGTCGACCCCGTGCGCCCGGGAGTCCCCTGCACCGTCGACCACGTAGTCCGTCATGCCGCAAGTCAACCACCGCCATCTGGTCGGCGCGGGAACCGGGGTCAGTCGTCCAGGAGCACGACCACCTTCTGCGCGGAGACACCACGGCGCAGCGCCTCGAAGCCGACCTGCACCGTCTCGAGGCCCCGTCCGACGACCAGCGGCTCGGGCGACGGCACGAACGACCCGTCCGCGAGCGCCCTCGGCAGGAACCGCTCCCAGAGCATCGGACCGACCTCGTTCCCCATCAGCGTGCTGCCCCAGACGAACCGCACGCGGATGCGCCGCGACCGGGCCCGCACCTGGACCGCGAGGTTCCGGCCGACGAGCGTCGCCACGGTGCGGATGAACGGGAGGCTCATCCCGCCGTCCCGAGGCAGCGCCTCGAACGACACGGACGGGCTGGCGAGCGTGACGCGCGGAGCGTGCGTCGACGACGCGATCGCGATGGCGGGCTCGGCGGAGCCGATCCCCACCGCGAGGACACCGACCACACGGCACCCCCGCAGCGCGCGGACGACCTCGGCGACGACGGACGGACTCCGGTAGTCGACGACCGCGGTCGCGCCGAGCGCGAGCGCACGCTCGTGGTTCTGCGGTGACGCGGTCGTCACCACGGTGTACCCGGCGGCCGATGCGAGCTGGATCGCGCTGCTCCCGACGCTGGTCGATGCACCCCAGACGACCACCGCCTCCCGTCCGGCAGTCCCCGCCGCGCCCCGGACCGCGCTGCCCCGGTCCGCCGTGTGCGGGACCGCCGTGTCCCGGACGTCGGACCGGACGGGAGGCGCGGATCGCGTCGGGTGGGCGAGTCCCAGTTGGTCCTGTTGGAACAGGGCACTCGCCGCGGTCGAGACCGCGAGGGGCAGGACGACCGCCCGTTCGTACGGCATGTCGTCCGGGATCGGCGCCACGAGGTGAGCGCGCAGGACGGTGTACCGCTGGAACCCGCCCTCCGCGTGGTGCCGTCGGCCCTTCTCCATGCCGACGGCGTACCCGATGACGCGATCCCCCGGACGGACGCGCGTGACGCCCTCGCCGACCTCGACGACCTCGCCCGCGACGTCCTCACCGAGCACCGACGGGTACGGCAGCCAGCGGTACATCAGGTCCCCCGTCCACTGCTTGACGGTGTCGAGCGGGTTGACCGCGACAGCCCGGTTCCGGACGACGATCTCGCCCGGGCCGGGGTGCGTGTACGGCGCGGAGCGGACGGTGAGGTCGGCTCGTGGGCCGTCGAGCCACGCGGCGGCGTTCTGCGGAGCGGTCATCGCGTCCCCTTCGTCGTGGCCTCGTCGATGTACACGGCGCCGACCGACTCGGCGAGTCCTGCACCGAACATCGTCGCGGGTGTCGAAGCGCCCGGCGTGCCCTCGCCCCGGGAGAGTCGGGCGGCGACCTCGGCCGCCATCGCGATCGTGTACTCCTCCGCGTCGCCGAGCCGGATCCACGCCCGTCGGACCTCGCCCGACGACCACTCCACGCGGGCGTGCGCCCAGGAGTGCGTGCGCGCCATCGGCTGCTCGCGCATCCGGACCCTCGCGATGCGCGAGACCGCGAGGCGCCGGATCGGCGGGACGCGGAACAGACCGGTCAGCACCGGCAGCACGGGTCGGATCCACGGACTGGTCGGGGCGAGCATCGAGCCGGCGGTGACCTCGTCGGCGTCACTCGCGAGCCAGGCGGCGCGGAGTTCCGCGCTCGCGCCGGACGCCGTCGTGACGGTGTCGCCGTCGGGAGTGGTGATGGTCTGCGTGCCTGAGACGGTGCTCATCGACCGGACGAACCGGCCGCTCCGGACCGACCCGCCACCGAAGGCCGCGACCGCGGCGATGCTCTCGGCGAGGGCCGTGCCGAGCGTGCCGGCCTCGGACGCGAGGGACGCGATCGCATCGACGTGGACGCGCTCCGGGCGGGACCGGCCGGCCGTGAGGTGGACGACGAGGCTCTCCGTGGCGGTGACGCCGAAGCCCGCCCCGGGCAGGAGCGACTGGCCGGCGCGGGCGGCGGTCCGGTCGAGGCGGAGGACGTCGTCGACGGCCGGGTACTCGTTCGACAGGTCGAGGTACCCCCAGCCGGTGGGGAGCGCTCGTGCGACCTGGAGCGCGGTGGTCGTGAACGGACCGACCGTGTTGACGACGATGGACGGGCGGTCGTCGTCCTGGTCACCGCTCGTCCGACCCTCGCCGATCGCCGCGAGCTGCTCGGCGAACGTCCCGGTGACGATCCGCGGTTCCTGCCCGAGGGACGCGGCGACGGCGACGAGTCGAGCGCGGTCCCGTCCGAGGAGCACGACCGGGAGGCCGCGACGGTCGAGATCGAGGGCGATCCCCCTGCCCGTCCGGCCGGTTGCCCCGAGGATCCAGATGTCCTGCTGCACGATGTGCTCCTCGCCTGCTTGTCCAGTGGTGGAGGTCCGCGCCTGATGGCACGGCATGTCATCACCATACACATCATGACACGTCGTGTCATGGCTAGGCTCGGAGCATGAGCAGGTGGCAGCCCGACGCACGAGGACGCCTCGCTCAGGCCGCTATGCAGCTGTTCGAGGAGCAGGGGTTCGCGGCCACGACGGTACCCGAGATCGCCGCCCGGGCGGGTCTCACCACTCGGACCTTCTTCCGGCACTACGCCGACAAGCGCGAGGTGCTCTTCGCCTACCAGCAGGAGTTGCCCGCGGTCGTCGCCGAGGTCCTCGCGGCGGCACCCGACTCGATGGCACCGATGGACGTCATCGGCGCGGGGCTCCGGACGCTCGCCGTGGAACGGTTCGAGGAGCAGCGGTCACACTTCCTGGCGCACCGTGACGTCGTGCGTTCCGACGACGGGCTGCAGGAGCGGGAACTGTGGAAGCGCGCCGTGCTGGGTGAGGCGATGCGGTCGGGGTTCCTCGCTCGCGGCGCCGACGAGCTGACGGCGATGCTCGTCGCGGAGCTCGGCGTGACGGCGTTCAGCGTGGCGACCGCCCGGTGGCTCGACGACGAGTCCGGCCGCCCGCTGGTCTCGCACGTGGAGGAGACCCTGGCAGAGTTGGCCGCACTGGCCACCTCCGCCTCGGCTCCGGGCTCGGTCACCCGGACGGCCGATCCCCGCGTGCATCCCGGGTCCACGGGTCGGGCCGAGCACCTCTGATCGGACGAACGGGTCGCACAGGCGTCACGCTAGCTCGCGCTCCGGATCCCTGAGCGGAGGCTGGTCATCACGTCCGCGGACTCCACACCGAGCCACGGTTTGTCGTACTCATGGTGCGGAAATTGCGTCGTTGACTGCAGAGGCCAGGCGCGCAGCAGATCTTCGCCGCGACAAGGTGGACTGAATTCTCACTTCTCTCCGCCGACCTTGGGAGTCTTTTCTTGATGGAGTGATGGTCAGTACCTTGAAGTACTTACCAGTTCCGTCAAGATTGCCTCTGTTCAAAACGCCTGAGTATGCATCTACGTCACAGGTTGCTATGTCAGATTTCTGCCAGGTTCGAATCCTGAACCAGTCGCGTGCCACAATCGTGTCTTTGTTCTCAAAGATGCCGACGACTTGAGCCCGACAAGCCATGTAGACGCAGAACACATCTATGACCAAGAAGGCTACGTTCAAATTCGTCAGACTGAAACCAAGGCCCCCGGAGATGTAGCCCAGCAGTAAGACAAGGTCGATGAGGACATACAAAGTACCTATGACACAGCGCGCTATCCGAGCGTTCTTCGCGATTCGCTTCATCAGCGACGACCCCCTCGCTTTCCGCTCCACCTTCGACCGTCTACCCTTCTGAGTCCCGCACCAGTAATCTGTCCGACGGCACGATTTCCTGGCCGCGCGGATCAATGGTGCGCGCGGATCTGGTGCCCTGCGACACGACCAAGACGTCGGGCGACGGCTCCAGCCCAGGGTCGGAACGCTGTGCGGCTGGCCCCCTCGACAGGCGAGCCCGCGACACCGCCGCCGACTGCGCTCACGGCACTGACTCCTGCCTGCCCTCACTCGCCTTGGCGGCATATGCGGCGACATTGACCGCATCGCACACGAGTGTCACCACCTTAGTCGGGATGAATCCACACGCTGTGAGGCCAGCCACCACGCCGGTCTGGCAGCACGCTGCCGGACCGAACCCGTACGCGAGACGATCGTCCCTGAAATCTGACCCACTTAGTGGTTTGGCGCGATACACGATCGGGCTCGCCATCTCAGCGAAGACTCGATGAGCTGATCAACTTGAGCGCAGCCGCTCTCGAAGGCGCTGCGCAGAGCTGACAACCCACCGTCCTCCCGCAGTGGTGTTGAACCGAGCTTTGTCATCAACCACGGGAAGCTCGAGCTCAAGGTTGGAACTTCGGATGCGCAGGACTGAGACGGCTGAGCCCGCGTGGCGCCCGATTCCGGCGGTGATCTCGGTGGCAGAAGCGAGCATCTCCGTCACCAAGGCGACATTGGCGCCGCCTTTCCAGAATGTCAACTCCCCCCTTCGTGCCATCAGGGACATCGTGTAAACACGACGCAGGCCGTCACTTGGATCCAGGGAGTCCCTCGCTCCCGAGACAATCACATTGACGACTGACCCGTCAGGAAATTTTTGCCGCAGGAACGCAGTTCGCCGTTTACGGGGTCGAGCACTCAAGGCGGCAAAGAGGAGAACAACAAGTGGTACGCCAATACCGAATCCAATGTAGAAGAACACCGATGATTTATCATCCTCCGTACTTCTCATGCCGCTCGATATGAACGCTAGTGCCGAGATTGGAGCTACCACAAAGCCAGCTTTATACGCTGATCCTGCTGGTGGTCCTTCAATGTCAGACTCGCCGATCATCGACGCCTCCTTGATTTCGGCAGGTAGCTTGTCGCCCCTGTGGTTGCTCCGAATACTCTTCCACCGATTCCGGGAGGCCGCCGCGACGGCACCGGGCTGGGTGCACGGTGCCGGACCGAACCCGTACGCCAACTGGTGGCGTGGGATCGTCGCAGCCACGAGCCTCCCGGCCGTGTCGGAGGAGTACGTCGACACATTCGAGACCGTCCCGTCCGTGGTCGTGTCCTGCAGGACATCACCCGACTGGGACCGCACCACCTGGTCGGTGACGTTCGACAGCCCCGGGAACGACCATCCCAGCCCCTCCTCGGCCACCACAATCATGGAACGGATCTAACCGCAGTCCCTTTCACCCACGGGCGTGAGGACCTTTGAGAGCACCTGCCTGGGAACGGGGGCTCCTTGATCCGTGTCAACGGACACGCAACCAAGGTACTTCAAGGAGTCCTTGACTTCGGCGACAGCGCAGAGTTGGTCCCTGCCAACTCCGGAAGTCAGCCTTGCATCGTGACCGGGAGGGGTCGCGGGAGCGGCGTCGGGACTACACGCGAACATGACCGTCGAAGAAGAATCGTTCGTGACAACCACGTGGACATAGGGCTGATCAGCATATCGAATGAAAGCCGGAACAGCCCACACCAGAGCAACACCCAAGGCCACAACAAAACCCAGCACCAAGATCGCTCGTCGAGTCATGGTCGACTCACTACAGCAGAAAACATGAACCACACCCTGACCATCATCGTATGGGGGCAGCAATCAGCGTTGACGATCCCGCAGGGTGTTCCGGTCCCGCCTCACCGGGTCACCGCTGTCCCCGTCGCGAACTCCGTGCGCATTGGGACACGCCTCGGAGATCGCTGACCGCATCCGGTTGGCAGTACGTCGAGAGGAAATGGTCGCCTGGAACTCTCGCTCTTCGTCATCGGTTGTTTCGATCACCAGCATGCACAAGAAGATGTAGAAAGGGTCGAATCCATTCTGCGAGAACCCATTGATCGAGCCGGAATAACCATCCACATCGACCCGCTTCACCTCGGACGTGGGTATACGGTACGTGACGTACCAAGACCTGATGATCACCTCGTTCTCCGAGACGCTGACACCCATGGCAGTTGCCCGCAGGAACCACAAGACCACGACAGTCGCCACGGCGATCTGACCCCATTCCAGACCTCCCGGCAGGAGACCGATGAAGGTAGCAGCGAGTGGAAGACAACTGAACGAGGCGACCACGATCATCGGGCCGGTCCGCGACCCGCGAATACGCGGAGATTGCCCTGCTGTCATCATCTCGTTCGCCACTTTCGCAAACTCCGAGCCTGCGTGCCCCAGGTGGAAGCAGCATCACCGATGGTGCTTCCGACAGCATTCGATCTCAAACGCAGGCTCCTGATGTACCAGTGATGGTTCTCCCACAACGGAAGGCATGCCTCACGCCGCTTCGTGGCACGGCACGCCCGCCTCTCTCGAACAGCTGAGCGACCCCGCCTCCCGGGATGACACCTGCAGCGGAGAGCGCGGCCTCTCCGTATCGATTCTGAACGAAGTATGCCGCCGTCTGAACCGAGCATGCGGCCGCCACTCCCGGTGGAATGAAGCCGCACGCGAAGAACGCCGCTTGCGCAATCACCCGTGCGTTCGATGCCCCTTCAGCGCTCCAGGTGGGCGTAGTCCGGCAAGTCGATCTTGTCCGCCGGCGGGGTGAAGAACCGGCCCCCGAGCTTGCCGATCACCGGCGTGGCCGCGATCCGCACCGCGACCCCGAACGCCGCCACGCCCGCTCGAGACCTGGGGTTCGCGACCCGCGGCACGCCCGGCGGCAGCTGCTGCGCCTGGTCGACGTAGGGCCGCATGACCCGCTCGTACCCGCGGAAGCCGTCGCGATGGTGCACGTGCGCGGCGAGCTCACCGGCGAGCACGTACGCCCCGGCGATGGACAGACTCGTGCCCATCCCACTGACCGGTGACGCGCAGTACGCCGCGTCGCCGACGAGGCCCACGCGTCCGGACGACCAGCGGGGTGCGCGCACCTGCCCGATCGACTCGAAGTACAGGTCCTCCGCCGCGTCGAACCCGTCGAGCACCCGCTGCGCCTCCCACCCGGCGTCGCTGAACACCGAGCGGAGTCGCGCCCGCTGCTCGTCGACCGTCCGTCGTTCGGCTCGGGACGCGCTCCGCGTGCGGTCCGTCACGAACGACAATGCCGCCCGGATCGTGCCGTGCGAGTCCGGCCGCAGGGTGATCGACCGTCCGCCGGGTGCGTTGTACCAGCGCCACCAGTCGTCGTCGCTCCGGGTGCGCGGGATCGTCGCGTACGAGGTCTCCAGGCCGAGGGACCGGATCGTCGGTTCGTCGCCGAACACGATGCGTCGTGTGCTCGACCCGATGCCGTCCGCGGCCACGACGAGGTCGAACGACTCGTCCGGAGCGTGCTCGAACGAGACGACCACCCCGTCGTCGTGCTGCGCGATCCCGACGATCCGGTCGCCGAACCGGTAGTCGGTGTGGCCGACAGTCCGGTCGACGAGCAGCTGCGCGAGGTCCCCGCGCAGGATCTCGAGCTCGGCCGTCGCGCCGCCGGAGTCGGTGGTGCCGGCCGGGAACTCGGCGATGGTGCGCCCGCCGGCCCCGAGGAACCGCGTGCCGACCTCGCCGGTCGTCGCTGCGCGGATGTCGTCCTCGATCCCCATGCGGCGCGCGACCTCGCGCCCAGCGCCGCGGACGTCCACGTTCTGCCCGCCCGTCCGGAGCGCGGGAACTCGCTCCACGATCGTCGTCGCGTACCCGTAGCGGTGCAGCCAGAAGGCCAGGGCGGGTCCGGCGATGCTCGCGCCGGCGATGAGGACACGTGGTCCGGTCATGTTGCCTCGTTCGTTGATTATCAATGAGATTGGCAATCTACACGACTATCATCGAGACCGTGCTCGACGAACGACAGGACCGCGCTGACCGCGCCGACCGCACAGCGGCACGGCGGGACGGACGTCCCCTGCCCGACGACGACATCCGCGCCCGCGTCCAGCAGGTCGCCGTGCGGCAGCAGCGGTTCGAACGGCACCTCGCCGCCGCACTCGACGTCGACGCGACGGGCCTCGAGGCGATGGACCACCTCATCACGGTCGGCCCGGCGACGCCGACGGAGCTGGCGCGACGCCTCGAGATCTCGACGGCCGCCATGACGCTCGTCCTCAACCGACTGGAGGCCCGCGGTCACGTCACACGGGCACGGCACCCCTCCGACGGACGCAAGCTGGTCGTCACCGCGGTCGAGCGCTCGTCGGACCTCGCGTACGAGCACGTGCTGCCGATGATCGAGGGGATCGAGGCGGTCATCGCGGACATGTCCGCACCGGAACGAGCGACGGTCCAGTCGTTCCTCGACCGGCTCATCGAGGTCTACGACGCGGCGACGGACTGACGCTCAGGACTCGTCCAACGCGTCGAGGTCGCGGAGCGCCTGCCGTGCGCGGGCGAGTCGATCCGCCTCCGGCGACTCCCACCAGACCGGTCCGCGCTCACCGAGCCCGTGCTTGGCGAGCCCGTTCCGTGTGCGCGCACGCTCGACGGCTGCGTCGTCCCCAGCGGCCTTCGCGACGCGGACCGCGGACCGTCCCCGGCCGAGGTGCGACTGCAGGGCAGTGACCACGTCGTCCGGCAGGCTCGGATCGGTGCGACGCCACCGACGACCGCGGACGACGAGCCAGCGCTCGTCCTCGTCGTCCGTGGTCATGAGCGGTCCGGGCGTCAGGCCGTCGGCGGTGCGTAGAACTGCAGGTCGTTGCCCTCGGAGTCCTTGAACGGCGCGATCCGGCCCCACTCGTGGTCGGAGATCCCCCCGGTGAACTCGACGCCGGCGTCCGTCAGCCGCGCGACCTCGTCGTCGATCGAGCCGTCCGGCTGGAACGTGATCACCGCGCCGCCCTCGGACGAGCCGGACGCGCTCTCCCGGCCGTTCAGCCCGATCATCAACCCGTTCGCGTCGATCTCCGACCAGTCGTCGTCCTGGCTCTTCACCGTCAGACCGAGGTGGTCCCGGTAGAACGTCACTGCCCGGTCCATGTCGGTCACCGGGACCCACACTGCTGCGACACCACTTGCCATGAGGTACTCCTTCGTCTTCCGTCCGGAGGTGGACCCGCCGGACACGTCCACCGTGCTCGGCGCCGCATCGGTGCGACCCGTGCGCGAGACGCATTCCGGACAGCCACGAGCACTGCCCGGACGACGCGCGGTCAGGCCGCGCCGGAGGCCCAGGACTCGAGCCGCTCGAGTCGCTCGAGCGCGGCACGGTCGGTCTCGGACGACGCCGCGGCCGCCCGCTGCCCGAGCCAGACCTGCCCGGTGCTGCCGTCGATCGTGATGACGTCACCGGCACGGAGCACCAGTCCACCCGGCGCCGTCGCGGAGTCGTCGCCGATCACGAGCGCGGACACCCCGACCACCGCCGGCACACCCCACCCTCGCGCGACGACCGCGGCGTGCGACGCGAGTCCGCCCCGTGACGTCACGATCCCGACCGACGCGGACATGCCGACGACGTCCTTCGGACTCGTCTCGGGGCGCACCAGGATGACGTCCACGGACGCCTCGAGCGCAGCCTCGGACGAGAACACGACCGCGCCGCTCACCGTGCCGGGCGCGGCCCCGAGCCCGGTCGCGACGAGCGCGTCCTCGTCGTGGCCGCCGGCCGGATCGGCGGGACGACCCACGTCACCGAGATCGGCCCGAGCCCGCAGTCGGACCGGTTCCGAGACGCGTGACACCGCCTCAGCTGGTGTCAGATCGACGTCGGGGTCGTCGACGAAGTCGACCGCCGTCCGGACCGCCGCGACCGCGCTGAGCTTGCCCGGACGGGTCTGCAGGAGCCAGAGCCGGCCGTCCTCGACCGTGAACTCGACGTCGCACACCTGCCGGTAGTGGGCCTCGAGCCGACGGAGCACCGCCATCAGGTCGACGTACACCTGGGGGTCCTCGTCGGCGAGCTCCCGGATCGGCATCGGGTGGGCGCTGCCGTCGACGACGTCCTCACCCTGCCCGCCGACCAGGTAGTCGCCGTACGGGCCGGGCTCGCCGGTCGCGGGATCGCGGGTGAACACGACCCCCGTGCCGGAGCGGGTCCCGCGGTTCCCGAACACCATGGCCTGGACGTTCACGGCGGTCCCGGCGTGCTCGTCGATGCCGTCGCGCTGGCGGTACGCACGTGCCCGCTCGCTGTCCCAGGACCGGAACACCGCCTCGACCGCCTCGTGCAGCTGCGCGGACGGGTCGCTCGGGACCGGTCGGCCGGCGGCCGCGGTGATGCGCGCCTGCAGGTCCGCCACCGACGCGGCGGACGCGGGCCGCGCCTCCCGACCGTCCCGGTGGTCCACGCCGGACGCGACCGGTGCACCGTCGGCGAGGGCCGCCGGGTCGACGCCCATCACGATCGTGGCGTACATGGACAAGAACCTGCGGTAGCTGTCCCACGCGAAGCCCTCGTCGCCGGTGGCGGCTGCGAGTCCCCGCACGGTGTCGTCGTTCAGCCCGAGGTTGAGCACCGTGTCGAGCATCCCCGGCATCGAGACGGCGGCACCGCTCCGGACCGACAGGAGGAGCGGGTCCCGGGCGTCGCCGAAGGTCCGTCCCATCCGCTGTCCGAGCGCCGCCACGTGCGCCGCGACGACGCCGTCCAACGAGGTCGGCCAGCCGCCGTGGCGCCAGGACCGGAACACCGGCAGCGCGATCGTGAACCCCGGCGGGACGTCGAGGCCGAGCGCGCCGGTCATCTCGGCGAGGCCGGCGCCCTTGCCGCCGAGGAGCTCGGTGAGCTCCCGGGCGGGCACGCCGTGGTCGTGGTCGAACGCGAAGACCGCGTCGGAGACCACGTCGTCGGCGATCGTGGCGTCGTCGGACGGGGTTCCTGGGCTCACGGGCACGCTCCTGATGAATCGATGGTCCACGGTACTCAGTTCGTCGCCGACCGCGTGTACCGTTTCCCCCACCCGCGTGGCGATGCCGCTGCGCCCACCGCCGTGCTCGATGGAGGAACCCCGGCATGACCGTCGACACCGCGCCCGCTGCGAGCGGGATCGACCTGATGGACCTGTCGGCGTTCGTCGAGGGACGCGACCTGGCGCTGTTCGACGCCGTCCGCGAGCAGGACCCGGTGCACTGGAACGCCCCGACCGACAACGGCCCCGGGTTCTGGGCGCTCACCCGCTACGCGGACGTCAAGGCGGCCGCGGCCGACACCGAACGGCTCACCGCCGCCGAGGGCACGCAGATCCTCGACCGCAAGGTCGAGGGTGCGCTCCAGAGCCTCCACAACATGGACGGGCAGGAGCACGTCGCGCTCCGCCGGGTGACGATCCCGCACCTCCGGGCCGTGAAGATCCAGCAGTGGCAGGCGATGATCGACGAGTCGGTGACGCTCCTGCTCGACGAGGCGGAACAGCTCGGCTCCTTCGACCTCGTCGCGACGATCAGTGCGCGTCTGCCGATGCTCGTGCTGTCGCGGGTCCTCGGCGTGCCCGCGGCGGACGCCCCGCGGATGGTCGACTGGACGAACCGGCTGACGAGCTCCGACCCGGACGGTGTCGTCGACGCCGATGCCCTGGCCGAGGCGCGCGGCGAGCTGATGGCGTACTTCCAGCACCTCACCGACTCGCGGCGCGCAGACCCGCAGGACGACCTGATCAGCGTGATGGCGACCGGCGCCGTGCTCGGTGAACCGCTGACGTGGAACCAGCTCGCGGCCTACTACATCCTGCTCGTCGCGGCGGGGAACGAGACCACGCGGCACCTGGTGTCCGGCGGCACCGTCGCCCTCGGTGAGCACGACGGCTGGTCCCGGCTGCACGCCGACCGGGCCCTGCTCCCGAACACCGTCGAGGAGATGTTCCGCCATGTCAGTCCCGTCGCGGCGATGCGCCGGACGGCGACCGTCGACCTGACGATCGACGACCGCGCGGTCCGTGCCGGCGAGAAGGTCGTGCTCTGGTTCTCCGCCGCGAACCACGACCCCGCGGTGTTCGACGCCCCGCACGAGTTCCGACTGGACCGGACCCCGAACGAACACCTCTCGTTCGGCTGGGGCGCGCACTTCTGCCTCGGGTCGCACCTGGCCAGGGCCGAGGTCCGGTCGTTGTTCGGGGCGGTGATCGACCGCGGGATCCGGCTGTCGCTCGACGGGCCGGTCGAGCGACTACGGGTCAACCTGTTCCGCGGATGGGACCGCGTGCCGGTCCGGGTGGTCGGCGCGTGAGCGGGGCCGTCGTGTCCGCCGACCCGGTGGTCGTGCCGGACCGGTCCGTCTTCATCGGCGGCGGCTGGGTCTCGCCGGCCGACGAACGGCCGCTCGCCGTGGTGGACCCAGCCACCGAACAGGTGATCGGGACCGTCCTCGACGCATCGTCCGGTCTCGCGCAGCGCGCGCTCCGGGACGCCCGGGAGGCGTGGACCGGCTGGGCAGCGCTCCACCCGTCCGCGCGTGCGGACCTCCTCGACCGCCTGGCCGACGAACTCGAGGCGCACCGCGAGGAGCTGGCGACGCTGTCCTCGCGGGAGATCGGCATGCCGCTCCGGGAGTCCGGCGCGGTGCAGGTCGACCTGCCCGTCAAGGTGCTGCGGACCACGGCGGACATCGCGCGGGCGTTCGCGTGGGACACCCGGGACGCGTCGGGGAGCTCGATCGTGCGGGAGCCCGTCGGGGTGGTCCTCGCGATCACGCCGTGGAACTTCCCGGTCCACCAGATCGTCGCGAAGCTCGCCCCGGCACTCGCCGCCGGGTGCACCGTCGTCCTGAAGCCCGCGGAGCTCACGCCGCTCGGCGCGCTGTTCCTCGCCGAGCTCGGTCGTCGTGCTGGGCTCCCTGCCGGGGTCTTCGACGTCGTGACCGGGACCGGCGCGACGACGGGTGAGGCGCTCCTCCAGGACGAGACCTGGGACGTCGTGTCGTTCACCGGCTCGCTCGCGGTGGGTCGGCACGTCGGCGCGGTCGCCGGCGGCCGCATCAAGCGGGCGACGCTCGAGCTCGGCGGCAAGTCGCCCGCCGTGGTGCTCGACGACGCCGACCTCGACACCGCCGTGCGCACGACCGTCAAGAACTGCTTCACGAACGCCGGGCAGAAGTGCAACGCCCCGACACGGCTCATCGTCCCGCGGGAGTCCCTCGCCGAGGCGGTGCGGGTCGCGGTGTCCGCGGCCGAGGCGTACGTGCTCGGCGACCCGCTCGACCCCGCCACCACGATGGGGCCGATGGTGTCCGCCGGGCAGCGCGCGAAGGTCCTCGGGTTCGTCGACGCCGCCCGGGCCGCCGGCGCGACGATCGCGACGGGTGGGGTCGCCGTCGACGGGACCGGCTGGTTCATGCGCCCGACCATCGTCACGGACGTCGGCGAGCAGGACGACATCGTGCGCCAGGAGGTCTTCGGACCGGTGCTCGTCGTCCAGGGCCACGACGGCCCGGACGACGCCGTGCGGATGGCGAACGACACCCCCTACGGCCTGTCGAGCGAGGTGTGGTCCGGGTCCTCGGCGCGGGCGCGGGACCTCGCGCGCTGCATCCGGGCCGGGCAGGTCCGGGTGAACGGCGTCCGGACGCCGGCGCTCCCCGTGTCCCCGTTCGGCGGGTACGGCGAGTCGGGGCTCGGGCGCGAGATGGGGCCGTTCGCGATCGAGGAGTACCTCGAGGTGAAGGCCGTCCTCGGCGACCCCGTGCCCGACGACGGCACCTTCGACGAGATCGACCCCCTCGCGTGAGCGGGACGATGCGCGCCGCGGTCGTGTTCGAGCCCGGCGGACCGTTCACGGTGCGGGACGACGTCGTGCGCCGTGACCCCGGTCCCGACGAGGCCGTCGTCCGGATCCGCGCCGCTGGACTCTGCCACACCGATCTGTCCCTGGCACGCGGCGAGTTCGGCCAGCCGCTCCCCGCCGTCCTCGGCCACGAGGGTGCCGGCGAGGTGGTGTCGGTCGGTTCCGCGGTCACGGACGTCCGTGTCGGCGACCGCGTCGTGATCAGCTGGGTCCCGGCCTGCGGTCACTGCTACACCTGCGTCCGCGGCGAACCGTTCCTCTGCCGGAACCGCCCGCGGTCCGCTGAGCAGGGTGCCGCCCTCTCCGTGGACGGGAGGCCGGTGGTCGCCGGGATGGGCACGGCGACGCATGCGACCGAGACCGTCGTCCCGGCACGCTCGCTGATCCCGCTGCCGGACGACGTGCCGTTCGCGGTGGGCGCGCTCCTCGGCTGCGCCGTCCCGACCGGGTTCGGCGCCGCGGTCGACACCGCCGCGGTCGTGCCCGACGAGACCGTCCTCGTGGTCGGCGCCGGGGCGGTGGGGCTCAACGCGGTGCAGGGCGCCCGCATCGCCGGGGCGTCGGTCGTCGCGGTCGTCGACCCGGACCCGCACCGACGTGCCCTCGCGGCGGGGCTCGGCGCGACGGTCACGGCGGCACCCGGCGAGGACCTCTCTCCGGCGACCGACGGCGGGTTCGACGTCGCGATCGACGCCGTCGGGGTGTCCGGCACGATCCGCTCCGCGTGGGACGCCACCCGTCGCGGTGGACGCGTCGTCGTGGTCGGCGCGGGACGGAGCGACGACATGGTCTCGTTCAGCGCCCAGGAGCTGTTCCACGAGGCGAAGAGCATCACCGGGTCCTTCTACGGATCGAGCGACATGCGGCGGCAGGTCCCCCGGATGGCAGACCTCTGGCGGTCCGGTGCGCTGCGGCTCGACGCGTTCCTCGACCGGGTGGTGCCGCTCGAGGACTTCGAGGCGGCGGCGGCGGCCCAGCGCGCCGGCGAGGTCCTCCGGGTGGTCGTCACCCCCTGACCCGCGGGCCCGGCCCCGGCGGCTCGTCGGCTCGGCCCCAGCGGCCCCAGCGACTCGGTCGGCTCGGCGAGAATGCGCAGAACCCCAGTGCGCGCCACGCTGGACTCCACGGTTCCGCGTCCTCGACCACGCCGCGGACTAGATTCACCAGCAGCGAGTCCGACGTCGACCAATCCGACAGGGGTCGAGGTCCGGATGACTCGCAGACCACCCTCGAGCGCACCGGCGCGCCCAGACCATCCGGAGGACGAATGTCCCAGCAGATCGCCGACCACGACACCACGTTCGAGCAGGTCGGCACCGGCCTGACCGTGTACGAGACGGACGAGGTGGTCGAGGGCGTCGTGAAGTGGCTCGAGACCCCGGAGGACGTCATCGCCTTCGTGGCGGACGACGCCGACGTGTCCGACGTCGTCGTGATCTCCCGCGGCGGCACGACGACCTTCCTCACCATGGCGCTCAACGCGGGTGTGCGCGGTGTCGTGACGCTGCAGGGCGCACCGGAGAGCCACCTCGGCATCCTCTGCCGCGAGTACGGCATCCCCGCGGTCATGTCGGTCGCGTTCGACAAGGGCGTCCGCACCGGCCGCGGCGAGACGATCCCCGCCGACGGCGTGCGCATCCGCCTCGACGTCCGGGAGCGTCCGCAGGGCACCGTGTCGGTCGAGACCGGCGCCCCGGTCGACGACTCGCCCGCACCGGAGAGCGCCGCACCCGCGATGAGCGAGGAGCAGCTCGCGCAGATCATGCTCCTCCTCGAGAAGTTCGGCGGGGTCGTGCCGAAGGGCCTCGAGGGCGACCGGATCATGCAGGAGAAGATGACCACGAAGGTCCTCTTCGTCGACGACGACGCGCTCCCGGACCTCACTCGCGAGGAGGTCAACGACGCGATCGGCTACTACACGTGGAACGAGTGGGACGCGCTCGCCTCCCGCGCCACCGAAGGCGAGTCCGGCCTCATCCCGCGCCAGGAGTACGAGGCGATGGGCCTGATGAACTGCTGGTTCATGCACCCGAAGTGGCTCCGGGCGATCGAGGACCGAGTCGGCAAGCAGGGCGTCATCGACATCGCGTCGGTCGCGAAGCGCGAGATCGGCACGAAGGTCAACATGCTCCACATCTGGGCGATGGCGACCGCGCCGTCCTTCGGCCGTGGGATCGCCCTCGAGCTGAACCTCCACGAGGAGGACTACAAGGGCGACCGCATCCGCGACGCGTTCGGCGTCGTCCGCCGCATGTACAAGGGCTTCTGGGGCAACGGCCCGATCCTCACCTCGATGAAGGGCTACCAGGCCGAGGTGCTCGACCGCGACTGGATCGACCGCTTCACCGAGGACCGCCTCTCACTCGCCGCCGACGCCGACCGGTCGACGTTCCAGCGGTTCCAGGGCGCCTCGGAGCTGATGGGCTTCCTGCTCCACTTCGACAACCGCCTCGGCGTCTCCGACCACGGGCCGTACCCGACCGACGACGGCGGCTTCGTGCTCGTGCGCGACATCTTCCTGAACGAGCCGGCCTGGCACTGGAACGACCCCGCGTCCCCGCTGCCCTGGTCGGTCACGACGGCGATGTTCTTCGGACCGGACTCCGGCCTCGACGTGCAGGTGGTCGACATCTCGACGGTGTTCACCAAGCCCGCGAACTACGTGCCGTACATCACGCACGTCGCCGCCTACTCGCGCCCGACATGGGACGCGCCGATGTCCGACGTCGTCGCGCTCGACCTCGACGACATGAACCGCATCCGCACGCAGGCCGAGCAGCAGTCGGCAGCGCTCTACGGCCGCATCGCGACGATGGACAAGCGCGAGAAGATCGAGGCCGGTGCGATGACCTACACGGCCGGGTTCGCGCTGCCCTTCGCCCGAGCCGCCGGCATGGTCGACGAGCTCACCGAGCACCACGACTTCCTCGACATCCACCCCGCGGTCGCCGCGTGCTACGACACCATCGTCGCGGGGCTCGCGACCGAAATGATCCCGCGGCTGTTCCTCACCGGCTCGTGGGCGCACCAGGTCTCGGAGCACACGACGGACGACATCGCCTCCGACGGCGCGGAGTTCACGGTCCTCCAGGCGCTGCGGGTCCGCGGCTTCGCCACGACCGAGCAGATCGTCGAGAGCACCGGCCTGTCCGAAGCCGTCATCGACGCGACGCTCGCCGGGACGGACGAGCGCGGACACACCCAGGTGACCGGCGGCAAGCGTGCGCTCCACGCGCTCACCCCGGCCGGCCGCGCGCGGTCGGTGCTCCTCGCCGACGACCGGCTCGCCAAGGCGGACCGCGCCACCATCACCGGCGTCTACGAGTCGTTCCTGTTCCCGAACCGCGACTTCAAGCAGCTCATCACGGACGCGCAGGGCGGGGCGTCCGTCGACGCGCTGCTCGACTCCGTGCACGAGCAGATCGGTGGCGTGCTCACCGAGCTGGTCGCGGTCGACCCCCGGTTCGACCGGTACCGCGACCGGTTCGAGGCGGCGATCGCCGGGTTCCGGTCCGGCGACCGGGACGCACTCGCCCGGCCGCTCTCGGGCTCCTACCACGACGTCTGGATGGAGCTGCACGAGGACCTCATCGCGACGCTCGGGCGTGTCCGCACGGACGACGACGAGTAGGGCGCTCAGGTCACGAACCGGCCACGGGGGTGAACCGATTCGGTAACGGCCCTGCCGTCGGGTGGGAAGGCGTCATACCGTCGGGTGGTGGCCCGTCGACTGTTCGTCCCGACGCTCGTCGCGGTCGTGCTGCTGCTCAGCGGCTGCACTGCGACGGGCGTCGCGACCGTGCCCGCGGGCGGCGACGCCGACGTCCGGACCGCGAGCCGCGGCGTGGCGCCGGAGTCCGGCAAGCCGGACGCCTCCGCGTCGGCGGCCGCGGCCGCCCGTGAGCGCCAGGTGCTGCGGCTCGTCGACACGATCCAGCTCGATGCCGAACAGCTGATGCTCACCGGTCGGCACGACGCACTCCGGACGGCGTCGATGCGCGACGCGAAGGGCACCGTCGCGCTCCTGACGCGGCTCCTCGGACGTCCGCGGACCACCACGACCACGATCGGCGACGGCGGGCACTGCGTCCCGGCGAGCACCTCGTACACCTGGGGCGGCGCGATCCGCGTCGTCGACCTCGCGCAACGGTCGGGCGTCGGCAACGACTACGACGTCCGCATCCTCGCGGCCTCGGTCCGGTCGCGCTCAGGCGCCGAGATCCGGCTGCAGGGCCCGGACGGCGTCGCGGTCGGTCAGGACATCGCCGCTCGGATCGGCGCCACACCGGACACCGACAAGGAGTCCTACGGCTCGGACGGCGCCGAGAACTGGCAGGTGGTGCTCGAACGAGGGTGGTCCTCGGGCAGCGGCGCGGGCGACGCGGGTGGGGTGAACGGCGTCAGCGCGATCACCACCGGTACGACCGTCGCCGTGCTCGGGTCGCCGATGCCGGTGCACTCCGCCGCCGACTGCTGACGGGCGGCCGACCCCGGTCGCGTCAGCGCATCGAGGCAACCACCGGGAAGTGGTCGCTCGCGGACCAGGTCGTCGGGTCGTCGTGGTCCATCCACGCCCCGAGGACGGCGTCCGTCCCCCTCGTGAGGATCCAGTCGATCCGCTCGCCGTCCGCCGCCGGAGGCTGCCAGTCGTTGAACGTCGAGGTGGGGTCGCTCGCGCCGACGGCCGTCCACGCGTCGACGAACCCGGCGTCGAGGAACGGCTGCGTCGCCGCTCCGCGACCGGCGCCCTCGTTGAAGTCGCCCGTCACCACGACGGGCCCGTCCACGCTGCCGAGCCGCCGGACGATGAGCTCGGGGAGTCGCCGCTCCCAGTGGTGGGCCGGGTCCGGGTTCTTGATGTTGTAGGTCATCACCGTCAGCGGCGGAGGAGTGCTCGACACCGTTCGACCGTACCGGCAGGTCCCGGGGTCAGACCGCCGACACCGCCAGGATCGGCACGTCCGCCGCGGTGCCCCACGACACGGCCAGGAGGCCCGGGGCCACGTCCGGGGTCCAGGCCGCGTCGAGCGAACGGCGGAGCACGAAGGAGGCGCCGGGGACGACGATCGTCGTCGCGACCGCGTCGGAGGACGTGACCACCTCGGACGCCGCCCCGATCCCGACCACCGGGACCGCGCCTCCCGGCCGGACGACACCGCGGGCACGGACGGACGGTTCGCGCTCCGCCGGACCGTCCGGTCCGTCGACCATCTCGCGCGCGGCGGCGCCCTCGGTCCGCACCGTCTCGGCGAGCGCGGTCAGCGCCACCGGGTCGACGGCCGCGTCGTAGGTCCAGCGGGTGCCGAGGACGGAGTGTTCCATCGTGCCGAGCAGACCGGCCTCGGCACCGACGAGCGGTGCGTCACGGTAGGTCAGCGGGACGACGAGGAGCGCCCCGTCGGCGGTCGCCACGAGCATGACCTCGATGCCGACCTGACCGTCGGGGTCGTCCAGCCGGAACGCGCCCCGCTTGACGAGCGCCGTCGCGGACCCGCCGGGCCACCAGGGCTGGGTAGCCAGCCACGGTGCGGCGAGCTCGAGCTTGCCGGGGACGATGGTCGAGCGGTGCAGGAGTGCCATCCCCGGAGCGTACCGGCGTCGCGTGGCCGCCCTCGGCGTCTCGGCGGAGAGCGGTCAGGCGCTGACGCGGACCTCGTCGAGCGTCGGGTAGTCCGTGTAGCCCTCGGCGGAGTCCCCGTAGAACGTCTGGGCGTTCGGGGTGTTCTCCTCGGCGTCCTGCTCCCAGCGGGCGACGAGGTCCGGGTTCGCGATGGCCGCGCGACCGACGGCGACCGCGTCCGCGAAGCCGTCCGCGACGAGTCCGAGCGCCTCGGTCCGCGTGGTCACGGAGGAGAACCCGCTGTTCGCGATGAACGGGGCGCCGGCGGTCCGGCGGACGTGCTGGACGAACTCCCCGGTGGGCTCGGCGTGCAGGACGTCGACGAAGGCGATGCCGAGCGGCGCGATGCCCGCGGCGATCGCGGTGTAGGTCGCGCGCACGTCCGCGTCGTCCTCCTCGAGGACGCCCTGGATGTTGTGGGACGGCGAGAGCCGGATGCCGGTCCGACCGGCGCCGACGGCCTCGGCGACCGCGGTGACGACCTCGACGGCGAGGCGGGCGCGGTTCTCGGGGGAGCCGCCGTACTCGTCGGTGCGGACGTTCGACACCGGCGACATGAACTCATGGACGAGGTAGCCGTTCGCGCCGTGGATCTCCACGCCGTCCATCCCGGCCTCGATCGCGTTGCGCGCAGCCTGGACGAAGGTCGCGACGACGCCGCGGACCTCGTCGGTGGAGAGCTCGTGCGGGACGGGCATCGCGACCTTGCCGTCCGCGGTGTGGGTCTCGCCGGGGGCGGCGATCGCGCTCGGGCCGACGATGCGCGGGGTCTTCGAGATGTCGGTGTGGGACACGCGGCCACCGTGCATGAGCTGCATGACGATCGTGCCGCCCTCGGCGTGCACGGCGTCGGTCACGCGCTTCCAGCCGGCGATCTGCTCCGGCGTCTCGATGCCGGGCTGGCCGGGGTAGGAGCGACCCTCCTGGATCGGCCAGGTGCCCTCGGTGATGATCATCCCGAGGCCGGCGCGCTGGGAGTAGTGCTCGACGAGGAGGTCGTTCGGGATCCCCTCGGCGCCGGCCCGCGTGCGGGTGAGCGGTGCCATGACGATGCGGTTGCGGAGCTGGAGGTCGCCGAGTGCGGCGGAGTCGAAGAGGTTCATCGTGCCGTCCAACCGGACCCCCGGGCGTTCCATTCCACGACACGCGGAACTCGCGACCCGGTCCCCGCACCCGGTCCCCGCACCCCGGTCCCCGCTCTTGGGGGGAGGCGTCCGCACGCGCTGATCCGCTACGGTCCGACCATGAGCAGTGAGCCGATGACCGGACCCGTGCCGAGCCTCCGGGCCGACGCCCGTCCCGACACCGACGCCCGTCCCGACACCGACCCCCGATCCGACAGCGACCACCGATCCGTGCCCGGCCGCGGTGCGGCCGACCGGCGCCGCGGGCTCCCGCTCACCCCGAGCGGGTCCGTCGCCATCGTGCTGCTCCTGCTCGCGGTCGCCGGGATGCTGGTGGCCGGCGAGACCGGCCGGATGCGCGCGGCCGGCAACGCGCTCGTCGTCGCCGCCGCGTTCGCGATCCTGGTGATCGCGATCGTGGTCGCGAGCATCCCCCGGATCGTCCGTGACCACCGGCTGCGGCACCGGTTCCCCGACGCCCTCGTCGTCACGGTCGGGCACGGTGTCCGCGCGACGACCCGGTCGCTCGTCCTCCGCGACGGCACGGTGTCGGTGTGGGCGAACGCGCGGGCCGACGTCCCCGAGTCGTCGTGGGTCCGGACCGAGGTGACCCGGGCCGTCGCCGTGCCGAGCCGTCGGAGCCTGCAGCGCACCGCGGACCTCGTGCTCGTCGTCGACGGTCGTGACGAGGTGTTCCGACCGTTCCGGAGTGCGACGTCGTTCGCGCAGCGGATGGACCGGGGTGCCGTCGAGACGCTCGCGATGACCGTCCCGGTCGCCTGACGACGCGTCCCGATCCGGAGGACCCCCAGAACTGGCGCTACCCTCCGGGGCCGGCGAGCGTGTTCCATGGAACGAACCCGACCGGAGGAACACCATGGACGCACCGGACGCGATCGCGTCGGCACCGGCCACCGAGGACCACGTCCGGGCGAGGGTCGACATCATCGACGCCGCCATCGACGTGTTCTCGCGCCAGTCCTACCGCCGCACCACGGTGAAGGACATCGCCGACGAGCTCGGCGTCACCATCGACGTGGTGCAGCAGCACTTCCCGTCGTGGCAGGGGCTGATCCTCTCGACCGTGAACGCGTGGCAGAACCAGCGCACGGGCGGGCTCGCGTACATCGCCCGTGACGAAGGCATCCTCATCTACATGCGGCGGCTCGTCGAGGACACCGTGGCGGAGCCGATGCTGCCGCGCATGCTGCTCTCCGTGCTCGCCGAGGCCGCCGACCCGACCCACCCGACGTCGGCGTACCTGCAGACGCGGTACGAGGCCTACCACCAGATCATCATCACCGGGATCGAGCACGACATCGCGGTCGGCCGGCTGCCGCTCGACCTCGACCCGGTCCGCGCTGCCGAGACCATCGTCGCCCTCTGGGAGGGGTTCCGGATGCAGGCGCTGCTCCGGCCCCGGATGGACCTGCTCCAGGCGTTCGACCACGCGCTCGGGATGCTCGTCCGCGAGTGGGGGGTCGAGTAGGTCGGGACCGGTCCGCGGCCGCGGACACGACGGACGGGAGGCGCGATGCCAGCTGGCATCGCGCCTCCCGTCCGTGGTCCGTGCGTCAGCGCGTGGCGCGGCGACCGGCGAAGCGCATGTAGATGAGCAGCACGATGATCGCGCCGATGATCGAGCCGATGATGCCGGCGGGCTGGAAGAAGCCGTCCATCGGGTCGTGCTGGAAGATCAGGAACCCGAGGAACCCGCCGACGAACGACCCGACGATCCCGAGGACGATCGTCATGAGGATGCCGATGTGCTGCTTGCCGGGGACGACGAGGCGGGCGACGGCGCCGGCGATCAGGCCGACGACGATGAGGCTGATGATGAGTCCGAGCATGGGATGACTCCTTCTGTCTGCACGGTCGACGCGAGCCGACCGGGCGAGGGACGCCACCGGGAACGGCGACTGGGTACGACCCTCCCACCCCAGGGGGTGAAGCGGATCACCCCTGGGGGTGGGATGCTGGTGGCATGCCGACGCCTGTCCGGACCCGACCCCTCACCGTGACGCTCGTCGACGACTACGACGTCGTCCTCACCGGCCTCGCCCACATGTTCGACCAGTACCGCGACCGGATCGTGGTGTCGGAGATCGACGCGAACGCCGCGCTCGACGACGAGATCGACATCGTGCTGTACGACTCGTTCGCACAGCCGGAGTCCGACCTGCAGGAGATCGCCGGGCTCGTCCGGAACCCCCGGGCGCAGCACGTCGTCGTCTACACGTGGAACCTGCAGCCCGAGCTCGTCGACGCGGCGTGTGCGCAGGGCGTCCACGGGTACCTCGCAAAGACGCTCGGGGCCGGCGCACTCGTCGAGGCACTCGAACGCGTCGCCGCGGGCGAGGTCGTGGTCAGCCCGGCGGAGGGCCGCGTGCCGAGTGCACCGGGACTCGACTGGCCGGGCCGGATCGAGGGGATCACGGACCGTGAGTCCGAGGTGCTCGCGCTCATCACGCAGGGCAAGTCGAACGCCGAGGTCGCGAGCCTGACCTACCTCAGCCCGAACACGGTCAAGACGCACATCCGGTCGGTGTACCGGAAGATCGGCGTCGAGAGCCGCACGCAGGCGGTGCTGTGGGGCGTCGCGAACGGCTTCACCCCGGACCACGACCGCATCGACCACTGGCTGGGCGGGCCCTGACCCGGTGCTCGGTCGTGGCCGGTCCGGGCCGGGCCGGTGCATCGTCCGCCGATGCGCACCCGGGTCAGTCGACGCGCGCCCGGGTCACCCGTCGAGGTGCGCCAGCAGCACGCCGGGGACGTCCCACGGCTCGAGTCCGGTGGGTGCGGGGACCGGGAGCGCGGCACCGGGCGCACCGAGCCTCCCGAGCCGCCTGAGCGCCAGGAACGACCGCCGCAACACCGGCTCCGCCCCGCCGTGCCCGCCCTCGTCGAGGTGTCCGTGGTCCGTCGTGACCGCGACGAGCCAGTCCTCGTCGACGTCGTCGCGGGCGACCCGGACCCGGATCGCGTCGAGCAGGCGGCCGAGTCGGCCATCCGCCTGGAGGATCGCGGCCGCGTACTCGGGTGACGTCCCGCCGTACAGGTGGCCGGCCTCGTCCACCCCGCCGAGGTAGACGAACGCGGCGTCGGGGCCCCACTCGCGGATCGCGAGCACGCCGGCCGCCGTGATCTCGCCGTCCACGACCCGGTGCCCGTACAGCTCGCCGTCGCGGACCACGACGACGTGCTGGCCGCTGCGGCGCTGGTCGTCACGCGTGGCGATCACCGGACCGGGTCCCGCGGGGTCGACGAGCGGCGGCCACCCGGCGGCAGCGAAGGTCGTCCGGTGCTGGTCGGCGGCGGCGCGACTCAGGAAGTCCGCGTCCGGGGCGAGCGTGTGGCCGGAGAAGGTGTTGTCGACCACGCCGTGCTCGGCGTGCGTCGCCCCGGTCAGGAGCGACGACCACCCGGGTCCGGAGATCGTCGGGACCTCCATCGTCAGCGGAGTGATCGTCCCGGCGTCGACGAACCCCGCGAGTCGGGGGGCCGCACCGGGGCGGAGTGCGTCGTCGATCCGCAGCCCGTCGATGCCGACGAGCATCACCTTGCGCGTGGTCATGCGCCGACCGTACGGGCCGCGCGTGAACGGTCGGTGACCGGATGTCCGCATGGACTGGGCTCCAAGGTGGCGTGGCTACCGTTGACGGCCACATGGTGGCTCAGGTTCGACGACTCGACTCGCTCGACGCGCTCCGCGGTCTCGCGGCCGGTGTCGTGCTGCTCCACCACGCCTCGATGTCCATCCCGGCGATCGCGCGGGCGTACGGGTCCAGCCGCGGTGTCGAGCCGTGGTCGATCGGCTGGTGGGCGACCGAGAGCCCGCTGAAGATCCTGGTCGCCGGGCCCGAGTTCGTGCTCGTGTTCTTCGTCCTGAGCGGCTTCGTGCTCACCCGCTCCGTGCTGCAGCGACCCCGGTACGACTGGGTGGCCTACTACCCGCGGCGGATCACGCGCCTCGTGCTGCCGGCGCTCGCCTCGGTGCTGTTCGCGGTCGGTCTCGGGGTCGTGCTCCCGCGACACGCGTCGGCGGCGACCGGGTGGCTGGCGGACCAGGGGGACCCGGACACGTCCCCGGGTGCCCTCCTCGCGGCGACCGGGATGCTGTTCGGCAAGAAGTACCCGGACATCAACCCGCCGCTGTGGTCGCTGACGTGGGAGACGTGGTTCTCGCTCCTCCTGCCCGTCGCGGTGGTCATCGGGCTCCTCAGCCGTCGGGTCACGGCCGGGTGGCTCGTGGCGCTGACCGGTCTGAGCATGGCCGGGTACGTGATCGGGTCGGACGCTGCCTCGTACCTGCCCGCCTTCGCGCTCGGAGCACTCCTCGCCGCGAACGAGCCGGTGGTGCGGGATCTCGGGGCACGGTTCGCCGGGCTCCGGTGGTCGCCCCTGTGGTGGACGCTCGCTGCGGTCGCGGCCGTCGTCCTGTTGACGATGCACTGGTCGCTCCGACCGGTGCTCGCCGACGCGCACCTGTCGGCCATCTTCGGCAAGTCCACCCTGGCGCTGCGGGTCCCCGGGGCGTTCCTGCTCGTCCTGGTCGCGTGGCTCTGGCCCGCCGCCCGGCGCGCGCTCGGCATCCGACCCCTGCAGTGGCTCGGCCGGGTGAGCTTCTCGCTCTACCTGGTGCACTTCCCGATCGTGGTCGGCATCGCATTCCTGTTCCCGGCCGACCAACGGTGGACGGCAGCATTCGTCGCCGTCGCGCTGAGCCTCGTGGTCGCGCAGGGCATGTACATCGCCGTGGAGCGTCCGTCGCAGCGCATCGCCCGGACGGTCGGACGCTGGGCGTCCGTGACGGTGCACCAGGCCGAGCGTCTGCGGGACGCCCCCGTTCGTGTCGAACCGGCCCCGCGCCTCCCGGCCGGACCCGACCGAGCGGACCTCAGCCCTCGGGCTCGAACCGGTACCCCATCCCGGACTCGGTGACGATGTACCGCGGCTCGGCCGGCGTCGGCTCGAGCTTCTTGCGGAGCTGCGCGACGTACAGCCGCAGGTAGCCGGCGTCCCCGCCGTGCGAGGGTCCCCACACCTCGGTCAGGAGCATCTCGCGGGTGAGGAGCCGTCCGGGGTTCGCGAGCAGCACCTCGAGCAGTCGCCACTCCGTCGGCGTCAGTCGGATCGCGCCGGCCGGCCCGGACGCCCGCGTGACCTGCTTGGCGGCGAGGTCGACGAGCAGCTCCCCGATCCGCACCACCGGCGCGACGTCGGCCGCCACCGTCCGCCGACGCCCGAGCGCACGGAGGCGCGCGAGGAGCTCGTCCATCTGGAACGGCTTGGTGACGTAGTCGTCGGCGCCGGCGTCGAGCGCGTCGACCTTGTCGGACGAGTCGGTCCGCCCGGAGAGCACCAGGACCGGTACCTGCGACCACGCGCGGATGCCCTCGAGGACGCCGATGCCGTCGAGCCGCGGCATGCCGAGGTCGAGCATCACGATGTCCGGCCGCTCGGTGATGACCGCGTCGAGCGCCGCGCGACCGTCCCGAGCCGTCACGACGTCGTAGCCCCGGGCGCCGAGCGTGACGACGAGCGCCCGGACGAGCTGGGGGTCGTCGTCCGCGATGAGGACCTTCACGCCGGTCCCTCCGTCCGTGCTCCCGACCCGGTCACCGGCAGTGCGACGACCACCGTCAGACCGCCCCCCGGGGTGTCGTCGACCGCGATCGTGCCGCCCATGCCCTCGGTGAACCCCTTGGCGAGCGCGAGACCGAGCCCGAGCCCCGTGTCGTTGTCGGTGTCGCCGAGTCGTTGGAACGGCATGAAGACGTCGTCGCGGCGGTCTGCGGCGATGCCCGGACCGCGGTCGACGACCCGCAGCTCGACGACGTCGCCGAAGGCGCTCGCGGCGACCCGGACGCGTGCACCGTCCGGTGAGAACCGCTCCGCGTTCGCGAGGAGGTTGACGACCACGCGCTGCAGGAGCACCGGGTCGGCGTCGACCTCCGGCAGGTCGGCGGGCAGGTCGAGGTCGACGTCCGTCGGGCCCAGGCCGAGTTCGTCGAGCGCCGGCGCGACGACGTCCTCGACCGCGATCCGCTGCGGTGTGACCGCGAGGACACCGGCCTGGACCCGGCTGACGTCGAGCAGGTCGCCGAGCAGCGTCGCGAGCGAGCGGAGGCTCTCGTCGGCCGTCTCGAGGAGGACGTCGCGGTCCGCGTCCGACAGGGTCGTGTCGGCGACGCGGAGCCCTCCGATGGCCGCGCTCGCGGCGGCCATCGGACGGCGGACGTCGTGCCCGACCGCGGCGAGGAGGGCACTCCGCACCCGGTCGGCGGCGGCGATCCGCTCGGCGTCCACCGCGGTCCGGGCGAGGGTGCGGTGTTCGAGGGCGGCGTCCATCTGCCGCTCGACGACCGCCAGGAGCCGACGCTCGCCCGGACCGGTGCGGCCGCCGACGAACTCGACCGTGCCGCCGCCGGGCAGTGACGTCGCGACGCCGCCCTCCGCCGAACCCGACGCGGCGACCACCGCACCGTCGACGGAGACCCGCACCGCATCGAACCCGAACGCCTCCCGGGTGCGGTCGACGAGCGCGTCGAGGGCGTCGTCGCCCCGGAGCACGCTGCCGGCGATCCCGGTCAGGAGCGCGGACTCGGCGGCGGCACGCCTGGCGGTCCGGGAGTGCCGCGCCGACCGGTCCACCACGACGCTCACGAGCACGGCGCTCAGGACGTAGAGCACCAGTGCGACCAGGTGCCACGGCTGCTGGACCGTGATCGTGTGGATCGGCTGCACGAAGAAGAAGTCGAGCGAGAACCCGGACAGCACGGCTGCGAAGACGGCCGGCCAGATGCCGCCCACGAGCGCCACGACGAGCACGAGCAACTGGTACGCGAGGACCTCGGCGGTGATCGTGCCCGGAGCCCGGATCGACGACAGCAGCAGCGTCAGGAGCGGACCGGCGACCAGCGCGAGGACGAACGCCGCGACCACGCGGCCGCGGGACAGCCCGCCGCCGAGCCGCGGCAACGCGAAGCGTCCGCCGGCCCGGTCGTGCGTGACGATGTGCACGTCGATGTCGCCGGACTCCCGGACGACCGTGGTCCCGATGCCCGGACCGGTCAGCGCCGCGACGATCCGGCTCCGGCGGGAGACCCCGATCACCACCTGGGTCGCGTCGATCGACCGGGCGAACCGGACGAGGGTCGTCGGGACGTCGTCGCCGACGACCTGGTGGTAGGTGCCGCCGAGCTGCTCGACCAGGGCCCGCTGTGCCGCCAGCGCGCCGGGATGCCGTTCGCGCAGGCCGTCACTCGTCGTGACGTGCACCGCCGCCAGCTCCCCGCCCGCGCTCCGCGCCGCGATCCGGGCACCGCGGCGGAGCAGCGTCTCCCCCTCCGGCCCGCCGGTGAGTGCGACGACCACGCGGTCGCGCGTCTCCCACCGGTGGTCGATGCCGTGCTCGGAGCGGTATCGCTTCAGGGCGTCGTCGACCTCGTCGGCGAGCCACAGGAGCGCCAGCTCGCGGAGCGCGGTGAGGTTGCCGAGCCGGAAGTAGTTCGACAGCGCGGCATCCACCCGAGCCGGCGGGTAGACGTGGCCCTCGGCGAGACGGTCGCGGAGGGCCTGGGGCGCCAGGTCGACGACCTCGATCTGGTCGGCGGCCCGGACGACGGCATCGGGGACGGTCTCGCGCTGCACCGCGCCGGTGATGTCGCGGACGACGTCACCGAGGCTCTCCATGTGCTGCACGTTCACGGTGCTGATGACGTCGATCCCCGCATCGAGGAGTGCCTGCACGTCGTGCCAGCGTTTCTCGTACCGGCCGCCGGGGGCGTTCGTGTGCGCGAGTTCGTCGACCAGGGCGACCTCCGGGCGGCGGGCCAGCACGGCGTCGAGGTCCATGTCGTCGAGGGTGACGCCCCGGTGCACCTCGTGGCGGCGCGGCACGACCTCGAGCCCGTCGACGAGCGCGGCGGTCATCGCGCGACCGTGGGTCTCGACGACGGCGACGACGACGTCCGTACCCTGGTCCCGGAGCCGGCGGCCCTCCTCGAGCATCGTCACGGTCTTGCCGACGCCCGGAGCAGCGCCGAGCAGCACCCGAAGTCGTCCGTGTCTCATGCGCCCATCATCCCGTGAACGTGGCGCGTGCGGCGGCTTCGCGGTGATGCATTACCGGACACCATGACGAGCATCCGCAATGACCACACTGGCGCAGGTGCCGCCGGGCTCGGCGTCGGCTGCGGGACGGCAGAAGCTCCGGGTCCGCCGAGGCGGAATACCGGAGCTTCCTGTCGTGGCCCGAGCGACATGGAACAGAGGTCCACAAGGGCTTTCATGGTCAGTATACCAGATGTGACCTTGCCATGACCTCCGATGACTGGTTCGTCGAGTGGGTCAGCATCGCCCGGTTCGAGCGGTACCTCCGTGCAGCCGGCCATGACCAGGATCGAGCTCGTCGCCTGTACGACTGGAACGCCAGGCTGGCAGGCGCCTTCCTGCAGGACCTCGCCCATCTCGAGGTCGGACTGCGGAACGCCTACGACCGTGCCCTGCAGGGGGCGCTCATCGGCGGGGATTCGCATTGGTCGGAACCCGGGACCACCGAGGCGCTGTTCCCCGTCGACATGCGACGAAGCCGCGCCAGCGGAACGCCACGAGACGTCAACGCGATCGCGCGCCGTCGGGTGGCCGAGGCGGTGGACCGCGCTCGTGCTCCGGACGGTGGACGTCCGCCGTCCGGCAAGGTCGTTGCCGAGTTCACCTTCGGGTTCTGGACGATGCTGACGAGTGACCGCCTGGAGCGGTCGATCTGGCGTCCCCACCTGCACACCGCCTACGGGCCACGGTCGCACCGTGACGAGATCCGTGACGCCCTCGAAGCCCTGCGTCGGTTCCGGAACCGGGTGGCGCACCACGAGTGCATCCTCGGTCGGCCGGAACTCCAGCACCGTCGGCTGATGGCGCAGGTGCGACGGATCGATCCCAGGGCCGAGGCGGATCTCAGCCACCGCAGTCTCGTCGCGGAGCTGCTCCGCGACCGGCCCTGAGCGACGCACGGCGGCGCGACCGGAGCGACCGCTCATCGCGCCCCGGCGAGCGCAAGGTTCAGCTCCAGGACGTTCACCCGGGGCTCGCCGAGGAATCCCAGCTGCCGGCCCTGGGTGTGCTCGTCGACGAGCGACCGCACGGCCGCGTCCGACAGCCCTCGCGCTGCGGCCACCCGGTCGACCTGCAGCAGGGCGTACGCGGGGCTGATGTCGGGGTCGAGTCCCGAACCCGATGCGGTGACGGCGTCCACCGGGACGGACGACGCCGGGACGCCGTCGGCAGCGGCGACGGCTGCGCGCCGCTCCTCGATCGCCTTCCGGAGCTCCGGGTTCGACGGGCCGAGGTTCGACCCGGACGAGGCTGCCGCGTCGTACCCGTGCTCCCCCGCGGCGGACGGACGCGACTGGAACCACCGCGCGGCGGACCGCCCCGTGAAGGACTGACCGATGAGCGAGGACCCGACGACCGAGCCGCCCGACGAGACCATCGAGCCGCTCGCCTGGTGGGGGAACGCGAGCTGCCCGACCCCGGTGACCGCGAGCGGGTACGCGACGCCGAGCACCACGGTGGACAGGACGGCGAGCCGGATCGCGACCCAGGTGGTGCGGGCGGTGGAACGTGTTGTGGCCATGACGAACTCCTGACGACGACCGGGCTCAGAACCCGGGGATGAGACCGACCACGAGGTCGATGAGCTTGATGCCGACGAACGGCACGAGGACGCCGCCGAGTCCGTAGACGAGCAGGTTCCGGCCGAGCACCGAGGACGCCGACGCGGCCCGGTACCGGACCCCGCGGAGCGAGAGGGGGATGAGCGCCACGATGGCGAGCGCATTGAAGACGACCGCGGAGAGGATCGCCGACGACGGACTGTGCAGCTGCATCACGTTGAGGACGGCGAGCCCCGGGAACGCGGCCTGGAACATCGCGGGGATGATCGCGAAGTACTTGGCGACGTCGTTCGCGATCGAGAACGTCGTCAACGCGCCGCGGGTGATGAGCAGCTGCTTGCCGATCCGCACGACGTCGATGAGCTTCGTCGGGTCGGAGTCCAGGTCGACCATGTTGCCGGCCTCCTTCGCCGCGGTCGTCCCGGTGTTCATCGCGACACCGACGTCCGCCTGCGCGAGGGCCGGGGCGTCGTTCGTGCCGTCCCCGGTCATCGCGACGAGGTTCCCGCCCTCCTGCTCCTTGCGGATGAGCGCGAGCTTGTCCTCCGGGGTGGCCTCGGCGAGGAAGTCGTCGACACCGGCCTCGCGGGCGATCGCCGACGCGGTGCGGGGGTTGTCGCCGGTGATCATCACGGTGCGGATGCCCATCGCGCGCAGGTCGGCGAAGCGCTCGGCGATGCCGTCCTTGACGACGTCCTTGAGGTGGACGACGCCGAGCAGCCGGGTCTCGCCCGACGCTGCCCGGACTGCGACGACGAGCGGTGTCCCGCCCTCGTCGGAGATCTCGGCGACGGCGCGCTCGACGTCGGCAGCGGCGGAGCCGCCGTCCGCACCGGCGGCCGCCCCCGCGCCGGGAGCGGCACCGGCCCATGCGAGCACCTGCGCGGTCGCACCCTTCCGGACCTGCGTGCCGTCGAGGAGGTCGACCCCGCTCATCCGGGTCTGCGCCGTGAACGGCACCTCGGTCGCCCCGGTCGGCAGTCCGGTCGTCGCGCCGGCGGCCGCGGCGAGCTCGACGATCGAGCGCCCTTCCGGCGTCCCGTCGGTCGCCGAGGACAGCGCGGCCGCGGCCATCAGCTCGCCCTCGGTCACACCGGCGACCGGGACGACACGCGACGCCCGACGGTTCCCGTACGTGATCGTCCCGGTCTTGTCGAGGAGCAGGGTGGTGATGTCCCCGGCGGCCTCGACGGCGCGCCCCGACATCGCGAGGACGTTGTGCTGCACGAGCCGGTCCATGCCGGCGATGCCGATGGCGGAGAGGAGTGCCCCGATCGTCGTCGGGATGAGGCAGACCAGCAGCGCGATGAGCACCGGCACGCTGACCGTCGCACCGACGAGTCCGGCGATCGGCTGCATCGTCAGGCAGACGAGCACGAAGACGATCGACAGGCTCGCGAGGAGGATGTTCAGCGCGATCTCGTTCGGCGTCTTCTGCCGGCTCGCACCCTCGACGAGCCGGATCATCCGGTCGATGAACGTCTCGCCCGGCGTCGAGGTGATCCGCACGACGATCCGGTCCGAGAGCACGCGCGTGCCGCCGGTGACGGCACTGCGGTCGCCACCGGACTCGCGGATCACGGGTGCGGACTCACCGGTGACCGCGGACTCGTCGACGCTCGCGATGCCGTCGACCACGTCGCCGTCGCCCGGGATCACGTCGCCGGCCTCGACGAGCACGTGGTCGCCCTTCGCCAGGTCGACGCTCGCCACCTCGACGACGTCGGCGTCGTGCGCGGCCGGGTCCCCGACGGCGTCGTACCGGGCGATGCGGCGGGCGGTCGTGGTGCTCCTGGTCTTCCGGAGCGCCTCCGCCTGCGCCTTCCCGCGGCCCTCGGCGACGGCCTCGGCGAGGTTCGCGAACACGACGGTCAGCCAGAGCCAGACGGCGATCGCCCAGGTGAACGCGCTCGGCTGCACGACGGCGGTGACCGTCGTCAGTGCGGCGCCCACCTCGACGATGAACATGACGGGGTTCCGCACCATGACGCGCGGGTCGAGCTTGCGGAGTGCGGACGGGAGGCCCGCCACCAGCTGCCGTGGTCCGAACGCGGCCCGACGCGTGGTCGGCTCCGGCACCCCGGACGCGGTGTCCTGCTGCTCTGGTTCGACGATGGTCACTTGACGAGTCCTTCTGCGAGGGGTCCCAGTGCCAGCACCGGGAAGAACGTGAGTGCGGTGACGATGACCGCGACGCCGCCGAGGAGGACGACGAACAGCGGCCGGTGCGTGGGCAGCGTGCCGGCCGTCGCGGGGACCTGCTCCTGCTGGGCGAGTGACCCGGCGAGCGCGAGGACCAGCACGATCGGGACGAACCGGCCGAGGAGCATCGCGACGGCGAGTGCGGAGTTCATCCACGTCGTGTTCGCGGTGAACCCGCCGAAGGCCGAGCCGTTGTTGTTCGCCGCGCTCGTGAACGCGTAGAGCAGCTCGCTGAGCCCGTGGTTCCCGGGGTTCGCCAGGGACGTGCCGATGACCTGCTCCCGGACGCCCGGGAGCACGAGGCTGATGCCGGTGCCGAGCAGCACGAGGGCCGGCGTCACGAGGATGTACAGCGAGGCGAGCCGGATCTCGGTGGAGCCGATGCGCTTGCCGAGGTACTCCGGCGTGCGCCCGACGAGCAGACCCGCGATGAACACCGTGATCACGGCGAGGACGAGCATCCCGTAGAGGCCGGACCCGACACCGCCGGGGGCGATCTCGCCGAGCATCATGTTGAGCATCGCCATCATCCCGCCGAGCGGCGTGAAGCTGTCGTGCATGCTGTTCACCGCACCGGTCGAGGTCGCGGTGGACGCCGTCGCGAACAGCGTCGAGCCGAGGATGCCGAACCGTTGCTCCTTGCCCTCCATCGCGGCACCGGCCGCCTGGGTCGCCGACCCGCCGGCGGCGAGCTCGGCGATCGACATCGCGGACAGCGAGACGAGGAAGATCGCGCCCATCGTGGCGGTGATCGCGACGCCCTGCCGCGTGTCGCCGACCATGGTGCCGAAGGCGCGGGGCAGCGAGAACGGGATCGCGAGCATCAGGAACACCTCGACGAGGTTCGTCCACGGCTGCGGGTTCTCGAACGGGTGCGCGGAGTTCGCGTTGAAGAACCCGCCGCCGTTCGTGCCGAGCATCTTGATCGCCTCCTGCGAGGCGACCGGGCCGCCGGGCAGGTGCTGGGTCCCACCGACCAGCGTCGTCACGGCGGTCGGGTCGGCCAGGTTCTGGATGACACCGCCGGCGACGAGGACGATCGCGGCGACGAACGACACCGGGAGGAGCAGGCGCCAGACGGTCCGGACGACGTCGACCCACACGTTGCCGAGCGTGCCGGTCCGGCGACGGGCGAACCCGCGGACCAGTGCGACGGCGACCGCCATGCCGACGGCCGCCGACAGGAAGTTCTGGACGGCGAGGCCTGCCATCTGCACCGTGATGCCCATGGTCGCCTCGGGCGAGTACGACTGCCAGTTCGTGTTCGTCACGAACGAGACCGCGGTGTCGAACGCGAGGCTCGGTGTGACCGCGGGCAGCCCGAGGCTCGCGGGGAGCACCGCCTGGAGTCGCTGCATCGCGTAGAGCAGCAGCACGCCGACCACCGAGAACAGGAGGATGCCCCGGAGGTACGCGGGCCAGGACTGCTCGGCGTCCGGGTCGACCCCGATCAGCCGGTACGTGCCGCGTTCGATCCGCAGGTGCCGGACCGAGGTGTACATCCGCGCCATGCCGTCGCCGAGCGGGCGGTGCACCAGGACGAGGAGCAGCACGACGGTCGCGACCTGGGCGATGCCGGCCCAGGTGTCCGCAGCGCTCATCAGAACTTCTCCGGGCGGACGAGCGCCACGACGAGGTAGCCGACAGCGGCGACACCGAGGACGGCGGCCGCGATGGTGACGACGATCACAGGCGTTCCACCCCCTTGGCGATGAGGGCGACCACGCCGAACAGGGCGAGGACGCCGACGACGACGAACACGTCGAACACGATGGAGCTCCAGTACTTCGAGGTGACCCGCGGGAGGTGCCGCGGACCGCGTCCCGACTGCGGACGCTGCATCGATGCTCCTGCGGGAGCCGCGCCTCCAGGCCGGTCCTGACGGTTCCCTAACGCCGCCGTGCGGAACGCATGCGTCCCGCTCACATGCGCGGCTGTCGGCGGGATGGGGCAGGATCGAGGAGTGAAGACACTGGAGTTGCCACAGACCGACCTGACCGCCTCGAACATCGTCCTCGGACTGATGCGCATCAACGAGATGTCCGACCAGGACATCCGCACGCTCGTCGGGACCGCCCGGGACGCCGGGATCACGATGTTCGACCACGCCGCGGTGTACGGCGGCTGGCACGGGTGCGAGCAGCGCTTCGGGTCGGCACTCGGGCTCAGCGCCTCGGAGCGCGAGCAGATCGTCATCCAGACCAAGGTGGGGATCCGGCAGGGGTACTTCGACTTCTCGGAGTCGCACATCCTGGAGTCCGTCGACGAGTCACTCGCCGCGCTGCAGACCGACCACGTCGACGTCCTGCTCCTGCACCGCCCGGACGCACTCGTCGAGCCGGAGGAGGTCGCGTCCGCGTTCTCGCAGCTGCACGCGGCCGGCAAGGTCAAGCACTTCGGCGTCTCGAACCACACCCCCGGCCAGGTCGAGCTCCTCAAGAGACACGTCGAGCAGCCCCTCGCGTTCAACCAGGTGCAGCTGAGCATCACGCACGCCAACCTGATCGCCGCCGGGGTCGCCGCGAACATGGGCGCGCTCGACCAGTCGATCGACCGCGACAACGGGATCCTCGACTACTCCCGCCTGCACGACATCACCCTGCAGGCATGGTCCCCGTTCCAGAAGGGGTTCTTCGACGGGGTGTTCATCGGCGACCGCGACGACTACGCGGACCTCAACGACGCGCTCGACGAGATCGCGGCCGCGCACGGCATCACGCCGACGGGCGTCGCCGTCGCCTGGATCACCCGCCACCCGGCCGACATGCAGGTGGTGCTCGGGACGACGAACCCGGGGCGCGTGCAGGAGTCGGCCGCGGGGTCGGACGTCCGGCTGTCCCGCGAGGAGTGGTACCGCCTGTTCACGGCGGCTGGCCACCTCGTCCCGTAGGGCGCTCGCTCGCGAGTGAGCAGGAATCGTCGGGTCGGAGTCCCCGGCCCGACGATTCCTGCTCACCCACCGGAAGGTCAGGACGCGTTGCCGATGGCGTCCAGCTCGCGGAGCGCGTCCTCCGGGAGCTCGAGCGCCGCGCCCGCGACGTTCTCGTGCAGGTGCGCGACGGACTTCGTCCCGGGGATGAGCAGCATCGTCGGCGAGCGCTGCATGAGCCACGCGAGCGCAGCCTGGAGGCCCGTCACGCCCAGGCGCGCCGCCACCTGCTCCAGGGTCCCCGACTGGAGCGGGCTGAACCCGCCGAGCGGGAAGTACGGGGTGAACCCGACCCCGTCCTCGGCGCAGGCGTCGACGATGTCGTCGTGCTCGCGGTGTGCGAGGTTGTAGTTGTTCTGCACGCAGACGACCTCGGCGTAGGACTGCGCCTCGCGGAACTGCTCGAGCGTCACGTTGCTCACCCCGATGTGCCGGACCAACCCCTCGCCCTGGAGCTCGGCGAGGGCCTCGAGCGGTTCGGCGATCGACCCGGGGGTCGGGGACGCCTGGCCGCCGACACGGAGGTTGACGACGTCCATCGCCGGGAGCCCGAGGTGTTCGAGGTTCTCGTCGATCGCCTGCCGGACGTCGTCCCGCCCGAGGGCCGATGGCCACCCGCCGCGGGCGGTCCGCCGTGCGCCGACCTTCGTCACGATGTGCAGGTCGGCCGGGTAGGGGTGCAGGGTGTCGCGGATGAGCTCGTTCGTCACGAAGGGGCCGTAGTAGTCGCTCGTGTCGATGTGCGTGATGCCGAGCTCGACCACCGCGCGGAGGACCTCCTGCGCACCCTGCACGTCGGCCGGCGGCCCCATCACGCCCGGACCGCTCAGCTGCATCGCGCCGTACCCGAACCGGGTCAGCGTCAGGTCGTCGGCCAGGGTCAGCGTGCCACCGGGGAGTGTCGTCATGAGCCCTGCCTACACCGTGTGCGCTCGCTGGGAGCTCGGTGCGCGTCCGCCCGCCGACCAAGCCGCCGTGGGCTCGGCGTCGAATACCTCGACGACCGAAGCATCATCGCGTCACTCGTCGAGAAGGTGATCCCATGCAGAGCTCAACCCCGCTGTGGACCGTCGCGTTCACCGAGCCCGGTTCGGACGACGTGGCCGTCGCCGTGATCGGCGCGTGCAACCGCGAGGACGCCGAACGACGGGCACTCGACGTCCTCGGCGTCGGCGTCGCCCTCGTCTGGGTCGAGCCGCGGCACGAAGCACCGGTCGCGGCCTAGGTGTACTGAGCCATCAGGTTGGTGACACTCGGGCTGCGGGAGTGAGTCCGTGGCTTGAGTGGATCCGGTCAGTGTTGT
>NZ_JBMPIU010000005.1:0-394736 GCF_049341865.1 Curtobacterium phyllosphaerae | reverse complement strand
CTAGACAGCTCCATCAAGCCAGGAGGCCTCGCCGCGTCACAACCCCCGAAGTGTCACCAACGTCACGGCCAGGTACACCTAGACGCGGCTGTCCGACGAGGGTCGGTGGGGGATCGACGGGCGGGCGCGTTGCTCGGGGACGACGGTCGCCGATGTCGATGGTCTCGGTCAGGAGACCGTCTCAGTACCCGATCTGCTACCGGTGCGTCTGCTCGTGCGTGGAGTCGTCGAAGCGTGTTCTTCGTTCGTCGGAGGGCAGGACGAGGAACACGAGAACGACGATGTTCCCGACCGGTACGAGGGAGAGCAGTGTCCACCAGCCGGATCGGTTGGTGTCGTGGAGACGTCGTACGGCCATGGCGATCCAGGGGAGGAGTGCTGCGAGACCGACGATGGTGAAGACGGCGAGGGCGATCATCGCTGCTGGTGGCAGCGAGGACAGCAGGTAGCCCCACACTGGGAAGGGGTTGGCGCTGTCCATCGCCTCGGTGAGGCGTTCCTGCTCAGCGCTGCTCGGGGGCGCGAGTGCCGCACTGAAGGCGCCGACTCCGTAGAACACGTTCACGACCACGCTGAAGATCGCCCACCACAGCGCCCACCACCAGAACTCTGGTCGTGCTGCGCGGCCTCGGAACACGACGTAGCCCCGCCAGAAGCGACCAAAGGCAGGGACGAAGCTCGCTTCGTGCCACGGGATTCCGACCGGCGGCTCGGGGGTGCGCATGGCTTCATTGTTCCGGAAGGCAGTGTGACCGCAAGACAGCCGGACCGACGAGTAGTCCGGCTTGGTCCCCGTCCCGGAAAGCGATCGGCTGTCGACACAGCCGGCCGGTGGAGCGGATGTGCTTCGATACCCCGATGAAGCTCCACGTTGAGGCGCAGGGCAACGGGGAACGCACGGCGGTGCTGCTGCATGGAATGACTGGGTCCCATGAGAGTTGGTGGCGAGTCGTTCCGCTGCTGGTCGAGAGTGGCTACCGCGTTCTCGCGGTCGATCTCCCGGGCCACGGGATGTCCCCGCGCGACGACACCATGACGGTGGATCGCGCCGCGCGGTCGATCGCGGAGTCCATTGCCGCCGAATGCGGTTCGGTCCCCGATCTCGTCATGGGACATTCGTATGGTGGGTTGCTCCTCGCCGCGGCCGTGGGCGTCGGGGTGCTCATGCCGAACTTGTCGGTCTACATCGACGCTCCCTTCGCGACGCGCGGCGGCTGGGACCGGGCCGAACTCACCGCGGGGTACGAGCAGGACAAACGCGCTCGCACGTACGACGGACTTCGAGCGTCTCGGCCGTTCTACAGCGACCAGGACTGTGTGGTCGAGGCTCGCGCAGCGGAACGCTTCGATCCCGCCACTGCTGCCGCGCTGGCAACAGGCCCTGGGGTTTCCTTCGAACCGGAGACCGGGTCGATCATCGTCCGAGCGAAGCCGAGCTCGTACGTCGACGACGAGGTGGTGGCACTGCACAGCGGACGCGGCGTGCGCGTTCGTGACGTTCCCGGCGCGGCCCACTCTGTCTGGTATAGCAACTTCGATCAGTTCGTCGACGCGCTCCCCGAGGCGTTCCAGTAGCGGAGCGGCTACCGAGATGAGAAGGCAGCCCTCCTGACGGTCGTCTACGTCAGCCCACCGGCGCTGGAGTCGGCGGTTCTGACGCACTCTGAAAGATGCGGGGGCTGCTGGCAGACCACCGACTGGGCAACACTCTCCCCCTGCGACGCCACCTCGAACAGGACGGGAGCGTGCGCGTTCAGCGCGGTCCCAGCGATCTCCTCGAAGTGGTATGTCTTCGAGACGGACCTGACGTCCGGGAGGTCGAACGTGGCCGGGACCGCTCGCTGCCGTGCGATCTCTGGTTCTCGTCCGCCATCGGCACGTGCCGCGTGCCACAGCGCCGATCGCCGAGAAACGCGCTCCGCACACGTCTGCCGAGGAGTACCGGGTGCCCAGTTCTCGCTGGTGCATCTCGGCAGCAGGTGACGCTGCTTCAATCGGCGATGAGATCAGAGGCTCGCGGGGCCCCTGCGCTCGTCGAGAGCCCACAGCACCCCGAGCGTCCGCCCCGTCATCTCCCGGCCGCACTCACATGTCGCCGAGCTCCGCGATCCGCTCGACCAGCTCCCGTACTGTCGTCGCGAGCACAAGCGCGTCCGACACGTCACCGAACGGCGTCCGCGCGGCGGCGTCGAGCTCGGCCTTGCGTCTCCGGTGCCCTCCGGTGCATCGCCGACACCGGCGAACATGCTGTGCCGGATCATCTACCCCGGCCACGTCGCCGGCGCGCAGGACACCACGCAGCTGTTCTCCGACACCAACGGCAACCTCACCCAGATCCTCGACCCGGGTGCTGAGCGCACCGACTTCGGCTACGACGGCGGGAAGCTCGTCACGCTTCGCGACTCCTTCGCCAACGACTGGCTCGCAGCGAACTCCTCCCGGGCAGTCATCGCGAACGTGGCGACGATGATCGGCTACGACATGGCCGGACGGGCCGCACTCCGCTAAGGAGACGAAGGCGTCGCAGGTCATCCACCTCGCCAAGGGTCAGACGGCCCGCATCCGGCTGCAGTACCGGGAAGTCACGGTCGATGCGTCCCTGGTCCTGGAGTGGCAGATCAACGGCGGCGCGATCGCAGTCGTTCCCGGGAGCGCGTTGACGCCGGACTACGGGCTGAAGTCGACTACGACCACCGATGACAAGGCACCGACCGGCGTCACCGGAGTGAGCGCCGGTCAGATTTCCGGGGTCACCACAGGGACGCAGTACGACACGCCGTGGCTCGGTATGGCATCCGCTGGCATCGTGGATCCGGGCGGGTTGGCGCTGAAGGAGACCTCGACGTACGAGCCGCAGAACTTGGGGTACTTGCGTCGGCTGACCAGGACGCTCCCGGCGCAGGCGAACGTCGCGACGACGTCGAAGTACTACGACAAGATGGAGACGATGGCGAAGCTCGACGGAGTGCAGGACGGCAAGCTCTGCAACGTCGATGCGAGCACGCCGCAGTACGGGCAGCTGAAGACCAGCACCGGCGCCACGCCGGCGTCGGGCACCGCGATCGTGACGTCGTTCATCTACGACGTGTGGGGTCGCGTGATCGGGTCGAAGCGGTCCGGGGACGCCGACTGGTCCTGCACCAGCTACGACGTCCGGGGTCGGGCGACGACCTCGTCGACCGCCGGGTTCGGCGCGGTCGCGGCACGCACGGAGACGACGGACTACCGCGTCGATGGGAACCCTCTCGTGATGTCGGTGACCGATGGAACGGTCGACGGGGCCGACAAGGGTGGTGTCGTCACGACGACGTCGAACCTCCTCGGCCAGACGACGAGCTACGTGGATGTGTGGGGGACGACCACTGCGACGACGTACGACCTGGCCGGTCGCGTGGATGAGGTGATGGCGACGCCGCCGTCCGGGCCGGTGCATCGGACGAAGTTCGAGTACAACGTGGACTCGCAGGTCGAGATCGTCAGTGCTGACGGGAACGTGATCGCGGACCCGTCGTACACAGCGGGGGAGCTGACGGGGGTGACGTACCCGTCAGGCGCGGGGAACGCCGGCAACGGAACTGCGCTGTCGCAGATCGTCAAGAACGCGGCCGGTGCGGTGACGAGTGTCGGTTGGTCGTTCCCGAACGGTCAGTTGACGGTGTCGGACACGGTGGTGCGGTCCCAGTCCGGGGATGTGTTGCAGGACACGACCACGGACGGGACGGTCTCGAACGTGTCGACGTACTCCTACGACACGGCCGGGAGGCTCGTGGCCGCGACGATCCCACGCCACCAGTTGGCATACGGGTTCGGTCCGGCAGCCTGCACCCAGACCGGCGCGGTCGCTGCGGCCGGCAAGAACGGGAACCGCACGTCATCGTCGGATCAGCTGACCGACACCGCCGGTGCGGCGGTGGCGGGTTCGCCGGCGAGCACGGTGGCGTCCTGCTACGACGCGGCGGACCGGCTGATCGGGACCACGGTCACGAACCCGGTCACGGGTGCGTCGCCGGTGAACCAGTCCCTGTCGTCGGGACAGATCGTCTACGACGAGCACGGGAACACCGTGAAGCTCGCTGATGAGGCCCTGACCTACGACGGCGGCGACCGGCACACCAAGACCGTGTTGGACGACGGGTCGAAGGTCACCTACGTTCGTGACACCACGGACCGGATCGTGCAGCGCACCGAAACCACCCCCGGTGGTCAGGTGACGGTGACCCGGTACGGGTTCACCGGTGACGGGGACACCCCGGACTTCGCTCTCGACGGCAGCAGTGCACTGACCGAGTGGGACCTGTCCCTCCCCGGTGGTGTGACCGCGGAGCTGCGGGGCACGTCGAGCTCGTGGTCGTACCCGAACATCCACGGCGACATCATCACCACCGCCGACGGCGCCGGAACCCGCGCTTCAGGGCTCGCGGTCTACGACCCGTTCGGGCAGGTCGAAGACCCCACCTCCGGACTCCTCGGAACCGTGACCGCGAACCAAGCCGGCCCGGACACCCAAACCGGTGCTGCTGACTACGGATGGCTCGGACAACACCAGAAATTGTCGGAGCACCTTGGGTCGATCGCCACCATCGAGATGGGCGCCCGGCAATACGTCGCAGCACTCGGCCGGTTCTTGCAGGTCGACCCCGTCGAAGGCGGGACCGACAACGACTATGCCTATGTGAAGGATCCGACCGACGCTTTCGACCTCACCGGGCGATGCGAGGATGGCCCTGAATGCATCGGAGAGGAACTTCAGGCCGGCGGCGGAAAATGGACCACTACGCTGAAGGGGCCAGGCCCCAAGGGTGGGGAGTCGTCCGCGGCAGCATATGGGCGAGCAATGCATAAAATTTGGAAATACCCGAAGGGTTTTTTGCGGGAGTCATACAATCCTCAGCTGAGGATGAGATTCGATGCAATTAACTATTCCAAGCGCATTATCATCGAACTCAAGCCGAATACCGCGCGCGGTATTCGGACGGGGAACCGTCAACTGCGCAAATATGTCAAGTACATGGAATGGGCCACAGGACAGAAGTGGCATGGAAAGCTGGTAACCTATAATGTCCCCAAGCGACCGGTCAACCCGCGAGTATTCTGAACAGATCGAGTCAATTTTACCCGCAGGTTATCATCACAGAACACCACGCAAGTGGCAGTTTGACGACGGAACCGGCTCGACGATAATTGTCGATATTTGGCTTCAGAAGTCTCGATACGGCGATGATCGTTATCTGAATATTAACCTAACGTTTCCGTTCCTAGAACATGAGCTGCCATCACGGCCTGGTCTTCCCTATATCACAACTCGGGCCGATCAAATCGTCCCGGGATTCTCGGTGTCTATGCTTGAAGACCCCAAGTCCCATTCCTTTGAGTCGTCGCACACGGCTGTTCTCGATCTCAGAAGATTTTTTACCCAGGTAACCAGTACCGAATGGGTCAAGGCTCAAGGAAAAAAATACTGGCAAGATAATGCCATTGTCGAGATTCGGGTGGCGGAATGGTTGGATGTGATTTGATTCCCGAACGGCCAGTCGACGGTGTCGGGCACGGTGGTGCGGTCGCGGTCAGGTGATGTGTTGCAGGACACAACCACGCACGGGGCGGTCTCGAACGTGTCGACGTAGTTCTACGACATGGCTGGGAGGCTCGTGGCTTCGACGACCCCGCGCCACCAGTTGACGGATGGGTTCGCTCAGGCAGCGGCACTGGCCTCTGACCAGCGGTATCGCCGTCTGCCTGCCCCGCGAAACTGCATGTCCAAGGGGCGTCAAGCGCTACAGGGAGTGCCCCACTGGACTCGATGCGTCAGCGGGGGCGGAGCTGAGGTGAAGGGCGTCGTTTCAGGCGTGCCCGTAACCTAAACTGACATAATATGCATTATCGGCGCTCGGACGGGGCGCAGCAATGCTGGCGTTCTTGGGGCCGGTGCAGCAGATGGTGGGTTCTGCATAGATGACGCGAGGTGGAGATCGGCCACGACGCGTCGGCCGGTGGCCATCACGTCACTCAGCGGGCCCGATGTCGCTCAGCACCTTCGCGACGCGGGTGGCGTTGCGCTTGCCGATGGCGACGACGTGGACGAAGTCGCCCTCGGGGTCGAGGGAGACCTTCTCGCTCTCGAGGAGCTCGGGCATCGCATTCTGGAGCGCTGCAGCCACCCGTGCTTCGAGGTAGTGGTGGGGTCCTGGTCGGCACTGAAGTTCCAGGTGGCGCCCTCGATCGGTTCCGCTTCGAACTGCCCGAACACCGCGCCGTTCTCCAGCGCCGCCGGCCGGGTGCTTGATCCTTCTCTGGGCAGGAACCACCGGTCACGCCCTTGCGCGTCGGCATGGATCTCGTCGATCCACGGACCCGGCTGCTTGACCACCACATAGGCCTAGGCGCGGGCTTCCAGCAGTGCGCGGGCGTCAGAGAGGTCCCGAACGCGGGAGAGCTCGAGCGAGTGCAGGTTCGGGAGCCGTGCGACGCTGCCGATCCCAGTTAGGGTGCCGACGGAGCCCACATCAACCCATGCCAGCGGGGTCGCGTCGGCGAGGGCGGTGAGGTCGATGTCGGCCCTTCCGGCTGCGATCTTGACCATCGTCACGTTCGTCAGCCCTACCAGGTCGCCGGCTGCCCATGGCTCGGATGTCCGCCGCGAGTGCACGGTGAGGACCGAGATCGTCGTCGGCTTGTTCGAGGGGCATGGTGCTCGCCGCTCGATCTCGACCTCCAGCGACTCCAGCGCTGGAGCGTCGATCGCTTCGAGCAGGTTCGCGCCGACCACCTCGAGGTGTTTGAGCGTCGGCAGGGGGATCCTCCCCCGTACCTCCGGGATCTCGAACCCCACCACCAGGCGTGTGAGCTGTTCGGCGTGCGCGAGGTACTCCCAGTCCGTCAGCGCGCTTCGAGGTCCCGAGAACGCGATGTCGTTCGCGTACCCGAGCAGATCGACGAGGTCCCGCACGCTGTCCGCACCGCCGGGGTAGACGATCACGAAGATGTAGCAGTGCGCGAACTCGGCGATGACCTCATCGGGGACACGACCCTCCGGTCCGCAGATGAACGTCGGGGAAGACGCTCTGCCCTTGACCACAGCCGCAAATAGTTCCCCGAGCAACGCCTGCAACCGCTCCCAATCCGCATTCGACCACGAGTGATCCTCAAACACAATCATTTGACCCTCGACTTCTTGCGCAGCGAGGAGTAGCAGTTCATCCCTATCACTCATCGTCGTCCGGAGCGGATCCTATCGAACCCATCATGTCAGGCCCATCCGTTCACGAATACCTATCCATCAAAAGAATCTGGTAATGGGTCATCCCCCCACCAAAACACTCGGCTATTACTCGTCGAGGCTCGGTCGCTGAGGGAGCCTAACGGCTCCCCGATATCAAAATCTGCAACTCCGCGGCCGAACCCCTCCGCAGTGGGCTCCCCGTCTACGTCATCCTCGCTCGTGAATACAGCATCCGACCCCCGGACCCGAGAACAACCGACGATGCGGTCCAAGAATGGCGGTTGGTAGATGACGCTTATTCGATCGCCAGGACCCGCCCAAGCAAACTTCACTCGCACTTCTTTCGTGCTCGTGAGCCAGCCATTCTCGATCTCGTCGAGACACGCAGCTAATGCACGCCGCGCCCACAGAGTGCTTGCAGGCCGTCGCCATCCCTGCGGGGGGTATGTCGCGTCAGAACTACTCATCGCACGTGCACCTGATTAACCCACCCCGAAAAATTGGTCGGTCCCACGCAGTACGCACTGATTAGGCCTTTCTCATAACCGTCGTGTGAATTCAAGCTTTTAGAGGCGACGGCACACACCATCACCACGTACGACGGGTCCAACAATGGTCGGTTTTGTGGTGGCGGTGACGAGGGCGTTGGCGCCGAGCCAGGTGTCGGTGCGGCGGCCGTGGTCATCGACCCTGTATGCCTGCAACGTCGTCCCGGAGCTGTTCGGGATCTGCGTGCCGGTGAGCACACCGGACGGGTCGTAGCTGTTGGTGACCGTGCCGCCATCGGCGGTGGTCGAAACGACGTTGCCCATCTTGTCGTAGCTGTAGCTGATGGTCCCGCCGCCGGCAGTGTTGATCGTGGAAGCGACGCGGTTCTGCTGGTCGTAGGTGCTCGTGACGGTGGTGGTGCTGTCGGAGGACGACATCGTCAGGAAGGGGAGCGAACCGAAGTGTGGGCGAGAACACACCACGGCAGGACTTTGTCACACCTGTGGTCAGCTCAGTGGGTCTGTCGGGCCGGGATGAGATTCTCGCTCAAATCGCTTCTGCCTTCTCTCATAAGCAGAACGCAGTCTGATTAGCGATCTCGGTATATTCTCGGCATCGATATCAATCGGCAATTGTTCCACGAGTCGCCCAAAGCGGTAAACGAATACGCAGACAAAACCTACGAAGACGACATTGAGGATGTTCAACGCTACGGACTCATATCCGCTGAATGATTGAAAGACCAGCACAAACATTGCTTCTACGACAGCGAATCCCAGCAACCCGTAGCTGAACCCTTCAAGCCGTGATGCCCTCGTCCCTGCATCGCCTAGTGCTCGACGCCAATCATCTATTCTCACACCAGATCTCCTAGCAGTGCCCGATGCTTGGGCGATAGCCTCTGGGCACGAAGTTGGCCCGAACACATCCGCCACGAGCTCGAGCGATACTCGCCACGACGAACGATACGCCGGAATCGCGACCGATCCAGCAACAACCCAGCTCGCTGCCAGACGCCAGCGGCTGCAAATCCGCCAAGGGACACTCCATCAATTTCAAGGATAGCCAGGTTTCTAGTTTCGATTCGGTAGAAGTACACCACTGAGAGGATGTTGTCATTGTAGGACTTTACCCGAAGTGTGCCGGACGGGTCCGAGTCGTTGAACGGGTCGTCGCCGGCGTATGCGTATCGGTTGGCATTGCCAGGGTCGAGGGGTGCGTCGAGGGTGTCGCGTTGGGTCCAGGTGCCGACGGTGGGGAGGTACCAGCGGAGCCCGAACTTCACGAGTGCGTCGCCATCGGTGCGGGTGCCTGCTTGAACCCGTACGGAGTGTTCCCGTACCAATCCGAGCTTCCGCCGGCGGTGACGGTCTGTCCGCCGTAGGGGTCGAAGGCGACGCTGTAGCCGCGGGTCTCGGTGTCGGTGAGGACCCGACAGGGTTCGCGATGCCGTCGTAGAGGTACATGGCGGCATTCACGGACGGGTTCACCAGATCGAGCGCCTGACCGGTGGTGGCGTCGTTGACGACGCCGTACGTCGCTCCCCCGGTGCCCTCGATCAGCAGCTCTCCGTTCCTGCTGTACGTGTACGTGTCCGAATCGGTCCCCGGCGTCGTTTCAGAGAGGACCTGGTTCTGGTCCGCGCCGGTGTAGGTGGTGATCAAACCGACGAACGAGGACGAAATGGCGATTCCTAGAAGAATCCATCCAGTTCTCATCAGCAGAGGCGACCCTTGTAGTCCTCGATCAGGAAGCAATATGAGGTGTCGAAGCGCAGGGCTATGGCCGCCGCCGCAATAACGTTATTACCCCTTGGGCGATAAACCAAAGTCCGATGACTCCCATAACAATGATGATGAGAGACGAAGGAGCGAACTCGGTGAAGGGATCGATGACCGTGCGGTGACCTGCAGAACCTAGAGCGGGAGCTAGCGCAAAACCCATCACAATAAAAATAAGCCCGGCGATCATGAGCATCCAAGGATGGGGTACATCGAATAGTTTTTTATTCATGAGAATACCTTCTCAAATCATTCACCTTCAGAGACCTTCTCCACAGCACCTTACACGAGTGAACTCCTACGGCGCAGCCGTTTGCGGCAGGAACGGCTGCAGTGCCACTGCTGAGTGTATCGAGTGCCGAATCGCATGCAAATTCGAACGCAAAGCCTGCAGCGATAGACAGAATTGAGCCTGTCGTGATCGCTTTTTTTGCATCATACAACAATGTTCCCAGCTTCACGAGGTTTGTGAACGAAATTCGGCCGTTGGGATCACGGTTGTTGATGGGGTTGTCGTCGGCGTAGGCGTATCGGTTGGCGTTGGTGGGGTCCAGGGGTGCGTCGAGGGTGTCGCGTTGGGTCCGAGTGCCGGTGGTAGGGAGGTACCAGCGGAGTCCGAACTTCACGAGTGCGTCGCCGTTGGTGCGGGTGCCGGACTTGAATCCGTAGGGGCTGTTCCCGTACCAATCGGATGAGCCGCCGGCGGTGACGGTTTGGCCACCGTAGGGGTCGAAGCTGACGGCGAATGCTTTCGTTCCGGTGTCGGTGAGGAGCCCAACCGGGTTCCCGATGCCGTCGTAGAGGTACAGGCCGGCGTGCGTGGACGTGTTGACGAGGTCGAGGGCTTGTCCCGTGTTGGCGTCGTTGACGACGTCGTAGGTCGCTCCCCCGGTGCCCTGGATGAGGAGCTCGCCGTGTCCACCGTATGTGTACGTGTACGAGTCCGTTCCTGGGGTGGTCTCGGAGAGCACCTGGTTCTGTGCTGCCCCGGCGTAGGTGTAGGTGGTGGTGGCGCCGCCGGTGGTGGAGGACGTCATCTGCTCGGCACCGTTGTACGTGTCGGGGGCGCTAGGTGGGTGTGGCTGCTGGTACTGCTCACCGCAATCGGATTCCCCCGGTTGTCCAGACTCCACCCGCAGCTGCTGACCTGGCCTTCGTCGGTGGCAGCCGTCTCATCATGGCGCTCATGTCCTCGCCGCTCAGCGGAACCATCTGGCGAGCCCACCCGGGATGAATCGCGCACCTACCCGCTCTCCTCGGGCGTCTCGCGCCGCGTTGGGGCGACGTGCTCATCGCCGAGATGAGCCCATCCGTGTATGACTCGTCGGTCCCGACAGCAACCATGGACGACACGTCAGGGCCGTTCTCCGCGATCATCGTCGGCACTGACGACCGATTCCCCCTAACACCCAAGACGACAATGCTCATCGCCACCTACCGATTTGACTTCACGGTCAAACGGTTCAACGACGTCACCGTGTGCATCCCAAACCGTTTCATCACCGAGAGCAGCGGCGGACTCCGAATGTCCGAAGGGTGCTCAACCGGCTCGATCAGCGTCACCGTCGGATGCTTTGTGCGACTCCCTAACAAAGAAACGCAACTCCAATAACAATTATCAATATGCCAAACAAGACAAACCCGCCACCTGTTTTATTTGGCGCAATCGGGCTGAACAAGGGGATAGCGGCTGCTATGGCGCCGAGGATGATCATGACCGCAGCCACGATGGAAGCCCGGGACGGCGTCAACTGCTGGTCATTTTGATTCTTCAATCTTCGCTCTCCGTTTCACAAATGCTCATGACTCCTTGACCTGCTTATCGATATAGGAGGTGGCGGTCTCTCCGATTGATCCGCATATGGTGATTAAAATCAAAAGGCCAATACCGGCAGTTGCTGCTGTTACAAAAGCGTCGGGGGCAATCCCAATGCCCGACCTGGTTATGTAACCAGCGAGGTTCCCGCCCAGTAGTATGTCGGTAAGACATGCCCCCGGGAAGGCTGCCGACCTGAGTTTAGCAATGAGTGCGTAGGCGACTCGACGTGAAGCCACCATGTAGGGTATCGCGATGACTGACCCACGATGGCCCGGCGTGCAAGGTCGTGTGGAGATGGAAAGAAATGTGAATGGTGTAGGAAGCCATTGGGTATACAATATGAAAACGGGTGAAAGTGCGGACTTCAAGCTCGAATAATAAAACTATACCTAAATCATTTGTTGTCTGCTATGCCGCAAATGAATTGAGGGCGCTACCCCCAGGGTGCGACCTGCCATCGCTTGCACCGTACTGGGTGCTAGCCGGTGTTGAAGTGCCCGGGATCCTCGAACTTGCTGCATGCAGCTCAAACGCCGCTCCTTCAGCAACCAGCGAGTTACTTCGGGAGGGCGCTCATCAGTTGGCCCTCCCATTGGGCGATGACGCCGATGGTCGGTATGAGGTGATCAAGATTTTGATGCAACTGCTCGCAGCTGGTGAATCGATCACCCTTCTGATGGATGCCTTGAAACAAAATTCGAACAACTCCAGCAGCGATTTCTACCAGCCTCTCGTGGCTCGTATGGTCTCACTTGCCTACTATCGGGACGAGGATGAATTCGATGAAGTTCCAGTCTTTCTTGTAGAAGCTGCGAAGGCCGCGACTCAAACATGGGCGCCTGCAAAATTGAAGCTGCTGGACCCGCTGCGCCAGGAGCCCAAAGTCGATTACATGATCTAGTAGATAACACGTCACGAGTTCCTGACAGGCCCAAGCATGCATGTCCCCCATTGAATTTACTTGCGGGAGCTATGCACATGTCGTCGGTGAATGAACCTGCCGTGCAGGCAAGAACCGAGTGGGCGGTGCAAGCACTGACGGCTCGCTCCGCCGCCTTCGCGGGTCAGATGAATTACCCGCCGTACGGCCGTCCCGTGACACGTCGGGTCCCGACGATCTGGCGCCGCGACCGGGAGTGGAAGCAGCCCGACGGCCGTCTCTACGACGAGACCACCGTCGAGGAGCAGGAGCAGGTGGATCAGTGCTACTGGGCAGTCGTCGCCGAAGTGCGGGTGCAAAAGCACCAACCGTCCTCGCCGTCGCGGGGAAGGTTGAACGCGTCTAGTAGGCCGAGTGCTGGATCCGCGAGGACGGCCAGACGAAGTACCTATTGAACGGAACGGGCCGACGGGGGACCGGAGGCTTCACCTCGGTCCAGGTCGACCACGAGCAGCTCAGGAACGGGCGGGGCGGGAAGCACAGACGCGGACCGGAACCTCCGCGACGATTGATGCCGGCGACCTGAAGCTGCCCGGGGTCCCCAAGGGAGTAGCGCCGCCTAGCTCGGAGAGCAAACGCCGCAAATCCCACCTGTAATGTAGCGCGCTTTCCCGTGTCACAGCTGCAGACTGATCAGATCGGCGAGATCCTTACGGAAAGCTTCTTCATCAGTCATTGAGGGATTCAAGAGAATGCCCACGAGTGCCCGTGCCGTTTCGGTGTCAAGCACGACAACAATATCCTTTGGTGGCACCGTGTATGCAAATCTGTCTAACCGAAGAATACGGCAGATGAAGCGTACGAATCGGGCACCACGCGCCGAAAGCTCGAAAAATTGAACTGACCAGGTAACACGCTTTTCTTCGTTCATGATTCAACCACCAATCGGCTTGAGATGCTTGTCGTACGTATCGTCTCGAGTCTCCCTCTCTAGCAGTGCCTTGATCGTCTTAGCTCTTTCCAGTATCCGCCATCATGGGCTCCACGGGAGTTGCCACTTCCGATGTCGTGACTGATGAAGTTTTCACCGTTTGTATATCCACCATACTTCGGGTGCACCTGTGAGACGTGGTACCCGAGTGCCGTTGCAGCTTCTTCCGGGGGTCCTGCAGCATCAACCGCCTCGGCCATCTTCGCGAGTTCTACAGCTCGCGCAGCGTAGCCTGCTCCCCCAAGAACCGCTGCCGCGTCTGGAAGACCGAGTGCGTAATTGTTTTACGAAGTCCATCCATTGGACGTCCCAATATTAGATGCGAACAGTACACGTTTCAACTCCCGCAAGCCTGGGCCACATCACCTGATACATCTTGAGCGTCGATAGGATTGGTGTCGCGTTGGGTTCAGGTGCCGGTGGTGGGCAGGTACCAGCGGAGTCCGAACTTCACGAACGCGTCGCCGTTGGTGCGGGTGCCGGTGTCGGTGAGGAGCCCGACGGGGTTCCCGATGGCGTCGTAGAGGTACAGTCCGGCGTGCACGGACGTGTTGATCATGTCGAAGGTCCTCATCACGCGTCACTACCTTTGCCTTTGAAGTGACTTTCGACTCCTCCGGAGACAGGAGCGCGGCCATCCTGACAGGTGCTTCCACTAGGCACGTTCGGTCGGCACCCGCCACTCGCCCCACCCGAATTTGCTCTCGGCGATGAAGTCCTGCAGATCTCCGATCGCGCGTTCCGTGAATGATGCTTCATCGTCGTATGCGTTCCAGGACAGGATCGCCACATCTCGGTAGACCGTCACGACGAGATGAGACCACTCACCCGATGCTGCCAGGGAGTCGTGCTCGTTCGGCTCCCGGACTTGGCTGTGTGCGAGTTCTGGAGCTGTCAATAGTCGTGCAACGGCAGCGTGCGCCGTCCTCAAAGCGTCCGACGGATGCATGTCATGTCTCCCAGGGTGAGTGGCGGTTCCCGTAGCCGCCGTGAAGCCTCGCGATCATCGTCACGGACCACGATCTGGTCGAGTCGGAAGATGATCACCCATCGCGGACTGGATCGCCATCGCCATCGCCATCGCCATCGCCATCGCCACGGAGCAGGGCGTGGACCACACTCGGGCCGGGCGGTCCGCGCGGCCCATGAACGTCGCCACTACCGAAATGTATCCTCTCGCAAGCAGCGGCCGCATGACCCACTTGCATTGTGGGCGCGGAACAGGGGGACGGACCGAACGAACCAGCATCGGTACCCCATCGAGACACTTCATCGCCCTGGATCGAATTCGCCCGGCCGTGTGCCCTCGCTCGTGGCGCAGATGCGGCCGCCCGTGGCGCAGCCGTCGGTACGGCGCCGTGTCGGACGGACCGGAGCCAGTAGAGTTCTCGCGCGTCGAGGCAGGAGCAACCCATGAGCGCAGCATTGGAGAGCGCGCCCGCGGTGGCGCGCATCCCGTGGTGGTCGCGACCATTGGCCCGGGGTGTCGTCGCCGTCCTGATCACCGTCGCGAGCACAGCCATCGCGGACGCTCGTTTGACCCCGACGGATCGTCACACGCTCTGGGCGGAGGACGGTCGGGACTTCGTGTCGGACGCTCTCGCACACGGGTTGTGGGGTTCGATCGCCATCCCGCTCGGCGGATACCTGCAGGTACTCCCCCGGTTCCTGGCGTGGTTCGCGACCGCGATCGCCGGGCCCGAGCACCTGGCGCAGACCGTGACGCTCTTGTCGTGCCTGTGTGTGGGCGTTGTGAGCGCATTGCTGTGGGTGTACTCGCACGACCGGCTGGCTTCGCCCGTGCTCCGGGTCCTGCTCGCGCTCGTCCCGCCCCTCATCCCGACTGCCCCGCGCGAAGCGCTCGGGACGATGAACAACTTGCACTGGTTCCTGCTGCTGCTCGCGCCGTGGGTGTTCGCGTTCGTTCCACGGACTTGGTGGACATCGGCAGCGACCGCGGCCCTCGCTCTGGTCACGATGTTGTCGGAGACGCAGGCCGCCCTGTTCATCCCGCTCCTGCTCCTCGGGATCCGGACGCCGCGCAAGTGGCCGGTCGTCGTGGCCGTGGTCGTCGGGACCGTCGCCGAGATCCTCACGACGCTGACATCGCCACGAGAACTGATCGACTACGGTCCAGCGCACATCGACGCTGCGGACGTCGCCATCGGGTTCCTCACGGTGCCGTTCCCGGCGACGTGGACGGGGGATCTCCCGGACGTCGCGCGCATCTACTCGAAGGTCGGCATCGCGGTGTTCGCGATCACCGCCGCGGTGAGCATCGCGGTGGTCGTCGCCGCGGCTGTCGTCGGGACGCGCCGGCGGCTCTGGATGATCGTCGCGACCGTCGCCGGAGCGATCGCAGTCTGGTCCGCAGCCATCCTCATCAGCCCGGCCCCGGGGTTCGACTTCGTTCCGGCGACCGCGGAGCACATCGCGTCGTTCGGCGTGTGGCGGTACACGATGATCGTGTCCGGGTTCCTGTTGGCTGCGCTCGTGGTCGCGGCCGACGCATTCCTCGCGCGCCCACGGGTGGCGATGCGGCTGCTCGGGATCAGCGTCGCGGCGGCCGTCGTGGTCCCGCTCGTCGTCAACGTGGCACCGCTGCCGTCCTCGCGCGATCTCGGACCGGCCCTCGGGACCGAGATCCCGGCCGCGACGGAGCAGTGCGCGATCGATCCGACGGCCGACGTGCAAGTCGGTCAGGCGCCAGCGCGGTGGTCCACGACACTCCCCTGCTCCTACGTGACGCGCTGACCGACCTCGGGGTGGAGGCGACGTGGACTCGGCGCCCGTCGACGATCGACGCCACCGAGACGACGCACCTCGACGCCCGCTTCACAAGGCCGTGTGGGACCCGGATCCCGGATCACCTCATCGTCGAGGACGCGGCCACGGGTGCGCTCGCGGTGCAGGGGGCCACGGCGCGCTGATGCCGACCCGGCGGGACGGGCCGGGGGCCCACCGCTAGGTCGTCGTCCATCAGGCCGTCGTGGAGGGGCCGCTCGCCCCCGCCGGCCGGGACCGGACGAACCCGAACGTCACCAGTGCCGCGGCGGCCACCGTCAGGACGACCCCGGACAGTTCGATCGATGCCCGGAACGAGTCGGTCTGCGCGGCGGTCCAGTCGCCGCCGGTCAGGTGGCTGCCGAACACGGCGGCGAGGACGGTGCCGGTGACGGCGATGCCGACGGCGGACGTGACCTCGCTCGCGGTGTCGACGAGGGCTGCGCCGATCGACGTCCGGTTCTCCGGCAGCCCCTTCAGCACGTTGGTGCCGGCGACGGTGCCGTTGACCCGCAGCCCGGCCGCGACGAGCACGAGCGCGATCGCCACCCACACGTACCCGAACCGCCCGGCGACGGTGTAGAGCGCGAGCCCGGCCACGACGGCGACCGAGCTGGTCCACGCTGCGCGCTCGAGTCCGACCCACGCCACGAAGCGCGGCACGAACCGCCCAGCACCGAGCAGCACCACCACCTGCGGCAGCAGTCCGACGGCGGCGAGTGCCGGCGGCCAGCCCCAGTCGAGCTGGAACTGGAGCGTCACCATGTAGCCCATGCCGGCGGTGACGAGACCGGTCGCCGCCTTGTAGGCCAGGCCGCTCGCGACGAGCGGGTTCGCGACGAGGTGCAGGTCGAGCAGCGGGTGCCGGGCGGTGCGCTGCCGGACGACGAACAGGAGGGTCGCGACGATCGCGCCACCCGCCGCGGTCCAGGGGATCCAGGAGTCGGTGCCCTCGTCCACGAACATCGTCGGTGCGACGAGCGCCAGCACGATCGCGGCGGTCCCGAGGACGGCGCCGAGGACGTCGACCGGATCGCGGTGCAGCTCGCCCGCGTCGTCCGCGGCGATGCCGCTCCGGACGCCGAGCCACGCCACGACGGCGATCGGGACGTTGACGAGCAGGAGGACCTGCCACGGTGCGACTGCGAGGACGAACCCGCCGACCGTCGGGCCGATCGCGAGTCCCACCAGCCCGACGGTCGAGATCACCGTGATCGCGCGGACGCGGAGGTCGTCACCGTCGAACAGCCGGAACGCCAGCGCCATCGACCCGGGTGTCGTCATCGCTGCGGCGACACCCATCGCGACCCGGACGGCGATCAGTTGCCCGGGCGTCGTCACGAACGCGGTGGCGAGGCTCGCGAGGCCGAGGAGCACGAGTCCGGTGAGCATCACCCGCCGCCGCCCGAAGCGGTCCGCGAGTGCGCCGAACGCGAGCATGAGTCCCCCGAAGACGACCGCGTACGCGCCGGTCACCCACTGGAGCGCGGTCGTCGACGCATGCAGGTCGCGACCGATGGTCGGGAGCGCGACGTTCAGGATGGAGTTGTCGAGCATCTCGAACAGGAACACGGCGGCGAGTCCGGCGAGCGCGAGCCACGCCTCCCTCAGTGACCGAGGGTTCCGCGGGAGGATGGTCGAGGCCGGATCGGTGGTCTGCTGCGATGTCGTCACACCGTTATGTTATGTCACTAAAGTTAGTTGCACAAGAGAGTGAGTCACGATGCCTCGAACCGCCGAACGGGGGGGTCCGCAGACACGGGCCCGGATCTCGCACATCGCGACGGAGTTGTTCATCGCGCGCGGGTTCGATGCCGTCACGGTCGCCGACGTCGCGAAGGCTGCCGGCGTGTCGAGCGTCACCGTGTTCAACCACTTCCCTCGGAAGGACGACCTGCTCTTCGACCGTACAGGCGACGCTGAGGCGTTCCTCCGTGAGGCGATCCGCACCCGGCCCGCCGGCACCGACGTCGTCGCCGCGTTGCGGACGACGGCACTCGGGATCGCCGCCGACCGATCGGCGCTCTCCGCGCTCGGCGACGGCGCTGAGCCCTTCTTCCGGATGGTCGCGGACTCCCCCGCGCTCGTCGCCCGGGTCCGGGAGATCGGCAGCGACCTCGAGGCCCTGCTCCGGGCCGAACTCGCGGCCGACGATGCGTTCGACGGCGACCCGGCGCTGCTGGCGGCGTTCGTGATCGCCGGCTACGGGAGCGTCATGGCGCGCACGGCCCGCCAACGGCTCGACGGCGACGACCTCGCCGCGGTCGCTGACGCGCACCGACGGCGGGTGGAGCGACTGTTCGACGCGCTCGAGCACGGGACGGCGGCGCGCTGACGCGTCGCGACCCACCGTCGGACGGGAGGCACCGGCCGGCGCCGACCCGCGCCTCCCGTCCGGGACCCGACCTGGCTCGGACGGATGCCGTCAGGCCCGCACCCAGGATGCGAGGTGCTCGCCGGTGCGTGTCGAACGCGCCGCGACGAGATCGGCCGGCGTGCCCTCGAACACGACGCGCCCGCCGTCGTGTCCGGCGCCCGGGTCCGCGCGCGGTCCACACTGTCCGCATGAGCCTCCGGTGGTACTCCGTCGTCGTCGACTGCCACGACGTGGCCGCGCAGGCGCGATGGTGGGCGGAGACGCTCGACTGGCGCGTCGTGTTCGACACCGAGGACGAGGTCGTGATCGTCCCGCCTCACGCCCTCGACGAGGCGCATCGGGTCCCGCTCGCCGAGCAGGGACCCGGCATGGTCTTCGTGCCGGTCCCCGAGACCAAGACCGTGAAGAACCGGCTGCACATCGACCTGGCGCCCGGCCCCGACGACGACCAGGCCGCGGCGGTGCAGGCGTTGCTCGACCGCGGTGCCGTGCGCGCCGACGTCGGACAGAACGCCGAGGTCACCTGGGTGGTGTTGCAGGACCCGGAGGGCAACGAGTTCTGTGTGCTCTCGCCCCGCGGCTGAGCGGCACTGCCCGGTGGCTCAGGCGAACCGGCGGACCAGCTCCGGCAGGTCGGCGGGTTCGAACGGTTCGTCGGTGGCGTCGAGCTCGTCGGCCGTCCACCACCGCGCGGCGAGGATGTCGCCGCGCTCGTCATCGGTCCACCCGGCGTCCGACAGCGTGAACCCCGGCGTCCGCACGACGTAGAACTCGGCGTGTCCGCGGTCGTGGTCCGCGTGGTCCCAGTCGACGTCGAAGTCGGAGGAGAGCACCGAGTCCCCCGGGTCGTCGATGACGATGCCGGTCTCCTCGTGCAGCTCGCGGACGGCGGCGTCGCGGTGGCTCTCGCCGGGTTCGACGCCGCCGCCCGGTGTGATCCACCGGTGGAAGCCGTCGCTCGTCGGGGCCTTCGTGTCCATCAGGAACACGCGACCCTGCGGGTCCAGCAGCAGGATCCTGGAGGTGCGGCGGAGGCCCGGAGCGGCGGTCACGGTGTCAGTCCTGGCCGTCGACGAACTCGGTGACGTCGCCGACGAGCTTGGTGTGGTCCGCGGGGATCGGCTCGACCGCCGCCGCGGCGACCTCGGCCGCGAACTCCGCGACGTTGTAGAGCTTGCCGACGGACTCGCGGCGCCCGGAGATCGCGCCGGGGTTGATGCGCTCGAGGAGGGTCGCGGTGATCGTGCCTTCGATCATGTCGCCGGACACGACGACGAACTCGATGCCGGCCGCGTCGAGCGCCGGGATGTGCTCACGGAGTGCGAGTTCGCCGGCTCGCTTGCTCTTGGCGACCGGGACGTACTCCGGCAGCGTCTCCGCGGTCTCGACGAAGTGCGCCTGGTGGCTCGTGACGAACACGACACGCGAACCCGCGGCCATGTGCGGCGCGGCGGTGGTGAGCAGGTCGACCTGGGCGTCCCGGTTGAGGCGGAGGGCGTAGTCGTCGCCCATGCCGGACTCCATGCCGCCGGACGCGTTCAGGACCAGGACGTCGATACCGCCCCAGGCGTCGACGACCGTGTCCACCATGCCCTGTACGGACTCGTGGTCGGTGAGGTCCGCCCCGACCGCGAGGGCGTCGCCGCCTGCCGCGGTGATCCGCTCGACGATCTGGTCCGCGCGGCGGGCCTTGTTGCGGTAGTTGACGACGACCTTGGCCCCGGCCTCGGCGAAGTACGCGAGCGTGTCGGCACCGATCCCCCGCGAGGAGCCGGTGACGAGGATGCGCTTGCCGGCGAGGGAGCCGGCTGCCAGGGGGTTGCTCACGAGTGTCCTGTCTCCTTGGTTGGTGGTCCGTCCGACCGGCATCGAGCCTAGCAACGCCGCACGACTCGCCGTGGAACCGGGCATCACCTGTGCAGAGCGGACCATGTCGGTGCCCGTTGATATGTTGAACGAACCTGGATCGGCTGGTCGGGCGGACGCCCGGCCGGACCCGACCAGGAGAGGGGCAGGCCGCATGACCGGGACCGAATGGGCATGGGTGGTCGTCTGGATCGCGCTCGTGCTCGTGCTCGTCGTCGTCGAGGTGTTCACGCTCGACTTCATCTTCCTGATGCTCGCCATCGGCGCCGCGGGCGGTCTCGTCGCTGCCCTGCTGGGGGCACCCTGGTGGGCCGACGTCGTCGTCGCGGCCGCCGTGTCGCTGCTGTTGTTGTCCCTGGTCCGACCGAGACTCCTCCGGCTGCTCGGTCGCGGAGCAGACCCCCACCGCACGAACGTCGACGGCCTGATCGGGATGCCCGGCAAGGTCGCCGTCGCGTTCACCTCGACCGCGCCGGGCCAGGTCCGACTCGCGAACGGCGAGACCTGGAGCGCCCGCATCGTCGGCGACGCCCTGGCCCCGGAGACACCCGTCGACCGCACCCCGCCACTCGGCACCCACGTCGTCGTCACCGCCATCGAGGGCTCGACTGCCGTCGTCCGCACCACCGAAAGGACACCGTCATGACCCCGTCGATCGGCACCATCGTGCTCATCGCTCTCATCATCATCGTCGTCATCTTCGTGATCGTCGTGCTCGCCAAGGCCATCCGGATCGTGCCGCAGGCCACCGCGGGGATCGTCGAACGCCTCGGCAAGTACCACAAGACGCTCGCCCCCGGCCTGAACATCCTCATCCCGTTCATCGACCGCCTCCGTCCGCTCATCGACATGCGCGAGCAGGTCGTGTCGTTCCCGCCGCAGCCGGTGATCACCGAGGACAACCTCGTCGTCTCGATCGACACGGTCGTGTACTTCCAGGTCACGGACGCGCGGGCCGCCACCTACGAGATCGCGAACTACCTCGGCGCCGTCGAGCAGCTCACGACCACCACGCTCCGGAACGTGGTCGGTGGCCTCAACCTCGAAGAGGCCCTGACCAGCCGGGACAACATCAACGGCCAGCTCCGCATCGTCCTCGACGAGGCCACGGGCAAGTGGGGCATCCGCGTCGGCCGCGTCGAGCTCAAGGCCATCGAGCCGCCCGTGTCGATCCAGGACGCGATGGAGCAGCAGCTCCGCGCCGAGCGCAGCCGCCGCGCGGCGATCCTCCAGGCCGAGGGCACCAAGCAGTCCCAGATCCTCGAGGCGGAAGGCCAGCGCCAGTCGTCCATCCTCCGTGCCGAGGGTGACGCCAAGGCACGCGTGCTCGAGGCCGAGGGCGAGGCCCAGGCCATCGCGACCGTGTTCGGCGCGATCCACGCCGGCGACCCGGACGAGAAGCTCCTGTCGTACCAGTACCTGCAGACCCTGCCGAAGCTGGCCCAGGGCACCGCGAACAAGCTCTGGATGATCCCGAGCGAGTTCACCGAGGCCCTGTCCGGCATCGCCCGCGGGTTCGTCCAGGGCCCTGCGGCGCATCCGGGTGGAGCGGGCACGCCCGGAACGCCAGGGACGGCCGGGGGTGCGGGTGCCGCCGGTGGCGGCGCGAGCCTCATCGACCGGATCTCCGAGCTCGCGAGCAAGAGCTTGTCGGACACCGCGACGACGACGCCCGGGTCGGGTCTCGCCGCCTCGGACGCGAGCCTCGACGCCCGGCTCGCCGAATCGGACGCGAGTGTCGCCGCCAAGCTCCAGGAGCCGATCCCGGACGTCGCACCGGACCTCGCGGGAGCGCCGCTCCCAGAGACCACTGGCACTGCGGACCGTGACACCGAGCCCAAACCGCAGGACTGACCGGCTCCGAACACCCCGCATGGTCGGGCAATCGTGTCCCCGCGCGGCTGCCCCACCTCCCGACCCGGGCCGCACACGGCACGACTGAGAACCCACTGTGAACAACCGGCTCGGGGAACACCCCGGACGTCGGTCCGGTTGCCACCCACGTAAGCGATGCGAGAGGAGTCACATCATGGCTGATCGCAGTCTCCGCGGTATGCGTCTGGGGAGCCAGAGCCTCCAGAGCGAGGAGGGCGTCGAGTTCTCCGACCGCACCCGGGCCGTCTACCAGACGGACTCGGGCACGACCTTCGACGTGGTCTTCGCGGCCGATGCCGAGATCCCCCAGACCTGGTCGTCCCCGCGTTCCGGGCTCGAAGGCGTCCTGCTCGGCGACGACGGCATGCCCGTCGAGGTCGCCGACGAGGACGTCAAGGTCCCCCGGACGCATTGGGACATGCTGCTCGAACGACGTTCCCGCGAAGAGCTCGAAGAACTGCTCGAGGAGCGCCTCACCGTCCTGCGGACGAGACGCGGGACCGAGAAGGTCGGCGCCTGACGCCGTCCCGGACAGGCGACCTGCGCACGACGAGCGACACCGGACGGCCGGCCCTCAGGGGCCGGCCGTCGGTCGTTCGCGGAGTGCGCGCGGACGCTCCGCCCGCCGTGCTCGCCACGGCGCCGCGGCGAGCAGGACCAGCACACCGCCGATGACGATGATCGTCGTGAGACCCGCCCCGATCACGGTGGCAGGTGTCGTGGTGGTCCCGAGCGGCACGTCCGTGATCATCGACGTCGCGGTGTAGGCGGGTACGGAGTCGATGGTCCGTCCGTCCGGCGCGATCACCGCCGACGACCCGACCGTCGAGATGTTCACGAGCGAGCGCCCGGTCTCGATCGCGCGCATCCGGGCGATCTCGAGCTGCTGGAGGTTCTCGTCCGTGCCGTCGAAGTCGGCGTTGTTCGTCTGTGCCAGGATCACCTGCGCCGGACCCCGTGGATCGTCCATCATCTCGTCGATGAGCTTGTCGTCGACGATGTCGAAGCAGATCGCCAGTCCCGCGCGGACCCCGCCGACCGAGAACGTGTTCGGCTTCGTCCCCGGCGTGTAGTCCCGCCCGATCAGGCCGATGAGCGACGGCGCGAGCTTGGACCAGAACCACCGGTCCGGCACGTACTCGCCGAACGGCACCGGGTGCTTCTTGTCGTACGAGGCCTGCCACCCGTGCGCCGTCCAGAGGAACGACGTGTTGTGGTACAGCCCGGACCGGGTCTCGGTGATCGTCCCGGCGACGAGCGGTGCACCGGTGCGGTCCACCACGGCGTCGAGCGCCGTCGCGAGTGCCGGGTCGACTCGCGGGTCGAACTCCGCCGAGCCCTCCGGCCAGACGACCATGTCGACCCCGTGCACGCCGAGCTTCGTGGCGCGGAGCTGCGCCTCGAGGACCTCGCCCGGCAGTGCACGGTCGAAGTACCCCGCGGGCCCGTCCCCCTGGACGCTCTCCACCCGGATCGTCCCGGACGTGGTCGCGGGCCACGCCGGCACGACGAGCACGAGGGCGACGACGGCGATCCCGGTGGCGACGCGGACGAATGGGCGGACGCCGACCTCGAGCACGAGCGCGAGGACGAACGCCACCAGGAACACGACGATGAACGTCAGACCGAGGACGCCCACCCATGCGACGAGCGGGGTGAACGGACTCTGCGACTGGCTGAGGCCGACCCGCCCCCAGGAGAAGCCGTTGTACGGGTAGTTCCCGCCGAGCCACTCGCGACCGGTCCAGAGGGCCGCGACCACCGCCGGCAGCAGCCACACCCGCCCGACCACGGTCGGCCACGCCCGCGGCACCCACCGGTACGCGACGGCGAACAGCCAGCCACCGATCGCGAAGAACACCGCCTCGAACAGGGCGAGTGCCAACCACGGCACCGGTCCGAGGTACCGGGCGGCCCAGTCGATGTCCACGAGGAAGAACGACGCCCCGGCGGCGTACCCGAGCCCGAACGCCGCCCACCCCCGCTGCCCCATCACCGTCACGAGCATGATGCCGATCGCCGGGAACGCGAGGAACCAGACGTCGGCCGCGGGGAACGCGAGGTCGAACAGCAACCCGGCGGCCACCGCGAGCGGGTACGCGAGCCACAGCGGGAGGGGACGGACGGGCACGGTGGGACCGAGGAGGCCGGGCCTCCAGTCGGTCGCGCTCGTGGCGATGCGCGCGGCGCGCGTCCGGTCGGTCGGACGGGAGGCACGGTGCGCGTCCGGCGCGTCGGTCACCGCCCGCGTCCGGGCGTCGGGGGGCGGGACCATCCGGTCACACCGCCGCGTAGGCGACGATGCCGCGACGCACCGCATCGGCCGCGCGCCCGGCGGTCGACGCGATCGCCGGGTCGCCGGCGCCGCGGATCTGGTCGAGGAGGTCGATGACCTGCTTGGACCACCGGACGAAGTCGCCGGCAGCGAGGTCGAGCGTCCGGAGGACGTCGTCGAGCGCCGACCCCGACGCCCACCGGAACATGCCGAGCGCGATCCCGGGCGACGGCGGGAGCGACCCGGACAGTCGGGCATCCCGTTCGATGTCGTCGAGGCGCGACCAGATGTCGAGCGTCTGGTCGAGCGCCGGCCGGTACGCGCCACGGGGCAGCGCGTGCTGGGTGCCCGGGGCGTCTTCGCGGCGTGGCTCGTAGACGATGGTCGCAGCCATCGCCGCGAGCTGCGGGGCGGTGAGCTCGTTCCAGATCCCCGCCTCGAGGCACTCCGCGACGAGCAGGTCGCGGTCGCCGTAGATCCGCTGCAGACGACGGCCTCCGGCGGCGACACGGACCTCGCCCTGCCGCGACCCGATCGACTGCGAGCCGGGCCGCGGCTCCCCGTCGACGGCGTCCGCATCGGCCGGTGTGCGCGTCAGGTACCCGAGCTCGAGCAACACGTCGGTGACGCGGTCGAACACGATCGCGACGGCCCCGGTGCGGGAGCGGATCTGGTTCAGCAGCTTGTCCGTCGTGCGGGAGAGCCGGTACCAGCGTTCCGCCCAGCGCGCGTGCGTCTCGCGGTCCGGGCAGGCGTGGCAGGGGTGGCGCTGCATGCGGCGCCGGACGTCGGTGATCGCCTGCGTGCGCTCCTGCTTGGCGCCGTGCGACGCGCCCTTGCCGCCGGGGACGCTCGCGCCCTCGAGGTCGGAGAGCTCGCGGCGGAGTGCGGCGTACTCGGTGAAGTCGCCGAGGTGGCACTCCATCGACGCCCGGTAACCGTCGAGCGATTCCTGCTGCGACCGGGCCTTCCGTGCGAGGTCGACGACGGAACGGTCGGCCTGGAACTGCGCGAAGGAGGTCTCGAGGACCTCCCGGGTGCGCTCCCGCCCGAACTGCTCGATGAGGTTCACGGCCATGTTGTACGTCGGCTTGAACGCGGAGTTGAGCGGGTAGGTGCGCCGGGACGCGAGCGATGCGACCGCCTGTGGCTCGAGCCCGTCGACCCACTGGATGACCGAGTGCCCCTCGACGTCGATGCCACGGCGTCCGGCGCGGCCCGTCAGCTGGGTGTACTCCCCCGGGGTGATCGGGACGCGCGCTTCACCGTTGAACTTCTCGAGCTTCTCGAGCACCACGCTCCGCGCCGGCATGTTGATGCCGAGCGCGAGGGTCTCGGTGGCGAACACCACCTTGACGAGCTTGCGTTGGAAGAGGTCCTCGACGACCTCCTTGAACGCCGGCAGGAGCCCGGCATGGTGGGCAGCGACACCGCGCTCCAGGCCTTCGAGCCACTCCCAGTACCCGAGGACGGCGAGGTCTTCGTCGTGCAGCGTCCGGCAGTGGTACTCGGCCGTCTCCCGGATCTCGCGGCGTTCGTCGGCAGTCGTCAGGGACAGCCCGGAGCGGAGCACGTGGCGGACGCCCTGGTCGCAGCCGTTGCGGCTGAACACGAAGAAGATCGCCGGCAGCAGCATCCGGTCGTCGAGCATCTTGACGATGCCCTCGCGGTGCATCCGCTCCTGCCGCGGACCGCGGTTGTCCCAGGAGCCACGGCCACCGCGCCCGTTCCGACCACCGCGAGGGGCGCCGCGGCCGGCGTTCCGGCCGCTCGCACGGTTTGCGCCGCCGACGAGTCGGAGCAGCTCGGGGTTCACCCGGTTCGTCGCTGCGGCACCCGAGGAGTCGAAGAGGTCGACCATCTTCGAGCCGACGAGGACGTGCTGGTCGAGCGGCACCGGGCGGTCCTCGGACACGATGACGTCGGTGTCGCCGCGGACGGTCTGCAGCCAGTCGCCGAACTCCTCGGCGTTCGACACCGTGGCGCTCAGGGACACCAGGCGGACCTCGCTCGGCAGGTGGAGGATGACCTCCTCCCACACCGGACCGCGGAACCGGTCCGCGAGGAAGTGCACTTCGTCGAGCACGACGTACGCGAGGTCGTCGAGCAGGTCGGAGTCCGCGTACAGCATGTTCCGGAGCACCTCGGTCGTCATCACGACGACGCGGCCCTTCGGGTTGACGTTCGTGTCGCCGGTGAGCAGCCCGACCTCGGACTCGCCGTAGGCGTCGACCAGCTCGGCGTACTTCTGGTTGCTCAGTGCCTTCATCGGGGTCGTGTAGAACACCTTGGCGGTCGGCTGCCGCATCGCCATCCAGATCGCGAACTCGGCGACGACGGTCTTGCCGGCACCCGTCGGTGCGGCGACGAGGACGCTCCGGCCCTCGTCGAGCGCGAGACACGACGCCGTCTGGAACGGGTCGAGGTCGAACCGCAGGTCCTCGCGGAACAGCTCGAGGTTCCGCGAACGGGAACGGTTCTTCGCCGCTGCGAAGCGCGCGGCGGGGGTGAGTTCGGTGTCGGTCACGTCCGGGTCTCGTGCCTAGGCGCCGTACTCGGCGTCCATCGCCGCCTGGCGTCGGGCAACGCTACGGTCGTGCACCCACGCGACGGCGCAGGCACCGACGTACAGGACGGTCATCGGGATCGCGAGCAGGAACATCGACGCGACGTCGGCGGACGGCGTGACGATCGCCGTGAAGACCAGGATGCAGAGGATCGCGATGCGCCAGGCGCCGCGGAGGGCGGCGGCGGAGAGCACCCCGACGAAGTTGAGGAGCACCAGGAACACCGGGAGGACGAACGCGATGCCGACCGCCAGGATCAGCTTGATCGTGAAGTCGTAGTAGGCCTTGGCGTCGACGATCGAGGTGTCCTGGTGCGACACGAAGCTGCCGAGGATCCGGACGATGTGCGGCAGGACGTACCAGCCGAACCAGCAGCCGCCGAGGAACAGCGGGATGGCGGTGCCGAGGAACCCCACGACGTAGAGCTTCTCCTTGCGGACCAGGGCCGGGACGATGAACGCCCAGATCTGGTACAGCCACACCGGGCTCGAGATGACGAAGCCGATGGTGATCGCGATCTGCAGCCGGAGGTCGAACGCGCCGCTGATGACCGGGAAGTTCAGCTCCGCCGTGTGGCCGCCGCCGGCGTTCGCCAGCGCGGTGACCGGTGCCCGGAGCTCGTCGAGCACGAACGGGGTGAGGAACCACCCGCCCACGGCGCACACTGCGATCGCGATGACGGCGCGGAAGAGCCGTTTGCGCAGTTCGGTGAGGTGCTGCCCGAGCGACATCCGGCCTTCGGGGCCCTGTGCGGCGCCCTTGGGTCGTGGTCGGTCCTGGCGCCCGCGCGCGGTCGTCGAGGCCATGGTGCGATCCTACGTCACGCGTCCGACGACGCGGCCAGGGCGGCCAGCGCGAACTCGCGGACGGCCTCGCGGGCGGCCGGCGGGTCGAGGAGCACCGCGCGGCCCGGGAGTCCGGCGACGAGCCGCACCACGCCGTCGAAGGCGTCCCCGCTCCGCATCGAGGCGGCCAGGCGGATGCGCACCCGACCGGAGGCGTCGGGTTCGTCGGCGGTGTCCGCGAGGTAGTCGGCCACGAGCGGCAGCGACGACGAGTCCAGCTCGACGGTCACGATGACGTCGTCGGTCGACCGTTGGAACAGCGTGTCGGGCATGTCGACGTCCTCGACCCGGGTGGTGGCGGCCCGTTCGTCGACGCGGGGCGTGGACATCCGGTCGAGCCGGAACGTGCGGAGGGCGTCGCGGTCGAGGTCCCACGCCCGGAGGTACCAGTCCGCGTCGATCGACTCGACGCGGAGCGGGTCGACGCGCCGCTCCCCCGTCGGCGCCCGCGGACCGGCGTACTCGAAGCACAGCCCGCGTCCGGCCGCCATCGCGCGCCGGACGACCGACAGGGTGGCGTCGTGCTGGTCCTGGCCGACGGCGACGTTGTTCGCCGCACCGCCGGCCCCACGGGTGAGCTTGGCCATCAGCGCGTGGATCACCTCCGGGTCTCCCGCCTCGGGCAGGCCGGACAGGTACTGCAGACCGGCGATGAGCGCCGTCGCCTCGCGGGCGGAGAGCCGCGGGGAGTCGTCGATCGCCACGAGGTTCGTCAGCACGATCATGTCGTTCTGGTCGAAGTCGTCCCACGCGATGTCGAACAGGTCGCCGTGCTGGTACTGCATCGTCTCGCCCGGGATCCCGGACACCGCGATCAGCTCGACGGCACGGCGGATGCGGGTCGGCGGCACGGCGAAGTGCCGGGCGGCCTCGTCGACCGAGACCCGTTCCCGGTCGATGAGGTACGGCACGAGGGACAGCAGGAACGCGAGCTTGTCCTGGGCCTGCAGCGGCTGCTCAGCCATGCGCCGACTCCGTCCCGTCCTCGCCCGGCGCCGCCGGTGCGTCCGGTGCGTCCGGTGCGTCCGGTGTGGAAGGCGTGGCCGGGCCGTCCGCCGGACCGGAGGCGCGCTGCGGGCCCGCAGTGTCCCTCCGGTCCGTCGAGTGGTCGGCGACCAGGGCGCGGAGCCTCGCCGTGACGCGGTCGCGGAGGTCCGTCGGGGCGACGACCGAGAGCTCCGGTCCGAAGGCCGCGAGCTCCTCGGCGAGGATCTGCGGGTCGACGTAGTGCAGGACCAGCCGCCCCCGGTCGTCGGTGGTGGTGTCGCGACGACGCGCAAGGCGCCGAGCGGCGTCCGAGCCGGTCACGACGGCGATCGTCGCGGTGCGCTCGGCCCACACCCGGTCGAGTTCGGCGAGTGCGGTCGCACCGGCGTCCGCGGGCGGTTCGTGCTCGCCGACCTGGAACGTCGTGACCGGGCCGACGATGCGCGACAGCAGGTAGTTCTTCGTCCCGCCGGTCGCCATCTCGAACGCGGCGAGCATCCACCGGCCGCCGTGCTGCACGAGCGCGAGGGGGGCGAGCTGCCGGGTGCGGGCCTCGTGCTGGCCCGGGGTGATGTAGTCGAAGCGGACCGCGGCGTGCCGGTCGAGGGCGTTCCGGAGCGGTTCGAAGGCCGCGTCCCGCGCCCGGAGTCGGGGGGCGTAGGCCTCCACCGCGCGGCTGTCGGCGGCCGGGTCGTCGGTGCGCTCGACGACGTCGCCGGCGGTGGCGCCGACGGACCGGATCTTGAGGAGCGCGCGACGGGAGTCCGCGGAGAGCGCGCCCTCGCGCCACGCCATCGCGGCGAGCGAGAGCAGCGCCGACTCGTCCGGGGTGAACCGGACGTCCTCGGGGAGGTCGTACTCGCCCTTCGGGATCCGGTAGCGGAGCGTCTGGTTGTTGCCGGACGACCCCGGGGTCTCGATGGTCTCGAGCGGGATGCCGAGCTCGCGGACGTCGTCCTTGTCGCGCTCGAACTGGCGCTCGAGCGAGGCGTTGTCACCGCCCGTCGCGTACCGCTGGCGGTAGCCCTGCACGTTCGCCAGGATCTCCGACTTCGTCAGCCCGGTCTCCGTGGAGAGCAGTGCGAGCACGAGGCTGAACAGCCGTTCCTCCGCCGGGACGCGGGGAACTCGAGTCGCTGGCACAGGCCCGATCCTACGGCAGTTCCGGAGGGTGCTCGGCTCAGCGGGGCATCGTGCCCAGCACGTCGAACACGTACGCGTACGTGGTCCCCTGCTGGGTGATGATCGCGAGGACCTGGTCGCCGACCTGGGTGCCGACGAGCGCTCCGGTGATGGCCGACGAGATCTGTCCGCCCTTGGCGAGCGGCACCGTCACGGACCCCGAACCGTCGGTCCAGCTCGACCCGGCCACCGTCGAGTTCGCGCCCCAGTTCACAGCGGTGTACTTGACGACGGCCGTGTCCGCCCGGGTGAGCTCGCGGCCGGAGCCCTTGCGGAGCAGGTGGGTGGAGTCCTGCTTCGGTGCGGCGGTCGACGGCACGGTGATGCCCGGCGCACCGTTCGGCGCCAGGACGACGGCCGGCATGTCGTCCGGACCGATGAGCGGGTGGCCGGTGGCGCGGGACGCGAAGCCGTCGACGACGTCCGCGACGATGACGGCCGCGTCCTGCTGTCGCCCGGACGTCGAGGACCCGCTCTGCAACGCCTGCTTCGTGATGACGATCGAGAGGCGGTCGCCGACCCGAGCGCACTCGAGCGCCTTGCCGAGCGCGCCGGCGTTCTTCGACCCGACCGTGACCGGCGCGGTGGTGCCGGAGTACCCGCTCGTCTGGACGGACTTGCCGGTGGCGCCGTCGTAGACGCTGTACTCGATCACCGCGGGCGAGCCGTCGGTCAGCACACGCCCGCCCCCCTGCTCGAGCACCGAGACCTGGGTCCGGTTCGTCGTGAGGGGCGACGGGACCGACACCTTCGGCTTGCTGCCGAGCTTGCCGGACGCGCTCACGGCCTCCGAGGCGGCACCGGGGGTGGGGGCGACGCAACCGCCCGCGGACGCCGACCCCGACGCGCACGCGGTGAGTGACGCCACGAGACCGACGGTGACCAGGAGTGCGGGGATGGTTCGCACGGACCCTCTCTTCTACTGGGTGTTGCCACGGGGCGTCTGCGCACGGACGCTCCGGAAAGCCTAGCGGGACTCGTCCGGCGTCTCGTCCGCTTCGGCCCCGGCGACCCTGCGAGCCTGTGCAGCGGCCTGGCGCGCGACCTTCCGGAGCTTCTTGTCGCTCGTGGCGCGGTCGCCCACGGCGCCGGGGGTCCAGATCTCGACGTCCTCGTCGGCGAACTCGGCCTTGGTGCGACGGCGCTTGAGGTTCGGGAGCACCGAACCGTCCGCCAGGCGACGTGCGGTGACGAGGAACCCGGTGTGTCCGACCATGCGGTGGTCCGGTCGCACGGCGAGGCCCTCGACGTGCCAGCCGCGCACCAGGGTCTCGCTCGGGTCGGGGTCGGTGTAGCGGCCGGTGTCGCGGATCGCCTCGCAGACGCGGGACAGCTGCGTGACGGTGGCGACGTAGCAGACGACGAGTCCGCCTGGCATCAGCGCGTCCGCGGCGACGTCGACGCATTCCCATGGTGCGAGCATGTCGAGCACGACACGGTCGACACTGCCCGGCTCGGCTGCGGTCGGCAGCGTCTCGACGAGGTCGCCCACGGTGACCGACCAGTTCTCCGGGTTGCCGCCGAGGAACGTCGCGACGTTCGCGCGCGCGATGTCGGCGAACTCGTCGCGGCGCTCGAACGACTGGAGGAACCCCTGCGGGCCGATCGCCCGGAGCAGGAACAGGGACAGCGCGCCGGACCCGACCCCGGCCTCCACGACGCGGGCACCGGGGAAGACGTCCGCGAACGCGATGATCTGGGCGGCGTCCTTCGGGTAGACGATCGCCGCGCCGCGGGGCATCGACATGACGTAGTCGTTGAGCAGCGGACGGAGCGCGAGGTACTCGTCCCCCGTCGTCGCCGTGACGATCGAGCCGTCGGACCGTCCGATGACGTCGTCGTGCCGGAGGACGCCGCGGTGGGTGTGGTACTCGCCGCCCGGGAGGAGCGACAGCGTGACGAGCTTGCCCTTCGGGCCGGTGAGCTGGACGCGGTCGCCCGCACGGAACGGGCCACGGAGCGGAGCACCGGCGTGCGCGGCGGTCCCGACGTCGTCGAGTCCGGTCATCGTGCCACCGCCAGGGCGGCCAGGGCGTCGACGTCGATGCCGGCGAGGGAGCGCAGGTGGACGTCGCCGGGCGCGCCGTCGAGCGGGACGACGTGCTCGACGCCAACGGTGAACGCGCCCGATGCCGCGGCGGCGGCCAGCCCGGTCGGCGAGTCCTCGATCGCGATGCAGTCCTCGGGGGCGACACCGAGCTGGGCGGCGGCGGCGAGGTAGGCCTCCGGGTGCGGCTTGGCGTGCTCGACGTCGTCACCGGCGACGACGACCCGGAAGCCTCGCGCACCGAGCGCGTCGGCCGCGGAGAGCGCCATCCGGCGGCGGGACATCGTCACGAGGGCCGTCGGGACGCCGCGATCATGCAGTTCCTCGACGAGCTCGCGGGCACCGGGGCGCCAGGGCATCTCGTCCGACATGTGCTCGAGGACGTAGGTCGTCATCCACTGGATGATGTCCTCGACCTCCATGTCGACACCGTGCTCGCGGAGGATCTCGCCGGACCGCTCCAGGCCGCTGCCGACGAGGGCCATGCCGTCCTCGTGGGTCCAGTGGGCTCCGTGCTGCGCGGTGAGCTCGACCTGCGACGCCTGCCAGATCGGCTCCGTGTCGACGAGGGTGCCGTCCATGTCCCAGAGCACGGCCGCGGGCAGCCGCTGTGCACCGCGGGCGTCGGACGCTGGGGCTGGGGCGGACACGGGTGCCGGCGGTTGCGAAGTCACGGGCGTCGAGTCTACCCGGCACCACGGGGTCCTATTGTGGTCTCGACGACCGCGGGGTTCCGCGGTCGTGCGTCCGACCGGAAGGCCCCCTCCGTGCCACAGCATTCCCCCTTCGACGACGGCCGACTGCTCGTCGTCGCGTTCGAGGGCTGGAACGACGCGGGCGAGGCCGCGAGCGGACTCGCGCGGCGGATCGTCGAGGCCCTCGACCTGGTCGAGCTCCGGGAACTCGACGGGGAGCGCTACGTCGACTTCCAGTTCAACCGCCCGAACGTCGGCTCCGACGACGACGGGGTGCGCGGCATCCAGTGGCCGCGGATCGTCCTGCACGGTCCGGCCGCGGGGACGACCGGCGCGGCCCCGACGCTCAGTGCGACCGGTGGCACGACGAACCGCGAGGTCTACGTGCTCGTCGGGCCGGAGCCGTCCCGGACGTGGCGGGGGTTCACCGCCGAGGTCATCGACCTGGTGGACGTGCACGCGATCGACGCGGTGGTCTTCGTCGGCGCGATGCTCGCCGACGTCCCGCACACCCGTCCGATCTCGGTGTTCGTCTCGAGCGAGAACGCCTCGGTCCGGACCGCGTTCGAGGTCGACCGCTCCTCGTACGAGGGCCCGGTCGGGATCCTCAGCGTCCTGTCCGACGCCATGGAGCGCGCGGGACTCCCGACGCTGTCGCTCTGGGCCTCGGTCCCGCACTACGTCCACAACGCGCCCTCACCGAAGGCGACCCTCGCACTGCTCGACAAGATCGAGGAGCTCACCGACGTCACGGTCCCCCGGGGCACCCTCCTCGACGACGCCTCGTCGTGGGAGGAGGGCATCGACGCCCTCGCCGCGGACGACGAGGACATGGCCGGGTACATCACGCAGCTCGAGCAGGCGCGCGACACGGTCGACTCGCCCGAGGCCAGCGGTGAGGCGATCGCCCAGGAGTTCGAGCAGTACCTGCGGAAGCGGGACGGCAAGGACGGCAAGGACGGTCAGCCGGGCCCCGCGGGCGACGGCCCCTGGCGTCCGCCGTCCGCCTAGCGCCCCGGCTCGCGTCAGCAACGCCTCCCGTCCGGCGACGGTCTGGAGGCGCGACCCGCGTCACGGACGCCGGCTGCGGTCAGCCGGTGCGGACGCCGGCTGCGGTCAGCCGGTGCGGACGCCGAGCAGCGCGTCCACCAGGTCCACGACGGCCGGCGTGCAGTGCTCCCCCGCCGCGATCGCGGTGTCGACCGCGGCGATCGCACCCGGGGTGTCGAGGTCGTCGGCGACCCGCTCCCGGATGCGGGCGAGGGTCGCGTCGCTCTCGTCGTCCTCGTCGACGGGTGCGTCCGCCACCGCCGCCCACGCGTCCCAGGCGGCGAGACGGAGCACGGCGCTCGACAGCTCCGAGTCGAACCACTCCCAGTCGTCGGAGTACCGGTGCGACAGCAGCGCCAGCCGGATCGCCCGTGGATCCGCGCCGCCGTCGAGGAGGCCGCGGACCGTCACGAGGTTCCCGAGGGACTTCGAGATCTTCGTGCCCTGGTAGGCGATCATCCCGGTGTGCACGTACCCGTTCGCGAGCGGGGCGTGGGCCAGTGCCGCGGTGTGTCCGGCGCTCATCTCGTGGTGCGGGAACACGAGGTCGCTCCCGCCGCCCTGCACGCTGATCGGCGCGCCGAGGCGGTCCCCGGCGATGACGCTGCACTCGATGTGCCAGCCGGGACGCCCGGCGCCGAGGACCGTGTCCCAGCTCGGCTCGTCGGCGCGGGCGGCGCGCCAGAGGAGGGGGTCGAGCGGGTCGCGCTTGCCGACGCGGTCCGGGTCGCCGCCGCGCTCGGCGGACAGCGCGAGCATCGTCGCGCGGTCGAGGCGGCTCTCGTCGCCGAGCGTCCAGTGGTCCGTCGCCCGCTGGACGTCGAAGTAGACGTCGTCCCCGGCGGCGCTGTCCGGTGTCGGGACCCGGTAGCCGTGCCCGTTCCGCTCGAGGTACGCGACGGCCTCGGCGATCCGCTCGACCTCGTCCGTCACCGCGACGTACGAGTCCGGCGGGATGATCCGGAGCGCCGCCATGTCGCGACGGAACAGCTCGATCTGCGACGCCGCGAGGTCCCGCCAGTCGACACCGGTCGCGGCCGCGCGCTCGAGGAGCGGGTCGTCGACGTCCGTGGCGTTCTGGGCGTACTCGACGTCGAGCCCGGCGTCCCGCCACACGCGCCCGAGCGTGTCGAACGCCAGGTAGGTCGCGGCATGCCCGAGGTGAGTGGCGTCGTAGGGCGTGATGCCGCAGACGTAGAGCGTCGCGCGGTCCTCCCCCGCCGTCGGGTCGATCGGGTGCCCGGAGGCGGTGTCGTGAACGCGTGCGCGGGGTGCGGTGCCGGGGACGTCCGGGACAGTCGGCGTGGGCCAGGACCTCATACGGACACCACCCCGAGCGACAGCAGCACGATGAGCACGATGCCGAGCAGGACCCGGTAGACGACGAACGGCATGAAGCTCCGCTTCGAGATGTAGTTCATGAACGCGGCGATGACGACGAACCCGACGACGAACGCCACCACGGTCGCGGCTCCGGTCTCGGCGAGCGAGAACACTGGGCGCGGGTCGTCGAGGCTCGTGACGAGCTCGAACAGGCCGGAGACGAAGACCGCGGGGACGGCGAGCAGGAACGCGAACCGGCTCGCGGCTTCGCGGGTGTAGCCGAGCGCCATGCCCATGCTCACCGTCGCACCGGACCGGGAGACGCCGGGCACGAGCGCGAGCACCTGCGCGACGCCGACCGCGATCCCGCTGCCGAAGGTCATCTGGTCGATGCGGAGTTCCTTGCGGCCGAGGCGGTCGACCACCCCGAGCACGACGCCGAACACGATGAGGACCGTCGCGACGATCCAGAGCGAGCGGAACGTCGTGGTGATCGCGTCCTGCAGCAGGAACCCGACGATGCCGATCGGCACCGTGCCGATGATGACGAGCCAGCCGAGACGCGCATCGGGGTCGTCGCGGGGCACGCCGGTCGCGCTCCTCGGTCGGAGGGACCGGAACCACCGCCCGACGATCCTGGTGATGTCGCGTAAGAAGTAGATCAGGACCGCGGTCTCGGTCCCGAGCTGGGTGATGGCGGTGAAGGCCGCACCCGGGTCCCGTGCATCGGGCAGGAACAGGCCGACGATGCGCAGGTGGGCGCTCGAGGAGACGGGCAGGAACTCGGTGAGCCCCTGGACGAGGCCGAGGAACAGTGCTTCGAGGAAGTGCATCGGACCGTTCTCGTCAGTAGCGCGCCAGGAGGTCCGCGAGGACCTTCCGGCCGAACGCGAGCGACGACAGCGGCACACGCTCGTCGACGCCGTGGAACATCGCCGGGAAGTCGATGTCGGGCGGCAGCTGCAGCGGGACGAACCCGTAGCCGGCGATGCCGATCGTGGACAGGGCCTTGTTGTCCGTCCCGCCGGAGAGCAGGTACGGGAGCACCGGTGCGCCCGGGTCGTGTCGGCCGAGGACGTCGGTGACGGCGTCGACGAGCGGCCCGGAGAAGTCCGTCTCGAGTCCGATGTCCTGGTGCGTCATGGTGAGTTCGACGTCGGCCCCGGCGAGTTCGCGGAGCTCGGCGAGCACCGCGTCCTCGTCCCCGGGCAGACACCGGACGTCGATGAACGCCTCCGCCGAGTCGGGGACCACGTTGTGCTTGTAGCCGGCGGGGAGCATCGTCGGGTTCGCCGTGGTGTGCAGCGCCGCGTGGATGAACCGCGACGCCGACCCGGTGGCCATCGCGATCTCGTCCGGACCGGTCCGTTCCGGGTCGACACCGAGGAAGCGGGCGATCTCGGTGACCATGGCCTCGGTCGTGTCGGACAGGCGCACCGGCCACTCCTGGCTGCCGATCCGCGCCACGGCCTTCGCGACCTTCGTGACGGCGTTGTCGCGGAGCACGTGCGAGCCGTGGCCCGCGGTGCCCGTGGCGGCGACCCGGATCCACATCAGGGCCTTCTCGCCGGTCTGGAGGAGGTACGCCCGGCGGTCGCCGAGGGTGATCGAGTACCCGCCGACCTCGCTGATCGCCTCGGTCGCACCGGCGAAGACCTCGGGGTGGTTCGTCACGACGTGGTGGGACCCGAGGATGCCGCCGGCCTCCTCGTCGGCGAAGAACGCGATCACCAGGTCGCGTTCCGGGGCGCCCTGTGCCGCGATGACGTCGGCCAGGGACGTCAGCATCATCGCGTCCATGTTCTTCATGTCGACGGCGCCGCGGCCCCACAACAGGCCGTCTCGGACCTCGCCGCCGAAGGGGTCGACCGTCCAGTTCGCCGGGTCGGCCGGGACGACGTCGGTGTGGCCGTGCACGACGAGCGCCGGCTTGTCCGGGTTCCGGCCCTCGACCCGCGCGACGACGCTCACCCGGCCCGGCTCGGACTCGAACAGCTGCGGCGCGAGCCCGAGGTCGCGGAGCTTCGCTTCGACGTACGCCGCCGCGTCGGCCTCGCCGTTGGACCGCCCCTCGCCGAAGTTCGTGGTGTCGAACCGGATGAGGTCCCGAGCGATCGCGGCGGTGGCCTCGAGATCGGGGTCTGGTGCGACCTGCGGGGGGAGCTCGGACGTCATGGGGACAACGCTACCGGGCCGGAACCGACCGGCGCGCCCGGGATGTCCGACGGTGGACGATGCACCTCGGGAACCGTGCTAATGTCATTCCTCGGCAGCCGCGCCGGAGCAACTCCAGGTCGGCCGCCGGATGCAGTTCTCCGGGAATGATGCCGTTCTCCGGGGATGCAGACACCCTGTCCGGGTGGCGGAAATGGTAGACGCGCTAGCTTGAGGTGCTAGTGCCCGTATTAGGGCGTGGGGGTTCAAGTCCCCCCTCGGACACGAACGTGATGGCCACTCCTCCGGGAGTGGCCATTTTCGTTGTGCTCGTTCGGCCTGCCCGCTGCGATGAGTGAGCAGGAATCGTCGGGTCGGGGATTTCCGGGCGACGATTCCTGCTCACTCGCGGGCGGGGGCCGCCGGGCTACTTGCCGAGGTCGGTCAGGAACCGCTTCGTGAAGGCCAGCGCCGCGTTCGACGTCGAGCTGCACGTCGGCGACGCCGTCGTCTGGGCGCACGGCGTGTCGCGGTCGAGCGACCAGAAGTGCACCCCGGCGAGCTTGTTCGCCGCCGCGAACGATGACACGGTGTCGACGTCGGCGAGCGTGAACACGTTGCTCGACACGTCGTTCACGCCGACCATCGGGGTGATCTCGATCTTCGAGTACGGCGTGCCGTAGGTGTGCTGCAGGTTCTTCGCGGCCTGGACGCTCGAGGCACCCATGTCGCACGCACCGTTCGCCACGACGCACACCGACGAGGACGCCCCGCCGAAGTCCATCGTCATCAGGTTGATCGTGTAGTTCGACAGCGACGAGGCCTTGATCGCCTTGACGACCGTGTCACCGGTGGAGTTCAGCCCGCCGTACGAGCCGTCGGAGGCGGCCAGCGTGGCGAGGGTGAACGAGAACCGGAGCTTCGGGTACGTGGTCTGCGCCGCGGCCGCCGCGTTCACGAGCGACGAGATGTCGGAGGCGGTCTGCCCGGTCTCGATGTCGAAGTCGACCCCGACGAGGTGCGGCGAGGAGTACCGCGCGATGAAGCTGTCGAGCGCTGCGCCAGACCCGCACGTGAACGACCCCGCTGCACCACCGGTGGACACGACGTAGTCGAGGCCGGCGGCGTCGAGCGCGGGGACGTTGGCCTTCGCGAACGCGTCACCGGCCACGCCGCCCCAGTTCTCGCTGCCGCACGTGCCGGTCGCGAACGCCAGGGAGATCGCGCCGAGGTTCGGCACCTTCGACGCGACGAGGCTGTTCGAGCCGCCGACGACCGGGATCGTCGACCCGGTGATCGCGGTCTGGATGACGTTCGTGTTCCAGTTGAGGCTCGTCGTGATGTCCTTGTACGGGCTGAAGAGCGTGCCGGTCGCAGCACCGGTGCCGGTCCCGCCGCCGGTCCCTCCGCCTCCTGTGCTCCCGCCGCCGGTCCCCCCGCCGCCGGTCCCGCCGCCCCCGGTGCTCCCGCCGGAACAGCTCCCCGCGGACGTCCACGGCTGGCCGCTCCCGCTCGCACCGGCGTGCGTGGCCGGGTCGTCGCCCTGGGTCCACCAGTTCGCGGTGTAGTTCGTCCCGTTCTCGCTCGCGGTGGCGCCGCCGGTGTACGCGGTCGTCGCGTTCCACGGCGTGGCGCAGGCGGTCGTCGTCGCGGCGGTTGCCGGGGCGCCCGCGATGAGCGACGTGCCGATGACGGCACCGGCGATCGACGCGAACACGCCGATCCTGGTCATTGTCGTGCGTGGTGAGATGCTCACAGCAGATCCTCCAGATCGAGGTCCGAGCACCGTTGCCCGGACCGGGTCGCTATTCCGCAACCTTCTTGAGTATTTCTACCTCGCACCGCGGCTCCGCACCTGTCGGCATTTCACCGGACCATTCCGAAGATCCGTACCCCACCGGTACCAACCGGTGCACGAACGGACGGGAGGCGCGGTGCCAACCGGCACCACGCCTCCCGTCCGCAGGTGGTCGCGACTGCGACGTCAGCTCTTCGCCGCCTCCTCGAAGGCGCGCCGCGGGTTCGTCTCCTTGATGAGCGACGTCGAGTCGCGACCCGAGACGGCCCCCGTCACCCAGCCGAGGACGATCCGGACCTTGCGGTTCAGGGTCGGCATCGCGTACACGTGGTACGAGCGGTGCGCGAGCCACGCCAGCAGGTTCGTCATCTTGACGCCCTTGATGTTCGCCGCGCCCTTCCCGACGCCGTAGGACGCGACGGTGCCGATCGACACGTGCCGGTACTCCTCGATCGGACCGCCGGTGATCGTGGCGACGATGTTGTCCGCGACGGTCACGGCCTGGCGGACCGCGTTCTGGGCGTTCGGCGGGTAGTACGCCGGCTGCTTCTCGGCCGTCAGGTCCGGGACCTGCGCGACGTCGCCGAGTCCCCAGACGCCCGGGACGACCTCGTGGGTGTCCTCGTCCTCGACCTGGAGCTTGGCGTTCGCAGCGAGGTGCCCCTTCGGTCCACGGGGCAGGTCCGTGGCGTCGAGGAGCGGGTTCGGCTTGACGCCGGCGGTCCAGACGATCAGTCCGGCGGCGAACTCGTCGCCGTCGCTCAGCTTCACGACCCCGCCCTCACAGCTCGGCATCGTGGTCTTCAGCCGGACGTCGATGCCGCGGGCGCGGAGCGACTCGAGGGTCCACTTCGACAGCTCCGGCCCGACCTCGGGAGCGACGCGGTCGAGCGCGTCGATGAGGACCCAGCGAGGCTGCTCGCCCGCGAGGGACGGGTAGGACGCGATGGCAGCGTGCGACACGTCGAACAGTTCGCCGATCGCCTCGACGCCGGTGTACCCGCCACCGATGAAGATGCTCGTCAGCAGACGCCGACGCTCCTCCTCGTCGCGGGTGGCCGCGGCCTTGGCGATGTTGTCGAGCAACTTCGACCGGACGTAGGCGGCCTCCTCGACCGTCTTGAACCCGACCGCGTGCTCCTCGAGTCCGGGGGTCTTGAACACGCGCGTGACGGACCCGAGCGCGACGACGAGCTGATCGTACCCGAGGGTCCGGTCGTCGCCGCCCGCGGTCGACACCGCGACGGTCCGCGCCGCGGAGTCGACGCCGGTGACCTTGCCCTGGATGACACGGGTCTTCCGGAGCGCCTTCCGGAGCTCGACCGTGACGTCCTGCGGTGCGATGTGTCCGCCTGCCACCTCCGGCAGGAACGGGAGGTAGGTGAAGTACGTGTTCGCGTCGACGAGCGTGATGCGCATCGGGACGGTCGTGGCGCGCTTCTGGAGGTGGAGCACCGTGGAGTAACCGGCGGAACCGCCGCCGAGCACGAGGACGTGGGGAATCGAGTCTGCCATTCGTCCGGTCTACCCGTGATCGGCAGCAGCCGTCACCTTTTCCGGCTGAGTCTCCACCAAGCGGCCTCCGCGAGCTCCGCCGAGGTGTGGACGCCGTGGTGCGTGCGCCGGCTCTCGACCAACGAGAAGCGTCGGAGCCGGTAGCCGCCGCCGAACCGGTCGATGATGGCCACCGGGGAGGACTCGGCGTCGCGCCGGACGAACCAGGTGGTGTCGTCCACGGGCTCGATCACGGCGTCAGCCGAGGCACGGCCGTGCCCGGACGGCGCGTCACCGACGTCCGCCGATGCGGGAACGGAGCACGTCGATGCGCTTCTGGATCTGCTCGGTGCTCGCCTGCGCGACGGCCGGTCCCCCGCTGATGCGGCGGAGCTCCGCGTGGATCGACCCGTGTGGTTCGTTCGCGTGCCGGGACCAGATCGACACGAGCCGGTGCAGCTCGCTCCGCTGCTCCTTGATCGTCAGGTACAGCGGCCGCTCCGGTTCCGGGGCCGTCGGGTGGCCGTCCTTGACCGCGCGACCGCCCGCCCGGCCGCGCTTGGCCTGGGTCGCCTGCCGCTGGCGGAGGAGGTCACGGACCTGGTCGGGCTCCAGCAGGCCCGGGATGCCGATGAAGTCGAGTTCCTCGAGGGAACCGATCTCACCGCCGTCGCCGTACTCGCCGCCGTCGTAGAGCACCCGGTCGAACGACGCCTGCGAGTCGAGCGCCTCGAAGGGCTGGAGGTCCAGGAGCGAGTCGGACGCCTTCTGGTCGCGGTTGGCGTCGGCGACCAGGGCGTCCTCTGGGGCGTACAGGCCGTCGTCGGTGTCCTTCGGCCGGTCGAGGGCGTGGTCCCGCTCCAGCTCGAGGCTCGCCGCGAGGGCCATCAGCCCGGGGACGCTCGGCAGGAAGACCGAGGCGGTCTCGCCGCGGCGCCGCGCGCGGACGAACCGCCCGATCACCTGGGCGAAGAAGAGGGGGGTGCTCGCGCTCGTCGCGTAGACCCCGACGCACAGACGCGGGACGTCGACGCCCTCGGAGACCATCCGGACGGCCACCATCCACCGCGAGTCGTCCGCCGCGAACGCGCCGATTCGGCTCGACCCAGCGGCCTCGTCCGAGAGGACGACCGTCGGCCGCTCCCCGGTGATCTGCTGCAGGATGCGGGCGTAGGCACGCGCGGTCGTCGTGTCGGTCGCGATCACGAGGCCGCCCGCGTCCGGCACGCCACGGCGCACCTCGGTCAGCCGGGTGTCGGCCGCGCGGAGCACCGCGGTCATCCACTCGCCGTCCGGGGCGAGCGCGGTGCGCCAGGCCTGCGCCGTGATGTCCTTCGTCACCTGCTCGCCGAGCGAGGCGGACATCTCGTCGCCCATCCGGGTCTTCCACCGCATCTGCCCGGCGTACGCCATGAACAGCACCGGACGGACGACGCCGTCCGCGAGCGCCCGGCCGTAGCCGTAGTTGTAGTCCGAGATCGACGTCCGGATGCCCTGGTCGTCCGGTGCGTACTGCACGAACGGGATCGGCGCGGTGTCGGACCGGAACGGCGTCCCGCTGAGCGACAGCCGTCGGGTGGCGCGGACGAACGCCTCGCGGATGCCGTCACCCCAGGTCAGGGCGTCGCCGCCGTGGTGGACCTCGTCGAGGATCACGAGCGTCCGACCGCCCTCGGTGATCCGGCGGTGCACCTCCGGGTTCATCCCGACCTGCGCGTACGTGATCGCGACGCCCTGGTAGTGCCGGCCGAACGTCCCGTCCCCGTTCTTGAACATCGGGTCGAGCCGGATGCCGACCCGGTCGGCGGCGTCCGCCCACTGGCGCTTGAGGTGCTCGGTCGGTGCGACGACGGTGATGCGGTCGATGGTGTTCCGCGCGAGGAGTTCCGTCGCCAGTCGGAGCGCGAACGTCGTCTTGCCGGCGCCGGGTGTGGCGGCGGCGAGGAAGTCCCTGGGCTCGGTCTCGAAGTACTTCGTGAGGGCCTCGACCTGCCAGGCGCGGAGTTTCGACGCGGTGCCCCACGCGGCGCGGTCGGGGAACGCGGGGGTCAGGTGGAGGGCGGCCGCGTTCCCGGCGACCTCGGCCTCGGCCGCGGCCTCGGCCCGGTCCCGCACGGCGGCGGCGTCGGCCCGGTCCCGCACGGCGGACTGCTCCTGGCCGTCCCCGGACAGCGTCCCCTGGGCCACATCGGGACGCTCCGCCCCGTTCCACTCCGCTGCACTCACTGGACGGGATCCTACCCGCTCCGAGGTCACGACCCGCCGTCCTGGCGGGCGTGCGGCACCCGCGGCGCGTCCGGGTCGGAGCCGGGCGCCGGGGTCCCTCGGGCGTCGTGGCCAGCGCGTCCCCGCACCAGCGAGGCCGGCCGGAGCACCCCGGCACCGAAGCGCGCGACGACGGCGTCGACCGTGGTCTCGGTCTCCCGCCACGGCGCGTCGTCGTCCCAGAGCGCGTTGCTCCCGCCGGCCGGGACGAGGTTCTCCCCGCGGACCCCGACGAGCCGGATCCGGTTGCCCGGGCGGTGCAGGACGTCGTACAGCTCGACGCTCTCCTTGTGGATGCGCCGGGCGACGTCGGTCGGCTCGGCGAGGGTCCGCGATCGGGTGAGCGTGGTGAAGTCCGTGTACCGCACCTTGATCGCGATCGTCCGGGCCTGGACCCGGGCGGCGCGCATGCGGACGGCGACCTTCTCGGCGAGACGGAGGAGCTCCCGGGCGAGTTCGTCGCGGTCGGTGACGTCGACGGCGAACGTGACCTCGTGGCCGACGGACTTCTCGCTCGACCCGGTCTCGACACTCCGCGGGTCGCGCCCCCACGCGAGCTCGAACAGCTTGGCGCCGCCCGCCGGTCCGAGCGCGCTGACGAGCGACTCGACGGGGGTGTGTGCGAGGTCGCCGATGGTCCGGATGCCGCGCCGCTCGAGGGTCTCCTGGGTCTTCCCGCCGACACCCCAGAGTCCGGACACCGGCTGCGGGTGGAGGAACGCGACGGTGTCGGCGGCCGGCACGACGAGCAGTCCGTCTGGTTTGGCGCGACTCGACGCCAGTTTGGCGACGAACTTGGTGGCAGCGGCGCCGACGGAGCAGTGCAGTCCGGTCTCGGCGAGGACCGTCTGCCGGATCAGCCGGCCGACGTTCCACGGCGTGCCGTGCATCCGGAGCGCACCCGCGACGTCGAGGAACGCCTCGTCGATCCCGAGTCGTTCCACCACCGGCGTGAAGCGGTCGAAGACCTCCATCACGGCGCGGGACTTGGCCGTGTACTTCTCGAAGTGGGGTTCGACGATCACCGCGTGCGGGCACCGACGTCGTGCGATGGCCATCGGCATCGCGGAGTTGATGCCGTACTTGCGGGCCTCGTAGGTCGCGGCGGTGACGACGGAACGGTCCGAGTCGTGCCCGACGATGACCGGGCGGCCGACGAGGTCCGGGCGGTCGAGGAGTTCCACGGACGCGAAGAAGGCGTCCATGTCGACGTGCAGCACGGTCGCGGTGCGGTCGTCGACCGGTGCGTCCGTGACGAGCCGGGTGCTGCCGTCCTGCTTGCTCACCGCGCTCCTTCCGCCATCAGGAAATCCTGACACGCTCCACCGACAACGACCGCTCAGCCCTCCCGCGATCCGAGTCGGCGCTCGACGCGCGCCGCGGCCCGCCGTGCCCGCGCCGTGGGGGCCGACGCAGCCGAGACCGACCCCGTCACCGGCAGGCCCGCACGCTCCGCCAGCATCGCGAGGGCATCGTCGATGCGCCCGAGCGTGACGATGCGGTTGCGCACCCAGTCGTGCTCCCGTGCGTCCGACGTCAGCGCGTCGACGGCGTCGAGCTGCTCGCTCGACCGGACCCATGCGTCGTCTGCGTGCCCTGGCGCCCCGCGGCGGGTCGTGACCGCACCGCTCAGCGCGTCGATCGACGACGCGAGGGTCGCCGCCGCGTCCGCGAGGCCCCGCTCGACCGCCTCCGGGACCGGTCCGACGGGGTCGGACGCGCCAGCGAGCTCCCGCGCGGACTCCGCCACCGCCCGGAGCGACGCCCGGGTCCGTGCGTCGCTCCGGGCACCGCCACCGGTCGGGAACCGCACCATGGGCTTCATGACCGCGTCGAGCTGGTAGGTCGCCGCGTCGAGCGCGCGAGACCGGGACCGCAACGCGTCGGCCGGCGGACGGGAGGCGCTGGCCGGCTCCGACGGCCCGTGTCCCGCTCCGACGCCACCGGCCTCGAGCACGAACGAGCGCGCGACCGCGAGCTGACGGCGGACCGCGCTCCGGATCATCGCCCCGGTCGCGACCGGGAACACCAGGACGCTCACGAGGATCGCGACGGCGGCACCGAGCAGGTTCTCGGCGAGCCGGAGCGGGATGAGCGCGTCCGAGAAGCTCCCGGACCAGGCGTAGACCTGACACAGCACGATGACCAGGCACGTCACCCAGACCGAGTAGACGCCGCCGAACCCGTACATCCCGATCGCGAGCGCGAACACCACGAGCACGATGCTGATCGCCGGGTGGGACGTCCCGAGGAGGTCGACGAGCCCGATGCCGACGACGCCGCCGAGCACCGTTCCGAGGCCGCGGTGCAGGCCCTTGCGGATGCGGTCGCCGGTCGTGTTGGTCCCGGCGAGGACGATCATCGCGCCGATCACGCCCCAGTAGAAGCGCTGGCCGCTGAGCAGCAGGGCGAGCGGTTCGACGAGCGCCACGGCGACGGCGGCCTGCAGGCCCGTCCGGAGCGACGCCGTGATGTGCACGCGCTTCCAGGGTCCCCGGAGGCCGCCGGTGGCGAGCGTGTCGTCGAGGACGGGGACGGCACCCTCCGGGCGACCACCGGTCAGGACCACCGGCGTCTCGAAGGGCACGCCGTCCGGGTCGCGGGGCAGGTCGTCGCGGAGGCGACGCCACCGGGCACCGGCGTCGGTGAGGTCGGCGAGCTGGAGGGCGACCCGGTCGACCACGTGCGCCGTGGTCGACGTGACGGCGGAGGACGACGGCGTGACCGCGGCCCGGGCGACGAGGGTCCGGGCGGCGTCCTCGCCCCGCACCCCGCCGCCCTCGACCACGGTCGCGACGGCCTGGCGGACGAGTGCGCGCACGTCGGCGGGGGCTCCGGTCGTGACGAGCGTCTCGGCGCTCCGGGCGATGCCGTCGACGGCGAGGTGCGTGTCGAAGAGCAGCCGGTGCAGGCCCGCGGCCGCATCGCCGACCCGGCCGGATCCGTCCGCGGCGAGGCGGCCGTCCGCGGTCAGTGCCACCTCCTGCAGACGGTCGGTCCGGCGCCGGAGCCGTCGGAGCGCGCGACGGGCGGCCCGCGTCTCGGCCCCGGCCCCTTCCGGGACGGTCCGCAGCAGGTCCTCGGCGCCCCGCAGCACGAGGCTCGACCAGCCGAGGAACGCGCGGCGGGTCCGGAGCAGCGACCGGTAGGGGTCGGGCCGGAACCCGACGGCCCGGACGACGATCGTCGCGGCCAGGGACCCGGCGACGATCAGCGCGAGCCCCTCGACGCTCGTCTCCGGCAGTGGCGTGAGGAGCCCGAGCAGGTACCCCGAGAACAGCACGATGGCCGCGTCGTTCGCCCACCGTCCCCACCCCGCGGCGGCGAACTGCAGGAACAGCACGACGACGATGAGCGCGAGCTCGAGCAGTCGGAACCGGTGCAGCGCGATGCTGCAGGAGAGCGCGGCGACGAACGGCACGACGAGCACGGCCGTGCGCGCCGACACCCGCCGGGTCGTGGCGTCGGCGACGACGAGGCAGCTGATGAACGCGGGCATGGCGCCGATCAGCAGACCGAGGATGCCGGGGAGTCCGACCTGCCGGGCGACGAGGTACCCGACGCCCATGCCGGCCGGAACGGCGAACAGCGTGCGGAGCGCGACCATCGTCTTCGCGAGACCGACGTCGAGCATGAGCACGCGGTCCTCCAGGCGCGCGGTGCGCGTCCGGAGCCGGGGTGGCCGAGGGTGCGCGGTCGGGTCGTGCGCAGTCGTCGTCGTCACCGGTGGTCGGTCCTCGCTCTCGTCCTGCCCGCGCCCTCGTCGTGCTCCGATGGTACCGGATCGGAACGAACGGTCCGGCCGTCACCGGCCCGACGTCAGGGCGCCGGCGTGCGGGGGGCCGTCGGTCCGAGGAGCTCGGTGGCGATGGTCCGCGCGGCCGAGTCCCGGGACGACGGGTGGAACTGACCGGCTCGGACGTCCCTCGCGAGCCGTGCGAGCTCGTTCCCGGCCCGGTAGGCCCCGCCGCCGACGACCCGCATCGCCTCGTCGACCACCTGCGCCGCGGCGTCGACCGTCCGCGCCTTCGTCCCGACGAGCAGCGGGAACCACCGCGACCCGTGGTCCACGCCCTCGTCGACGTCGCGCGCCAGGCCGTCGACCTGCAGCGCGACGGCGTCGACCGCGCCCTGCATGTCGGCGAGCGCACGACGGACGTCCGGGTCGTCGGACCGCGGCGTGCCGTCGCGTGCGGACCTCGTCCGGACCTGCTCGACGGCGAGGGTCACGGCCCGTTCGGCGATCCCGACGTACACCGACGCGATGAGCACTTCGAACGCGGCGAAGACCCCGAACACGAGCGGGTCGGCGTTCGGGCCGACCGGCAGCGTCCGGACGATCCGGTCTCCGGGGACGTGCACGCCGTCGAGGATCGTCGTGCGGCTCTGCGTCGCCCGCATGCCGAGCGTGTCCCAGTCGTCGATCGACCGGTGGCCCGGCTGGTCGCGGAGCACGAACCCGTGCACGAGCACCGGTGCGTCCGGGTCCGAGTCGTCGCGGCCGAACACGCTGAGGACGTCCCACGCCGGAGCGAGCGACGTGGACACCTTCGTCCCGGTGAACCGGTGTCCGCCACGACCGTCGGGCTCCGCCCGCGTCGTCGAGTCGAACAGCACCTGGTCGTTGCCCGGCTCGCTCACGCCGAACGCGAGCAGGAGGTCGGCCGCGGCCCACTCCTCGACGCACTGGAGGAACGACTCGCCTCGGGCGCGCACGATCCGGGCCGTCTGGACCCAGACCTGGTGCATCCCGAGTCCCAGGGCGGTCGCCGGCGCGGCGGCGGCCAGTCTGCGCTGGACACGGGACGTGTCCCGGAGACCCAACGAACGGCCTCCCGTCCGGTCCGGCGCCCCGAGACGGAGGTACCCCGCGTCCCGGAGTTCGGCGAGGTCGTCCGTCGGGAACGCGTTGTCGCGGTCGTACCCGGCGGCTCGCGCCGCGATCCGCGCGAGGAGGTCGTCGTCGATGTCCCACGCCGGTTTGGTGTCGCCCATGCGACGAGACTAATTTGCCGACTGTGTCGACACGTCATCCCTGGTCCCGGTACGTCGCGATCGGTGACTCGTTCACCGAGGGCATCGGCGACCCCGACCCGACCGTGCCCGGCGGGTTCCGCGGCTGGGCCGACCGGGTCGCCGAGGTGCTCGCCCACCAGACCGTGGACTTCGCCTACGCGAACACCGCGGTCCGCGGGCGGCTGCTGCAGCAGGTCGTCGACGAGCAGGCCGAGCACGCGCTGTCGCTGCACCCGGATCTCATCACGGTGTCGGCCGGCGGCAACGACATCATCCGCCCGGGCAGCGACCCGGACGAGGTCGCCGCCCGGTTCGACGGACTCATCGCCACGCTCCGCCGGGACGGTGCGACCGTGGTGCTCTTCACCGGCCCGGACGTCGGCATGACCCCCGTGCTCGGGCTCGTCCGCGGCAAGGCGGCGATCTACAACGAGCACTTGCAGGCCATCGCCCTGAAGCACGACGCGCTCGTGGCGAACATGTGGGCGCTCCGGGTGCTCCGGGACCCGCGGATGTGGGCGCCGGACCGGCTGCACCACTCGCCCATGGGACACGCCACCATCGCCTCGGCCGTGCTCGACACGCTCGGGGTGTCGCACGGGATCCGGCCTGAGTACCCCGAGCCGCTCGAGGCCCGACCGTGGCGGGAGGCCCGGGCCGAGGACCTCGGCTGGGCACGGGAGTACCTCGTGCCGTGGGTGGTGCGTCGGATCCGGCACACGTCCTCGGGGGACGGCGTCACGGCGAAGCGACCGGAGCTCGACGCCGTGGTCGAGCACCGGTCCGACACGCCGTAGTCCGACCGGCCGGTCAGGAGCCCTGGAACGGGTTCGTCCACCGCCACCAGATGCCCGGGTCGTCGATCGCCCGGTCGAGCACGAGCGGGACCGTCACCGGGTCGTGGTGCTCGATCGAGAACCGGACCGTCCCGACGCGCTCGCCGCGGGTACCGAAGGTCACCGTCCGGAGCGAGGTCGTCGCGCTGACGGTCGTCCTCCCCCACACGAGCACCGTCCGCGCCGACGTCGAGACCGCGTCCGCCGAGGCCTTCCACGGTGTCGCGTACGACGCGAACGACTGGCCCGCGTTCGTCAGGGTGACCGTGTGGAAGTTGTCCGCGACACTGTGCAGGAGCGCCTGGATGTCGGCGTCCAGGGCGTCGTGGGTCGCGCCACCGAGCATCGCTCCGACGACCGTGACGTCGTGGCCGCCGCGCTGGTAGGTCGCCGCGAACAGCAGGCACGCACCGGCCTCGTCGAGGGTGCCGGTCTTGATGCCGTCCACCCCGTCGACGCCGAGCAGCTTGTTCGAGTTCGTGATCTGGCCGACCGTCGGGATCGACAGGGTCTTCGTGCCGACGATCTGCTTGACGACCGGGTTCGCGATCGCGAGTTCACCGAGGTGCACGAGGTCCGTCGCCGTCGACGTGTTCGCCGGGTCCAACCCCGTCGGCTCGACGATCGTCGTGTGGTCGAGGTCGTGGGCTGCGAGCCACGTGGTCGCCGCGGCCCGGTACCGGTCCATCGACCCGAACGCCCACAGGGCGAGCGAACCGGCGTAGTTGTTCGCCGACTTCATGAGCATGACCTGGAACGCCTGCTTCTCGGTGAGCTGCAGGCCGACCGGCATCTGGGCGACCTCGCCGTCCTGCGCCAGGTAGGTGGCGTACAGGTCGTGCTGTTCCTGGGTGAAGGTGATCGTCGGCCCGTCGGACGTCGTGGTCAACGGCTTCTGGTCGAGCACGACGAGTGCGGTGACGACCTTGCTGATGCTCGCGATCGAGCGCGGGTCGGCGTCGCCGCTCGTCTGCAGGCTGTCCGGGAACCCCGGGGCCTGGACGGCGGTCGCGCCGTAGGCGGGGAACCGCAGCGCCGGCACGGTCGCCGTCGGCGCCGCGTAGGTGGCCTTCGTCGCGGTGGTCGGTGCGAAGGGCACGACCGCGGCGGCGACGAGGTAGGCGGCCGCGAGCACGAGCACCACCACGACCGTCAGGACCGCGGGCCGGACGGCGGAACGGCGGGGGCGGCGGACGACGCGTGACACGACACAGGAGCCTAGGGCGTCGACCCCGGGAACGGGCCGGTGCCGCGCGCGGTCAGGCCCGACCGCGCTGCGCCTGCCGAGCGCGCTGCGCCTGCCCGACCGCCCAGAGCCCGACCGCGCTCGCGGCCGCGACGTTCAGCGAGTCGACGCCGTGGTGCATCGGGATCCGGACGACCGTGTCGGCGGCGACCACGGCCTCCCGGCTGAGTCCCTGTCCCTCGGTCCCCATCACGAGGGCGACGCGCGACGGGACGTCGGCCGCGAAGTCCTCGAGCGCGACCGAGTCGTCCGTCAGCGCCATCGCCGCGAGGTGGAACCCGAGCGCGCGGAGCTCCGGCGCGGCCGCGTCCCACGGCCCGATGCGCGTCCACGGCACCTGCAGCACGGTCCCCATGCTGACCCGGACGCTCCGGCGGTACAGCGGGTCCGCGCACCGGGGCGACACGAGCACGGCATCCGCGCCGAGGCCCGCGACGGAGCGGAACACGGCCCCGACGTTCGTGTGGTCGACGACGTCCTCGAGCACGACCACGAGTCGCGCGCCCGCCACGACGGACGCGACCGACGAAAGCGCGGGTCGGTGCATCGCCGCCAGGGCGCCACGGTGCATGTGGAACCCGGTGAGCTCCTCGAGCAGGGCGTCCGGGCCGACGAACACCGGGCCGTCGTGTCCGGCGACGAACGGGAGCACGGACGATGCCCACTTCTCCTGGACGAGGACGCTCCGCGGCACGTGCCCGGCTGCCAGGGCCCGCTCGATGACCGTGTTGGACTCGGCGATGTAGAGGCCGCCCGCCGGCTCCTTCACGCGCCGCAGTGCGACGTCGGTGAGCGTGGCGTAGTCGTCGAGACGGGGGTCGTCGAGCGAGTCGATGCGGACGATCTCCACGGGCGGGACTCCAAGCGGGAGGACGGAGCGGTGCACGCGGGACGCGACCGCACCGGACGGGGAAGGACGGCGGCCCCGCGGCTGTTGCAGGGTAGCGTGGAAGCGATGGACACCGTGAACCGGGCCGCTGACGTCGAGCCGGTCGACCTCGAACAGGTGGTCGACGCGCTCCGTGGCCGCCGGGTCGCCGTCCTCTCGGGTGCGGGCGTCAGCACCGACTCCGGCATCCCGGACTACCGCGGCGAGGGCTCGGTCGCCCGGACGCCGATGACGTTCCAGGAGTTCCGGTCCGACCCCGAGCGCCGCCAGCGGTACTGGGCGGGGAGCCACCTCGGCTGGCGTGCGTTCTCGGCCGCGGCGCCGAACGCCGGCCACCGGGCGCTGGCGGCACTCGAGTCCGCCGGTGTCGTCACCGGGCTGATCACCCAGAACGTCGACGGTCTGCACCTCCGGGCCGGGTCCCGGCGCGTCGTCGAGATCCACGGCTCGATGGACCGCGTGCTGTGCCTGCACTGCGGGCAGGCGTTCTCCCGCGCCGACCTCGAACGGACGCTCGACCGGGACAACGCCTGGATCGACGACCCCGGCTCGGTGACGCTCGCCCCGGACGGCGACGTCGAGGTCTCGGGCGTCGAGCGGTTCGTCGTCCCGGCGTGCTCGGTGTGCGGCGGGATGCTGAAGCCGGACGTGGTGTTCTTCGGTGAGTTCGTCCCGGTGGAGAAGTTCCAGGAGGCCGTCTCGATCGTCGCCGGCGCCGACGCCCTGCTCGTCGTCGGGTCCTCGCTCGTGGTGAACTCCGGGGTGCGGCTCGTCGACCATGCGGTCCGGCGCCGCAAGCCCGTTGTGATCGTGAACCGCGGGGCGACCCGCAGCGACCGGCGCGCAGTGGTCAAACTGCACGCCGGGACGACCGAGACCCTGACGGCACTCGCCGAGCGCCTCCTCCCCTGAACCGACGCGCCCGGTCTCGGCGCGGCAGGGACGGACCGGCGGCGCGCAGCAGGCCCGCCGGATCGACCCACCACGAGAGGACCTCCCGATGACGACACTCCTGTACCTGGTCCGCCACGGCGAGACCGACTGGAACAAGCAGCGCCGCATCCAGGGATCGACGGACATCCCGTTGAACGACACGGGGCGCCGGCAAGCCGCCGAGGCGGCCGCGCTGCTCGCCCGGCGGCCGTTCGACGCCGTCGTCGCGTCCCCGCTGTCCCGCGCCCTCGAGACCGGCTCGGTGATCGCGACCCGGCTCGACCTGCCGACACCGACGACCGATGCGGGGCTCGTCGAGCGCTCCTACGGCGAGGCCGAGGGGATGACCGTGGAGGACATCCGACGCGCGTTCCCGGACGACGTCATCCCGGGGCGCGAGTCGCGTGCGGCCGTGGTGGCCCGTGCGCTCGAGACCCTCGGCGAGATCGCCGTCCGGTTCGACGGCGGGCGGGTGGTCGTCGCGACGCACGGTGCGGTGATCCGCTCCGTGGTGAACGAGCTCGCGCCCGGCACCGCCGAGTCGTACTCCACGCCGATCCGGAACGGTTCGATCCACTCGTTCCGCTGGGACCCGGAGCGGTTCACGTCCGAACTCGTCCGGTTCGACGACCCGATCGACGAGCAGTCCGAGGCGGCCGGTCGCTACGAGTTCGCCTACCAGAACCCACTGGAGTCCGACACCGCCGAGTGACCGCGGGGTTGCGGTTCGGCCACATTCACCCGATCGGGTGATGCAGGGTGGTGCGGCGCGCGCTACCGTCGCATCACACGGTCCGACGAGGCCGTCGACGGGGTGGGCAGCATGGTCAGGCGCGAGCGGTCCGAGCCGGTGGACGGCGAGGGACCGGGCACCGACCGGACCGGCGCGGACGAGCCGGGCGTCGACGAGTCGGGTGCCGAGGCGATGGACGCCGACGAGGCACTCGATCGCGAGTTCGGGCTCGACCCGCACCTCGTCGCCCCGCGCACCGGGCGACAGCTGGTCCGGAACGTCGTCGTCACGTCGAGCATCACGCTCGTCGCCGCGGCGGTCGTCACGGGCACGCTCTTCGTCACGATCCAGTCGGTGCAGAACGGCATCGGGGGCCTCTTCCCGCAGCCGGGTGCGGCGCTCGTGCGGTTCGAGGAGCACGCCGCCCGGATGTCCGGCGTCACGTCGACGGCGGACCTCGGCCAGCGGCAGACCCAGGGCTTCAGCGGCTACGACGTCGAGGCGCTCGTCACCGCGGACCCCGCGCTCTCCGACGAGGACCAGGCCACCCTCGTGACCGCCCTGAGCGATGCCGCGCAGCAGGACTCTGGGAACGGCGTGCAGGTGCTCGCCCGGGTGCGGTTCGCCGACATCACGGTCGGGGTGTCGGCGGACACGGCGCTCTCGCGCCGACGACTCGTCGCCGGACAGCAGGTCGCCGCGATGGGGACGGTCGACGCGGTCTCCGTCGCCTGGCAAACGACCGAGTCCGGGGCCGTCGCCGACTCCGCGGCGCACCAGATCGCCCGCGTCCGGACGAACGTCGGCGACGACCAGCTCGCCACGGTCACCGCCGAGGTCACCGACACCGTGCACGCCACGCTCCCGGACGCCGAGGTCGTGGTCACCCGCACGACGGGCTGAGCCGGAACGGCGGCGCCGCCCCACGAGGACATCGCGAGCCGCGCCGTCACGTCCCGGGGTGCCGCGCCGCCACCGCCCGCTCCACGGCCTCCGCGACCCGTTCCGCGGAGGTCTGCCAGTCGAACCGCCGTGCCTCGGGGACGGAGGCCCGGCTGGCGGACGGCCACCGGGCCTCCAGTCTCCGCACCGCCGCTGCGACCGCCGCGGGCGACGACGGCTCGAAGTACTCCGCCGCGGCACCGCCGATCTCCCGGAAGATCGGGATGTCCGACACCGCGACGGGTGTGCCGACGCCCATCGCCTCGACGAGCGGGATGCCGAAGCCCTCGTCGTGCGACGCGGTGACGAGCGCCGCGGCCGACCGGAGCACGGACAGGTACTCCTCGTCGGACGCACCGTCGTGGAACACGATGCCGCCGGTGGGTGCCAGGGCGGACAGGCGCGTCCGGTCGGCGTCGGACACGCGCGACATGCAGTGCAGCGTCCAGTCCTCCTCCCCGGGGCCGCGGAGCAGCGGGATCGCAGCGGCGAGGGTCTCGACGTTCTTGTAGGGCATGAAGGACCCCATGTAGACCAGGGTGCGCGACCGGGGACCGTCGGGGTCACGCGGCGCTCGCGGGTCGGCGGCGTTCGGCGCGACGGTGACCGGCCGTCTCGTCAGACGATGCTCGCGGATCAACCGTGCCGTCGTCTCGCTCACGGTGACCACGCCGTCCGCGCCGTTCAAGAGCATCCGCTGCGGGAACCACGTCAGGTGGAACGCCCGCCACCCGAGCCGGATCGGCCAGGCGAGGTCCCGCGGCGGTGTGCGGTTCCGGTAGTAGATGAGGTCGTGCAGCGTCAGCACCAGGGCGTAGTCCCGACCCCGCGCGCCCATCGTCTGCATCGGCGAGAACACGGCGTCGAGCGCGAGTCGGTTGACCTGGTGGGCGACGAACGGCTCGCGCGCACTCGTCGGCGCGGAGATGCGGACCACGGGCAGGTCGTCGGGGAGCCAACCGCGCTGCCGGTCGTCGCTCACGAGGAGCACGTAGTCGTGCCGCCGTGGCAGGTGCTCGACGATCGAGGCGGTGAACCGGCTGATGCCGTCGTGTCGTCCGATCCGCAGGTAGCGGCAGTCGATGCCGATGCGGAGCCGCGTCACGCGTCGGTCCCGTCGGTCGCGTCCGCCCCGTCGGTCGCGTCCGCCCCGTCGGTCGCGTCCGCCCCGTCCGCCCGGAACGGTCGGGAGGCCCGGATCGCGTCCGCCGCGGCGGCCGGCGTCTCGTAGTGCACCAGGTGCCCGACACCCGGGACCACGACGAGTGTGGCGTCGGCGAGCCGCGCCGCGAGCACGCGCTGCTCCGGCACCGCGGTGATGTCGTCACGCTCCGCGGCGATCAGCAGCACCGGGACGGTGACGAGGTCGGCGAACTCGGACACGTCGTGGGTGACCGATGCTCGGAACGCCTCGAGGACCACCTGTCGGTTCGCGAACGCGGAGAAGTAGCGGTCGTGCTGGTCGTGCACCCACCGGCGGAGACGGGGCTCCCGGGACTTGAGCATCGCGAGGCTCATCGCGCGGACGATGCCCCGGTTCCGGAGCAGGCCGAGCCCGAGGGCCTTCGGGAGCCAGGCCCCGAGACGGTAGTACGCGATCGCGATGCCGGTGCCGACCATCCGCGGGCCCTGGAGCGCGGGTGCGGCGATCGGGTTGACGAGCACGAGCAGCGCCGTGTCGAGCCCGTCGGCGACCGTCGCCGCGGTGACGATGCTGCCGAACGAGTGTCCGAGCACGACCGTGTCACGGTCGAGTCCGAGCGCGGCGTGCAGGCCGTGCAGCCACCGGACGTAGGCGTCGAGGTCGGAGACCGGGAGCGGATCCGATCCCCCGAACCCGGGCAGGTCCGGGACGATCGTCCGGACGTCGTCGTCGACGAACTGGGCCGCGACCGACTCGAGCCCGTGGTGGTCCCCGCGGAACCCGTGGACGGCGAGGATCGTCGTCCGGGCGTCCGGGCTGCCGTAGACCCAGTACTGCGTCGTCCGTCCGTCGACGAGGACGGACCGGTGCTCGACGGGCGTCCGGGCGAGCTCTGACTGGTACGGGGAGACGATCGGCGCGTGCATCCCGGTCAGTCTACGAACGTCCGGCTGCGGGGCGGGGACGCGCCGCGCCTCCCGTCCGCACCGGACAGCCGACGGGTGTCGCGCCTACTGTGGTCGGGACGGACCCCCGCCGGTCCACTCCACGTCGCGAGCCCCGAGGAGCACGGTGACCTTCACTGCCCCGATCCAGACCCCAGGACTGACCCTCGACCCGCTCTGGTACAAGCGGTCGGTGTTCTACGAGTGCATGATCCGCTCGTTCGTCGACTCCAACGGGGACGGCACCGGGGACCTGTCCGGACTCATCAGCCGGCTCGACTACCTGCAGTGGCTCGGCATCGACGCCCTGTGGCTGCCGCCGTTCTTCACGTCGCCGCTCCGCGACGGCGGGTACGACATCTCCGACTACAAGGGCATCCTGCCCGAGTTCGGCACGCTCGACGAGTTCCGCGACCTCGTCACGAAGGCCCACGAGCGGAACATGCGGATCGTCATCGACATGGTGATCAACCACACCTCCGACGCGCACGACTGGTTCCAGCAGTCGCGGGCGGACCCCGACGGCCCGTACGGCGACTTCTACGTCTGGAGCGACTCCCCGGACAAGTACGAGAACATCCGCATCATCTTCGTCGACACCGAGGAGTCGAACTGGACCTTCGACCCGGTCCGTCGGCAGTTCTTCTTCCACCGGTTCTTCTCGCACCAGCCGGACCTGAACTTCGAGAACCCCGCCGTGCAGGAGGCCGTGTTCGACATCGTCCGGCACTGGCTCGACCTCGGGGTCGACGGGCTGCGGCTCGACGCGATCCCGTACCTGTTCGAGTCCGAGGACGGCAACGGCGAGGGCGAGCCCGAGACGCACGAGTTCATCAAGCGGCTCCGCACGATGGTGGACGACGAGTACCCGGGCCGCGTGCTCATCGCCGAGGCGAACCAGTGGCCCCGCGAGACCGCCGCGTTCTTCGGCACCGACGAGGAGCCGGAGTGCCACATGGCGTTCGACTTCCCGGTGATGCCACGCATCTACTACTCGCTCCGGGCCCAGAACGCGACCGAGTTGAAGCGGATCATGTCGGAGACGCACGAGGTCCCCGCGTCGGCGGCGTGGGGCGTGTTCCTCCGCAACCACGACGAGCTGACGCTCGAGATGGTCTCCGAGGAGTACCGGCAGGCGATGTACGGCTGGTACGCCTACGACCCGCGGATGCGCTCGAACATCGGCATCCGACGCCGGCTCGCACCCCTGCTCGACAACTCCCGTGCCGAACTCGAACTCGTGCACGCGCTGCTGTTCTCGCTCCCCGGCTCGCCGTTCCTCTACTACGGCGACGAGATCGGGATGGGCGACAACATCTGGCTCCCGGACCGCGATTCGTCCCGCACACCGATGCAGTGGACCCCGGACCGGAACGCCGGGTTCTCGACCGCCGACCCGGGCAAGCTGTTCCTCCCGGTCGTGCAGTCGCTCGTCTACAACTACAACCTCGTCAACGTCGAGTCGCAGCTCGCGCAGTCCCGATCGCTCCTGCACTGGATCCGGAACGTCATCCACGTCCGCAAGGCGCACCCGACGTTCGGGCTCGGGACGCTGCAGGTGCTCGAGTCCTCGAGCGACGCCGTGCTGACGTTCGCCCGGTCGTACGAAGGCGCGGGGACACAGTTCGGCGACTCGGCGGAGGACATCGTCTGCGTGTTCTCCTTCGCGCACAACCCCTCGTCGGTGACCATCTCGGCGCCGCAGTACGCCGGCCGACCGCTCTACGACCTCTTCGGCGGGGCGGAGTTCCCGGGCTTCGACGAGGACGGCTCCGTGACGCTGACACTCGCGACGCAGTCGTTCTACTGGTTGCACGTCGGACGGCGACGGGTCCCCGAGGTCGAGTAGGCACGCGCGGGCCGGGTGCGCGTCCGGCCGCGTGCGCGGCGGGCCAGGTGCGCGTCGGCCGGGTGCGCGTCGGGCCGGGTGATGTCGCACGCGCCCGGTAGCCTGCCGTCGTGACCAGCTCCCCCCTCGGTACCGCCACCGCTCCCCACGCCCGCGTGCAGCGCCTCACCGACCGGCCCTGGTGGCACGCCCTCGGGGTGTTCGACCTCGAGACCACGGGCATCGACGTCGAGACCGCGCGGATCGTCTCCGCACACGTCGGGCTCCTCGACATGACCGGGACGAGCATCGCGCACGGCTCCTGGATCGCCGACCCGGGCGTGCCGATCCCGGAGCAGGCCGCCGCCGTGCATGGGATCACCACCGAGCGTGCCCAGGCCGAAGGCCGACCGGCCGGCGAGGTCGTGGCCGAGATCATCGCGGCGGTCGAGGCGGTGTTCGCCCGCGGCGTCCCGCTGGTGATCTACAACGCCCCGTACGACCTCACCGTGTTGGACCGGGAGGCCCGACGGCACGGACTCCCCTCCCCCGTGATCGGCAACATCGTCGACCCGCTCGTGATCGACAAGGCGGTCGACACGTACCGGAAGGGCAAGCGCACGCTCGAGGCCGCGTCGGAGCTCTACGGGGTCGCGCTCACGGACGCGCACGATGCCGGCGCGGACGCGATCGCAGCCGGGCGGGTCGCGCAGGCGATCGCGGGCAAATTCCCGGACGAGCTCGGCATCAGCGCCGAGGAGCTGCACCGGCTGCAGGTCGGGTGGTGCTCGGACCAGGCGACCTCGTTCCAGGAGTACATGCGCCGCGCGAAGAACCCGCAGTTCACGGCCGACGGTCGCTGGCCGCACCGCAACGGCGACTGACCGGGACGCAGAACGGGCGGCCTCCCGGAAGAGACCGCCCGTGCCCGAATACGGTGGTTACTTGCCGAAGTTCTTGAAGCGCTGGTTGAACTTCTCGACGCGCCCAGCCGAGTCGAGGATGCGCTGCTTGCCCGTGTAGAAGGGGTGCGAGGCGCTCGAGATCTCGACGTCGATGACCGGGTAGGTCGCACCGTCGAGCTCGATGGTCTTGTCGCTGGTCGCCGTCGAGCGCGTCAGGAAGGTCTCACCGGAGGCCAGGTCGCGGAAGACGATGGCGTTGTACTCGGGGTGGGTGTCGGTCTTCATGGGAGTTCCTCGTGATGGTGGATTCAGTGGATCGGAGCAAGCGGTCCCGAAGCGGCTCATGAGCGGCTCGGACACGCAGAGAACGACGGCGTACGCCAGCCGTCCACGTTACCAGAACGACGTCGCAAACCCCAGTCGGAGGACCGTGCGCGGGACGGGCGCGGGCAGGGCGCGGGCAGGCGAGCTGGCGAGCGTGCAGTTCCGCCGCGTGCATCCGCTCCGGACGCGGTCGAAGTACACGCTCGTCGGCGGAAGGGGCGGGCCGGACGGGCGGGGCGGGCCGGACGGGCAATCGAGGGCGCGTCAGGCGGCGCGCGCGGAGAAGCGGCCGTCGGACTCCGTGACGACGAGCTCCAGGCCGAACGCCTCGGACAGGACCTCGCTCGTGACGACCTCGCCGATCGGGCCGGCGGAGTGGACCTTGCCGTCGGACAGGATCAACGCGTGGGTGAACCCGGTCGGGATCTCCTCGACGTGGTGGGTGACGACGACGATCGCGGGTGCGTCCTCGCTCGACGCGTAGCCGCCGAGCGTCCGGACGAGGCTCTCACGGGCACCGAGGTCGAGGGACGCGGCCGGCTCGTCGAGGAACAGGACCTCCGGGTCGGTCATCACCGCACGGGCGATCTGCACGCGCTTCTGCTCGCCGTCGCTCAGTTCGCCGAAGGTCCGGTCGGTGAACGCACCGAGGCCCCACTCCTCGAGCACACGCTGCGCACGGCGGACGTCGATGTCGTCGTACTGCTCGTTCCAGCGTCCCGTCACCGAGTACGCAGCCGTGAGGACGACGTCGAGGACCTTCTCGGTCACCGGGATCCGGCGGGCGAGCGCCGTCGAGGCGAACCCGATCCGTGGGCGCAGCTCGAACAGGTCCGCGTCGCCGAGGGACACGCCGAGGACGTCGACCTGACCGGAGGTCGGGAACGTCTGCGCACCGGCCACCTGCAGGAGCGTGGTCTTGCCCGCACCGTTCGCGCCGAGCACCACCCAGCGGTCCGTGTCGGCGACCTCCCACGAGACCTCGTCGAGGATCGAGACCCCGTTCCGCACGACCGACACGTCTTCCAAGCGCACTACCAAGGGCATGGGATCACCCTACGCGAACCGAGCGGCGTCAGCGCCCGGCGAGCACCGCGTCGTAGACCGCCCGGGTCTGCGTCGCGATCGCCGACCAGGTGAACTCGCTCTCGACGCGCATCCGGCCCGCGCGGCCCATGAGGGACGCGAGTGCGGGGTCGCTGAGCACCTCGCGGAGGGTCGCGCCGAGGTCCGCCACGAAGCGTTCCGGGTCGACGGGCGTCCCGGTGCCGTCCTGCACCTGCTCGATCGGCACGATGCGGCCGGTGAGGCCGTCGGCGACGACCTCGGGGATCCCACCGGTGTCCGTCCCGACGACCGGGAGTCCGCAGGCCATCGCCTCGAGGTTCACGATGCCGAGCGGCTCGTAGACGGACGGGCAGACGAAGACGGTGGCCGCGGAGAGCACGCGGACGATCTCGTCGTGCGCGAGCATCCGGTCGATCCAGACGACGCCGGACCGCCGGGTCCGGAGGTCCTCGACGAGGCCCGTGACCTCGGCCATGATCTCCGGGGTGTCCGGCGCACCGGCGCAGAGTACGATCTGGACGTCCGCGGGGAGGGTGTCGAGCGCGCGGAGCAGGTAGGGCAGGCCCTTCTGGCGGGTGATGCGTCCGACGAAGACCACGGTGGGTCGGTCCGGATCGATCCCGAGCGCGCGCACGGCGTCGGGGTCGACGGTCCGCTGCCACGCATCGAGGTCGATGCCGTTGTAGACGACGTGCATCCGGTCGGCGGGGATCGACGGGTAAGAGCGCTGGATGTCCCGCGCCATGCCCTTCGAGACGGCGATGACGGCGTCCGCGTGCTCGAACGCCTCGCGCTCGATCCAGCTCGACAGGCGGTAGCCGCCGCCGAGCTGCTCGGCCTTCCACGGACGGAGCGGCTCGAGGCTGTGCGCGGTGACGACGTGCGGGACGTCGTAGGTGACCTGGGCGAGCCGTCCGGCGGCGTTCGCGTACCAGGTGTGGGAGTGGACCAGGTCGGTGCCCTCGATGTCCGGCACCATCTGGACGTCGGTCGCGAGCGTGGCGACCGCACCGTTCGCGTGCTCGAGGCCCGCCGGTGCCCGGTAGGACGACACGCCCTCGGTGTCGCGCTCGGCCCCGAAGGCCCGGACGCGCACGTCGGTGTCGGTCCCGGCACGGAGCGCCGCGGTCAGCTCCGCGACGTGCACACCAGCACCCCCGTAGATCTCCGGGGGGAACTCCTTCGTCAGCAGATCGACTCGCACGGGACCAACGTAACCGGAAGGTGTCGCGGACGCATACTCTTGGTCGCATGCCATCGAAGAAGATATTCGGCATCGTCCTCGCTGGGGGCGAAGGAAAGCGACTGATGCCGCTGACCGCCGACCGCGCAAAGCCCGCAGTGCCCTTCGGCGGGAACTTCCGCTTGATCGACTTCGCGCTGAGCAACCTCGTCAACTCCGGGCTCAACAAGATCGTCGTCCTCACCCAGTACAAGTCGCACAGCCTCGACCGGCACGTGTCCCAGACCTGGCGGATGGAGGGTCTGCTCGGGTCCTACGTGGCATCGGTCCCGGCGCAGCAGCGGCTCGGCAAGCGGTGGTTCGCGGGCTCGGCGGACGCGATCCTGCAGAGCCTCAACCTGCTCCGCGACGAACGGCCCGACATCGTCGTCGTGGTCGGCGCGGACCACGTCTACCGGATGGACTTCTCGCAGATGGTCGAGGCGCACATCGCGTCCGGCCGGAGCGCCACCGTCGCGGCCATCCGCCAGCCGATCTCGCTCGCGGACCAGTTCGGCGTGATCAAGGTGGACGACGACGACCCGACGCGCATCGAGGCGTTCCTCGAGAAGCCGAAGGACGCCACGGGACTCCCCGACTCCCCCGGCGAGGTCCTCGCGTCGATGGGCAACTACGTCTTCAACGCGGACGCCCTCATCGACGCCGTGCTCCGCGACGGGCAGGTCGAGTCCTCGAACCACGACATGGGCGGCGACATCGTCCCGGACTTCGTGGACCGTGGGGACGCCGGCGTCTACGACCTGAACCGCAACGAGGTCCCGGGATCGACCGAGCGGGACAAGTACTACTGGCGCGACGTCGGGACGATCGACTCGTTCTTCGAGGCACACCAGGACCTCATCGCGGCACTGCCGATCTTCAACCTGTACAACGTCGACTGGCCGATCTTCACCCAGCAGATCAACTCCCCGCCGGCGAAGTTCGTCCGGGACGCCAAGGGCGACACGGGCACGACGATCGACTCGCTCGTCTCGCTCGGGTGTCTGCTCTCCGGCGCGCACGTGGAGCGGAGCGTGATCGGACCGTGGAGCACCATCGACTCCGGCGCCCGCGTGACGGACTCGGTGGTGTTCGAGCGGGCCTCGGTCGGGCCGGACTCCGTGGTGAACCGCACGATCCTCGACAAGGACGTCGTGATCGCAGCGGGTGCCCGGGTCGGAGTCGACCGCGCCGCCGACCTCGCCCGCGGGTTCACGGTCACGGAGTCGGGCATCACCGTCGTCGGCAAGGGCGTCCGCGTCGAGGCGTAGCGCACCGCACACGGACGGGAGGCACGGAGCGCGTCGGACGCGCACCGTGCCTCCCGTCCGTCGGTCGCCCCGGCACCCGCGGAGCCGGGCGTAACGCAGGCAGCCGCCCGTGCGGCGGACGCTAGCCTGGTCGCGTGCCGCGCTTCCTCGTCGTCCTCGATGCCGACTCCACGCTCCTCGAGGACGAGGTGATCGAGCTGCTCGCGGACGTCGCCGGGACCCGGGCGGAGGTCGCGTCGGTCACCGAACGCGCCATGCACGGCGACCTGGACTTCGCGGACTCGCTCCGACAGCGGGTCGCGACGCTCTCGGGCGTGTCCGCGACGACGTTCGCGTCGGTGCAGCGTGCGGTCCGCGTCACGGCCGGGGCTGCCGCGCTCGTGGCCGGCGTGCACGCGGCCGGCGGGACCGTCGGCGTCGTGTCGGGCGGGTTCCACGAGGTGCTGGATCCGGTCGCGGCGGCGCTCGGCCTCGACCACTGCCGTGCGAACCGGCTCGAGATCGTGGACGGTGCCCTCACCGGCCGCGTTCTCGGCGACGTCGTGGACGCGCACGCGAAGGCGGCGGCGCTCCGCGAGTGGGCGGCGGCGGACGACGTCCCGCTCGGGCGCGCGGTGGCGGTCGGCGACGGGGCGAACGACCTCGAGATGATGCGGGCGGCCGGCCTGTCGATCGCCTTCGACGCGAAGCCACGGGTCCGAGCCGAGGCCGACCTGGTCGCGGACCGGCGGGACCTCGCGCCCGTGCTGGCCTGCCTCGGACTCCGCGGCTGACGCCCGGGCCCGGGGCTGGCCCGCCCCTGGCTCCGGCACTGGCCCCGGCTGTGGCTGTGGCTGTGGCTGAGAATGCAGGATCGCGGCGTGCCCGGCCCCGGTACTCCGAATCGGTGCGTCCTCGGCGCGCGGCCCGGGGCTAGTTGCCCATCCCGACGCCGCCGTCAACGGGCAGGACGGCCCCGGAGATGTACCCTGCGTCGTCGGACGCGAGGAACATCACCGCCGCGGCGACCTCGTGCGCGCTGGCGTACCGGGCGACCGGGATCTGCTTCATGTACTCGGCCTTCACCTCGTCGGACAGGACGGCGGTCATCTCGGTCTCGATGAACCCGGGTGCGACGACGTTCGCCGTGATGCCGCGACTGCCGAGCTCGCGCGTGACGGACCGCGCGAACCCGATGAGGCCGGCCTTCGACGACGCGTAGTTGACCTGCCCTGCCGAGCCGAGCATGCCGACGACACTCGAGATGAGCACGACGCGGCCGAACCGGGCCTTCATCATGCCCTTCGACGCGCGCTTGACGACCCGGAACGTCCCGGTGAGGTTCGTGTCGACGACCGCGGTGAAGTCCTCCTCGGTCATCCGGAGGAGGAGCATGTCCTTCGTCACCCCGGCGTTCGCGACGACCACCTCGACCGGGCCGAGCTCCGCCTCGATCCGCGTGAAGGCCGCGTCGACGCTCGCCGTGTCGGTGACGTCCGCCTGCACGGTGAGGGACCCCTCCGGTCCGCCGACGCCGCTGCGGGACGTCACGGCGACACGGTGCCCGGCGGCGACGAACTCCGCCGCGATCGCGTGGCCGATGCCGCGGTTGCCGCCGGTGACGAGGACGGTACGGGGGTTTTCCACGGGAGGACTCCGATCAGGGGTGACGCGGGTTCGCGCCGAGGCGGTCGATGTGCACGCGAGTTCGGCCGTCCGCGAAACGCTGCTCCGCGAACGACCCGTACGAGCCTAGCGTCGGTGATCGGGCTTAGGCTTGTCCGGGGCAGACAACAGATCCGAGCGGAATGAAGACCAAGAGCATCACGACCCTTCCCGCGTCCCCGACGCAGGACCGTCAGTACCGCTTCAAGCGGTACGTCTTCACCATGTCCGTCCGCGTCGTGTGCTTCGTCGGAGCGGTCCTCCTGCACAACGTGTGGAGCATCGTGCCGCTCGTGCTCGCCGGCGTGATCCCGTGGGTCGCGGTGGTCGTCGCGAACGCCGGGAACCGTCGTGGTGGCGATCTCGTCCAACCCGGCGGCCAGCTGCAGGCCTACCGGGCGGACGCCGCTGCCGAGCGCGAGCAGCAGGAGCAGGACCGGGAGCAGCGCTACCGCGACGAGCAGCAGCAGCGCGCCGACGCAGCTCACGCCGACCAGGAACGCGCCGAGCAGGAGCGTGTCGCTCGCAACGCCGCGCGACGGGCGGGCCGGGCGAAGGCGGGCCACCGCTGATGGGAGCGACCTTCGACCTCCTGAGCACGGACCCCGGTCAGCCGGTGTGCTCGCGGGCCGGGTGCTCCGAGACCGCGCTCTGGCGGGTGAACTGGCGGAACCCGCGCATCCACGCTGCCGACCGCGTCAAGGTCTGGGCGGCCTGCGACGACCATCGGGGGTTCCTCGCGGACTACCTGCGATCCCGTGCGTTCCCGGTCGCCGTGACCGACATCCACGAGGACGTCGAACGGCTCGACGACGTCGCCGACTCGACCCGGACCGACGCGTCGACCAGCACCGACGGCCTCCCCCGGTGACCGTGCCCTCCACCGGGTCGCGCGGGCGCTCGACGGAGCCGGCCGACGCCGACTTCGACGCCCGGTCGCGGTACGGCCGGCGCGGCGCGGAACGCGTCCGTCGTCTCGACGCGGAGGCACGGCGCGCGGACACCCCGGACGGCACGACCGCGGACACCCCGGACCGCGACCCGGACGAGCCGTTCGTCGGGTGGGGCTTCGTCATCGGCCGTCGGTGGATGGGCTACATCGCGATCGCGATCGGCTTCGCGATCCTCTGCGCGTTCTTCGGCATGTGGCAGTGGGAACGCCGGAACGAAGCCGTCCGCGAGAACGACCAGATCGCGGCGAACTACGATCACGCTCCCGTCCCGCTCACCACCGCGTTGCCCCGCGCGTCGTCGTTCGACGACGACCAGACCTGGCTGCGCGTGTCGATGACCGGCCGGTACGACGTCGGCGAGCAGCTCCTCGTCCGGAACCGTGTCCACAACGGGCAGCCCGGGTTCGAGGTCCTCACCCCCCTCGTGACGAGCTCCGGCCGCGCGTTCGTCGTCGACCGCGGGTGGGTCCCGACTGGCAATGAGCAGGACTACCCGGACCGAGTGCCCGCTCCCCCGACGGGCGAGGTCACCGTCGTCGTCCGGCTGCAGGGCGACGAGCCGCACATCCCCGGACGATCGGATCCCGCGCACACCGACGAGATCCAGTCCGTGACGCTGTCGGACGTCGCGGCCAAGGTGTCGCAGCCGATCTGGTCCGGCGCCTACGGCCAGCTCGCCAGCGAGGACCCGGCCCCGACGCAGGCTGCCCCGCTCGGGTGGGACCGACCCTCGGCGGACACCGGCCTGCACCTCAGCTACTTCATCCAGTGGTTCATGTTCGCCGCCGGCGGGTTCGGGTTCCTCGCGTACCTGATGGTCCAGGAGTACCGGAACCTCAACCAGGACGACCCGGAGGAACGGGAGCGTGCCCAGGAACGGCAGCGCCGGAAGGACGCCCGACCCCGGACCGACGACGAGGTCGAGGACGAGCTGCTCAGTCGGTGAGCAGGCCTACGCGAGCTCGATGAACTCGGCGTACTCCTTGTTCCAGTGGTCCTCGGTGCCGTCCGGGAGCAGCAGGACGCGCTCCGGGTTGAGCGCCTCGACCGCACCGGCGTCGTGCGAGACGAGCACCACGGCGCCTTCGTACCCGGCCAGTGCGCCGAGGATCTCCTCGCGGGACGCCGGGTCCAGGTTGTTCGTCGGTTCGTCGAGGAGCAGGACGTTCGCGCCGGACACGACGATCATCGCGAGCGAGAGACGGGTCTTCTCGCCGCCGGACAGCACGCGCGCGGGCTTGTAGCCGTCGTCGCCGGTGAACAGGAACGAGCCGAGCACCCGGCGGGCCTCGGTCTCGGTCAGGTTCGGCGACGCCGACACCATGTTCTCGAGCACGGAACGGTCGATGTCGATGTTCTCGTGCTCCTGGGCGTAGTACCCGATCCGCAGACCGTGCCCGGGCAGGACCTCGCCGGTGTCGGGTGCGGACGCCCCAGCGAGGATCCGGAGCAGCGTGGTCTTGCCGGCGCCGTTGAAGCCGAGGATGACGACCCGGGACCCACGGTCGATCGCCAGGTCGACCCCGGCGAAGATCTCGAGCGAGCCGTACGACTTCGAGAGGCCCTCGGCCATCAGGGGGGTGCGTCCGCACGCGACCGGCGTCGGGAACCGCAGCTTCGCGACGCGGTCGACCTCGCGGACGTCCTCGAGCCCGGCGAGGAGCTTCTCGGCACGGGCGACCATCTGGTGCGCAGCCGCGGCCTTGGTGGCCTTCGCGCCGAACCGTGCGGCCTGCTTCTGCAGTTCGCCCGCCTTCTTCTCCGCGGTCTGGCGCTCCTTGCGACGACGTTCCTCGTCGGCGACCCGCTGACGCTGGTAGTGCTTCCACCCCATGTTGTAGATGTCGATCTGCTGCCGGTTCGCGTCGAGGTAGAAGACGCGGTTGACCACCTCGTCGACGAGCTCGACGTCGTGCGAGATCACGATCACGCCGCCCGGGTAGGTCTTGAGGTACTCCCGGAGCCAGATGATCGAGTCGGCGTCGAGGTGGTTCGTGGGCTCGTCGAGGATCATCGTGTCCGCCTCGGAGAACAGGATGCGGGCGAGCTCGATGCGGCGGCGCTGTCCACCCGAGAGCGTGCTGAGCTGCTGGTCGAGGATGCGGTCGGGGAGCTTGAGGTTCGACGCGATGGACGCCGCCTCGGCCTCGGCCGAGTACCCGCCGAGCGCGTTGAACTGGTCGTCGAGTCGTGCGTACCGGTTCATCGCCTTCTCGGCGACGGCCGGGTCGGCGGATCCCATGTCGACCGTGGCCTTGCGGATCGATTCCACGATCTCGCCGAGGCCCCGGGCATCGAGGATGCGCTTCCGAGCGGTGTCCTCGGGGTTCCCCGAGCGCGGGTCCTGCGGCAGGTAGCCGATCTCGCCGGTGGCCGTGATCGACCCGCCGGTGGGTGGCTGGTCGCCCGCGAGCGACTTGGTGAGCGTGGTCTTGCCGGCGCCGTTGCGACCGACCAGACCGATCTTGTCGCCCTTGTCGACGCGGAACGACACGTCCTGCATCAGCAGGCGAGCTCCGACGCGGATCTCGAGGTCGTGCACGGCAAGCACAGCGGAAGTCCAATCAGTTGGTGGGGTGGTCACAACGGTGTGTGCGTGGAGGGGGCCAATAGACTGGCAACACGGTCCGAGGTCCTGCTGTTCCGTCGCAGGCCGGACTCGACCACCGAACCATTCTAGGAGACTTCATGACGAATGCCGTCCCCGGCTCCGTCCGCACCGTCCTCGCGGACCGTGTCCGTTCGCGCGGGATCGCCACCGACACCGCCCTCGTCGCGGGCGGAGCACTGCTCACGGCCGCCATGGCGCAGGTCGAGGTCCCGATGTGGCCCGTGCCGATCACGGGGCAGACCCTGGCGGTCGTGCTCGTCGGCGCGACGCTCGGCGCCCGACGCGGAACGCTCTCGATGGTCGTCTACATGCTCGCCGGACTCGCGGGCGCGCCGTTCTTCGCCGGTTGGACCGGGGGGCTCCACGCCCTCGCCGTGCCGAGCTTCGGGTACGTCATCGGGTTCATCCCGTCGGCCGCCGTCATCGGCTGGCTCGCCCGGCGCGACTGGGACCGCCGGTTCCTCCGCGCCGCCGGGGCGTTCACGCTCGCGAGCGCCATCCCGTTCCTCACCGGGCTCCCCTACCTCGCGGTCGTCCTCGGCCAGCTCGGTACCCCGAACGACGTCGGCACGGTGCTGTCGCTCGGGCTGTGCCCGTTCGTGCTCGGTGGTCTCGCGAAGGCGCTCATCGCCGCGGGCGTCCTGCCGCTCGCCTGGAAGGCGCTCGGCCGCCGCCGCTGAGATCGCACGACTCGCCGTCTCGCGCTGCGCGAGATCGCAGGACACGCCGCGTCGCCGTGAGGCACGCGGCGTGTTCTGCGATCCGGACTGGTCGCGCTGCGCGCGCCCACGCAGGCGGAGACGGACTGGAGGCCCGGTACCAGCTGGTACCGGGCCTCCAGTCCGTCTCGTGGTCGGGTCAGATCGAGAACCCGAGGGCGCGCATCATCTCGCGACCGTCGTCGGTGATCCGGTCCGGACCCCACGGCGGCATCCACACCCAGTTGATGCGGAACTGGTCGACGACGCCGTCCAGGGCGTTCGCGGTGTCGCCCTCGATGACGTCCGTGAGCGGGCAGCCGGCGCTCGTCAGGGTCATGCTGATGATGAGCGCATCGGCCTCGTCGTCCCAGGCGAGGTCGTAGATCAGCCCGAGATCGACGATGTTGACGCCGAGCTCAGGGTCCGAGACCTCCTTGAGCGCCTCGGCGACCTCGTCGAACTTGGTGTCGGACAGCGTGGTGATCATCGCGGTCAGTGCGTCTCTGCGACGGCGTGCTCGGCGGCCGCTGCGTCAGCGGCGGCACTGGCGTCGGCGGCCGCGGTCACGTAGCGGTCGTAGCCCTCGTTCTCGAGGCGCTCAGCGAGCTCCGGGCCACCCTGCTCGGCGACCTTGCCGGCGACGAACACGTGGACGAAGTCCGGCGTGATGTAGCGGAGGATGCGCGTGTAATGGGTGATGAGCAGCACACCGAGGCCGGTGGCGTCGTGCGCGCGGTTGACGCCCTCGGACACGATCTTCAGCGCGTCGACGTCGAGGCCGGAGTCGGTCTCGTCGAGCACCGCGAACTTCGGCTTCAGCAGCTCGAGCTGCATGATCTCGTGGCGCTTCTTCTCGCCGCCGGAGAAGCCCTCGTTGACGTTCCGCTCGGCGAACGCGCTGTCCATCTTGAGGTCCGACATCGACTTCCGGAGGTCGGTGACCCACTTGCGGAGTGCGGGAGCCTCGCCGTCGATGGCGGTCTTGGCGGTGCGGAGGAAGTTGGACACCGTGACGCCCGGGATCTCGACGGGGTACTGCATCGCCAGGAACATGCCGGCACGGGCGCGCTGGTCCACGCTCATCGCGAGGACGTCCTCGCCGTCGAGCAGGATCTGACCACCGTCGACGTTGTACCGGGGGTGCCCGGCGATCGTGTACGCGAGCGTCGACTTGCCCGACCCGTTCGGCCCCATGATCGCGTGGATCTCACCCTCGTTGATGGTGAGGTCGACGCCGCGCAGGATGTCCTTCTTGCCCTGGTCGGTGTCGATCGAGACCTGGAGGTCCTTGATTTCGAGAGTGGACATCAGTGGTTCCTTCTGGCTGCTAGTTGCTGGTGACGACGTCGTGGGTGTCCACGTAGACGTCCCCGTTGTCGATCTGGACGCGGAACACCGGAACGGGTTCGTACGCGGGGAGGGTGAGCGGCTTGCCCGTCGTGAGCTCGAACTTCGACCCGTGGGCCCAGCACTCGAGCGTGCCGTCCTCGACGAAGCCCTCGGCGAGGGAGATGTCGCCGTGCGTGCAGGTGTCGCCGATCGCGTGGACGGTGCCGGCGGAGTCCTTGACGATGGCGACCGCGACGCCGTCGACGACCACGCGCATCGGGCTCTCGACGGCGATCTCGGACTCGGCGCAGACCTTGGTGGCCATCAGGCGGTCCCGCCCTGCTCGGCTCGGTCGGACTCGATGAGCCCGCCGTGCTCCGTCCGACCGCCGGCGAGCTCCTGCTCGATCGCGGCGACGAGGCGCTCCTCGAGCTCGGCGTCTCCGATCTTCTGGACGACCTCGACGAGGAAGCCCAGGACGACGAGACGACGGGCCTCGTCCTCCGGGATGCCGCGCGACTGCAGGTAGAAGAGGTGCTCGTCGTCGAACCGGCCGGTCGCGCTCGCGTGTCCGGCCCCGGCGATGTCACCGGTCTCGATCTCGAGGTTCGGGATGCTGTCGGCACGGGTGCCCTCGGACAGGACCAGGTTGCGGTTCTGCTCGTAGCTGTCCGTCCCGGCCGCGGGCCGCCCGATCAGGACGTCGCCGATCCACACGGTGTGCGCGCCTTCGCCCTGCAGCGCGCCCTTGTAGTTGACGCGGCTGCGGGTGTTCGGGGCGTCGTGGTTCACGTACACCTGCTGCTCGATGTACTGCCCGGCGTCCGCGAAGTACACGCCGTACATCTCGGTGTCGCCGCCCTGGGCGCCGAGGCGCGTCGACGGGTTGATCCGGATGACGCCGCCGCCGAGCGAGACGACGACGTGCTTCAGGAAGGCGTCGCGGCCGACCTCGGCGAAGTGCGTCCCGACGTGCACGGCGTCGTCGTCCCAGTCCTGGAGGGACACGACGGTGAGGCGCGAACCCGCCCCGGCGACGATCTCGACGTTCTCGGTGAGGAGCGCGGAACCGGTGCTGTTGATGATGACGGTGCCGGTGCTGTTCGGCTCCGCGATGATGACGGTGTGCGCCGCACGGGCCTGTGTGCCCATGTCCGAGCGGGTGATCGTGATGTGACCCGGCTCGTCGCCCGCGACGGTGATGGCGAGGACGGCGTCGCGTGCGGTCCAGGCGGCCGCCGAGGCGCGGTCCTCCGGGAGGCCGGCACTGCCGACGCGCTCGTCGTCGCTCCGGACCCACTCGACGCTCGCTCCACCGGTCTCGGTGGCGAGGAACGAGTAGGCGGCGCCGTCGAGATCGCCGTCGAGGAGGGGCTGGACCCGGGCGAGCGGGACGAACTTCCAGTTCACCTCGCGGCCGGTGACCGGCGCGAACGCGGCGAGGTCGGTGGAGGCGAACCGGGCGGACCGGGTCTGCACCGGGACCGCCGGACCCGTCGCGGCATCCCACCCGCCGTCCGAGTGCGCGCGGGCACCGTGCTGGTCGGTGCCCGTCCGGCTCGCCCCCGGACGGTCGTTGCCCGGTGCCTCCGGGGTGTCCTGGGGCGCGTCGGTCACCTGTCCGGCGTACGACTCCTCGGTGTCGTGGAGGTGGGTCCCGGTGAGCTCGGTGGGGTTCGGGGTGCTGGCACTCATCTAGCCGACGGATCCTTCCATGCTCATCTCGATGAGCTTGTTGAGTTCGAGCGCGTACTCCATCGGGAGCTCGCGAGCGATGGGCTCGATGAACCCGCGGACGATCATCGCCATCGCCTCGTCCTCGGGGAGCCCGCGGGACATGAGGTAGAACAGCTGCTCCTCGCTGACGCGGGAGACGGTGGCCTCGTGCCCGAGCTGGACGTCGTCGACGCGGATGTCGATCGCCGGGTACGTGTCGCTCCGCGAGATCGTGTCCACGAGCAACGCGTCGCACCGGACGGTGTTCGCGGCGTGGTGGGCCCCGGGGTCGACACGGACCTCGCCGCGGTACCCCGCCCGGCCACCGCCGCGTGCGATGGACTTCGACACGATCGAGGACGTCGTGTACGGCGCCATGTGGATCATCTTCGCGCCGGCGTCCTGGTGCTGCCCGGGACCGGCGAAGGCCACCGACAGCGTCTCGCCCTTCGCGTGCTCGCCGGCCAGGTAGATCGACGGGTACTTCATGGTGACCTTGGACCCGATGTTGCCGTCGATCCACTCCATCGTGGCGCCCTCGTGCGCGATCGCACGCTTGGTGACGAGGTTGTAGACGTTGTTCGACCAGTTCTGGATCGTCGTGTACCGCACGCGGGCGTTCTTCTTGACGATGATCTCCACGACCGCGGAGTGCAGCGAGTCCGACTTGTAGATCGGTGCCGTGCAGCCTTCGATGTAGTGCACGTAGGAGTCTTCGTCCGCGATGATCAGCGTGCGCTCGAACTGGCCCATGTTCTCGGTGTTGATCCGGAAGTAGGCCTGCAGCGGGATCTCGACGTGGACGCCCTTCGGGACGTAGACGAACGAGCCGCCGGACCACACGGCCGTGTTCAGGGCGGCGAACTTGTTGTCGCCGGCCGGGATCACGGTGCCGAAGTACTCCCGGAAGAGCTCCGGGTGCTCGCGGAGCGCCGTGTCGGTGTCCATGAAGATGACGCCCTGCTGCTCCAGGTCCTCGCGGATCTGGTGGTAGACGACCTCGGACTCGTACTGCGCGGCGACGCCGGCGACGAGGCGCTGGCGCTCGGCCTCCGGGATGCCGAGCTTCTCGTAGGTGGCGCGGATGTCCTCGGGGAGGTCCTCCCACGACTGCGCCTGCTTCTCCGTGGAGCGGACGAAGTACTTGATGTTGTCGAAGTCGATCCCGGACAGGTCGGCACCCCAGGCGGGCATCGGCTTGCGACCGAAGAGCGACAGACCCTTGCGGCGGTTGGCGAGCATCCACTCGGGTTCGTCCTTGAGCGCGGAGATGTCGGCGACGACCTCGTCCGAGATGCCGCGCCGCGCCGAGGCGCCCGCGGAGTCGGAGTCGGACCAGCCGAATTCGTACTGGCCGAGTCCCGCGAGTTCTGGTCGGTCGATGAGCACGTCAGACATGGTCACTCTCAATCTCTCGGGGGTGGTGCGGCTCGTCATGCGCTTGCGAGCTGCAACCACCAGGGGTTCAGCGTCATTCCGTGCGGGGCGACGTCGGCTGGCACGGCGGATCCGGAGCAGGTCACTGCGTACAATCGACTGCTGGCTGAACCCCGTGAGTCTACAGGTTCGGCATCCAGAACGACAGGAAGGCACTCCCTCCGTGACACGTGTCGGCATCCCCACAGGAACCGTGGACCGCACCGCCCGGTGGTGGAGCCTCCCCCGGCGGGTGGACCAGCGGGTGGTCTGGCTCGCATGGGCGTCGTTCGTGATCGAGGTCGTGCTCATCGGCACCGGCGGACTCGTCCGGCTCACGGCGTCCGGGCTCGGCTGCCCGACGTGGCCGGAGTGCACGGCCGGGTCCCTGACGACCACGCCGGAGATGGGCATCCACGGTGTCATCGAGTTCGGCAACCGGCTGATGACCTTCGTGCTCGTCGTCATCGCGATCGCCATGTTCCTGGCGGTCGTCCGCATGCGCCGCGCACGTCCCGAGCTGTTCTGGTTGGCCTTCGCGCAGGGTGTCAGCATCCCGGTCCAGGCGGTCATCGGCGGGATCAGCGTCCTGACGAACCTGAACCCGTACGTCGTCGGGCTGCACTTCGTGGTGTCGTCGGTGCTCGTCGTCGTCGCGACGGCGCTCGTGTACCGGAGCATGAACGGCCCTCGGACGAACGCGCGCACCGTCCCGCACTGGTACCGCTCGGTGGTCGGCGTCACCGTGGTCGTGGTCGGCGTCACGGTCGTGATGGGCATCCTGACGACGGGGTCGGGCCCACACGCCGGCTCGGACGCCGCCGTCGACGGCGGTCGGCTGCACCGCACCGGGTTCGCGCCCGTGGTGATGGAGCACCTGCACGCCTACCCCGCGTACGCCACGTTCGCACTCACCCTCGTGCTCGTCGTCGCCGCGGTCCGCCTCCGCCTGTCGAGCCGGTGGGCGCTCGGGCTCCTCGTCGTCGAGTTCGCGCAGATCGCCGTCGGACTCACACAGGCACGGACCGGGCTGCCGGTCGGGCTCGTCGGGACGCACATGGTGCTCGCCGGACTGCTCGTCGGGGCGATGACGGCGACGGTGCTCTCGACGCGTGGGAGCGCCGGTCGCGACGAGATGCGACTCCCCGCCTGACGCGACCCGCCTGACGCGCCCGACCCGCCTGCGCGACCCGCCTGACGCGCCCGACCCGCCTGACGCGACCCGTCTGACGCGAATTGTCTGACGCGCCCGACCCGCCCGGCCCGCTAGAAGGCGAAGACCTGCGGCAGGAGCGGGTCGATCCCGACCGCCAGGAACAGCAGGGTGAGGTACGTGATCGAGCTGTGGAACACCCGCATCGGCTTGACCTGCTCGACGTGCTGGATCGCCCGGGAGTACAACCGGTGCGACTCGACGACGAACCAGGCGCCCGACGCCAGCGCGACGACCGTGTAGAGCACACCCATGTGCGCCACCGGCACCAGGAGGAGCGAGCACACCACGGTGGCCCAGGCGTACAGGATCACCTGGAGGCCGACGACCGTGCGACCGCGGACGACCGCGAGCATCGGCACGCTCGCGGCGGCGTAGTCCGCGCGGTACTTCATCGACAGCGGCCAGTAGTGCGGCGGCGTCCACAGGAAGATCACCATGAACAGGATCACCGGTGTCCAGGTCAGCGACCCAGTCACCGCCGCCCAGCCGATGAGGACGGGCATGCACCCGGCCGCACCGCCCCAGACGATGTTCTGTGGTGTCCGGCGCTTGAGCCAGAGCGTGTAGACGAAGACGTAGAACAGGATCGCGGCGACGCTGAGGGCGGCCGACAGCCAGTTCACGAGCAGTCCGAGCTCGATCGTGGACGCGACGCCGAGGACCCACGAGAACCACCAGGCCTCGCGATCGGAGAGCACGCCCGTCACGAGCGGCCGGGCACTCGTCCGTTTCATCAGGCGGTCGATGTCGCGGTCGATGTAGCAGTTGAAGGCCGCGGCGGAGCCGGCGCTCAGTGCTCCGCCGACGAGCGTCCAGAGGACGAGCCACAGGTCCGGGACGCCGCGCGCCGCGAGGAACATCGTCGGGGCGGTCGTCACGAGGAGGAGCTCCATGACCCGCGGCTTCGTGAGCGCGACGTACCCGCGGGCCTTCGCGGAGAAGGTCGGACGGACGGGTGCGGGCCGGATCACGGCGGCTGTCGGCAATGGGACCTCTGTCTACGGGCGCTCTCGATCAGCTGCGCGACGTCGGGCTGTGACGGTCGAGAACGCATGCGGTGTCGGTCGGCCTGCTCCGTCGACGTACGGATCGCTGACGTACGAATCGCTGATGTACGAACCGCGGGTGTACGAACCGCTGACGACGGACGGCCGGGGACGGGCACAGTTTACGTGATCGCACGGACAGCGCGGTCCGGATCCCCGAGCGTCGTCCGGATCGTGGTCGCTGCGCGCGCGTCGGCTGCCTGAATGCTCACTGAGTGAGGGTTCACTATGCTGGAGACGCCTGCCCGCAGTGTGCCCCGAAGACGTGAGCCTCAGCAGATCGAGTCGTCGGCCGCAGCGCTCACATGTGAACGTGGTCGACAGGACGCGGGGCGGGCGTCATGTCCGTGCGGGAGCACGAGCCCTCGCACATGTCGCATCAAGAAGGGTCATCATTCCAGTGGCAGATTTCGCATGGGATTCCATCGACAAGAAGGCCGTCGACACGGCCCGCGTGCTCGCAGCCGACGCCGTCGAGACTGCGGGCAACGGCCACCCCGGCACCGCGATGAGTCTCGCCCCGCTCGCGCACCTCCTGTTCCAGAAGGTGATGCGCCGCGACCCGAGTGACAGCACCTGGATCGCCCGCGACCGCTTCATCCTCTCCGCCGGGCATGCCTCGATCCTGCAGTACGTCCAGTTCTACCTGGGCGGCTACGGCCTCGAGCTCGACGACCTCGAGCACCTCCGCAAGTGGGGCTCGAAGACCCCGGGCCACCCGGAGTACGGCCACACCGACGGTGTCGAGATCACCACCGGACCGCTCGGCCAGGGACTCGCGTCCGCGGTCGGCATGGCGTACGCCCAGCGGTTCGAGCAGGGCCTGTTCGATCCGGAGTCGACCGGCAACGACAGCCCGTTCGCGCACTACACGTACGTGATCTCGGGCGATGGCGACAACCAGGAGGGCGTGACCAACGAGGCCGCCTCGCTCGCGGGGCACCAGGAGCTCGGCAACCTCATCGTCTTCTACGACTCGAACCAGATCTCGATCGAGGACGACACCGACATCGCCTTCACCGAGGACGTCCCGGCTCGCTACCGCGCGCTGGGGTGGCAGACGCTCGAGGTCGACTGGAAGAAGACCGGCGAGTACTCCGAGGACGTCGAGGCGCTGTACGCCGCGATCGAGGAGGCCAAGGCCGAGACCGGCAAGCCGTCCCTCATCGTCCTCAAGACGATCATCGGCTGGCCGTCCCCGACCAAGCAGAACACCGGCAAGATCCACGGCTCCGCCCTCGGCACGGACGAGATCCGGGGCCTCAAGGAGGTCCTCGGCTTCGACCCCGACGAGTCGTTCGTGGTCGCCCCCGAGGTGCTCGAGTACACCCGCGGTGCCGTCGCGAAGGGTCAGGAGCAGCACGCCGAGTGGCAGCGCTCGTTCGACGCGTGGGCGGCGGCCAACCCCGAGAAGAAGGCGCTGTTCGACCGCGTCCAGAGCCAGGAGCTCCCCGAGGGCCTCGAGGCGGCACTGCCCGTCTTCGGCACCGAGAAGGAGATCTCCACCCGCGCTGCGTCGGGCAAGGTCATCAACGCGATCGCGCCGCTGATGCCGGAGTTCTGGGGCGGCTCGGCCGACCTCGCGGAGTCGAACCTCACGACGATCGAGGGCGCGAAGTCCTTCGTCCCGACGAAGTACTCGACGACGATGTGGAAGGGCGACCCGCACGGTCGGGTGCTGCACTTCGGCATCCGCGAGCACGCCATGGGTGCGATCCTGTCCGGCATCGTGCTGCACGGGAACACCCGCGCGTTCGGTGGCACCTTCCTCATCTTCAGCGACTACATGCGTCCGGCGGTGCGTCTCGCGGCACTGATGAAGGCCCCGTCGATCTACGTCTGGACGCACGACTCGGTCGCCCTCGGCGAGGACGGCCCGACGCACCAGCCGATCGAGCAGCTCACCGCGCTCCGGGCGATCCCGGGCCTCGACGTCGTCCGTCCGGCGGACGCCAACGAGGTGGCCTACGCCTGGCTCGCCGTCCTGCAGAAGAAGGAGGGCCCGGCCGGTCTCGCGCTGAGCCGTCAGAACCTGCCCGTCTTCGAGCGCGGTGAGGGCGACGCCTCCGGCGAGACCTTCGCCTCGGCGAAGAACACCGTCAAGGGCGCGTACGTGCTCGCCGAGGCGCCGAACGGCACTCCGGACGTCATCCTCATCGGCACGGGCTCCGAGGTCCAGATCGCCGTCGCGGCACGCGAGCAGCTCAAGGGCGAGGGCATCAACGCCCGGGTCGTGAGCGCGCCGAGCCTCGAGTGGTTCGCCGCCCAGCCCGAGTCCTACCGCGAGTCGGTCCTGCCGGCCGGCGTGAAGGCGCGCGTCTCGGTCGAGGCCGGGATCGGCATGAGCTGGCGCGACGTCGTCGGCGACGCCGGTCGGAGCGTCTCGATCGAGCACTTCGGTGCCTCGGCCGACTACCAGACGCTCTACCAGGAGTTCGGCATGACGGCGGAGCACGTCGTCGCCGCCGCCAAGGAGAGCATCGCAGCGGCCTCCTGAGCCATCGGGCCGGGTCCGCCAGCGGACCCGGCCCTGCTCGTTCCGGACGCAACCGGAGACGGACGGGAGGCACGGTGCGGGTCCGCCCCGCGCCTCCCGTCCCACAGAACGTGTGGCCCTCGGGGCCACGGAACAGAGAGAAGAAGCGACATGAGCGACACCACCACCCCCACCGCAGCGCTCTCCGCAGCCGGCGTCAGCATCTGGCTCGACGACCTCTCGCGTGAGCTCCTCGAGACGGGCCGTCTCGACGGTCTCATCGAGGACCGCAACGTCGTCGGCGTGACCACCAACCCGACGATCTTCGCCTCCGCCCTCGCGAACGGCGAGCGGTACAACGACCAGGTGCGGGAACTCGGCGCAGCCGGCACCCCCGTCACGGACGCGATCTTCGCCATCACGACGCAGGACGTCGCGACCGCGTGCGACAAGTTCCGTGCCATCTACGACGACACCCGCGGGTTCGACGGCCGCGTGTCGATCGAGGTCGAGCCGGGTCTGGCGCACGACACCGCCAAGACCATCGAGCAGGCCAGGTTCCTGCACGACAAGGTCGGCAAGGAGAACGTCCTCATCAAGATCCCGGCGACGCTCGAGGGGCTCGAGGCGATCACCGAGACCATAGGTGCCGGCATCTCGGTGAACGTCACCCTGATCTTCAGCCTCGAGCGCTACCGCGCCGTGATCGACGCCTACCTCGGCGGGCTGGAGAAGGCCAAGGCCGCCGGCCACGACCTGTCGAAGATCCACTCCGTCGCGTCGTTCTTCGTCTCGCGCGTCGACACCGAGATCGACAAGCGCCTCGACGCCATCGGGACCGACGAGGCCACGGCCCTCAAGTCGAAGGCCGGCGTCGCGAACGCGCAGCTCGCCTACCAGGTGTACGAGCAGGCGTTCGCGTCCGAGCGTGCCAAGGGCCTCGAGGCCGCCGGCGCGAACCCGCAGCGTCCGCTCTGGGCGTCCACCGGCGTGAAGGACCCGTCGCTGCCCGACACCCTCTACGTCACCGGCCTCGTGGCTGCGGGCGTCGTGAACACGATGCCGGGCAAGACGCTCGAGGCGACCTTCGACCACGGTGTGGTCGAAGGCGACACCATCACGGGCGAGTACGACGCCGCGAACCAGGTCATGGACTCGCTCGCCGCCGTCGGGATCGACTACGACGACGTCGTCGCCGTCCTCGAGAAGGAGGGCGTGGACAAGTTCGACGTGTCCTGGGGTGAGCTCGTCGACACCGTCAAGAACGCGCTCGAAGGCGGGGACGCCGCCAAGTGACGGTCTCCATCGCAGCATCCGGCGCCGCAGCGTCCGCGATCGAGTCGGTCGTCCCCCGACTCGTCGCGGACGCCGTGGCGTCCGGCATCACGGCGCAGGACCCGTCGCTCTGGGGGCCGGACGCAGAGTCCGACGCCGCCGAGCGCCTGGGCTGGACCGAGGCGGTCATGACGTCCCGGCCGCTCGTCGCCGAGATCGCCGAGCTCCGCAAGCACCTGCACCACCAGCGCGTCGACCACGTCGTCCTCGCGGGGATGGGCGGATCGTCCCTCGCGCCGGAGGTCATCGCGCGGACCTACGGTCGTGAACTCGTCGTGCTCGACAGCACCGATCCGATCCAGGTCGCGAACGCCGTCGCCACGGACCTCGAGCGCACCGTGCTCGTCGTCTCGTCGAAGTCGGGTTCGACGCTCGAGACCGACAGCCAGCGCCGCGTGTACGAGGCCGCGTTCCGCGCGGCCGGCATCGACCCCGCTGGGCGCATCGTCGTGGTGACCGACCCGGGATCGGCGCTCGAGCAGCTGGCGCGCGACGCCGGCTACCGGGTGTTCCTCGCCGACCCGACCGTCGGCGGCCGCTACTCGGCACTGACCGCGTTCGGCCTCGTGCCGTCCGGGCTCGCCGGTGTCCCGCTCGACGAACTCCTCGACGAGGCCGAGGCGATCTCGCCGCTCCTCGCGACCGACGCGGACGAGAACCCGGGGCTGGTGCTCGGCGCCGTCCTCGGCGGGACGTCGCCGCTCCGCGACAAGATCGCGATCGTGTCGGACGGCACGCACATCCTCGGCTTCGGCGACTGGATCGAACAGCTGCTCGCCGAGTCCACCGGCAAGGCCGGCACCGGTCTCCTGCCCGTCGTCCTCGGCGTGGACGCGCCCGAGCTGACCGCGGAACTGCCCGACCTCCAGGTCATCCGCCTCGTCGGGTCCCGCGACGACGAGCGGGAGGTCGCCGACGGCGAGGTCGAGATCGCTGGATCGCTCGGTGGACAGATCATGGTCTGGGAGTACGCCGTGTCGGTCGCCGGACGACTGCTCGGGATCAACCCGTTCGACCAGCCCGACGTCGAGGCCGCCAAGGCCGCCGCACGCACGCTGCTCGAGGAGACCCCGGCCCCCGGCCCGGTGGCGTTCACCGAGTCCGGTGTCGACGTCCGCGCGACCGCCGACGTCGCCGTGGGCGACACCCTGTCGGATGCCGTCTCCGCGCTCCTCGAGCACGTCGGCGACACCGGCTACGTGTCGATCCAGGCCTACGTCGACCGCGAACACAACCGCAACCTCGAGCAGCTCCGCGATCTCGTCGCGCTGCGCACCGGCCGCCCGGTCACCTTCGGGTACGGTCCTCGGTTCCTCCACTCGACCGGGCAGTTCCACAAGGGCGGCCCTGCCGTCGGCGTGTTCCTGCAGATCGTCGCGGCGGAGCCCACGGACCTCGAGATCCCCGACCGCCCGTTCACCTTCGGTGAGCTCATCCAGGCGCAGGCAGCAGGTGACGCGGGCGTGCTCGCGGACCACGGCCGTCCCGTCCTGACGCTCACCGTCTCGGACGTCCAGGCTGCCGCACCGGTCATCGCCGGCGCCGTGCAGTCCTGACCGTCGAAGGAGTTCTCCGACACATGTCACCGGTGGCAATCACCCCCGAGCACAACCCGCTCCGGCTGCCGTCCGATCGTCGCCTGAACCGGATCGCGGGCCCCAGCGCCCTCATCATCTTCGGAGTCACGGGGGACCTCTCCCGCAAGAAGCTGATGCCCGCCGTCTACGACCTCGCGAACCGGGGGCTCCTGCCGCCCGGGTTCGCGTTGGTCGGGTTCGCCCGCCGCGACTGGGAGGACCAGGACTTCTCCCAGGTCGTGCACGACGCGGTCCAGGAGCACAGCCGCACCCCGTTCGACGAGGACGTCTGGCGACAACTCGCGGAGGGCATCCGGTTCGTCCAGGGGTCGTTCGACGACCCGGCGGCCTTCCGCCAGCTCAAGGAGACCGTCGACGAGCTGGACGCCGAGCGCGGCACGATGGGGAACCACGCGTTCTACCTCTCGATCCCGCCGAAGGCGTTCCCGGTCGTCACGGAGCAGCTGAAGCTCTCCGGTCTCATCGAGAAGCCCGACGACGCCTGGAGCCGGGTGGTCATCGAGAAGCCGTTCGGGTCCGACCTCCGGACCGCCCGCGAGCTCAACGCGATCGTCGAGTCGGTGTTCGCGCCGGACGACGTGTTCCGCATCGACCACTACCTCGGCAAGGAGACCGTCCAGAACCTCCTGACGCTCCGGTTCGCGAACCAGATGTACGAGCCCCTCTGGAACTCGAACTACGTCGACCACGTGCAGATCACCATGGCCGAGGACATCGGCGTCGCCGGGCGTGCCGCGTACTACGACGGCATCGGCGCGGCGCGCGACGTCATCCAGAACCACCTGCTCCAGCTCCTCGCCCTCACGGCGATGGAGGAGCCGGTGAGCTTCAAGGCCAGCGACCTCCGGGCCGAGAAGGAGAAGGTCCTCTCCGCCGTCCGACTGCCGGACGAGCTCGCGACCGGAACGAGCCGCGGGCAGTACGCCGGCGGGTGGCAGGGCGGCGAGAAGGTGCTCGGGTTCCTCGAGGAAGCAGGGATGGACCCGGACTCGACGACGGAGACCTACGCCGCGATCAAGCTCGGCATCGCCACGCGGCGCTGGGCCGGGGTCCCGTTCTACCTCCGCGCCGGCAAGCGTCTGGGGCGACGGGTCACCGAGATCGCGATCGTGTTCAAGCGGGTCCCCCAGGAGATCTTCGGGATCGGCGAGCGGGCCCCGCTCGGCCAGAACGCGCTCGTCATCCGCGTCCAGCCCGACGAGGGTGTGACGCTCCGCTTCGGATCGAAGGTGCCGGGCGTCGGCACCCAGGTCCGCGACGTCACGATGGACTTCGGCTACGGCCACGCGTTCACGGAGGCGAGCCCGGAGGCGTACGAACGACTGATCCTCGACGTCCTCCTCGGCGACCCGCCGCTGTTCCCCCGTCACCAGGAGGTCGAGCTCTCCTGGAAGATCCTCGACCCGATCGAGGAGTTCTGGGCCGAGCAGGGCCAGCCTGAGCAATACCGTCCCGGCACCTGGGGACCGTCGTCCGCCGACGACCTCCTCGCTCGCGACGGCCGTACCTGGAGGCGTCCATGAAGATCGACCTGCCGAACACCACCGTCTCGAAGATCCAGAAGGCACTGGTCCGGATCCGCGAGGAGGGCGGCGCGGTCGCACTCGGCCGTGTCCTGACCCTCGCCGTCGCGACCTCCCTCGGCCACGAGGAAGAGGCGATCGAGGCCGCGAACGAGGCGTCCCGCGAGCATCCGATGCGGGTCATCATCGTGTCGCGGAACAGTGGCGACACCGCGTCCCCGGGCCGGCTCGACGCGCAGATCCGGGTGGGCAGCGACGCCGGCGCGAGCGAGGTCATCGTGCTCCGCGCCTACGGCGAGACGGCGTCCGACGAGGAGGGTCTGGTCACCGGCCTCCTCCTCCCCGATGCGCCGGTCGTCGCGTGGTGGCCGGAGAAGGCGCCGACGACCCCGTCGGAGTCCGCGCTCGGCCGGATCGCCCAGCGTCGGATCACCGACGCCGCGAACCAGGGCGACCCCCGTCTTGCGATCGAGGCGCTCGGGTCCTCGTACCGTCCGGGCGACACCGACTTCGCCTGGACGCGACTCACCCTGTGGCGCAACCAGCTCGCTGCGGCGCTCGACCAGCCGCCGTACGAGCCGGTCACCGCGGTCGAGGTGTCCGGGGCGAGCGACTCTCCGTCGACGCTCCTGCTGGCCGCCTGGCTCCAGTTGCGGCTCCAGGTCCCGGTCACGCAGGTCACCTCCCCGCGCGCCACGGGGTCGAGCGGCATCCACGGCGTCACGCTCGTGCGGGAGTCGGGATCGATCGTCCTCGAACGGTCGCTCGTCGACGTCGCCACGCTCGACCAGCCCGGCCAGCCGACCCACACCCTGTCGCTGCCTCGCCGGAACCTGCGCGACTGCCTGGCGGAGGAACTCCGTAGACTCGACCCGGACGTGCTCTTCGGGGACGTCGTCAAGCACGGCGTGCGTCAACTGAGTGCAGCCGTCGCCGGCTGATCGACCCATCATCAGCCGCAACCTGAACCACGGGAGACACGTGACCAACGAACGACGGGTGCTGGTGCACTCGGACAAGCAATCGCTCGGCGCCTCCGTCGCCGCACGATTCATCACGAAGATGATCGACGTCATCGACGAGCAGGGCCAGGCATCGATCGCCATCAGCGGCGGGTCGGTCTCGTCCCTGGTCCTGAAGGACATCGGCGACTCCGCGGCGAGCGAGAACGTCGACTGGGCCAAGGTCCACGTGTGGTGGGTCGACGAGCGGTGGGTGCCCGAGGGCGACGCCGACCGCAACGACGCCGCGACGCAGACCGACTTCTTCGACAAGGTGTCGATCCCGGCCGAGAACATCCACCGGATGCCCACCAGCGACGCCGGCCTCTCCATCGACGAGGGCGCCGAACGGTACGCGGACGAACTCCGAGCCGCAGCACGCGAGGGCGCGTTCGCCCCGGCGTTCGACATCACCCTGCTCGGGGTCGGTCCGGACGGGCACACCGCGTCGCTGTTCCCGGAGTTCGACCAGCTGTCGGTGACCGACCGCAGCGTGGTGTCGGTGGACAACTCGCCGAAGCCGCCGCCGCAGCGACTCACGGTCACCTTCCCGGTGATCAACGCGTCGCAGCGTGTCTGGGTGATCCTGTCCGGCGCCGAGAAGGCGTCCGTCCTCGGGCTGGCCCTCGCGGGTGCATCCGTCGACGAGGTCCCGGTCGGCGGCGTCCAGGGACGGAAGCGCACGGTGTTCTTCGTCGACGAGGACGCGGCACGCGACGTGCCGGAGAACCTCATCGCGTCGACCTACTGAGACACGGCGGACCTCCTGCGTCACAGCGGACCTCCTGCGACACGGCGGACCTCCTGCGACACGGCGGACCCTGCCGCGGTCGGCTCGAGCTGACCGCGGCAGGTCCGTGCATGACGAAGGCCCGGTACCGATCGGTACCGGGCCTTCGTCGTGTCCGTGAGGTCAGTCGTCGGCCTTCACCGTGCCACGACGAGCCCGGAGCTGCTGCAGGGCTTCTTCGAGGAGCTGTGCGGCTTCTTCCTCGGTCCGACGTTCCTTGACGTAGGCGAGGTGGGTCTTGTAGGGCTCGGTCTTCGCGACGCTCGGCGGGTTGGCCTTGTCGCGACCCGCCGGGAGTCCGGTCGACGGCGAGTCGATCGTCTCCGGGATCTCTTCGTCCGGGAGGCCGGCGGCGAAGTACCGCACGGTCTCGTTCCCGACGGCGTCCCAGTAGGAGATCGCGACCCGGTCAGCCTGGATGCCCCGGTCCTGCTCCCCCATCGGGCCCGCGCCGACGCGAGACCCCCGGATAGCGCTTCCACCTGATGCCATACGTCTAGCTCCCCGCCGTGAACTTGCTGATGAGACCGAGCACGATGATGGAGATGATCCACACCAGCCCGAGGATCACCGTGATCCTGTTGAGGTTGCGTTCGGCGACCCCGGATGCACCGAGGTTGCTCGTCACACCACCACCGAACATGTCGGAGAGCCCGCCGCCGCGTCCGCGGTGCAGGAGGATGAGCAACGTCAGCAGGAGGCTCGTGATTCCGAGCACAAGCTGCAGGACGACCTGGAGAATGACCACGCCAAACCTTTCGTGTCAGTCAGCCGTACAAGTATAACGGTTCATGTGCGTTCCATCGGACATCGCACCGAAGTGCGGGACGCCGCATCCGGGACGCCGCATCCGCGACGCCGTGTCCGGACAGACGTTCGCCGCACCCCGACCCGCGGTGCGGCGGTGTCAGTGCGGCGGACGTCGGTGCAGCGTGTGTCGGATGTCGCAGGAACGGAGCCTACAGCCCGACGTGCTGGCGGAAGCGCGAGATCGCCGCGAACTCCTGCACGTCGAGGCTCGCCCCGCCGACGAGCGCGCCGTCGATGTCGGGTTCGCGCATGAACCCGGCGATGTTGCCCGACTTCACCGAACCGCCGTACAGCACGCGAGTCGACGCGGCCGCGTCGTCGCCCCAGGTCCCGGCGATCGCACGACGGAGGGCCGCGCAGTCCTCCTGCGCCTGCTCCGGCGTGGCGGCCTGGCCGGAGCCGATCGCCCAGACCGGCTCGTACGCGACGACGATCTCCGCGGCCGGGACCGCGTCGAGGACGACCTGCAGTTGCTCGACCGGGACGACGCCGGCGCCGCGGGACTCGCGGTCGGCACTCGTCTCGCCGACGCACACGACGGGCACGAGACCGTGCCCGACCGCCGCCGTGGTCTTCGCCGCGACGACCTCGTCGGACTCCGCGTGCATCGTCCGACGTTCCGAGTGCCCGACGATGACGTACGCCGCGTCGAGCGCCGCGAGGAACGCTGCGCTGACCTCGCCGGTGTACGCGCCGGACGCGTGCTCCGAGACGTCCTGCGCCCCGAACCGGATGGACAGCTTGTCCGCCGCGATGAGCGTCTGCACGCTCCGCAGGTCGGTGAAGGGCGGGAACACCGCGACCTCGACGTCGTCGTGGTCATGGTGCGCGTCCTTGAGCGTCCATGCGAGCTTCTGGACCGTGGCGATGGCCTGGAGGTGGTCCAGGTTCATCTTCCAGTTGCCGGCGATCAACGGTGTGCGGCTCATGCGTCCCATCCGAGTGCTTGCAGACCGGGGAGGCTCTTGCCTTCGAGGAACTCGAGGCTCGCGCCGCCGCCGGTGGAGATGTGTCCGAACTGGTCGTCCGTGAACCCGAGCGACCGGACCGCTGCTGCGGAGTCCCCGCCGCCGACGACGCCGAGTCCGTCGATCTCGGTGAGCGCCTGGGCGACCGTCCTGGTGCCCGCCGCGAAGGCGGGGAACTCGAACACGCCCATCGGGCCGTTCCAGAACACCGTCCGGGACCCGCGCACGGCGTCCGCGAAGCGAGCGGCCGTGTCCGGCCCGATGTCGAGGCCGATGCCGTCGGCACCGAACGACGACGACTCGATGGCGTCCGCGGGGACGGTCTCGTGGTCGGCGTCGGCGGCGAACCCGGAGGCCACGACGACGTCGGTCGGCAGGTCGATCGTGACCCCGAGCCGCTCGGCACGCTGCAGGTACTCGCGGACGACGTCGAGCTGGTCCTGCTCCAGGAGGGACTTCCCGACGGCGTGGCCCTGCGCGGCGAGGAACGTGAACAGCATGCCGCCGCCGATGCACAGGGTGTCCACCCGTGGCAGGAGGTGGTCGATCACGCCGAGCTTGTCGCTGACCTTCGAACCGCCGAGCACGACCGTGTACGGGCGAGCCGGGTCCGTGGTCAGGCGGTCGAGCACACCGAGCTCCTGCTCGATGAGCTGGCCCGCGGCACTCGGCAGGGCGGCCGGCAGCTCGTACACGCTCGCCTGTTTGCGGTGCACGACACCGAAGCCGTCCGACACGAACGCGTCGCCGAGTGCCGCGATCCGCGCTGCGAAGTCGCCCCGCTCGGCTGCGTCCTTCGACGTCTCCGCCGGGGTGAACCGGAGGTTCTCGAGCAGCAGGACGTCGCCGTCCGCGAGGGACTCGACAGCCTCGGTCGCGGCGTCCCCCACCGTCTCGGTGCAGAACGCCACGGGCTTGCCGAGCAGCTCGGAGAGCCGCTGCGCGACGGGCGCCAGGCTGTACTCCGGGTCCGGCGTGCCGTCCGGTCGCCCGAGGTGGGAGATGACGACGACGCGCGCCCCGGCGTCGATGAGCGTGTTCAGCGTGCCGAGCGATGCGCGGACGCGACCGTCGTCCGTGATGACGCCGTCCTTGAGCGGGACGTTGAGGTCACAGCGGACGACGACGCGTCTGCCGGCGAGTTCGCCGAGGTCCCCGAGGGTGCGGAGTGCCATGGGATCGGTTCCCGACCGGCTCAGAGTCGCTCGCCCACGAACTCCGTCAGGTCGACCAGACGGTTGGAGTATCCCCACTCGTTGTCGTACCAGGACGTGATCTTGACGAGCTTGCCCATCACCTTCGTGAGGCCGGAGTCGTAGATCGACGAGTGCGGGTCGGACTGGATGTCCGTCGAGACCAGCGGGTCCTCGCTGTAGAGCAGAATCCCCTTGAGCGGGCCCTCGGCGGCTTCCTTGTAGGCGGCGTTGATCTCGTCGACCGTGACGTCCGCCGTGGTCTCGAGCGTGAGGTCCGTGATCGAGCCGGTGGGCACCGGGACGCGCAGGGCGAAGCCGTCGAGCTTGCCGGCGAGCTCCGGGAGGACGAGGCCGATCGCCTTGGCGGCACCGGTCGAGGTCGGCACGATGTTGAGTGCGGCGGCCCGGGCACGGCGCGGGTCCTTGTGCGGCCCGTCCTGCAGGTTCTGGTCGGCGGTGTACGCGTGCACCGTGGTCATGAGGCCGCGCTCGATGCCGAACTTGTCGTGGAACACCTTGGCGAGCGGCGCGAGGCTGTTCGTGGTGCAGGAGGCGTTCGAGATGATGTGGTGGTTCGCGGCGTCGTAGGTGTCCTCGTTCACGCCGAGCACGATGGTGACGTCGTCACCCGTGGCCGGGGCGGAGATGATGACCTTCTTGGCACCGGCGTCGATGTGCTTCTGCGCGTCGGCGGCCTTGGTGAAGAAGCCGGTCGACTCGATGACGATGTCGACGCCCAGCTCGCCCCAGGGGAGGTTGGCGGGGTCGCGCTCGGCGAGGACCTTGATCGGCTTGCCGTCGACGACGATGCTGTCGCCGTCGAGCGAGACCGTCGCGGGCAGCTTGCCCGTGATCGAGTCGAACTTGAGGAGGTTCGCGAGTGAGGCGTTGTCGGTGAGGTCGTTCACCGCGACGATCTCGAGGTCGCTGCCCTTGGCGAGTGCGGCCCGGAAGAAGTTGCGGCCGATCCGGCCGAAGCCGTTGATACCGATCTTGACGGTCAATGGAACTCCTGGTGTCAGTCGAGCGTCGTTCGACGCTGATTCGGAGCTGCAGAGCGGGCTCTGCAGATGTGGTGGACGATACGCCCCGTAACGTCGTCGTAACGACAGTAGCAGTCGGGGATGACGCGTCCGGGAATGCGACGACGGCGGGCGGGCGGAGCCCGGTCAGGCCTCGTCGAGGTCGTCCGGCAGGTTCGCGTCGGTCCCCGGGATCCCGAGGTCCGAAGCCTTCTTGTCGGCCATCGCGAGCAGACGCCGGATCCGCCCCGCGATCGCGTCCTTGGTCATCGGCGGATCGGCGTGCTGGCCGAGCTCGTCGAGGCTCGCGTCACGGTGTGCCAGACGGAGCGAGCCCGCGTACCGCAGGTGCTCCGGGACGTCCTCGGCCAGGATCTCCAGGGCCCGCTCGACCCGCGCGCACGCGGCGACGGCGGCCTGCGCGGAGCGTCGGAGGTTCGCGTCGTCGAAGTTCACGAGCCGGTTCGCGGTCGCACGGACCTCGCGCCGCTGCCGGAGCTCCTCCCACTCGGCGGTGCACCGTGCGGCTCCCATCACCGTGAGCATCTGCCCGATCGCCTCTCCGTCACGGATCACCACGCGGTGGACGCCCCGGACCTCGCGGCTCTTCGCGGCGACACCGAGTCGCGAGGCCGCCCCGACGAGTGCCATCGCGGCCTCGTTCCCGGGGCACGTGACCTCGAGCGCGGCCGCACGACCCGGATCGGTGAGGGTCCCGGAGGCCAGGAACGCACCGCGCCAGATCGCCGCGAGGTCCTCGCGGTTGCCGGTCGTCAGGCGGTTCGGGAGTCCCCGGACCGGGCGCCGTCGGGCGTCCATCAGGCCGGTCTGCCTGGCGAGGGTCTCCCCCGCCTCGAGGACCCGGACGAGGTACCGGGTGCCACGGCGGGCGGACGCGGAGGAACCGACGCTCGCCTCGCTCCGGACGCCGTACAGCTCGGCGAGGTCCTTGCGGACCCGGTGGACGATGATGCGGGTGTCGAGTTCGACCTCCACCGCGATCCTGCCCGAGATGACGTGCAGCCCTCCGGCGAACCGGAGGACCGTGCTCAGCTCCGCGGCACGGACCGTGTTGCGGTTCACGACGACGCGAGCCAGTTCGTCCTTGACCTCGGCAGTCAACGGCAATGCATCATTCCTTCCGTTCGGGACGGGCCGGTTCCCTCGTGGGGACGGCCCTGGTGGGGCGGTGGACGGGAGGGTCGATCACTCCCGGCCGAGGTCGCGGTTCTTGACACGCACGGCGACGTTCGGCATCCCACGGATGAGACTCGCCAGTTCGGCGACGATGGCGACGGAGCGGTGCTTGCCTCCGGTACAGCCAATGGCGATCGTAGCGTGTCTCTTGTTCTCCCGCTGGTACCCCTCGAGCACCGGTTCGAGCATCGCGGCGAACCGCTCCACGAACGTCGCCGCGCCGTGCTGGGCCAGCACGAACGCCGCGACATCGGTGTCGAGCCCCGTCGAACTGCGGAGTTCCGGCACCCAGTACGGGTTCGGGAGGAACCGCGCGTCGCCCACCATGTCGGCGTCGGCGGGGAGTCCGTACTTGAACCCGAAGCTCATGAGCGTGACCTGCACGCCCATGAACCGGTCCTCGGAGAACTTCTCGGCGATCGACGCCGCGAGCTGGTGGATGTTGAGGTCCGACGTGTCGATGATGATGTCGCTGGCCTCGCGGAGGCCGAGCATCCGGGTGCGCTCCCGGGCGATCCCGTCGAGGAGGGTGTCGCCGCTCTGCAGCGGGTGCGGGCGGCGGACCTGCTCGAACCGGCGGACGAGCACCTGGTCCGTCGCCTCGAGGAACAGGACCCGGACCCGGGCGGACGTGTTCGCGCGGAGGCGCTGGACGGCCTCCTCGGGGTCGGTGAAGAACCGACCACCGCGGACGTCGACCACGGTGGCGATCTTCGGCAGGGACTCCCCGGCCCGGTCCGCGAGGTCGGTGAGCGGCCCGAGCATCTGGGTCGGGAGGTTGTCGACCACGTACCACCCGAGGTCCTCAAGGGCCTTGCCGACCGTCGAACGCCCCGCGCCGGACATGCCGGTGACGATGAGGACGTCGTGCTGGGGGTGGGCGGTGTCGGTCATGTGCGCGCGGGCTCCGTCGTCACGTGTCGGGGAGTGGACTCGTCCGTCAAGGGTATCGGCTCACCTCGGCAGGCGGGACCGCCCGGACGGACGGGAGGCGCGGCTCACCCGGTCGACGACGACTCCAGTTCCGCGGTGCTCTCGGGCGCGTCCGCGGGGGCGGGTTCCGCGCCGGACGCGTCCTCCGCCTCCAGTTCGTCGGCCGCCCGGACCGCCGCCCCGGAGAGCGACGCGAGCCGGTCGCGGACCATCGTCGCGGTGGCCGGGCCGATGCCGTTCACCGCCGCGATCTCGTCCGCCGTCGCCGACCGCATCCGCGCGACCGAGCCGAAGTGCTTCAGGAGGGCGTTGACGCGGGTCGGACCGAGCCCCGGGATCTCCCCGAGCTGCGACCGGAGATCACGCTTGCGCCGCGTGCGCTGGTGGGTGATCGCGAACCGGTGGGCTTCGTCCCGGATGCGCTGGATGAGGAACAGGGCCTCGGAGTTCCGCGGCAGGATGACCGGAAAGTCGTCGTCCGGCAGCCAGAGTTCCTCGAGCCGCTTCGCGATCCCGACGAGGGCGATGTCCGTCACACCGGCGTCCGCGAACGCCCGCGCCGCCGCCGCGACCTGGGGTTGGCCGCCGTCCACGATGAGGAGCTGCGGGCGGTAGGCGAATCGCTTCTTCTTCGGGCCGCCGTCGACCACGACGTCGTCGCTCGTCGGGTCCGGCGCCGGCGGCTCGTCCGGGTCCTCGTCGAGACGGGCGAGGCGGCGACTGAGCACCTGGTACATGCTGTCGGTGTCGTCCCGCGACTCGGCGATCGTGTACCGACGGTACTGGTCCTTGCGCGGCAGACCGTCCTCGAACACCACCATCGAGGCGACGATGTTCGTCCCCTGCAGATGCGAGATGTCGTAGCACTCCATCCGGAGCGGGGCCTCGGCCATGCCGAGCGCGTCCTGGATGTCCGCGAGCGCTGCGGAGCGGGTCGTGTAGTCGCTCGACCGTTTGGTCTTGTAGAGCATGAGCGCCTGCTTGGCGTTGAGGTCGGCGGTCTTCGCGAGACCCGCCCGGTCACCGCGCTGCGCCGTGCTGAGCTTGGTGCCCCGGCCGCCGCGGCGGTCCCCGAGCCACCCCTGCAGCGCGTCCGCGTCCTCGGGCAGCGCGGGCACCACCACCTCACGCGGAGGTTCCTCAGCGCCGGCGTAGACCCCCTGCACGATCTGCTCGACGAGGTCGCCCGTGCTGATGTCGATCTCCTTGTCGACCACCCAGCCACGCACACCGCGGATGCGCCCGCCGCGGACCGTGAACATCTGCACGGCGGCGGCGAGCTCGTCCTCCGCGATGCCGAACAGGTCGAGGTCCACCGAGTCCTTGAGGACCACGGCGCTCTTCTCGAGCACCGCCTCGAGTGCTCCGACCTGGTCGCGGTAGCGCGCAGCCTGTTCGTACTGCATGGCGTCGGCCGCCGCGGCCATCCGCTGTCGGAGCCGCGTGATCACACTCCGGTCGTACGAGTTCATGAACCGCACGAACTCGTCGACGATCGCGCGGTGCTCCTCGATCGAGACCCGGCCGGAGCACGGGCCGCCGCACTTGCCGATCTGCCCGGGGAAACACGGCTTGCCGGTCTGCATGGCGTGCTTGTAGCTCGAGTCCGAGCAGGTGCGGATCGGGAACACCTTGATCATCAGGTCGATCGTGTCGTGCACCGCCCAGATCTTCGGGTACGGCCCGAAGTACTTCGCCCCCCGGATCTTCCGGTTCCGGGTGACCATCACGCGCGGCGCTTCGTCGCCCAGCGTGATCGCCATGTACGGGTACGACTTGTCGTCCCGGAACTTGACGTTGAACGGCGGGTCGAACTCCTTGATCCACGTGTACTCGAGCTGGAGGGCCTCGATCTCGCTCCCGACGACCGTCCACTCGACGCTCGCTGCGGACAGCACCATGCGGCGGGTCCGCTCGTGGAGCGTGTGCAGCGGTGCGAAGTAGTTGCTGAGACGGGCGCGGAGGTTCTTGGCCTTGCCGACGTAGAGCACCCGGCCGCTGTCGTTCCGCCACCGGTACACGCCGGGGTCGGTCGGGATCTCACCGGCCTTCGGACGCCAGGGGACCGTGTCCGCCACCTACCGTGCCCCCACGGTGTGCTGCTTCTGGCGTCGGGTCGTACCGGCTCCGTCCGAGCCCTCGCCGGGAGCGCGCTGCCCCACCGAGCGGCCGGCACCGATCCGGGAGTCCTGCGCCTCGAGGATCTCCTTGATGAACACGCCGGTGTGGCTCTCCGGCACCTCGGCGACGTGTTCCGGCGTCCCGACCGCCAGGACCTCGCCGCCACCGGCACCGCCTTCCGGGCCCATGTCGATGAGCCAGTCGGCGGACTTGATGACGTCGAGGTTGTGCTCGATCGTGATGACCGTGTTGCCCTTGTCGACGAGCCCCTGGAGCACCAGGAGCAGCTTGCGGACGTCCTCGAAGTGCAGTCCGGTGGTCGGCTCGTCGAGCACGTAGACCGTGCGGCCGTTCGAGCGCTTCTGCAGTTCGGTGGCGAGCTTGACGCGCTGGGCTTCACCGCCGGAGAGCGTCGTGGCGGACTGTCCGAGGCGCACGTAGCCGAGCCCGACGTCGACCAGGGTCGCCATGAACCGGTGGATCGACGAGATCGGTGCGAAGAACTCCGCTGCCTCGCTGATCGGCATGTCGAGGACCTCGGAGATGTTCTTGTTCTTGTAGTGCACCTGCAGTGTCTCGCGGTTGTAGCGGGCACCGCCGCAGACCTCGCACGCGACGTAGACGTCCGGGAGGAAGTTCATCTCGATCTTGATCGTGCCGTCGCCCGCGCAGTTCTCGCACCGACCGCCCTTGACGTTGAAGCTGAAGCGTCCGGGCTGGTAGCCGCGCGCCTTGGCCTCCTGCGTCTCGGCGAACAGCTGTCGGATCTTGTCGAACACCCCCGTGTAGGTGGCCGGGTTCGACCGCGGGGTCCTCCCGATCGGGGCCTGGTCGACGTGGACGACCTTGTCGAGCAGGTCGAGGCCCTTGACACGGGTGTGCTTGCCGGCGATGTGCCGGGCACCGTTCAGCTGGTTCGCGAGGACCTTGTAGAGGATGTCGTTGACGAGCGTCGACTTGCCCGAACCGCTCACCCCGGTGACCGTCGTGAACACCCCGAGCGGGAAGTCCGCGTCGATGTTCTTCAGGTTGTTGGCGCGGGCGCCCTGGACCGAGATCATCCGCTTCTTGTCGATCTTCCGGCGGTGCTTCGGCATCTCGATCGACCGTCGCCCGGACAGGTAGTCGCCCGTGAACGACTCGCGGTTCTCGAGCAGACCCTCGTACGACCCGGAGTGCACCACGCGGCCGCCGTTCACGCCGGCGCCGGGTCCGATGTCGACGACCCAGTCGGCGGTGCGGATGGTGTCCTCGTCGTGCTCGACGACGATGAGCGTGTTCCCGAGGTTCTTCAGCTTGACGAGGGTGTCGATCAGTCGACGGTTGTCGCGCTGGTGGAGCCCGATGCTCGGCTCGTCGAGGACGTAGAGCACGCCCGTCAGCCCCGACCCGATCTGGGTGGCGAGACGGATGCGCTGGGCCTCGCCGCCGGACAGCCCGCCGGCTCCGCGAGCCAGGGTGAGGTAGTTGAGCCCGACCTCGAGGAGGAACTCCAGACGCGCTCGGATCTCGCGGAGGACGGCGGCGGCGATGTGGGCCTCGCGCGCAGTCAGCGTCAGGCTCTCCATGAAGTCGTACGCCTGGTCGAGCGACATGTCGGTGACGTCGGCGATGCTGTGGCCGTCGACCGTGACGCCGAGGACCTCGGGCTTCAGCCGGGTGCCGTCGCAGACCGGACACGGGACCTCGCGCAGGTAGCCCTGGAACCGCTGCCGCTGTGCGTCGGTCTCGGCTTCGGCGTACTTCCGCTCGATGTACGGCATGACTCCTTCGAAGCCGCTCGTGTACCGCATCTCGCGGCCGAACCGGTTCCGCCACGACACGTTGACCTCGAAGTCCTTGCCGGTGAGGATCGCGGCCTGGATCGCGGGGTCGAGCGAGCTCCACGGGGTGTGCATCGTGAACCCGAGCTGCTTGCCGAGGCCGGCGAGCAGCTTCTCGAAGTAGCTGTACATGCCGCTCGTCCCGGTCCACGGCAGGATGACACCGCCGGACAGGCTGGCGTCGGGGTCGCCGAGGACGAGGTCCGGGTCGACGGACATCCGCGTCCCGAGGCCCGAGCACTCCGGGCAGGCACCGAACGGCGCGTTGAACGAGAACGTCCGGGGCTCGATCTCGGTGAGCGCGAGCGGGTGGTTGTTCGGGCACGACAGGTTCTCGGAGTACGCGCGCACCGCGCCCGGGCCCTCGTGGTCCACGAGGTCGATCGCGACCGTCCCCCCGGTGAGCCGGAGCGCCGTCTCGAGCGAGTCGGTGAGCCGGTTCAGGATGTCGTCGCCGGCCACGAGTCGGTCGACGATCACCGAGATGTCGTGCTTGACCTGCTTCTTGAGCGTCGGCGGGCTGCTCAGCTGGATCCGTTCGCCGTCGACGATCGCGCGCGCGTACCCCGACGCCGCGAGCTCCTGGAAGAGGTCGACGAACTCGCCCTTCTTCTTCGAGACGACGGGCGCGAGGACCTGGAACCGGGTGCCGGACTCCTGCGTCATCAGCTGGTCGGCGATCTGCTGGACGGTCTGCTTGCTGATGACCTCGCCGCAGACCGGGCAGTGCGGGATGCCGATGCGCGCCCAGAGGAGGCGCATGTAGTCGTAGACCTCGGTGATCGTGCCGACGGTCGAACGCGGGTTGCGGTTCGTCGACTTCTGGTCGATCGAGACCGCGGGACTCAGGCCCTCGATGAAGTCCACGTCCGGACGGTCGACCTGGCCGAGGAACTGCCTGGCGTACGCCGAGAGCGACTCGACGTACCGCCGTTGGCCCTCGGCGAAGATCGTGTCGAACGCCAAGGAGGACTTGCCGGACCCGGACAGCCCCGTGAACACCACGAGCGAGTCACGCGGGATCTCGAGGTCGACGTCGCGGAGGTTGTGCACCCGCGCACCGCGCACGCTCAGCGTCGTCAGTCCCGCGGGGCCGTTCGCGCCGGGCATGTGGGGGTCGGCCAGTTCGCCGAAGGCGTCCTGGTGATCCGTGGAGGCTCCATGGGCAGAGGTGATCGTCATCGCCGACAAGTCTACGGAGCCGGACCGACATCCGGCCCGCCCCCGGGGTTCGCCAGCGGCGGACGGGAGGCGCGGGGCGGGCCCGCACCGGGCCTCCCGTCCGGTGGGTCAGGCGTGGGTGTCGAACCGGAGTGCGACGCCGCTCAGGCGCTCGCTCGCCGCCCACAGGTGCGCCGCCGCCGTGCGGTCGTGGGCGCGCGGCTCCGCCGGCACGACGGCCGGTGCGCCGCGGAGCTGCATCCATCCCGATGGACCCCAGTACTCCCCGGATCGCACCCCCTCGCCCACCGCGGCGTGCACGAGCGGCTCGGCTCCGACGTCCTTGCCCTGCGACCAGAACCGCTCGCCGGCGCGGACCCATGCCGGGGTCGGGGTCGTCGGGAGCACGCCCGGGCGAGCCGGCGCGAGGGTGTCGAGTGCGAGACCCGGGTGCGCGACGATGCTCGCGACCGACGATCCGGCGTCGGCCAGTCGTTCGGCGAGTTCGAACCCGAACAGCATCACCGCGAGCTTGCTCCGCGCGTACTGCAGGTAGTTGACGTAGGGGCGGGACCGGTCCGGGTGGTCCCGGTCGAGCCATGCCCACCGGTGGCTGATGCTCCCGAGGTGCACGACCCGGCCTCCGGTCCGCTCGAGGAGGGGCAGCACCCCGGCCGTCCACGCGAAGTGCCCGATGTGGTTCGTGCCGAACTGCAGCTCGATGCCCTGGGCGGTCCGACGGAACGCGCCGGACCCGACGACACCCGCGTTGTTGACGACGGCATCGACCGGTCCGACGTCGGCGAGGGCCGTGACCGCTGCAGCGACGCTGTCGAGGTCCGCGAGGTCGAGGTGCAGGTGCTCGACCCGGGCATCGGCGACGTGGGCCCGGATGCTCGTCTCCGCGGCGCGAGCCTTGACCGGGTTCCGGGTCGCGAGGACGACGCGGTGGCCGGCGGCGGCCAGCTGTTCGGCGGCGAAGTAGCCGAGGCCCGCACTCGCCCCGGTGACCACGACGGTCCGCGGGACGCCGTCCTGCGACCGACCCGTCGGCTCAGCCGACATGCCCGGCGGCCTCCATCTGGCGGAGTGACTTCTTGAGGTCCTGGACCTCGTCGCGGAGTCGCGCCGCGAGTTCGAACTTGAGTTCGCCCGCGGCCTGGAGCATCTGGTCGTTCAGGTCGCCGATCATCGCCTCGAGCTGGGTCGCGCCCTCTCCGGCGATGCCCTCCCTCCGGAGATTCGGCGTCGGAGCGCGGCGCTTGTCACCGTTCGCGCCCCGCCGTTCGAGGAGCTCGCGGGTGTCCTCGCCTTCGCGCGCCAGGATCTCGGTGATGTCGGCGATCTTCTTGCGGAGCGGCTGTGGGTCGATGCCGTGCTCGAGGTTGTACGCGACCTGCTTCTCACGGCGCCGGTCGGTCTCGTCGAGGGCCTGCCGCATGGAGTCGGTGATCTTGTCGGCGTACATGTGCACCTGGCCGCTGACGTTGCGGGCTGCGCGTCCGATGGTCTGGATGAGCGACGTCGACGAGCGGAGGAAGCCTTCCTTGTCGGCGTCGAGGATCGCCACCAGGGAGACCTCGGGGAGGTCGAGTCCCTCGCGCAGCAGGTTGATGCCGATCAGGACGTCGTAGACGCCCTGGCGCAGCTCGGTGAGGAGCTCGACCCGTTTGAGCGTGTCGACGTCGGAGTGCAGGTAGCGGACGCGGACCCCGGCGTTCCCGAGGAAGTCGGTGAGCTCCTCGGCCATCCGCTTGGTGAGGGTCGTGACGAGGACGCGCTCGTTCTGGTCGGCGCGTGCCCGGATCTCCTCGAGGAGGTCGTCGATCTGGCCGTCGCTCGGCTTGACGACGATCTCCGGGTCGATGAGTCCGGTCGGCCGGATGATCTGCTCCACCACGCTGTCGGTGACGCCGAGTTCGTACCGGCCCGGCGTCGCGGAGAGGTAGACCTTCTGCCCGACGCGCTCGAGGAACTCCTCCCACGTCAGGGGTCGGTTGTCGAGGGCGCTCGGCAGTCGGAACCCGTGTTCGACGAGCGTGCGCTTGCGGGAGGCGTCGCCTTCGTACATCGCGCCGATCTGCGGCACGGTGACGTGCGACTCGTCGATCACCACGAGGAAGTCCTCGGGGAAGTAGTCGATGAGGCAGTGCGGGGCCTCGCCCGGCATCCGCTGGTCGATGTGCCGGGAGTAGTTCTCGATCCCGTTGCAGAACCCGATCTGCTCCATCATCTCGATGTCGTAGGTGGTCCGCATCCGGAGACGCTGCGACTCCAGCAGCTTGCCCTGGGCGTCGAGCTCGGCGAGTCGTTCGGCGAGCTCGACCTTGATCGTCTCGATCGCCCGGTGCATGACGTCGGTCGCCGCGACGTAGTGCGACGCCGGGAAGACCGACACCGCGTCGAGGTTCTCGATCACCGAACCGGTGAGCGGGTGGAGCGAGCTGAGGCCTTCGATCTCGTCGCCGAACATCTCGATGCGGATCGCGTGCTCTTCGTACATCGGGATGATCTCGATGGTGTCACCGCGCACCCGGAAGGTGCCCCGGGCGAAGTCGACGTCGTTGCGCTGGTACTGCATCGCGACGAAACGCCGGACGAGCTGGTCGCGCGAGATCGTGCCGCCCACCTGCAGCGCGACCATGGCGTTCATGTACTGCTCGGGCGTGCCGAGTCCGTAGATGCAGGACACGGTCGAGACGACGACGGTGTCGCGCCGGCTCAACAGGGAGTTCGTCGTCGAGTGCCGCAGCCGTTCGACCTCGGCGTTCACGGAGGAGTCCTTCTCGATGAACGTGTCCGTCTGCGGGACGTAGGCCTCGGGCTGGTAGTAGTCGTAGTACGAGACGAAGTACTCGACCGCGTTGTTCGGCAGAAGGGACCGGAACTCGTTCGCGAGCTGCGCGGCCAGGGTCTTGTTGTGCGCGAGCACCAGCGTCGGACGTTGGACCTGTTCGATGAGCCACGCCGTCGTCGCCGACTTGCCGGTCCCGGTCGCGCCGAGGAGCACGACGTCGGTCTCACCCGCGTTGATGCGACCGGCGAGTTCGGCGATCGCGGCGGGCTGGTCACCGCTCGGCGAGTACTCGCTGATCACCTCGAAGGGGCGGACGGCACGGGTCGGTTCCATGCCCCCACTGTAGGCCGGGCCGCCGACACCGAGCCCGGGTCCGCGGCCGGCGGGCGCGGGGCGCCTGCCCTGGTGGGCCGGGGGCCGAGCGGGCGGTGGCGCGGTCCGGACAGGTCATCATGCTCCGAGTTGGCTGATAGGTGTTCGCGATAGCCTCGACGGGTCCACAGCTCCGACGTCGGCGGCGATCGTCGACCGAGCCGCCCGCATCCCCCGATCCCGAGGACACCATGACCACCGCAGCCGCCCCTGCACCGCCGGCCCGCACGACGGGTTCGCCGTTCCGCGGTCGGGTCCGCGGTCGCGTCCTGCTGATGCTCTGCATCATGTACGCGATCTCGTACGTCGACCGGACGAACATCTCAACCGCGCTGCCGCACATCAAGACCGAGTTCGGGTTCAACGACGCGACCGCCGGTCTCGTGATCGCGGCGTTCTCGTTGCCGTACGCGTTCCTCCAGGTCTTCGGCGGGTCGATCGGCGAGAAGGCCGGACCTCGACGCGCGCTCTTCGTGATCACGCTCGTGATGGGCGTCGCAACGCTGCTCACCGGGTTCTCGATCGGCTTCTGGTCGCTCGTCGCCGCCCGAGTGCTGCTCGGTCTCAGCGAGGCCGCCGCGTTCCCGACGGCGACCCAGGCGATGAGCCGGTGGATCCCCCGCGACCGGAACGGGTTCGCACAGGGGGTGGTGCACTCGGCGGCCCGGCTCGGGAACGCCCTCGCTCCCCTCTTGGTGGCCGGGGTCATCTCCTGGAGTGGCGAGTGGCGGTGGGCGTTCTTCACCACGGCGGTCCTGTCGATCGTCTGGGGCATCTGCTGGTTCGTCTGGTTCCGCGACAAGCCCGAGACCGTCGCCGGGATCTCGGCGGCCGAGATCGCCGAGCTCCCGCCCGTCGAGACGAGGGCGACGCGTCCGCCGGTGCCGTGGTGGCCGATGGCCAAGCAGATCCTCCCCGTGACCTTCGTCGACTTCGGCTACGGCTGGACGCTCTGGGTGTTCCTGACCTGGCTGCCGACGTTCCTGAGCGACACGTACCGGTTGCCGATCGAGAAGTTCGCCCTGTTCACCACCCTGATCCTGCTCGCCGGCGTGGTGGGCGACACGGTCGGTGGCATGCTCAGTGACCGCGTCATCCACCGCGGCGGGAACACCCGGAACGCCCGCCGGTCGATCCTGGTGCTCGGACTCGGCGGGTCGCTCGTGTGCCTCGTCCCGCTGGTCATCGGACAGGGTCTCGTCGTCGCCGCGATCTCGCTCGCGCTGTCGTTCTTCTTCCTCGAGCTCTGCAACGCGAACCTCTGGGCGATCCCGATGGACGTCGCCCCGCAGTGGTCCGGCACGGCGTCCGGGTTCATGAACACCGGGTTCGGCATCGCGGGGGTCGTCTCACCCGTCGTGTTCGGCGCGCTGGTGGATGCGTCCGGGTGGCAGCTGCCGTTCGCGCTGTCGTGCGTGCTGCTCGCGGCGGCCGCGGTCGTCGCCTGGTTCATGAAGCCGCAGCGCCTGACGATGACCGACGGCGTCCTCGAGGTCGGCGTCCCGAAGGCCGAGCAGCAGCCGACGCGCTGACCGGGGCGAGGCCGGGCTCACGGCGGAGCCGCTGTGGGCGCGACGGGCCCGTGTCGCACGATGCGCATTCATCGAGCGACACCGTGCCGGGAATGCGACGTCGCCGAACGCCGGTAATGTCGCTCGATGCGTACGCACCCCGCGCCCTGCGCGCGCACCCCCGACGCACGCGCGCTCCCTGCACGGTCATGCGGCGACATCCCCCGCGAAAGACGACGTCGCAGAACCCCGAGGATGTCGCTTCATGCGCACGCACTCAGCGCATGCCGTCTCAGCGCACCCGCGACGCACGCGCGCTCCATGCACGGTCATACGGCGACATCCCCCGCGAAAGGCGACGTCGCAGAACCCCGACGATGTCGCTCCATGCGCACGCACTCATCGCACGCCGTCTCAGCGCACCCGCACTCGCAGCCCGGCGCACTCGCGCTCCATGCACGGTCATGCGGCGACATCACCCGCGAAAGGCGACGTCGCAGAACCCCGGGGATGTCGCTTCATGCGCACGCACTCAGCGCACAACGACTCAGCGCACCCCCGACGCACGCGCGCTCCATGCTCGGTCATGCGGCGACATCACCCGCAAAAGGCGACGTCGCAGAACCCCGAGATTGTCGCTCCATGCGAACGCACTCACCGCACGCCGTCTCAGCGCACCCGCACTCGCAGCCAGACGCACGCGCGCTCCATGCACAGTCATGCGGCGACATCACCCGCGAAAGGCGACGTCGCAGAACCACGGGGATGTCGCTTCATGCGCTCGCACTCAGCGCACGCCGTCTCAGCGCACCCGCACTCGCAGCCCGACGCACGCGCACCCGCACCCGCACGCGCAGGCTGGACGCACCCGCACTCGCAGCCCGACGCACGCGCGCTCCATGCACGGTCATACGGCGACATCCCCCGCGAGAGGCGATGTCGCAGAACCCCGAGGATGTCGCTCCATGCCCAAGCACTCAGCGCACCCCGCACACTCACACCCCGCGCTCGCACCCGCACGCGCAGGCCAAACGCACCCGCACTCGCACCCCCCGACGCACGCGCGCTCCATGCACGATCATGCGGCGACATCCCCTGCGGAAAGCGACGTCGCAGAACCCCGAGGATGTCGCTCCACCCCGCACGCCCCGGGACAGGCACCGCTGATCGAACGAGCGACCGGGAACGGACGGGAGGCGCGGCCCACCTCAGCGGGACCGGAACGGCTTCCCGACGTCGTCCGTCTCCCCCACCAGAGCATCGTCCGGCTCGACCGGCTCGACGGGCCCGTCCGTCGCGTGGACCGCTGGGGGCGGCGCGATCCGCGACCCGGAGCCGGCCGCTCCGACGACCGCAGCCGATCGGGCGGCGGTGGGTCCGGCCTCCAGTCCGGCTGGAGTGCCCTTGGCTGCCGTCGCACGCCGACCGGCACGTGCCGCGCGGGACGCGAGCGACGGACGCCCGGTCAGCGGGACGCTGAGCGGCGTCCAGCGGAAGAGCTCGGTGAGGAGCGTCGCGCCGACCACCGCGATCACGTACATCACCGGCGTGAGCCACGGCTGCGGGACGTGCCGCTCCATCCAGCTGTCGCCGTACAGCACGATCCAGATGACGAACGGGTGACTCAGGAAGATGCCGAACGACCGGTCCGATCCGTAGTCGATGACCTTCGCGAGCCAGCTGTCCGGGTCGCGCCGGTCGGCCCACTTCGCTCCGAGTGCCAGGAACCCGAACCCGACGACGGTGCTCCACACGATCTGGATCGGCTGGTTCGGGGTCCCGGCGGCGTAGACCGACTGTCCGACCGCGATCTGCACCCACCACACCAGGAGCGTCGCGAGCCCGGTCCCGAGGACGACCCAGCCGATGAGTGCGCGACGAGCCCGCACCCAGGTGAGGAACGCGTCGGCGTGGTCGGCGGCGACCGCACCGGACACGATGAAGAACAGGTACATGAAGAAGAACTGCTTCGTGTAGCCGTGGAAGCCGTCGAACACGCCGTTGTCGTACTTGTAGACCGCGTACACCGCCAGGTTCACCACGAGCGCCGCGATCGTCAGCGCCGAGTGGTGGCCGCGGGTCACCCGGACGAGCCAGATGATCGCCGGGAGGAGCAGGTACACCTGCATCGTCACGAGGAGGAAGTACAGGTGGTACATCGACGTCCCCGTCACCACGCCGTGCGCGAAGGTCGTGACGAACACCGGGACGTCGCCGCGTTCGGTGTCGCTGAGGAGCCACGCAGACGCGACGTACACGAACGACCATGCCAGGTACGGGACCCCGACGAGGAGGAACCGCTTCGGCCAGAACTGCGACATCGGACGCGGGCGGAGGGTGTAGCTGTAGACCAGCACGAACGCGGTGAGCGAGAAGAACACCAGGCGGGTGAAGTGCAGCAGCGCGAGCACCGCGCCGTAGAACAGGCTGTCGGTCGGAGCGGTGTGGCTCGTCGTGTGCACGCCGATGACGCACGCGAACGTGAGGATCCGCAGGACGTCGACCTCGTACAGGTGCCGCGGGCGCCCGTTCCGACGGGTCGGCGTGGTGACGTCCTCGGTCGCCTGGGGAGCGGTCTGCACGGGCTGCTGCACCGGTCAAGGCTACGGCAGGTTCGTCGGGACCAGCCGCCTCACTCCGCCGAGGCCATCGCCCGGACGCGGGCGCGCTGCACCTTGCCGGTCGGCGCGCGCGGCAGGTCCTGGACGACGATGATCTCGACCGGTCGCCGGAACCGGGTCAGGTGGTCGGCACAGCGGTCCGCGAGCGCCTCGGTGAACGCGGTCTCCTCGATGTCCTCGTCGCCGGGCTGCGGGATGACGTAGGCGACCGGGACGTGGCCGAGGATCGGGTCCGGTCTGCCGACCACGACGGCCTCGAGCACGCGGTCGTCGCCGAGGAGCACGTCCTCGACCTCGGACGGGTAGACCTTCTCACCGCCCCGGTTGATGACGTCGTCGGACCGGCCGGCGAGCGACACCCAGCCGTCGTCGGACATGGACCCGAGGTCTCCGGTGCTGAGCCAGCCGTCGGCGTCGAAGCGCTCCGCGGCGCGACCGAACAGGTACCGGTGGACGACGCCGCGGCCACGGATCCACAGGGCGCCCACCTGTCCCGCGGGGACAACGGTGCCGTCGTCGTCGCGGACCTGGACCTCGGCGCCGACCGGGACCCCGACGGACCCGGCACGCGCCGGCTGGCCGAGAGGCGTCGCGGTGATCTGGCTGGCGCCCTCGGTCATGCCCCAGCTGATCACGAGCGGGGTGTCGCCGAGGGCCGCACGGACCGGGTCCGGCAGCGGTGCGGACGCACTCCGGACGAACCGGAGGCCGTCGGGCAGGTCGAGGGGGCCGGTCTTCGCGAGCACCGCGAGGACCGCCGGGACGGCGTTCAACCAGGTGATGCGGCGCGCGGCGAGGAGCTCCCAGAAGCCGGTCCGCCGGAACCGCCGGTCGAGCACGAGGGTGGCTCCGGCGACGAGCGTGGCGAGCACCCCGACGACCTCGGCGTTCACGTGGAAGAGCGGGAGCGAGTTGAACCCACGGTCCGCGGCGGTCAGCTCGTTGTGCCGTGCGACCGCCATCGCGACGAACAGCAGCTGCGGCTCCGGGAGCTCGACACCCTTCGGCGTCCCGGTGGAGCCCGAGGTGAACAGCACGACGGACCCGGTCGCCAGCGCCTCGGGGTTCGCGGCCGGCACGGTCCCCGGGACGACGTCGACCGGGCCGAAGCCGTCGTGGTCGATGCCGGCGGACGGGACACCCGGGATCGTCGCGTCCTCGTCGCGGTCGGAGACGACGATCGACCCGCCCCGCAGGAGTCCGGCGAGGCGTGCCGGTTCCGACGGGGGCTGCCCGGTGTCGACCGGGATCGCACGCCGACCGGAGGACAGGGCGGCGACGTGCACGACCGCGAACGCGAGCGGGTCCCCGACGTCAACGAGCACGCCGCCCGACGGTGGGATGCCGAGTTCGTCGAACGTCCGGCGCCAGGCATCCACCGCGGCCGCGAACGCCGCATAGGTCAGCATCCGGTCCGACCGCGCGTCCTCGAGGAACGGGTGTCCGGGCGACGTCTCCGCACGATGTCGGACGAGGGAGGCGAGCGAGGCGTCGTCGGGCGGTTCGGGACTCAACTGCACACCGTCATCGTACGGCCGGAGTCGGCGACGCGGCCGAGGACGGCGACGACCGCTCGCCCGCGCTGTGCGTGCTCGGCAGTGGGAACCGGTCGAGCATCCACTCCCAGAGCGGCAGCATCTTCGGGTCCCCGTTCGCGTCGAGCGGTGTCGAGTCGTCGATGGTCAGGGAGTGCGACCGGTCCGGGTCGCCGACGTCGAGCCGGGTCAGGATCGCGTGCGGGTCCTCACCGGCGGCCGGCGCCTCGGTCCTCGTCATGTACGGTCCGTCGGTGCCGTCGAGCCCGAGCACCTTCCACGATCCACGGATCCGCGGGCCGAAGACGTCGCGCACGTCGTCGATCGAGTACATCCGCGAGACCGGCGTGACGCCCGGATGGTCCATCCACGCAGCGTGGAAGGTCCCGTCCGACTCCACCGGCGAGGAGAACATCAGGGCACCGAGGACGGGCCTGATGTGCGCGATGTACGCGGCCTCGCCACCGCCCTGCGAGTGGCCGGCGACCACGATGTCGGACCAGTCGATGTCCCCGTCACCCTTGACGAACCGCGACCACCCGCCGGCGGGGTCGGCGGCCGTCAGGTGCGTGATCGCGTCGCGGAACCGGGACGTGATCGACCCGGCCGGCTCGACGGCGCTGAACCGCGACGGGTCGGAACCGTCGAACCGGTTGCGCTGCACCTGCGTGTAGCACCGCGGATCGGTCTCGCAGGTCCCGGACAGCGTCGTCCCGAGGTTCCAGTAGTCGAGCCCGAGCACGTGGTACCCAGCGGCCGTCGCCGTGGACAGGAACAGCTGGTAGTCGGCCGGCTTGGCACGGGTCGCCGGCAGGAACAGCATGAGGGGACCGTCGTCGACCGTCCGCGCCGCGAAGTCGGTCTTGTTCGGCGTCAGCCGGGTCCCGTCGATCGCACCGATCCGGAACCGCGTGAAGTCCTGCCGGTCGCCCGGGATCGTGACGTGCCCGAGGTCGCCCGTCGGGGCGTGCGACGCCGCCGCACGTGCCGCCCGGTGGTCCGCCGTCCGGTCGACCGCGACGAACAGCGCGACGACGACCGCGAGGACGACGAGGATCGCCAGTGGGACGCGGAGTGCGCGGGGCAGGGTGGGCAGCACCCCTCGACGGTAGCAAGCCCCGCCGCACGCCGGATCGGAGCGCCTGCTCCCCCCGCGCCCCGTCCGATACGGGTCAGCCGGCGGTCGCGGTCTGGCCGGCCAGTGGCTCGGGGTGCACGAGCGGCACGTCGAACCGGCCGAGCATCCACTCCCACACCGGGAGGAGCATCGGGACCCCGGAGGCGTCCTCCGGGGTGTGGTCGCTCACGACGATCGAGTGCGCAGTCCGCCCGACCGGCACCGGCACGGTGGTCTCGATGACGTGCGGGTCCGTGATGGGGGCACCGTCCCGCGTCACGAAGGGTCGGCGGGCACCTTCGAGCGCGAGCGTCCGCCACGACGGACGGATGAACCGGCCGAAGTGGTCGTCGACGTGCGCCAGGGCGTACATCCGGTCGACCGGCGTCCGACCGGGGCGGTCGAGCCACGAGGCATGTGCCTGCCCACGGGACACCGCGGGCGCGCCGAACATCAACACGCCCTGGACGCTCCGGATGTGCCCGATGTAGGCCGCTTCGCTCCCGCCCTGCGAGTGTCCTGCGACGACGACGTCCTGCCACTGCACGCGACCGTTCTGCACGAACCGCCCCCACCCCCCGGCCGGGTCCGCAGCGTCGAGGTGCGCCACGGCGGTCCGGAGGCGGCTGACGATCGACCCCGCGGGCTGCACGGCGCTGTACCGGGAGGCCGACGAGCCGTCGAAGCGGTTCCGCTGCACCTCGGTGTAGCAGTGCGGGGACCCGCCGCAGGTCCGGGACAGCGACCGTCCGAGGTTCCAGTAGTCGAGACCGAGCACGTGGTAGCCGGCGCTGGTCGCGGTCGACAGGAAGTCGGTGTAGTCGGCGGGCCGGGCACGCGTCGCCGGCAGGAACAGCAGCAACGGTCCGTTGGCCACCGTCCGCGCCGCGAGGTCGTCGTGGTTCGGGCGGAGCCGAGCTCCGTCGACGGCGTCGAGCCGGAAGCGCTGGAACCGGTCGCGGTCCTGGCCGGGAGGCACGTCCGCCGTCCGTCGCGCACCGTCCGTCCGCGGATGGCCGGTCCCGATGCCGTTCCCCGGCACGGCCGGGAGCGCGGTCGCTCCGTTCTCGAGGAGCGCCCGGCCGGCGGTGTCGGCCGCGGTCCGCGCGTCCACCGACACGATGACCCCGCCCGCCGCGATCACCGCGACGAGCGCGACCCCCAGCACCCGGCGCACCATGCGCTGCCGACGAGATCCCCCCACTGTGTGCCCCTCTCGGTACCGACCGTTGCGTCCTCGTCGCCGACGGGCGCCGGCGCGGTCTCAGGATGCCGTGACGCGCCTCCAGACCGCATCCGCCGAACGGATGGTGTCGTCGACGGCACCCGTCGCGTCCACGACCTCGTCGGCCAAGGCGAGCCGGTCCTCGTCGCTCGCCTGTGCACCGATCCGCCGCTCCGCCTCGGCGCGCTCCATCCCGCGGTCGGTCATGAGCCGCTCGATCCGGACCGCGGCCGGCGCGTCGACGACGACGACGGTGTCGAACCGGATCGGTCGACCCTCGCTCGCCTCGGCGAGGAGCGGGACGTCGTACACCACCACCGCGTCCGGATCGGCCTGTTCCGCCGCGGCGAACCGCTCCTGCGCGAGCCGCCAGACCTCGGGGTGGGTGATCGCATTGAGGTCGGCGAGGGCCCCGGGGTCGGCGAAGACGACGGCACCGAGTGCGGGTCGGTCGAGCGACCCGTCCGACGCGATGACCCCGGCGCCGAACCGACGCTCGATCGCGGCGAGTCCGGGTGTCCCCGGAGCGACCGCCTGCCGAGCGAGCTGGTCGGCGTCGACGACGACCGCACCGTGCTCCGCCCATCGGGCCGAGACGGTGGACTTCCCCGCGGCGATGCCGCCCGTCAGACCGATGATGTGCACGCGGACAGACTACCGACCAACGCCGGGCGAGCCGGAAGCCCGGGCATGCCGGAAGGCCGGGCATGCCGGAAGCCCGGGCATGCCGGAAGCCCGGCCCTCCGCAGAGGACCGGGCTTCCGGTGTGTGCCGAGCGGGATCACTCCCGCGCGGCTCAGTTCTGGCTGAGCTTCTCGCGGAGCGCCGCGAGCGAGGCGTCGTCGGCGAGGGTACCCGCACCGGCGGTCTCACTCGAGAACGACGAACCAGCCGACGACGCGGCCGGAGCCTCGAACGCGGTGACGTCCTCCACGAGGGAAGCAGCGACCTGCTTCTTGTGGGCCTCCCAGCGAGCCTGGGCCGCCGCGTACTCCTTCTCCCAGGCGTCGCGCTGGGTGTCGTAGCCGTCGAGCCACTCGTTGGTCTCCGGGTCGAAGCCGTCCGGGTACTTGTAGTTGCCCTGGTCGTCGTACTCGGTCGGCATGCCGTAGAGCGCCGGGTCGAACTCGTCGCCTTCGGGGTCGACGCCTTCGTTGGCCTGCTTGAGGCTCAGCGAGATGCGACGACGGTCGAGGTCGATGTCGATGATCTTGACGAAGACCTCGTCACCGACGGAGACGACCTGCTCGGCGAGCTCGACGTGCTTGTTCGAGAGCTCCGAGATGTGCACGAGACCCTCGATTCCGTCGGCCACGCGGACGAACGCACCGAACGGCACGAGCTTCGTGACCTTGCCCGGGGCGACCTGACCGATCGCGTGGGTCCGGGCGAAGACCTGCCACGGGTCCTCCTGCGTCGCCTTGAGCGACAGCGAGACGCGCTCGCGGTCGAGGTCGACCTCGAGGATCTCGACGGTGACCTCCTGGCCCACCTCGACGACCTCCGACGCGTGCTCGATGTGCTTCCAGGACAGCTCGGAGACGTGGACGAGACCGTCGACGCCGCCGAGGTCGACGAACGCACCGAAGTTGACGATCGACGAGACGATGCCCTTGCGGACCTGACCCTTGTGCAGGTTGTTGAGGAACGTGGTCCGGGACTCGGACTGCGTCTGCTCGAGGAGCGCGCGGCGCGACAGGACCACGTTGTTGCGGTTCTTGTCGAGCTCGAGGATCTTCGCCTCGATCTCCTGGCCGAGGTACGGCGTGAGGTCGCGGACACGGCGGAGCTCGATGAGCGAGGCCGGGAGGAAGCCGCGGAGACCGATGTCGACGATCAGGCCACCCTTGACGACCTCGATCACGGTGCCGGTGACGACGCCGTCCGACTCCTTGATCTTCTCGACGTCGCCCCAGGCGCGCTCGTACTGTGCGCGCTTCTTGGAGAGGATCAGACGGCCTTCCTTGTCCTCCTTCTGGAGGACGAGGGCCTCGACGCTGTCGCCGACCTCGACGACGTCGTTGGGGTCGACGTCGTGCTTGATGGAGAGTTCGCGGGAGGGGATCACACCTTCCGTCTTGTACCCGACGTCGAGGAGGACCTCGTCGCGGTCGATCTTCACGACGGTGCCGGAGATGAGGTCTCCGTCGTTGAAGAACTTCAGGGTCTTCTCGACCTCGGCCAGGAAGTCATCAGCCGAACCGATGTCGTTGATGGCGACCTGCTTGGGTGCCTTGGTCGTGGTGGTTGTCATGTAGGAATTACTCCGATGGGCAGGAATCGGGCCGACGCGGTCGTGCGGGAGCCCTTGCCCCTGCACACGTGTGACCGTCGTGGCGGAATTGGATGTTCGACGCGGATTGCGCCGCACTAGTCTAGCGGCTTCGCTCGGGGGGTCACAAGGCGGACGGGCCACCCCCGCCGCTCAGCCGAGCACGGCCTTCCGGAGGGTGTCGAGCCCGATCGAGCCGAGCGCGAGCGTGTCGGCGTGGAACTGCTTGAGGTCGAACGAGCCGCCGGCACGCGCGGCGGCTTCGTCGCGGATGGACTCCCAGACCCGTTGGCCGACCTTGTACGACGGCGCCTGGCCCGGCCACCCGAAGTACCGGTCCACCTCGAAGCGGATGAAGGCGTCGTCCATGTTGACGTTCTCGCGCATGAACCCGAGCGCGTACTCGTGCGTCCAGCCACCCCCGTCCGGGTTCGTCTTCTGCAGGTGCACGCCGATGTCGAGGACGACACGCGCCGCACGCATCCGCTGTCCGTCGAGCATCCCGAGGCGGTCGCCGTCGTCGTCCAGGTACCCGAGCTGCTCCATCAACCGCTCGGCGTAGAGCGCCCACCCCTCGACGTGCCCGGAACTGCCGGACAGCTGCCGACGCCAGGTGTTCAGCTCGCCGCGGTTGTGGACCCCCTGGCTGATCTGCAGGTGGTGTCCGGCACGCCCTCGTGGAACACGGTGGTCTTCTCGCGCCAGGTGGAGAACTCGGTGACGCCCTCCGGCACCGACCACCACATCCGGCCCGGTCGCGAGAAGTCGTCGCTCGGCCCGGTGTAGTAGATCCCGCCGTCCTTCGTCGGGGCGATCCGGCACTCGAGTCGGCGGATCGGCTCCGCGATGTCGAAGTACGTGTCCGCGAGCCCGGCGACCGACGCGTCCGAGGTCTCCTGCATCCACGCCTGGAGCGCGTCCGCGCCGTGCAGCTTGCGTGCCGGGTCCGCGTCGAGCACCTCGATCGCCCGGGCGACGGACGCGCCGGACTCGATCCGGTCGGCGATGCGCTCCTGTTCCTCGCGCATCCGGGCCAGCTCGGCGAGACCCCACTCGTAGGTCTCGTCGAGGTCGACGACCGCACCGAGGAACCGACGGGAGTGCAGCTCGTACGCGTCGCGACCGACGGCGTCGACCGGCGTCGCGAGCGGGAGCAGTTCGTGGCGGAGGAACGCACCGAGCGACCGGTACGCCGCGGCGGCCTGTTCGGCGCCGCGGGACAGATCGGCGCGGAGGGCGTCCGGCAGCGCGGAGCCGTCCTCGAGCGTCGCGTCGGCCGCGAGCTCGGAGAAGAACCCGCCGTCGGCGGCGTTCCGGACGCACTGCTCGGCGACCGCCTCGACCTGACGGATCGCGGGCACCACGCCCTCGCGGGTGCCCTGCAGGAGCGTCTCGCGGTAGCCCTCGAGCGCGTCGCCCATGGTGGACAGCCGGGACGCGATGTCGGCCCAGTCGTCGACCGTCGCGGTCGGCATGAGGTCGAGCGTCATCCGGAGGTCCTGCGACGGACTCGCGATGACGTTGAGGTCACGGAGGTGGAGTCGACGCTCGTGCGAGAGGACGATGAGCTCGAGGTCGGCATCGAGGTCGGTCTTGGTGACCTCGTCCACCGCGTCCGCGGCCGGGGTCTCGGCCAGGGACGCCCTGGTGCGACGGGCGGCCTCGGCGAGGGCGTCGGCACCCGCGGGCGAGGTGTCCCCCCACTCGCCGGTCCGGCCCGGCACGCCGATGTAGGTGGCGATCGTCGGGTCGAGGTCGACGAGGGTGGCGACCCAGCCCTCGGCGATCGCGTCGACGGCGGACGGGGTGCGGTCTGGTCGTGCGTCGGTCATGGACCGACCCTACCCACTGGCACCGTGCCTCCAGTCCGGAAGCGGTCACCCTGTGGACGGACGGGAGGCGCGGAGCGGGTCCCGAGCATCGGGTCCCGGCCGGGCCGTGCCACGTCAGTGCGCAGCGACCTCCCAGTTCGGGCCGGTGCCGACGGAGACGTCCAGCGGGACCGTCAGCTCCGCCGCCGTGCCCATCCGGCGTCGGACGAGCTCCTCGACGGCGGACTCCTCGCCCGGGGCGACCTCGAGGATCAGTTCGTCGTGCACCTGCAGGAGCAGGTGCGACTCGTGCCCGCCCGCACGGAGGTCATCGGTCACGCCGAGCATCGCGATCTTGATGATGTCCGCGGCCGAGCCCTGGATCGGGGCGTTCAACGCGGCGCGTTCGGCGTTCTCGCGGAGGACGCGGTTCGGGCTCTTGAGGTCCCCGAACGGTCGGCGACGGCCGAAGATCGTCTCGGTGTAGCCGTCCTCACGGGCCTGCTCGACGACGTTCCGGAGGTAGTCGCGGACCGCCCCGAAGCGCTCGAAGTACCCCGTCATGAGGCCCCGGGCCTCGCTCTGGTCGATCCGGAGTTGCTTCGACAGCCCGAACGCACTGAGCCCGTACGCGAGGCCGTACGACATCGCCTTGACCTTCGTCCGCATCTCCGGGCTGACCTCGGCCGGCTCGACGCCGAAGACCCGCGCGCCGACGAACCGGTGCAGGTCCTCGCCCGCATTGAACGCCTCGATGAGCCCCGGGTCACCGGAGAGGTGGGCCATGATCCGCATCTCGATCTGCGAGTAGTCCGCGGTGAGCAGGGTCGTGTACGGAGCCTGGATGGTGAAGGCGCTCCGGACCCGGCGGCCGACGGCGGTCTTGACCGGGATGTTCTGCAGGTTCGGGTCGGTCGACGAGATCCGGCCGGTGCTCGACCCGGTCTGCTCGTAGGTGGTGTGCACGCGGCCGTCGACGACCGCGGTGTCGAGCGTGTCGACGATCTGCCGGAGCTTCGTGGCGTCGCGGTGCTGCAGGAGCAGGCCGAGGAACGGGTGCGGGTGCTGGTCCTGCAGGTCGGCGAGGCTCGCGGCGTCGGTGGAGAAGCCGGTCTTGGTCTTGCGGGTCTTCGGCATCGCGAGCTCGGTGAACAGGACTTCCTGCAGCTGCTTCGGGGAGCCGAGGTTGACCTCGTGGCCGATCTCGGTGAACGCCTGCTGGGCGAGGTCGGCCGCGCGGTCGCCGAGCTCGTGCGACAGGTCGGCGAGGACCTCGTGGTCCATCGTCACCCCGAGGTGCTCCATCCCCGCGAGCACCGGGACGAGCGGGAGCTCGATGTCGTCGAGGACCCGCAGCGAGCTCTCGTCGATCCGCGCGCGGAGGGCCGTGGTCACACGGAGGACGTACCAGGCCTGCGTGGCGATGGTCGTCGGCTCGGACTCCGGCACGAGCTGGTTCGGGTCGGCCGTCGGCATGGACTCGCCGAGCTCCTGGTAGACGAGGTCGTCGAGCGGCTGCCCCTGCTTGCCCGGGTTCGCGAGCCAGCCCATGATCCGGGCGTCGCCGGCGATCCCGCCGACGGTGAACCCGGCGCTGCCGAGCGCGTGGATGGCCGCCTTGGCGTCGTGGAAGTGCTTCGGGGCATCGGAGGCGAGCCACGCCTGCAGCTGCTCGTAGTCCTTCATCCCGCTGCCGCCCGGCACCATGACGGTGTCGTCGTGGGTGGCGATGCCGATCGCGCTGAGCCGTCCGTCGACGGTCTCGATCGCGACGCCGAAGGCGCCGTCGTCCGCGGTCTTGCGGTCGAGCCAGTAGCCGAGTTCCTCGTCGATGAGGGTCCGGACACCCGGTGCCGCGGGGCCGGTCGACTCGGCCGGTGCGCCGGTCACCTCGGACGACTCCCCCGGGCCGGCGATCTTGAACACGCGGTCGAGGAGGGTCCGGAACTGCAGCTTGGCGAAGAGCTCGCGGACCGCGTCCTCGTCGACCGGTCGGCGGGCGAGGTCGGCCGGACCGACGGGCAGCTCGACGTCGCGCACCAGGCGGTTCAGCCGGCGGTTGAGGACGGCCCGGTCCTTCTGCTCGCGGAGGTTGTTGCCGACGACGCCCTTGATCTCGTCGGCGTGCTCGAGGACGGCGTCGAGCGACCCGAACTGGTTGATCCACTTGACGGCGGTCTTCTCGCCGACCTTGTCGATGCCGATGAGGTTGTCGCTGGTCTCCCCGACCAGCGCGGCGACGTCGGGGTACTGGTGCGGCTCGATGCCGTAGCGCTCGAACACCTTGTCCCGGTCGTACCGGGTCAGCTCGGAGACACCGCGCACCGATGGGTAGAGGAGGGTCACGCGGTCGTCGACGAGCTGGATCGCGTCGCGGTCGCCGGAGACCACGAAGACCTGGAACCCCTGCTCGGCGCCCTGGAGTGAGAGCGTCGCGAGGATGTCGTCGGCCTCGTAGTCCTCCTTCGTCACGGTCGTGATGCCCATCGCGTGCAGGGCTTCCTGCAGGAGCGGGATCTGGCCCTTGAACTCCGGCGGGGTCTCGTTCCGGGTGCCCTTGTACGCCTCGTACTCGCGGGTGCGGAACGAGAACCGGGAGATGTCGAACGCGACGGCGAGGTGCGTCGGCTTCTCGCGCTGGAGGAGCATGAGCAGCATCGAGATGAAGCCGTGGATGGCGTTCGTGTGCTGCCCCTCGCGGTTCACGAAGCTGTCGACCGGGAGCGCGTAGAACGCACGGAACGCCAGCGAGTGTCCGTCGATGACCAGGAGGGTAGGCTTTTCAGGATCCGACACCCCGCCACACTACAAGCGCCCGGTGACAACGCCCGACCGCCGAGGAGCCTCGTGACCGACACCCAGCCGACCGCCGCGACGACCGGTGCCGAGTCCCTGAGCGGCGCCGAACGGCTCGAGCTCCGTGGGGTCGGACCGCTCGCCGAGAAGATGGGCATCGTCGTCACCGAGATGAGTGCCGAACGCGCCGTCGGGACCATGCCCGTCGAGGGCAACACCCAGCCGGTCGGCATCCTGCACGGGGGCGCGTACGTGGTCCTGGCGGAGAGCCTCGGCTCGATGGCTGCGACGGTGCACGCGGGGCCGGGCCGGATCGCGGTCGGCATCGAGTTGAACGCGTCGCACTCGCGGAGTGCCACCACGGGGACCGTCACGGGGACCTGCACGGCGCTGCACCTCGGCCGGACCCTCGCCACGCACGAGATCGTCCTCACGGACGACCGTGGCCGACGACTGTCCACGGTGCGGATCACGAACTTCCTCCGCGACGCCTAGGCGGTGGGCGCCGGGCGTCACCGCCCGTCGGACGGGAGGCGCGGGGCGGGCCTGCACCGCGCCTCCCGTCCGACCGTGGTCGCGTCCGGATCGCGGAACGTCCTGCGTGCGTGCGTGCGTGCGGCCCGGATCGCAGGACACGCCGCATGCGTGCCGTCGGGATCGCAGAACACGCCGGCACCCTCACTGGGCACACGGCGCGTCCTGCGATCTCGCTTCGGTCAGACGGGCGCGCCGGGCGACACCGTCAGACGGACGGGTGAGTCGGGCGGGCCCGGGGCGCTACTTCTTGGCGCTGAGCTGCTCGATGATCGCCTTCGCGACGTCGTGCATCGTCAGTCGGCGGTCCATGCTCGCCTTCTGGATCCAGCGGAATGCCTCGGGCTCGGTGAGGCCCATCTTCTCGTTGAGGAGGCCCTTGGCGCGGTCGACGAGCTTCCGGGTCTCGAACCGCTCCACCAGGTCGGCGACCTCGGACTCGAGGGTGATGATCTGCTGGTACCGGGAGAGGGCGATCTCGATCGCGGGGAGCAAGTCGTTCGGCGTGAACGGCTTGACGACGTAGGCGAGGGCACCGGCCTCGGTCGCCCGTTCGACGAGCTCCTTCTGGCTGAACGCGGTGAGGAGCACGACGGGTGCGATGTGGTTCTTGGAGAGGCGCTCCGCGGCGGAGATGCCGTCGAGCTGGGGCATCTTGACGTCCATGATGACGAGGTCCGGGCGGAGGTCCGTGGCCAGGGCGACCGCGGTCTCGCCATCTCCGGCTTCCCCCACGACGTCGAAGCCGTTGTCCCGGAGGATCTCGACGATGTCGAGGCGGATGAGCGACTCGTCCTCCGCGACGACGACTCGGCGGGGGGCGGTGGCTGTTGCGTCTGTGTCACTCACACTGGAACCCTACTATGCGTCGGCCTGGTGGCTGCCGGGTGGGCTGGTGGATGCTGCCGGGCCGGACTGCCCCGCATGCCGCGCAGGTTCGGCACGACTGCAGTACGAGTGGCGGGACTCGAACCCGCATGCCGTGAGGCAGAGCATTTTGAGTGCCCCGTGTCTGCCGATTCCACCACACTCGCGCGGCTGCCAGAGTACCGCACCTCCTCCCGGCCGCTCTCCGGCTCCTTCCCCGCCGAGGATGCAGTAATTCGGAGTGGGTCGGCATCGGCACCCGGGGATCCTGCATTCTCGTCGGGACCGGGACGGGCGCCGGCGGGCCCGGGGCCGGTCAGTCCCGGTGGTGGTCGTCGGTGTCGTCGACGAGCAGCTCGTCCGCCCGGTAGTCGCCGTCGCGGACGCCCGCCCTGGCGATCATGTGCGTCGACACCGGCACGAGGAACAGCTGGAACGCCATGACCGGGACGACCACCCAGAACGCCGTCCAGGTCCCCACCGCCACGACGATCGCCGCGAGCGCACATGCGAGCCCGAGCACCTGCGGCTTCGCCATCGCGTGCAGGCGCGCGAGCGGGTCGAGGAACCGGACGATCCCGATCCCGGCGGACAGCGACAGCAGTGCCGCGACGAGGAGCAGCCCGAGGGCGATCCACGCACGCACGCCGATCGCGTCGAGATGTGCGGTCAGGTCGGTCACTGGTCCTCGCTCCCCTCGGGGTCGGACGTCGGGGTGATGACCCGGGCGACGGCCACGGTCGCGAACACGCTCGTCGCGCTGATCACGACGAGCACCGGGATGACCGTCAGCTCGCCGCGGACCACCTCGACCGCGGCGAGCACGACGAGCACCGTGGTGAGCACGATGTCGGACCCGATCATCCGGTCGATCAGGGTCGGGCCGCGGAGGATGCGGAACACCGCCAGGGCGAGTGCCGCCGTCAGGAGCACCCCGACGGTCACGAGCAGCGCGGTCATCGGATCGCCTCCAGGTCCTCCGTCGAGCCGAGCGCGCGGATCACTCGCGCCTCGAGTGCGAGCGCGGACCGCCGGGCCGCAGTCACCGCGGCTTCGTCCGGGGTGTCCAGCACGTGCAGCAGGATCCGGCGGCGGGCGAGGTCGACCTCGACCACGTACGACCCGGGCACCAGCGAGATCGCCAGCACCGAGATGGTGAACGTCATGTCGGAGTGCGTCCGGAGCGGCACGAGCACCATCGAGCTCCGCGGGGCCCCTCGGCGTCGAACGGCGATCCACGACACCTGGAACGACGCGACCACGACCTGCACGACGAACACCGCGAGGAGCACGACCAGCCGGAACGGGTCGAGTCTGGACGACAACGGGATGGGTGGCAGCGGCAGGAGCTGCGTCACGAGCACGGCCAGCACGACCCCGGTCAGCAGGGTCAGGGGTGTCCACGATCCCCAGAGCATCGCCCAGAGGACGACGAGCCCGAGGACGAGCGGCACCTCGTAGCGCCACGAGAACGCGGGACGTCGTCGGCCAGTCCCGGAGGTGCGGTCCGTGTCGGGGCGGTCCGTGTCGGGGCGGTCCGTCATCGCGCACCCCCGTCCGTCCCGAGCACCGCGGTGACGTACGCGACCGGCGACTCGAGACCCTCCGCCGCCCGGGTCGCGTACCCCATCAGCGGCCCGGCGAAGACCGTCAGCGCGAGTGTCGCGCCGACCATGGTGACCGTCACACCGACGAGCATCCGCGGCAGCCGGACGTGCTCCGGCGCCGCCAGTCCCTCCGACGCCGTGGTCGTGGCGGCCGTCGCGGTCGCGACCGACGTCGCACCGACGTCGCCCACCGACTCCGGACTGGAGGCCCGCCCCGAGTCCGCCCCGCCGCGCTCGGCCGCGAACGCGGCGGTGTCCGGCACCAGGTCGGCGTGCGGCGCGGACGGCAGCGCCGACCGACGAGGCCGCCAGAACGCTGCGTCCCACACCCGCATGAGCGCGTACAGCGTCAGGAGCGAGGTGAGCGACCCGACGCCGATCAGCACGGAGGCCAGCACGCCGCCCTGCTCGGCCGCGGCCCGGAACAGCGCGACCTTCCCGATGAACCCGGAGAACGGCGGGATCCCACCGAGGTTGAGCGCCGGGATGAAGTACAGGAAGCCGAGGAGCGGAGACGCCTTGAGGAGTCCGGCGAGCCGCCGGGTGGAGGTCGACCCGCCGGTGCGCTCGATGAGCCCCGAGGCGAGGAACAGCGTGGTCTGGACGAGGATGTGGTGCACCGTGTAGAACACCGCGGCAGCCGTCCCCGCGACGGTCCCGAGGCCGATGCCCATGATCATGTAGCCGATGTGGCTGACGAGCGTGAACGACAGCAGTCGCTTGACGTCTGTCTGGGACACCGCCCCGAGCACCCCGACGAACATCGTCAGCGCCGCGACGACCATGAGCACCGGGTTCAGCGTGTCCGACGGGAACACGACAGTCTCGAGCCGGATGATCGCGTACACGCCCACCTTGGTGAGGAGGCCCGCGAAGACCGCGGTGACCGGTGCCGGCGCGGTCGGGTACGAGTCCGGGAGCCAGAACGCGAGCGGGAACACCGCCGCCTTGATCCCGAACCCGATCAGGAGCATCGAGTGCAGGAGGAGCTGCGTGCCGAGCGGGAGCTCCGCGACGCGCTGGCTGATCTGCGCGAGGTTCACCGTCCCGGTGGCGCCGTAGACGAGCCCGATCGCGGTGAGGAAGATCGCGGAGGACACCAGGCTCGTGATGATGTACGTGGTCCCGGCGCGGACCCGTGTCGCGCTCCCGCCGACCGTGATCAGCACGAAGCTCGCGACCAGGAGCATCTCGAACCCGACGTACAGGTTGAAGAGGTCGCCCGCGATGAAGCTGTTCAGCACCCCGGCCGCGAGCACGAGGTAGGTCGGGTAGTAGATCGTCACCGGGGCATCGGCGTCGTCGTCCGCGAGGCCCTGCCCGACGGAGTACAGCAGGACTGCGAGGAGCACCGCGGCCGACACCAGCAGGAGCAGGGCGCTCAGTCGGTCGACGACGAGCGAGATGCCGTACGGGGCCGCCCACCCGCCGACCTGCATGACGAGCGTCCCGTCGCGGTCGACGACCACGAGCAGCACGGCGGCGATCACCACGACGAGTGCGAGCACCGACACGGTGACGACACGCTGGACGCCGCGGTGTCGGACGAGCCCGAGGGCGACCGCAGCGCCGAGCAGCGGCAGGAGGACGAGCAGCGGGACGAGGACGGTCATCGAGCGGCTCCGTTCGTCGCGTCGGCCTCGTCGACCCCGTCGGCCTCGTCCAGGTCGTCCACCTCGTCGGGGCGGAGTCGCCCGATCGCGACGTCCTCCTCGTCGAGGTCGACCTCGTCACGGCGGGACAGGCTCCACGACCGGTAGATGAGCGCGAGGAGGAACGCGCTCACCGCGAAGGTGATGACGATCGCGGTGAGCCCGAACGCCTGCGGCAGCGGGTCGGTCATGCCGTCCGGGCCGTCGCCGATCGGCGGACCGCCGGCGGCACCGGTCATGACGAGGAGCAGGAGGTTCACGGCGTTCCCGAGGAGCAGGAACCCGAGCAGCATGCGCGTCAGACTCCGCTCGAGGAGCAGGTAGACGCCGCACGAGAACAGCACGGCCATCGCGATGACGAGGATCAGGCTGATGGTCACGGTGCGCTCCGTTCCGTCGCCGGAGCCCCGGCGCCGCGGCGCTCCGCACGACCCTGCCGGTCGACCTCGGCGCCGAGGCTCCGCAGCACGTCGAGCACGAGGCCGACCACGATGAGGTACACGCCGACGTCGAAGAACGTCGCCGTCACGAACTCGACGTGTCCGAGGACCGGCACCGTGGCCTCGAGGAAGGTGCTCTCGAGCGCGTCCTGTCCGGCGAACAGCGGCACGACCGCGGTCGTCGCCGCCGTGGCGAGCCCGAGTCCGAGCAGCCGACCCGCGCGGACCGGCGCCGCGGCCCCGAGCTCCGCCGCGCCACCGGCGAGGTACCGGCCGACGAGGGCGATCCCCGCGACGAGCCCGCCGGCGAACCCGCCCCCGATCAGGTTGTGCCCCGCGAACAGCAGGTACACCGACAGGACGACCATCCCGTGGAACAGGAGCCGCACCACGACGTCGAGGAGCGCCGACCGTCCGGTCGGGAGCGCGTCGGACGTCGGCAGCCACACCCTCGGGCCGCCGCCGTCCCGGTCCCGCTCGCCGGCGGCGGTCGCACCGGCCTGGTCGCCGACCCGGGACCGGTTCCCGCGGAGCCGGGGCAGCGTGTCCTCACGCGACTTGACGAACACCAGGCTCGCGACGCCCGTGGCTGCAGCGACGACGACGCTCAGCTCTCCCATGGTGTCCCAGCCGCGGAGGTCGACGAGTGCGACGTTCACGACGTTCTGGCCGTGGCCGAACGAACTCGTCAGGGCCGGTATCTCCGTCCAGATCGGGTCAGCGGTCCGACTCGAGGCCACGACCACCACGACGACCGCCAGGACCAGACCGCACGCAGCCGCGAACAGCGCCCGACCGACCCGGAACCGCGACGGGTTGGCCTCCGCGATCCGCGGCGGCAGGCGCCGGAGCACGAGGACGAACGCGACGAGGGTCACCGTCTCCACCACGAGCTGCGTCAGCGCGAGGTCGTAGGCGCCCTGGACGACGAACAGCACGGACATGCCGTACCCGGTCACGCCGACCAGGAGCGCCGCGGCGAACCGGGTCCGGGCGGTGAGCACACCGATCGCCGCGACCGCCATCACGACGACGGTCGGGAGCTGTGCCCACGAGTCCTGGAACCGCAGGTGGACCGCCCACGGGCCGCCGAGCACGAGGTTGGCGACGGCCGCCGCCACCATCACGGACAGGATCACGGTCAGGTAGTACGGCAGCGATCCGCGCTGGACGTTGGCGGTGACGAGGGCGGCGCCCCGGTCAAGCCCGCGCATCGCCGCGCGGTAGGTGCCGGACGCGGTCGGCAGGCTCGGACGCGACGGGGCCGTCGCACGACCGGACATGACCGGGAGGCGCGGTACGACCCCGACGGTCGCCGCGCGGGTGCGCAGACGGGCGAGTCCGGCGACCAGCGCGGCCCCGCCGACGAGGGTCACCGCCGACAGGGCGAGCGCCGGTTCGAGTCCGTGCCAGAGCGCGAGGTGCGCGACCTCGCCGTCGGCCGACAGACCGTGTCCGACCGGCTCGAGGAACTGGCCGACGGCGGCGATCGCGGCGCCCAGCACGAGGCCCGCGACCGCGAGGAGCCCGGGCACGGGCAGCAGTGGGCGGAGGTCGTGCGGGTGGGTCGCGGGGACACCGGGCCGCGACCAGAACGCGCCCCAGAAGAACCGGACGCTGTAGGCGACGGTCAGCACGGAACCGATGACGACCCCGACCAGCGCGACCCAGGCCCAGGCCGACGACGGTCCGGCGGTGGCGTCGAGCAGTCCGGTGAGCAGGGCTTCCTTGCCGACGAACCCGATGGTCGGCGGGAGTCCGGACATCGAGGCGAGTGCCAGCAGCGCGATGACCGCGAGGACCGGGGCGCGTCGGCCGAGACCGCTCAGCCTCCGGAGGTCGCGTGTCCCGGTGGCGTGGTCGATCGCGCCCACCGTGAGGAACAGCGTCGCCTTGAAGCACGCATGGCCGAGGAGCAGCACGATCGCACCGATCGCGACGGCCTCGCTCCCCCACCCCGCGGCGGTGACCAGGAACCCGAGCTGCGCGACCGTCCCGTAGGCGAGGAGCAGCTTGAGGTCGGTCTGCCGGAGCGCGAGGACGCCACCGACGAGCATGCCGGTGATGCCGAGCACGACGATCGTGCCGCGCCACCCGGGGACCTCGGCGAACCCCGGCGCCAGCCGTGCGACGAGGTAGATCCCGGCCTTCACCATCGCCGCGGCGTGCAGGTACGCGCTCACCGGGGTGGGTGCCGCCATCGCGGACGGCAACCAGAAGTGGAACGGGACGATGGCGGACTTCGACAGCGCGCCGGCGAGGACGAGCAGCACCGCGACGGTCACGAGCGCTCCCGACAGGTGTCCGTCCTCCGCGGCGGCGACGATGCCGGAGAGCCGACCGGTCCCGGCCCGGACGGAGAGCAGGACGAGGCCGGCGAGCATCGCCAGGCCGCCGAAGGTCGTCACGACGAGCGCCTGCATCGCCGCGACGCGGGCTGCCCGTCGTGCGGGGTCGTGACCGATGAGCAGGTACGAGAAGACCGTCGTGCCCTCCCAGAACACGAACAGCAGGAAGACGTCGTCGGCCACGACCAGCCCGTACATCGACCCGGCGAACGCGACGAAGACCCCGGCGAACCGGGCGAGTGCCGGCTCGCCGTCGGCGAAGTACCGGACGCAGTAGAGCAGGACGAGGGCACCGACGCCGGTGACGACGAGGGTCAGCACCCACGACAACGGGTCGAGCCGGAACGCGAGGTCGATGCCGAGCTCGGGGATCCACGGCACGACGGTCGACACCCCGCCCGCGAACACGCGCGGGGTCTGCACCAGCGCGAGCACGAACGCCGCGGCCGGCACCAGGGCTGCGACGGCGAAGGCACGCGTCCCGAGCACGTGGACGAGCGTCGGCACGACGACGGCCGCCACGGCGAAGGACGCGAGGACGACGAGCAGGGGTGACCTCCGGGGGATCGGGTCGACGGGGTCGGCGAGAGCACGGGATCGTGGCTGAGCACACGGTGCGTGACGTGTGTGCCGGTTCTCAGGATACCGAACGGGCGTCGGCGCGTCCTGCGTGAACCTGGGAGCCGGAGCCCGGACCGACCTCAGGCGCCGTCCGCGAGCCGGTAGCCGGCGTCGTGCAGCGCGTGCTCGGTCACCAGCAGGCCCTCGTCCGGGAGCGCGCCGGTGATGTCGACCGTCCGGGCCGCGTAGACGTCCTCGCGCGCGGCACGGCCGTCCGCCAGCAGTCGTTCGACGACGATGACGGCGTCGCACTCGTTGCGGTAGGTCCCGAGTTCGAGCATGCGGTCACGTCCTCTCCGTCTGGTCGTCGTGGTCGTCGTCCGCCCATTCGTCGCGGAGCACGATCGCGCTTGGTACGTCTCCGGCGTCCGCGCGGAACCCGCCGGCCGGTCAGGACCCAGTGTGGGTCACGAGCGGTCCGTCGCCTCGTAGTGACGCGCACCCCCGCGGACACCCGCGAACCGGAACGGGCCCGTCGTCACGCGAGGCCGCTCGACGTCGCCGCTCCCGGTCCAGGTCGTCTCGTGCAGCTGGCGGTACGTCTCGACGTCGACTGCGACCCGCGCATCGAGCATCCGCGCGGTCCGTTCCCGCTCCGGGGCCCGCAGCGCGCGGTAGCCGGGTCGGACGACCCCGGTGAAGAACTCGCCGACGCTCCCGGAGCCGTAGCTGAACAGCCCGATGCGTCGGTCGGCGAGGTCGTCGTCGAGGTCGAGCAGGGCGGCCAGCGCGAAGTACAGCGACGCCGTGTAGGTGTTGCCCGCACGGCGGTTGTACGTGAACCCCGTCGCGAGGTCGGCGTCGGCGAACGACGACCCGGTGTGCTGCCCGAGCTTCCGGTGCGCCTTGAGCGCCATCTTCGTGAAGGGCTGGTGGTGCACGAACCGGTCGATGTCGCCGATCGCCGGGCCGCCACGCTGCTGCAGGTCCTCCCACGCGCCGAGGAACGCGTTGAGGTAGGCGCTCACCGAGAGCCGGCCGTCGACGAGCGCGGTGGTCCGGTCGTTCGGGCGCCAGAAGTCGTCGACGTCGCTCGAGAACAGGCCCGAGGTCGGTTCGATGACGACGAGCGACGGGTCCGCCGTGACGAGCATCGCGACCGCGCCGGCGCCCTGCGTGGCCTCGGCCGCCGTGTCGAGGTCGTACCGGGCGACGTCGGACGCGATCACGAGCACCCGCTCGCGTGGGTCGCGTGCCACCATGCCGAGCGCGGCCTGGAGCGCGGCCGTCCCCGAGTAGCAGGCTTGCTTGAGCTCGACGACGCGCGACGACTGCGGGAGACCGAGCAGCCCGTGCACGAACATCCCGGCGCTCTTCGACTGGTCGATCCCGGACTCCGTGGCGAGGAACACCGTCCGGATGCCCTCCGTGCCGGTCCGCGCGAGGAGCGCCCGCGCCGCCGCAGCCGCGAGCGTCACGACGTCCTCGTCCGCGGCCGGCAGGCTGAACGTGTCCTGCCCGAGCCCGACGTGGTACTTCGCCGGGTCGACGCCGCCGTGCCGCGCGAGGTCGTCGAGGTCGACCACGTGGTGCCCCGTCGCGATCGCCAGGTCGTCGATGCCGACGGTCAGCGACGCGACCGTCTGCGTGCCGGATCCGGTCTGCGTGCTCATGCGCGCCTCCCGTCCGCCCGTCGCTCGAGCCGGACGTGGGCCGCCATCAGCTCGCCGGGGTTCGTCTGCGCGGCGAGGAGCGAGAGCTCGCCGCACAGCACGGTCGCTGCGCCGAGCGCGGCGAGCCGCCGTGCGTTCGCACCGGGGTCCCGTGGCTCGCGGACGCCGAGCCGCTCGAGGGCGGCTTCCACGACGGGCAGGTCCTTGCCGTTCCCGACCGTGCCCACGATGAGGTGCGGCAGGGTGCAGGCGAAGTACAGGTCGCCTCCCCGGTCCTCCGCGGTCGTGATCCCCTGGGAGCCCTCGACGATGTTGGCGGCGTCCTGGCCGGTCGCGAGGTAGAAGCCGAGGAGCATGTTCGCGTAGTGGGCGTTCGCCGAGCGGAGCGCGCCCGCGATCGTCGACCCGATCAGGTTCTTGGCCGTGTTCAGCTCGACGATCCGCTCGGTGGTGGAACGGAGACGACGTTCGACGAGCTCGCCGGGGACGGTCAGCTCCGCGACGACGCTCCGCCCACGGCCGAGGATGCCGTTCACCGCGGTGGCCTTCTTGTCCGAGCAGTAGTTGCCGGAGATCGACAGGTACGACAGCTCCGGGTGCCACTCGAGGATGCGGTCGAGGAGTGCGTCGGACGCCTGGGTGACCATGTTGTGCCCGGAGGCGTCCCCGGTCGTGAACGCGAACCGGACGAAGAGCAACCCGCCGACGATCTCCGGGTGGATCTCGATGAGCGTCGCGAAGCGGCTCTGCCCGGCGACCACGGCGGCGAGCTCGTCGAACCGGGCGACGACGTCGCGCGACGCGGCGAGGGCGTCGGCGGCGCCGGTGGCGCGGAGCAGCACGGACCGGGTCATCCGCTCGTCGACGACGGTCGCGACGATGCCACCCTCGATCTGTCGGGAGAGCAGCGCACCACGGGCGACGGACGGCCACAGCGGGGTCTCGTACGTCGCGAGCGGGACCTCGTGCTCGCCCTCGACGGCGTTGCCGCTGATCCGGATCGGCCCGACCCACTTGGTCGGCATGGGTGTCTCGGTCACTGCGCTGCTCACCGGGTGGTCCTCTCGACGGGGTCGGCTTCCGCCGGGTGCACGGACACGCTGAGGTGCCGGATGTCATGGGCCTCCCACGCACGGAGGATGCGCTTCGGGTCGATCTCCTTCGGTACCAGCACGATGCCGCAGTCGCCACCGCCCGCGCCGGACGGCTTCGCCGCGGCGCCCTCGGCCTCGGCGACGTCGCAGAGCGTCGCGAGGCGCGGGGTCTCGATCGAGGACCCGACGGCCGTCCCGAGGCGCTGCAGGATGCCACGGGCGCGCGTGATCGCACCGGTCGCGCGGGTCGTGTCGCCGGACTGGAGGCCCGCGACCAGGTCGTCGACGCAGCTCCGGCTCGCGTCGAGGAACGCCGCGTACTGCGTCGCGTCGTCGTCCCGGTGGCGGTGCACGACGTCGACGAGCCGGGAGGTCGACGCGGGCGAACCGGTCCACCCGACGAGCAGCCGCAGGTGTTCGGGCGGCGCGAGCTGCGTGACCGAGAAGCCGTCCCAGTGGTCGCCGTCGAGGACCTCGGACACCGGCCGATCGGCGATCAGCCGGCTGAGGGCCGCGCGGTCCGGCGCGCTGTAGCGGATCCACCCGCCGTAGGTGCTCGCCGCGAGGTCGCCGCCGGACGCCGTCGGGTTCACCTGCACGGTCGCGAGCAGTGCGACGCCGAACCGCTCGCGACGGGTCAGGCCGAGCCGGTAGAAGGCGTCGAGGGCACCGACGGTCGCCACGACCACCGCGGCCGACGACCCGAGGCCGAACTTCCGACCGCTCGCGTCGTCGAGCTCGCTCGTGATCCGGAGGTCCGAGAACCGCGGCGCGACGCCTCGTTCCTCGCGGAGCCGCTCGACGAGGTCGACGACCGCCATCACGTAGTCGTAGGGGTGGTGTTCCCGGTCGATCGTCAGTCCGGACTCGTCGCGGGTCCAGACGAGGGGCAGCTGACCGTACTCGTCGGAGTGGACGCTGCCGGCGTGCTCCGCGGCGGTGAGCCGGACGGTGATGAACCGGTCGAGCGCGACGAGCACCGACGGCTGCCCGGGCTCCACGACGGCGTACTCCCCCGCGATGAACAGCTTGCCCGGGGCGCGGACCTCGATGGCGGCGGAGCTCGTCCCGGCGGTCACCGCGCCGCCGCCACGGTCTCGTCGACGATGTGTGCGCCCGGTCCGGTGCCGGACGCGATCACGCTGCCGTACGCGGCGAGTTCGTCGGCGACCCGGTCGCGGTCCTCCGGGCGACAGAGCACGACGACGTTCGGGCCGGCGTCGGCGGTCGCGTACGCCTCGACGCCGACGGCGCGCAACCCGATGACGGCGTCGAACACCGCGATGCTCGCCGCCGTGAGGTACCGGATGGGCGGCTCGGCGCCCTGGATCGTCGCGTGCATCCGGAGCGCGTTGCTCTCGGTGATCTCGCCGACGCGGGTGAAGTCGCCGGCGGCGCACGCTGCGAGCATCGCCGGCACGGTGGCGGTCGTCGACGTCACCCACGCCGGGTAGAACGGCGACGTCGCGGTCGTGCGGCGCATGGCCTCGCGGCTCGAGACGGCCTTCTCGGTGGCGTCGATCGTGACGACGACCATCGCCATCGGTGGCGCGGCCACGGGCTCGGCGAAGGACGACGCGTCGTCGTGGCCGGCGTGCCAGACCGCCACGCCACCGGGGATCGAGCGCGTCGCCGACCCGGAACCACGGCGCGCGAGCCGGCTGAGGGCCCGGGCGTCGAGGTCGAGCCCGTACGCACCGGCTGCGGCCGCGGCGAGAGCGGCGAACCCCGAGGCGCTCGAGGCCAACCCGGCCCCGGTCGGCACGGTGTTCTGCGAGACGACGCTCGCGCGGACCTCGCTGCCGGCGAGCTCGCGCACCAGGTCGAGGAAGCGGGTGACCCGCAGCAGCGATGCCCCGTCGTCGGCCGCACCGTTCAGGACGAACCGGTCACGCGCCTCCCGTCCGTCCGGAGCGCCGCCGTCCACCGTGACGGTCGTCGTGGTCGGGAACACGTCGAGCGTCATCGAGACGCTGCCGGTCGCGGGCAGCGCGAGCCGCTCGTCGGCCTTGCCCCAGTACTTCACCAGGGCGATGTTCGGGTGCGCGGTGGCGGTGGTCATGCGGAAGCTCCGATCCGGGTCGTCCAGGTGTCCGTCGCACCGGCGGCGCGGAGTGCGGCACCGACGGGCGCCACGGCCGCGTCGTCGGCCACGAGCACGAGCACGCACCCGCCACGACCACCGCCGGTGAGCTTCGCACCCAATGCACCCGCAGCGCGCGCCGCACCGACCAGTCGGTCGACGTCGGGGCTCGAGACGCCGAGCGTCGTGAGGAGGGTCTGCGCGTCGTCCATCGCGGCACCGAGGTGCTCGGCGCGGGTCAGGTGGACCTCGTCCACGTCGCCGAGCAACCGGGCGGCGGTCTCGGCGAGCCGGGTGATCCGTCCCACGACCTCCGCCACGAGGTCCGGCCGCCGGTCGGCGAGGGCGCGGACCGCGGCGACGGCCTCGCGGGTGTGGCCCGGGACACCGGTGTCCGCGACGACGAACGTGAACCGACCGTGCACGGGGAGGGCAGTCACGGTGCCGTGGTCGAACCACACCGGACCGTCGGCGACCACCGCGCGGGCGTCGAGGCCGCTCGCGGACCCGTGCGCGATCCGTTCGCACTCCTGCACGAGGGCGAACCGTTCGTCCGCGGTCAGCGTCGCGCCGAGGGCATCCGCGACCGCGCCGGCGACCGCCCCGGCGACGGCGGCGCTCGACCCGAGACCACGAGCGGTGGGCACGGCGCTGTCCACCCGGACGTGGAACCGTGGGGCGTCGGGGATGCCGGCGCCGTCTGCGCTGGCGGCGCCGGCGGCGTCTGCGTGGGCGGCGATGTCGGCGTCTGCGTGGGCGGCGACGTCGGCGGCGTCTGCGTCGGCGATGTCGGGGATGCCGAGGTGGCGGAGCGTCGCGCGGACGGCGGTCACCGTCGGCAGGACGGCGGACGGGGCCGTGTCGAGCGGGCCCGTGTGGACGCTCGACTGCAGCCGGTGGCCGTCCGTGACGGGATCGCTCGTCGGGATCGGGGTCGCGACGGCCTCGACGACGAGGTCCGTGACGGGCAGCGCCAACGCCGGGGCGCCGTAGAGCACGGTGTGCTCGCCGAACAGGATCGCCTTGCCGTGGGTCGACGAACGTCCGACGCTGGTCGGTGCCGGCCGGTCGTCGAGTGCCGGTGCGGCATCACTGGTGTGGAGGTCGTTCGTCATCAGGGGTTCGGCAACCCGGTCTTCTCCGTCGGTCCGGCAGGTGCCGTGCAGGGAGCGGGTCCCGGTCGACGATACCCGGGACGGAGGACAGCCGTTGCACGCTGGGACCTGCCTGGGGATCGGTTCCGGCCGATCGGTAGCGTCCCCCCATGGATTCCCGCGCCGTCCGCACGTTCCGGCTGTTCGTCATCGTCACGGCGGCGGTCGGGATCGTCCTCGGCGTCACGGCGATCGTGTGGCCCCGTCCGGCACTCGTCCTCGTCGCGATCGTCTTCGGCGTGTATCTCGTCGTCGCGGGCGTGCTCCGTGTCGTCGCCGCCCTGAACGGCCGCGGTGCATCCGGCACGTGGCGCTGGGTGTCCGGTGTCGTCGGCGTGCTCGTCGCGATCGGCGGACTCGTGTGCCTCCTCGACCCGGCTGCGCCCCTCCTCGTCCTCGCGCTGCTCGCGGGGATCGGGTTCATCGTCGAGGGGATCGCCGCCCTCGTCGGCGCGTTCGTCGGGCATCCGGGGTCGTCGCGTGTGCCGGCGGTCGTCAGCGGGGTGCTGTCGCTCGTCGTCGGGATCGCGGTGCTCGTCGCTCCGGGTGTCGCGCTGACCGTGTTCGTCGTCGTGGCCGGGATCGCGCTCGTCGTCGTCGGGATCGCGGCCCTGCTGCTCCTGCCCGCGCGGGCTGCGGCGCGGCGCTGACGCGAGGTCCCACCGCGGGTCGGTGCGGGGCGGGGCGGGGCGGTCGGCGCGGTGCGGTCGGCGCGGGGCGGGTGGCGCGGGGCGGGTGGGTGGCGCTGCCGCGGAAGCGACATCACGCCCGTTCCGCGACGTCGCTTCCCGCGGACAATGTCGCCTCATGCACGGTCATGAAGCGACATCACGCCCGTTCCACGACGCCGCCCGGTACGACCGACGTCGCCCGATGCACGGTCATGAAGCGACATCCCGCCCGTTCCGCGACACCGCCCGGCACGACCGATGTCGCCCGATGCACGGTCATGAAGCGACATCAGGCGGGTTTCGCGACGTCGCACATCCCGCGCAATGTCGCTCGATGCACCCGCAGACGATGCATGGTCATGAAGCGACATCACGCGGGTTCAGCGACGTCGCTTCCCGCGGATAATGTCGCCTGAGGGTCAGACGCCGGTGGTGCCGAACAACAGCCCGAGCACGTAGGTCACCGCAGCCGCACCGAACCCGATCGCGAGCTGCCGGAGCGCCCGCTTGCCGGGACTCGCGCCGGAGAGCACGCCGACCACCGAGCCGGAGACGAGCAACGCGATCCCGACGAGCACCGCGGCGATCGTCAGCGCCGTCCACCCGCCGAGGCCGAACAGGTACGGCACGATCGGGATGATCGCACCCGAGGCGAAGAACAGGAAGCTGGAGATCGCCGCGTTCATGCCGGTGCCGATCGCCTCGTGGTCGTCGGCGGCCTCGGGCTCGGCCACCTGCCGCAGGCCGGCGAGGACCTCCTGCGCGTGCGCCGCCGCGGCAGCCTCGTCCATCCCACGGGCGCGGTACACCAGGGCCAACTCGTTCGCGTCGACGTCGAGGTCGACCACCGCGCGACCGGCGTCCGGATGCGGTGCCGACGCCTCGAGGAGCTCACGCTGCGACCGCACCGAGACGTACTCCCCGGCGCCCATCGACAGCGCGCCCGCGAGGAGGCCGGCGATGCCGCTCAACAGGACGATGTTCCGGTCGGCACCCGATGCGCTGATGCCGATGATGAGCGCCAGGTTCGAGACGAGCCCGTCGTTCGCGCCGAAGATCGCCGCGCGGAACGTCCCCGAGAGTCGGAGTCGTCCACGGTTCGCCAGCCCCCGGACGACCTCGCCGTGGATGCGTTCGTCCGCCGCCATCGCGGCCGAGGCGTCGGCGTCGTCGGCGTAGGGCGAGCGGTCCTCGGCGCGCTGCATGAGCGCGAGGACGAACACCGACCCGAACCGCTTCGCGAGGCCCGCGAGGACACGGGTCCGGACGTCGCCGGCGAGCGGTCGACCGACGTCCTCGCCGAGGAGGTCGAGCCAGTGCTGCTGGTGCCGGCCCTCCGCGTCGGCGAGGGTCAAGAGGATGTCCCGCTCCTCGCCGACGCGGCGCCCGGCGAGGTTCCGGTACACCGACTCCTCGGCCCGCTCGTCGGCGAGGTACCGGCGCCACCGCCGGATGTCGGCGGGGTCCCGGTGACCTGCGGTCGTCGTGTTGGACATGCGCCGATCCTCCAGTCCGTGTCGGTCGGTCAGTTGCGGACGTAGGCCGGTGCGACCTCGGCGTGCGCGTCGCCGACGCGGTGTACCCGGAGGTCGTTCGTCGACCCGGGGATGCCGGGGGGCGAGCCGGCCGTGACGATCACCCGGTCGCCAGGGGCGGCGAGGCCGTTGCCGAGGAGGACGTCGTCCACCTGACCGAACAGCGCGTCGGTGTGCGTGACGGGGTCGACCAGGTACGAGCGGACGCCCCAGGTGAGCGCCATGCGACGGCGGGTGGACTCGTGCGGCGTGAGCGCGATGATCGGGAGGCCGTGGCGGAGCCGCGACATGCGTCGCGCGGAGTCGCCGGACTCGGTGAACACACAGAGGTAGGACGCCTCGGTGAACTCCGCGATCTCGACCGCGGCGAGGGTGATCGCACCACCGAGCGTGCGGGGCTTCGTGCCGAGCGGCGCGATCCGTTCCAGGCCGTGGTCCTCGGTCGACTCGACGATGCGAGCCATCGTCCGGACCGTCTGCACGGGGTACTCGCCGACGCTGGTCTCGCCGGAGAGCATCACGGCGTCCGCGCCGTCGAGGACCGCGTTCGCGACGTCCGATGTCTCGGCGCGCGTCGGGATCGGGCTGGAGATCATCGACTCGAGCATCTGCGTCGCGACGATGACCGGCTTCGCCATCCGGCGCGCGAGTTCGACGGCGCGCTTCTGGACGATCGGGACGGCCTCGAGCGGGAGCTCGACGCCGAGGTCGCCGCGGGCCACCATGATCGAGTCGAACGCGTCGATGATCTCCTCGAGCGCGTCCACCGCCTGGGGCTTCTCGATCTTGGCGATGACCGGGACCTTGATCCCCTCCTCGGCCATGATCTCGCGCGCACGGTCGACGTCGGCCGCGTTCCGCACGAACGACAGCGCGATGAGGTCGGCACCCTGACGGAGACCCCATCGGAGGTCGGCCTCGTCCTTCTCGGACAGCGCGGGCACGTTCACCGCGACGCCGGGCAGGTTGATGCCCTTGTTGTTCGAGACGGTCCCGCCGACGACGACCTCGGTGCGGACGCGCGTGCCGTCGGTGTCGAGGACGCGCAGGCGGACGCGGCCGTCGTCGATGAGCAGCGGGTCCCCGGGCTTGACGTCCTGCGGCAGCCCCTTGAACGTCGTCCCGCAGATCTCCTTGGACCCGGGGACGTCCTCGGTCGTGATGGTGAAGACGTCGCCGACCGCGAGGGTGTGCGGCCCGTCGGCGAACCGCGCGAGCCGGATCTTCGGGCCCTGGAGGTCGACGAGGATCGCGACGGGCTTGCCGAGGTCCGCTGCCGCGCGGCGGACGTTCTCGTAGTTGGCCTCGTGGACGCTGTAGTCACCGTGGCTGAGGTTCAGACGGGCGACGTCGACCCCGGCCTCGATGATCTGCTTGACGGTCTCGTAGTCCGAGGTGGCCGGTCCGAGCGTCGAAACGATCTTTGCGCGTCTCAATGGAATCCTTCGTGTGGTGGACATGGGTGCTCCTGCGGAAGGGGCCACCCGCAGCCTAGCGACTGCGAGTGGCCCCCCGGTGCACAGGACGGAGGAGCGCCGCGGATCAGGACGACCGCGCGGATCAGGACGGTCGCGCGGATCAGGACGACCGCAGGGATCAGATCGAGATCGCGCGGTCGGTCGCCTTGACCGGGGCGGGCAGGATCGTCGAGCCCTCGAGGTACGTGTCGACCTGCGCCGCGGCGGCCCGGCCCTCCGCGATCGCCCAGACGATGAGCGACTGCCCGCGCCCGGCGTCCCCCGCGACGAACACGCCGGGCTCGTTCGTGGTGTAGTCGGCACCCCGGTCGAGCGCCCCGCCGTCCGCGAACGGGAGCCCGAGCTGCGGCTCGATGGTGTCCCGTTCCGGCCCGGTGAACCCCATCGCGATGAGGACGAGGTCCGCCGGGATCTCCCGCTCGGTGCCGGCCTTCGGGACACGACGACCGTCGACGTACTCGGTCTCGGCCACACGGAGTGCCGTGACCTCGCCAGCGTCGTTCGACAGGAACTCCACGGTCGACGCGAGGAACGTGCGCTCCCCGCCCTCCTCGTGTGCGCTCGAGGTCTCGAACACCGTCGGGAACATCGGCCACGGCTGGTCGGCCGGACGCTCCGTGGGCGGCTGCTTGCCGATGGCCAGGTTCGTGACGCTGATCGCACCCTGCCGGTGGGCCGTACCGATGCAGTCGGCGCCGGTGTCGCCGCCACCGATGACGACGACGTGCTTGCCCTCGGCCGTGATCTGGTTGTCGACCGTGGTGCCGGCACCCGTCCGGTTCTGCTGGACGAGGTACTCCATCGCGAAGTGCACACCGGCCAGGTCGCGACCGGGGATCGCGAGGTCCCGCGGGACCGTCGCCCCGGTCGCGACCACGACGGCGTCGTACCGGCTCTTGAGGTCGTCCCACGTGATGTCGACGCCGATCTCGACGCCGGCGCGGAACCGGGTGCCCTCGGCCTGCATCTGCCCGAGCCGCATCTCGATCTGACGCTTCTCCATCTTGAAGTCCGGGATGCCGTACCGGAGCAGCCCGCCGATGCGGTCGTCGCGCTCGAAGACGGCGACGGTGTGGCCCGCCCGCGTCAGTTGCTGCGCGGCGGCGAGTCCGGCGGGTCCGGACCCGACGACGGCGACGGTCTTGCCGGTGAGGCGCTCCGGCGGGTGCGGGGTCACCCAGCCGTTCTGGAACGCCTGGTCGATGATCGACACCTCGACCTGCTTGATGGTCACCGGCGGCTGGTTGATGCCGAGCACGCAGGACGCCTCGCACGGCGCCGGGCAGAGCCGACCCGTGAACTCCGGGAAGTTGTTCGTGGCGTGGAGGCGCTCGATCGCCTGGCGTCCCTCGCCCCGCCACATCAGGTCGTTCCACTCCGGGATGAGGTTCCCGAGCGGGCAGCCCTGGTGGCAGAACGGCACGCCGCAGTCCATGCAGCGGCCGGCTTGGCGACGGAGCTGTCCGGACTCCTGCTGCTCGTAGACCTCTTTCCAGTCCATGAGCCGCACGGGGACGGGCCGTCGCTCCGGCAGTTCGCGTTCCTGGACCTTCAGGAACCCCTTCGGGTCAGCCATGGGCCGTCTCCGTTCCGTTGCGTGTCGAGGTGGCTGGCGTGGTGGGCCGGGAGGCGCGGGGGCGGCCCGCCCCGCGCGTCGCCTCAGCCACCGGTCACCTGCAGGATCCGGTTCCACACGACGTCGCCGTCGGGGTCGAGCCCCTCGTCGACTGCGTCCTGCCGGGTCTGCAGCACGGCCGCGTAGTCCCGCGGCAGCACCTTCACGAAGCCGTCGAGCTCCCGGTCGAGGTCCGCGAGGATCCCCGCGGCGAGCTCCGACCCGGTCTCCGCGGCGTGCCGCTCCAGCAGGTCGGTGACGATCGCGACGTCGGCGCTGTCGAGCGGGGACAGCTGCAGCTCCCCCGAGGCGAGTGCGTCGGCGTTGACGTCCTCGGACCGGAGCCCGCGGATGTACGCCGTCCCGCCGGACATGCCCGCGCCGAGGTTCCGGCCGGTCTCCCCGAGGATCACCGCGAGACCGCCCGTCATGTACTCGAGCGCATGGTCGCCGACCCCCTCGACCACGGCCGTCGCACCGGAGTTCCGGACGAGGAACCGTTCGCCGACGATGCCGCGGATGAACATCGAGCCCTGGGTCGCCCCGTACCCGATGACGTTCCCGGCGATCACGTTCTCCGCGGCGTCGAACCCGGCTCCCTCGGTCGGCGCGACGATGATCTCGCCGCCCGAGAGGCCCTTGCCGACGTAGTCGTTGCTGTCCCCGTACAACCGCAGCCGGATGCCGGCCGGGAGGAACGCGCCGAGCGACTGCCCGGCCGACCCGCGGAGCGTGATGTCGATCGCACCGGCCGGCAGCCCGTCCTCGCCGTACCGGACCGTGACCTCGTGGCCGAGCATCGTGCCGACGGCGCGCTCGGTGTTCCGGATCGGCAGGTCGAGCGAGACGGAACCACCGTGCTCCAGCACGTCCGCGGCCGCGCGGATGAGCTGGTTGTCGAAGTGCTCGTCGAGCTCGTGGTCCTGCGCGCGGGTGTTCCGCCGCGGCTCGTCCTCGGCGAACTCCGGGCCGTGGAGCACCGGTGCGAGGTCGAGCCCGGACGCCTTCCAGTGGTCGACGGCGCGGTCGACGTCGAGGACCTCGGTGTGACCGATCGCCTCTTCGAGGGACCGGAAGCCGAGCTCCGCGAGGTACTCCCGGACCTCCTGCGCGAGGAACTCGAAGAAGTTCACGACGAACTCGGGCTTGCCGGAGAACCGCGCGCGGAGCTCGGGGTTCTGCGTCGCGACCCCGACCGGGCAGGTGTCGAGGTGGCAGACGCGCATCAGGATGCAACCCTCGACCACGAGCGGCGCCGTGGCGAACCCGTACTCCTCGCCGCCGAGCAGCGCCGCGACGACGACGTCCCGCCCCGTCTTCATCTGGCCGTCGACCTGCACGACGACACGGTCGCGCATCTTGTTGAGCATCAGCGTCTGCTGGGTCTCGGCGAGGCCGATCTCCCACGGGGTCCCCGCGTGCTTCAGCGAGTTCAGCGGGCTCGCGCCGGTGCCACCGTCGTGGCCGGACACGAGCACGACGTCGGCGAGTGCCTTCGTCACGCCCGCGGCGACCGCGCCGATGCCGGACTGGCTGACGAGCTTGACGTGCACCCGAGCGGTCGGGTTCGCGCGCTTGACGTCGAAGATGAGCTGCTTGAGGTCCTCGATCGAGTAGATGTCGTGGTGCGGCGGGGGCGAGATGAGGCCGACGCCGGCCGTCGCGTGCCGGGTGCGGGCCACCCACGGGTAGACCTTCGTCGGCGGGAGCTGACCGCCCTCGCCGGGCTTCGCGCCCTGCGCCATCTTCAGCTGGATGTCGGTGGCGTGCGTCAGGTACATGCTCGTGACGCCGAACCGACCGGACGCGACCTGCTTGATCGCACTGCGGCGTTCGGGGTCGAGCAGTCGGTCGACGTCCTCCCCGCCCTCGCCCGTGTTCGAGCGCCCGCCGAGCCGGTTCATCGCGATCGCGAGCGTCTCGTGGGCTTCCTGCGAGATCGACCCGTAGCTCATCGCGCCGGTGTTGAACCGCTTGACGATCTCCTCGATCGGCTCGACCTCGTCGAGCGGCACCGCGGGGCGGAGGCCCGTGGTGAACCGGAACAGTCCGCGGAGGGTCATCAGCTGCTCGGCCTGGTCGTCGACCGCCTTCGAGTACTCGCGGAAGATGTCGTACCGCCGGGCGCGGGTGGCGTGCTGCAGCCGGAAGACCGTCTCCGGGTTGAACAGGTGCGGCGGACCCTCGCGGCGCCACTGGTACTCGCCGCCGGTCGCGAGGCGCTCGTGCACGACGACCGCGCCGTCCTGCGGGTAGGCGCTCGCGTGCCGGTCGGCGTTCTCCTTCGCGATGACGTCGATGTCGACACCGCCGAGGATCGACGACGTGCCCGTGAAGTACCGGTCGACGAACTCCTGGCGGAGCCCGACCGCCTCGAACGCCTGCGCGGCGGCGTAGCTCGACACCGTCGAGATGCCCATCTTGGACATGATCTTGAGCACGCCCTTGCCGAGTGCCCGGATCACGTTGCGGACCGCCTGCTCCGGGGTGATCCCGGTGATGACGCCGCTGCGGACGAGGATCTCGCAGGTCTCCATGGCGAGGTAGGGGTTGATCGCGGACGCGCCGTACCCAATCAGGGTCGCGACGTGGTGGACCTCGCGGACGTCGCCGGCCTCGAGGATCAGCCCGACCTTCATGCGCTGCTCGGTCCGGATGAGGTGGTGGTGCACGGCGGCGACCATGAGCAGGCTCGGCACCGGTGCGTACTCGGCGTTGCCGTCGCGGTCGGACAGCACGATGAACTGCTTCCCGGACTGGATCGCCTGGTCGACCTCGGCGAACATCTCGGTGATCCGCTGCTGCATGGACGCTTCGCCGTCGTCGACGCGGTAGAGCCCCCGGATGGTCACGGTGAGGTGTCGGCCGGACTCCGTCTCGAAGTGCTGGATCTTCGCGAGCTGGTCGTTGTCGATGACCGGGAAGTCGAGCACGATCTGCTTGGCGTGCTCGGGCGTCGCGTCGAGCAGGTTCCGTTCCGGGCCGAGTCCGAGCCCCATGCTCGTGACGACCTGCTCGCGGATCGAGTCGAGCGGCGGGTTCGTCACCTGGGCGAACTGCTGGGTGAAGTAGTCGAACAGGAGGCGCGGGCGTTCGGACAGGACGGCGATCGGCGTGTCGGACCCCATCGCACCGAGCGGCTCGGCGCCGGTCTGCGCCATCGGGCGCAGGAGGATGCGCACTTCCTCCTCCGTGTAGCCGAAGGCGCGCTGCCGACGCGTCACGGACGCCGGCGTGTGCACGATGTGCTCCCGCTCCGGCAGGTCCTTCAGGTTGATGCGGCCGGCCTCGAGCCACTCGGCCCACGGCCCGGAGCGGGCGAGGTCGCGCTTGACCTCGTCGTCCTCGATGATGCGTCCGGCCTCGGTGTCGACGAGGAACATCCGTCCGGGACGCAGCCGGCCCTTCCGCACGACCTTGGACGCCGGGACGTCGATGACCCCGGTCTCGCTCGCGAGGACGACGAGCCCCTCGTCGGTGACGAGGAAGCGTCCGGGTCGGAGGCCGTTGCGGTCGAGCGTGGCTCCGACGAACGAGCCGTCAGTGAACGTGATCGCGGCGGGGCCGTCCCACGGCTCCATGAGCATCGAGTGGTACTCGTAGAAGGCCCGGAGGTCCGGGTCCATGTCGGTGCGGTTCTCCCACGCCTCGGGCACCATCATCGACACGGCGTGCGGCAGGCTCCGTCCGCTCAGCGAGAGGAGCTCGACGACCTCGTCGAACGAGGCGGAGTCGCTCGCGGCGGGACTGACGATCGGCAGCAGCGGCCCGAGGTCGCCGAGGAGCTCGCTCTCGAGCTGCGACTGCCGCGCGCGCATCCAGTTGCGGTTCCCGCGGACGGTGTTGATCTCGCCGTTGTGCGCGATCATCCGGAACGGCTGCGCGAGCGGCCACGACGGGAACGTGTTCGTCGAGTACCGCGAGTGCACGATGGCGAGCTTCGACGCGAACCGCTCGTCGGACAGGTCGGGGTAGAACGGCTCGAGCTGGAGCGTCGTCACCATGCCCTTGTAGGTGACGGTCCGGCTCGACAGCGACATGAAGTAGACCTCGTTGTCGCGCTCGATCCGCTTGCGCGCGCGGTAGGTCTGCCGGTCGAGCGCGATGCCGTGCCAGGCGGCGCCGGTCTCGTCGTGCCGCTCGCTCGCGACGAAGAGCTGTTCGAACGCGGGCATCGCCGCACGGGCGAGCGTCCCGAGCTCCTCCGCGCGGACCGGGACCTCGCGCCAGCCGAGGACGCGGAGGCCCTCCTCGGCCACGACGGACTCGATGACCGACTTGACAGCGGCCCGGGTGGTCTCGTCGAGCGGCAGGTAGGCGGTGCCGACGGCGTACTCGCCCACCGCGGGCAGCGGGAAGTCGACGACCTCGCGGAGGAACGCGTCCGGGATCTGGCAGAGGATGCCCGCCCCGTCGCCGGTTCCCGCATCGGAGCCGACCGCACCGCGGTGCTCGAGGTTCCGCAGCGCTCCGAGCGCCGCGTCGACGATGTCGTGCCCGGCCGTGCCCCGGAGCGTCGCGACCATCGCGAGGCCGCAGGCGTCCTTCTCGTTCGCGGGGTCGTACATGCCGACCGCCGCCGGGACGGCACTGAAACGCTGGTGGGCGGGCAGGAGCCCGGGTGGCAGGAGCGCCATGGTGGGGAACCGTCCTCACGAGGAAGTGGAGCAGGGGCGTCGGTGCGGCGGTCTCGCTGCGGTCCGGTGCCGGTCCAGGGGTGCACCCCGTCCGGCCGGACGGAGCGGGTGCCCGTTCACGCCGACAGTGGAGGTGCGCTCTGACGGCATGCGTGGTGTCGGATCACTTGTGGTGACCCTACGACGGATGACCGACGTTCGGGGTGTCCCGACCGGGGTCGTCCGCAGACAGGGAGGTGCGGTGGGATCCCTGCCCGTGGTCGACGCGACTCACGCCGCGGTCCAGCAGATCCGTGCGGCTCCGATGGGCCGGACGGTGTCAGCTGCGGTCGGCGACGGTGGCGACCGGTTCCGGGTCCGCGGCGTCGACCGTGTCGTCGTCGTCGGAGTCCGTGTAGGTGTCCTGAGAGTCTACACCGGAGGATGCCCGCGGCTCGCGACCCGGCACGTACGCGCCGGGCTCCTTGCCCTTGTGCCGATGCGTCTGCACGATGAAGATCACGATCCCGAGCAGGACTGCCAGGAGCGCCGCGTACACGTTCGTCCGGATGCCGAAGAAGGTCTCGCTGGTGTCGACGCGGATCGATTCGAGGACCGAGCGTCCGATGCCGTACCAGATCAGGTACAGCGCGAGGACGCGGCCCCACTGGAGCCGGTACCGACGGTCGATGAGCACGATCACGACGAACCCGACGAGGTTCCAGATCATCTCGTACAGGAACGTCGGGTGGAAGAGCGTGCCGGCCGGCAGTCCGACCGGGTACGCGGGGTTGGTGCTCTCGATCTGCAGGCCCCACGGCAGGTTCGTCGGCATGCCGAACAGCTCGTGGTTGAAGTAGTTGCCGAGGCGGCCGAACGCCTGCGCGACGAGCATCGCCGGTGCCAGTGAGTCGAGGAACGTCGTGAACCGCAGCCCGACCTGACGACACCCGAACCAGGCGCCGACCGCGCCGAGGATGAGGGCGCCGAAGATCGCGAGCCCGCCCTCCCAGATGAAGAAGATCGAGAACGGGTTGATGCCCGGTCCGAAGTAGTCCCCGACGTGGGTGAACACGTGGAACAGCCGGCCCCCGATGATCCCGGCCGGGACCGTCCAGATCGCGATGTCGATGATGATCCACCGCTCGGCTCCGCGTCGGTTCAGGCGCATGTTCGTGATCACGACGGCCGCGACGATCCCGACGAGGATGCAGATGGCGTAGGCGTGGATCCGGAAATCGAGTCCGAGCGACCAGCCGAAGGTGGTGCGCAGCCAGTCCGTCAGGTCGAAGTACTGCCAGGCGGTGCTGGGGCTCGGGATGCTCAGGGGAAGCATGGAGATGCTCGCGCCTTTCGTTGCAGGGTGTTCGGCGGTGCCGGTCGGTGCTGGGGGATCAGACGGACGGGGTCGAGCGCGGCTGGACCGGCGCAGCGTCCCGGATCACTGTAGCGCCACGCGTCAGGTCGGCAGCTCGGCGTCCGACACCGGCGACGCCGTCGGTACCGAGGGCGCGGACGAACGCCGACCCGATGATCGCGCCGTCGGCGTAGGCGAGGATCTCCGAGACCTGCTCCGGCGTCGAGATGCCGAGCCCGACGCAGGTGCGGTCCACACCGGCGTCGCGGAGGCGGGACACGACGGTCGTGGCGGCGGCGTCGACGCCGACCCGTGCACCGGTGACGCCCATGGTCGACACCGCGTAGACGAAGCCCCTGCTCGTCGCGACCGCCTGGCGCATCCGTTCGTCCGAGGACGACGGCGCGGCCAGGAACACCCGGTCGAGCCCACTGCGGTCCGACGACGCGATCCACTCGGACGCCTCGTCCGGGATCAGGTCCGGGGTGATGAGGCCCGCGCCGCCCGCCGCGGCGAGGTCGTCCGCGAACCGGTCCACGCCGTAGCGGAGCACCGGGTTCCAGTACGTCATCACGAGCACGGGGACGTCGACCCGTGCTCGGATGGCCTGAACGGCTTCGAAGACCTGGCCGACCCGGAACCCGTTCGCGAGACTCGCCTCGGCGGCCTGCTGGATCACCGGTCCGTCCATCACGGGGTCGGAGTACGGCAGTCCGAACTCGATCGCGTCGACGCCGTTCTCGGCGAGGGCGACCGCGGCGTCGACGCTCGTCCGGACGTCCGGGAACCCGGCGGGCAGGTACCCGATCACGGCGCCGGCGCGCTCGGCGTTCGCAGTGTCGATGGCGTGCGCCACGGAACCGGACGGGAGGCCGTCGTTCACAGCTGCTGCGCTCCTTCGTCGAGGACCTCGAAGTACCGGCCGGCGGTCGCGACGTCCTTGTCACCGCGACCCGACAGGGACACCAGGATCAGCGCCTCCGATCCGAGACGCTGCCCGAGCTTGATCGCCCCGGCCAGCGCGTGCGCGGACTCGATCGCCGGGATGATCCCCTCGGTGCGGGTGAGGAGTCGGAACGCCTCCATCGCCTCGGTGTCGGTGATCGGCTCGTAGCTGGCGCGTCCGGTGGCGGCGAGGTACGCGTGCTCCGGCCCGACCGAGGGGTAGTCGAGGCCGGCACTGATCGAGTGGCTCTCGACGGTCTGGCCGTCCTCGTCCTGCATGAGGTAGCTCTTGGCGCCGTGCAGCACTCCGGACCGACCGAGCGTGATGCTCGCCGCGTGTCGCCCGGTCTCGACGCCGTCACCGCCGGCCTCGAAGCCCCAGAGCGCGACCGACTCGTCGTCGAGGAACGCCTCGAAGATGCCCATCGCGTTCGACCCGCCGCCGACGCAGGCGGTCACGGCGTCCGGGAGCCGGCCGGCGAGCTCGAGGACCTGCTGCCTCGCCTCGACCCCGATGACCTTGTGGAACTCGCGGACCATCTCGGGGAACGGGTGCGGACCGGCGACCGTGCCGAGCAGGTAGTGCGTCGAGTCGACGTTCGCCACCCAGTCACGGAGCGCCTCGTTGATGGCGTCCTTGAGCGTGCGGGAACCGGTCTCGACACTGACGACCTCGGCCCCGAGGAGCCGCATCCGGGCGACGTTCAGCGCCTGCCGCTCGGTGTCGACGGCACCCATGTAGACGACGCACTCCATGCCGAACAACGCGGCCGCCGTGGCCGTCGCGACCCCGTGTTGCCCCGCTCCGGTCTCCGCGATCAGCCGCGTCTTGCCGAGGCGCCGCGCGATGAGCGCCTGCCCGAGGACGTTGTTGATCTTGTGCGACCCCGTGTGGTTGAGGTCCTCGCGCTTCAGGACGACCCGCGCCCCGCCGGCGTGCTCGGCGAACCGAGGTACCTCCGTGATGATGGAGGGACGTCCGGTGTAGTCGCGCTGGAGGGCGTCGAACTCCGCGTGGAACGCCGGGTCGGCCCAGGCCTCGCGGAACGCGGTCTCGAGCTCGTCGAGGGCGTGCACGAGCGACTCGGGGACGAACCGCCCGCCGAAGTCGCCGTAGTAGGGGCCGTGCAGGTCGCGATAGGAGGTCACGTGGTGCTCCTGGGGTTCGGTCCGGCGAGCCGGGCGCTGGTGCGGGTTCGGACTGGAGGCGCGGCGTGCGTCGCGCGCATCGGCTTCAGTCCGCGGAACGGGGTGCGCTGGCGGCCGCGATCGCGTCTGCGGCACGGGCGGCGGCGGCGGGAGAGGTGCCGGCGTCGATGAAGGCGGCGACGGTGGTGGCGGGATCGGCACCGGTGACGAGGGCCTCACCGACGAGGACGACGTCCGCGCCGGCGGACCGGTAGTGCGCGACGTCCGGAGGACCGGACACCGCCGACTCGGCGACGCGGACGACGCCGTCCGGGATCCGGTCCGCCAGCGCACCGAACAGGTCCCGATCGAGCGAGAAGTCGGTGAGGTCGCGGGCGTTCACGCCGACGATCCGGGCACCGGCGTCGAGCGCGCGCGCGATCTCGTCCGCCGAGTGGGCCTCGACGAGGACGCGCATGCCGAGCTGGCCGGCGAGGTCGTGGAGCGCCACGAGCGAGGACTGGTCGAGCGCCGCGACGATGAGCAGGACGACGTCGGCGCCGGACGCCCGGGCCTCGAGCACCTGGTAGGGCTCGGTGATGAAGTCCTTGCGGAGCACCGGGACCCCGACACGCGCCTTGACCGACTCGAGGTCGGCGAGCGACCCGAGGAACCTGCGGCCCTCGGTCAGCACGCTGATCGTCGACGCCCCCCCGCGTTCGTAGTCCGCGGCGAGGGCGGCCGGGTCGGCGATGTCCGCCAGCGCCCCGCGGGACGGGCTGGCCCGCTTCACCTCGGCGATCACGCGCACCCGGTCGCCCGGTGCGAGGAACGTCAGGGCGTCGAGCGGCGACGCGACGCGGTCGAGGTCGCGTTCGACGTCCGCCGTCGGTCGGTCCAGACGACGCTGCGCAGCGTCCTCGCGCGCTCCGGCGACGAGGGTGTCGAGCAGGGTGCCCATCGCGAGCGCCTACTCGTCGTGCGTGCGGGCGACGTACTTCGCGCCGTTGACCCCGTAGCCGGCCTTCGCGAGCACACCGCCGAGCGCGAGCCCGACGACCGCGAGCGCTGCGGAGGCCCAGACGGCCCACGCGATGCTGAACCAGAAGCAGATCGTGCCGATGGCGAACGCCACCAGCATGATGATCACGGCCGTCCAGGCTGCGGGCGAGTGTCCTTCGCCGATCTCTTCAGGCTCAGAGTTGCTCACGGTGCTCCTCGTGGTTCGGTTGGTCGTCCAAGCCTACCGTGCCGGTCCGGCCGGTCCGGCCAGCGCCACCGGTCGCACCGGCCGGGTCGGCGGGGTCGGCGAGGTCCGGTTGCGTGGTCGGGTCGGTTCCGGCGCTCATGTCGTCCCAGTCCGTCACGGCGTCCCGCGGGACGTCGGCGGCCCGTGCGCGGGTCGGGGTCGCCGCGTACTTGCGGCTCGGCCCGGGCCACCGCCGCTGCACGACGAGCACCACCACGCCGAGCAGGGCCGCGAGCACCCCGCCCGCGATCCCGACGTACGGCCACGGTGTCGTGTCGATGCTCGTGACCGAGGCGCGGATCGACCCGGTGTCGCTGACGCCGGTGACGCTGCCGATCGCCCCGGACGCTGCCGCGATCGGGTCGCCGAGCGCGCTGATGCCGATGACCACCACCGCGATGCCGAGCAGGACCTCGATCGCCGCGAGGACGACCCGCACCACCGGGCCGGCGATCGTCATCGCGAGCAGGAGCGCGAGGCTTGCGATCGCGAGCGCCGAGTAGGGGGACGCCGCGACGGACCCGTCCGCGGTGACCGTCGTCGCGGTCGCGGAGGCTGCGTCGAGGTGGGCCGTGAACCAGGTCTGCGTCCACGAGAGCAGGACGACGCCCGCCACGAGGAGCCCGAGGAGCACGACGACCGGCCGCCTCACCGGCGCACCGCCGTCATGCCGTTCGCGGTGGCCACGGCCCGGAGCGGGGCGGCGGCCTTGTTCTGCGCCTCGATGTGCTCGGTCGATGCGTCCGAGTCCGCGACGAGGCCCGCGCCGGCCTGGACCCGGGCGACGCCGCCCTGGATGAGCGCCGTGCGGATCGCGATGGCGACGTCGGCGGACCCGGCGAAGTCGAAGTACCCGACGACGCCGCCGTAGACGCCCCGCTGGGCCGGTTCGAGCTCGTCGATGATCGCGAGCGCGCGGGGCTTCGGCGCTCCGGACAGGGTGCCGGCCGGGAACGTCGCCCGGAACACGTCGATGGCACTCGCACCGGCGCGGATGGTGCCCTCGACGCTCGACACGAGGTGCATGATGTGGCTGAACCGCTCGACCTGCATGAACTCGGTCACCGCGACGGTCCCGGGACGGCAGACCTTCTGCAGGTCGTTCCGCGCGAGGTCGACCAACATCAGGTGCTCGGCCCGTTCCTTCGGGTCCTGGAGGAGCTCCTCCGCGAACCGGACGTCCTCTTCCGGGGTGGCGCCGCGCGGCCGGGAGCCGGCGATCGGGTGGGTCAGGGCACGGCCGTCCTGGACGCGGACGAGGGCCTCCGGCGAAGCGCCGACGATCCAGTAGGGCTCCCCCGGGACGTCGCCGTCGCCGACGTCCTCGAGCGCGAGGAAATACATGTACGGACTCGGGTTGAGGGTCCGGAGCACCCGGTAGACGTCGAGCGGATCGGCCGTGACCTCGTGGTCGAACCGTTGCGAGATGACGACCTGGAACACATCGCCGTCGCGGATGAACCGCTTCGAGCGTTCGATCGCCGCCGCGTACTCCTCGGGCGTCGAGCGCGGTGTCGGTGTCGGCGCGACCGGGAGGAGCGGCTCGGCGACCGACGCCGGCGTGGGCTGCACGAGGTCGGCCTGCAGACGGTCGAGGCGCGCCTGCGCGTCGTCCCACAGCGCGTCCGGCGCGTCCGTGCCGTCGTTGAGGACGCTCGCGACGAGCAGGACCGTGCCGGTGCGGTGGTCGATCGCGGCGAGCTCGGACACGAACGCCATCGCCTGCCCCGGCACCGGGAACTCGGCGGGCGGGGCGTCCGGCAGGTGTTCGAGCTGCCGGACGGCCTCCCAGCCGATGAACCCGACCGTGCCGCCGACGAGCGGGGGCATCGCCGGGAGTCCCGGTGTCGCCCAGCGCTCGTGCAGCCGCGCGAGGACGTCGAGCGGTGCACCGTCGAGCGACCCCACGGCCCGCTCTGCGGAGATGCCGGTGTCGATCCACCGCGCGTCGGCACCGACCTGCGTCAGGACGCCGAAGCTCCGCACGCCGACGAACGACCAGCGGGACCACAGTCCGCCCTGGCCGGCCGACTCGAGCAGGAAGCTGCCCGGTCGACCGTCCGCGAGCTTGCGGTACACGCCGACCGGTGTCTCGCCGTCGGCGAAGAGCGCCCGCACCACCGGCACGACCCGGTGCTCGGCGACGCGCCCGTCGAACTCGTCGCGCGTCGTGGTGTGCGGCACCTGCTCAGCCACGGGACACCGCCGGGGCCGACGCCGTCGCCGGGGCGAGCGGGTCGACGTCGAAGCACCGGTGCGCACCGGTGTGGCAGGCTGCACCGACCTGCTCGACGGTCACGAGCAAGGTGTCGGCGTCGCAGTCGAACGCCGCACCGCGCACGTACTGCGCGTGCCCGGAGGTGTCGCCCTTCCGCCAGTACTCCTGCCGGGACCGTGACCAGAAGGTCACCCGGCCCTCGGTGAGCGTCCGGCGGAGGGCCTCGGCGTCCATGTAGCCGAGCATGAGGACGTCCTTGGTGGACTCCTCCTGGATCACGGCCGGGAGGAGGCCGTCCGCGGCGAACCGGGCACGGGACAGGACCGACTCGAGGTCGGCGGGCGATCGATCGGACATCGTGCTCCTCAGCGTACGGGCAGTGTCGTCATCGGACGGTGCGACCGGACGCGCGGAGCGCGTCCTTGACGTCGCCGATGGTCATCTCGGCGCGGTGGAAGACGCTCGCGGCGAGCACGGCGTCCGCGCCCGCGTCGACGGCGGGGGCGAAGTGCCGGGCCGCACCAGCGCCTCCCGACGCGATCACCGGCACCGTCGCCACCGCGCGGACCGCGCGGATCAGCGGGAGGTCGAACCCGGACTTGGTGCCGTCGGCGTCGATGGAGTTGACGAGCAACTCGCCCGCACCCCGCTCGACGGCCTCCCGCGCCCACGCGACGGCGTCGACGTCGGTCTCCCGGCGCCCGCCGTGGGTGGTGACGACGTACCCGGACGGGGTCCGGTCGGACCGGGTGACGTCGAGGGAGAGCACCACGGCCTGTGCGCCGAACCGGTCAGCGATCTCGCCGATGAGCGCCGGACGGGCGATCGCGGCGCTGTTCACGCCGATCTTGTCCGCCCCGCACTGCTGGAGCCGCGAGACGTCGTCGACGCTCCGCACCCCGCCGCCCACGGTGAGCGGGATGAAGACCTGCTCGGCCGTGCGTGTGACGGTCTCGTACATCGTCGCGCGGTCCTCGACCGTCGCCGCGACGTCCAGGAACGTCAGTTCGTCGGCGCCCTGCTCGTAGTAGGTCGCGGCGAGTTCGACCGGATCGCCGGCGTCCTGCAGGTCGAGGAAGTTCACGCCCTTGACGACCCGACCGGCCGCGACGTCGAGGCACGGGATCACGCGGACTGCGACGGACATCTCCCGGCCCCCGTCAGAGCCGCGCGGCGTGGATCGGGCTGACGAGGATCGCGCGGGCGCCGAGGTCGTACAGCGCGTCCATGATCAGGTTCGTGTCGGTGCGCGGGATCATCACCCGGACGGCCGACCAGTCCCGGTCGTGCAGCGGCGAGACGGTCGGGGACTCGATGCCGGACGCGATCGCGGTCGCCGCTCCGAGGAGCGACGAGGGGATGTCGTAGTCGAGCATGACGTACCCGCGGGCGACCAGCACGCCCTTGAGCCGACGCTGGAGCACGTCGATCCCCCGGATGGAGCTGTCGGTGGAGACGAGCACCGCGGTCGACTCGAGGATCACCGGCCCGAAGATCTCGAGCCCGGCCGCGCGGAGCGTGCTGCCGGTGGAGACCACGTCCGCCACCGCGTCGGCGACGCCGAGCCGGACGGCGCTCTCGACCGCACCGTCGAGCTGCACGAGGACCGCGGTGACCCCGTGCCGGGCGAGGAATTCGCCGACGAGCCCGGGGTAGCTCGTCGCGAGGCGCACCCCGTCGAGGTCGGCGAGCTCGCGGAACCGACCGGGCGCTCCGGCGAACCGGAACGTCGACGCGGCGAAGTCGAGCTCCTCGATCTCGTGCGCCGCCGACCCGGAGTCGAGCAGCAGGTCGCGGCCGGTGATGCCGACGTCGAGGGCGCCGGAACCGACGTAGGTCGCGATGTCGCGCGGCCGGAGGAAGAAGAACTCCACACCGTTGCGTTCGTCCACCAGGTGCAGTGCCTTCGGGTCGCGGCGCCCGGCGTAGCCGGCTTCGCGGAGCATCTCGGCGGCGGTCTCGGACAGGGAGCCCTTGTTGGGCACGGCGACGCGGAGCATCAGGGAGCTTCTTTCTGCAGGGTGGGCCGGGAGGGACGGGGTCGGGTGGATCTCGACGGTCACGGTGACGCGGTGGTCACCGAGGGGTGTCAGAGATGTCGCCAGACGTCCTCCGGGGTGAGCCCCTTGGCGATGAGCAGCACCTGCAGGTGGTAGACGAGCTGCGAGATCTCCTCCGCCGTCCGGACGTCGCCCTCGTACTCGGCGGCCATCCAGACCTCGGCGGCCTCCTCCACGATCTTCTTGCCGATCTGGTGCACACCGGCGTCCAGTTCGGCGACGGTGCCGGAGCCCTCGGGACGCGTGCGCGCCTTCTCGGAGAGCTCGGCGAACAGGTCGTCGAATGTCTTCACGGGCCTAGGCTACCCGTCCCCGGGACGTGGCCTGCGCCCGGTCGCGGAGTCCGGCGATGCGCTCCGCGGGGTCGCCGCCGAACACCGCGGACCCGGCGACGAGCGTGTCCGCGCCGTTCGTGACCGCCTGGTCGACGGTGTCGAGCGAGATCCCGCCGTCGACCTCGAGCAGGACGTCGAGACCGGACGCGTCGACGGCAGCGCGTGCCGCGGCGAGCTTCGGCATCGTCTCGGGCATGAACGACTGGCCGCCGAACCCCGGCTCGACGGTCATCACGAGGATCATGTCGTAGCTGTCGAGGGTCGCCAGGACCGGCCCGATGTCGGTACCGGGCTTCAGTGCGACGGCCGCGCGGGCGCCGTTGCTCCGGATCGCTGCGGCGGTCGCGACCGGGTCGGCCGCCGCCTCGAGGTGGAACGTCACGCTGGCTGCGCCGAGTTCCGCGTACGCCGGCGCGTTCCGGTCGGCGTCGGTGAGCATGAGGTGCACGTCGAGCGGCACCGGGGACACCTGCTGCAGCCGTTCGACCACCGGCAGCCCGAGCGTGAGGTTCGGCACGAAGTGGTTGTCCATGACGTCGACGTGCACCATGTCGGCGGTCGCGATGCGGTGCAGCTCGCGCTCGAGGTTCGCGAAGTCGGCGGACAGGATGCTCGGCGAGATGCGGATCGTCACCGTGCGATCCTACCGACCGCGCTCCGGCCGCGACCCGGCCCCCGGCCGCGACGCGGGCTCCGGCCCCGGCCCCGGCCCCGGGTCAGGTCGCCGAGGACGCGGAGCCGTCGAGCACGCCGGTCTCCGTGCTGCGCGGTGATGCGTCCTCGATCGGCGTGCGCCGTCGGAGGAGCGCCACGAACATCGCGTCGGTGCCGATGCGGTGCGGCCAGAGCTGCACGACCGGTCCGTCCGCCACCTGCGGGTCCCGGACGGCCACCGCACGGACGACCCCGGCGGTGTCGAGCTGCTCGAGCACGTCCCCGTGCCGCCGCAGCACCGCGTCGACCTGCCCGCGGGTCTCGGCGAGGTGCGGCGAGCACGTCACGTACGCCAGGGTGCCGCCCGGGGCGAGGGCGGCCACGGCGGCGTCGAGCAGCTCGGACTGCAGCGCCGCGAGCTCGACGACGTCCTCCGGGAGCTTGCGCCAGCGCGCCTCCGGACGACGGCGGAGTGCGCCGAGTCCGGTGCACGGCGCATCGAGGAGGATGCGGTCGAAGGTCCCGCCCGGTGCGTCGCCGTCGGCCCGGCCGAACCGTCGCCCGTCCCCCTGCACGACGGCGACGACGTCGTCGAAGTCCGCGAGCGCCTGCCGGACGAGCCCGACCCGTGCCGGGGCGAGCTCGTTCGCGACGAGGGTCGCGCCGGTCCGGCGGGCCTCCGCGGCGAGGAGGGCCGCCTTGCCGCCGGGGCCGGCGCACATGTCGAGCCACCGCTCCCCCGCCTGGACCTCGGACGACCGGCTCAGCGCCAGCGCGGCGAGCTGCGAGCCCTCGTCCTGGACACGCATCCGTCCGTCCGCGACGGCCGGGATCCTGGCCGGGTCCCCCGCGACCCCGCGGATCCCGACGGGTGACACCGGCAGGTCGGGCACGGATGCTCGGACGGGAGGCTCGGCCTCCTCCGGCGCGTCGTCGCGCGCGATCGGGTCGGTCGGCACCGCGAGGCCCGGCAGCGCGACGAGGCTCACCCGGGGAGCGGCGTTGTCCGCCGCGAGCAGCGCGACGAGCTCGTCCCGCGCCCGTTCGGCGGACAGGGCGTCCCGGAGCGCACCGACCACCCAGCGCGGGTGCGACCAACGCGTCGCGAGCAGGTCGTCGCCGGCGAGGCCCTCGGTGATCACGGCGTCCCAGGCTTCTCGGTCCTTGCCGGCGACCTTGCGGAGCACCGCGTTCACGAAGCCGCTCGCGCGCTGCGCACCGATCTGCCGGGTGAGTTCCACGGTCTCGGACACGGCCGCGTGCGACGGGATGCGCATCCCGACCAGCTGGTGCACGCCGAGCCGGAGGACGTCGAGCACGTCGGCCTCGACGTTCGCGACCCGACGACCGGACGCGGCCTCGACGATCGCGTCGTAGGTGCCGATCATCCGGATGGTGCCGTAGGTGAGCTCGGTCGCGAGTCCGGCGTCCTGGGGGCTGAGCCCGGCGCGGCGGATGCGGACCGGGAGCAGCAGGTTGGCGTAGGCGTCGTCGGCCTGCACGGCGCGGATGACGTCGAGCGCGACCCGTCGCGCCGTCGTCCCGGCACCGCGGTTCCCCCAACCGGAGCGCTGCGACCCGCGGGCACCGTACCCGTCGCTCATGAGAGCACCACCCCACCGAGGTCGCCGAGCCCCCGTGCCCAGGCGCTGCCGGGCATCGGCTTCCCGCCGGCGGGCTGCACCTCGACGAGCTCGACGGCACCGTCGGCGGTGCCGACGACGAGCCGCGCGTCGATGAGCCGCAGCGCACCGGGCGCGAGGTCCGCGGTGATGGAGGCCGTGCCTCCCGTCCGGGTCTCGACGGGCGGGAGCAGCGCGACCCGCAGGAGCTTGACGCGGGTCGGACCCGCGAACGCGAACGCGCCGGGCTCCGGCGTCACGCCGCGGACCTGCGCGTGCACGACCCTGGCGGGCCGCTCGAACCGGACGTGCCCGTCCTCGGTCGTGGTCTTCGGGGCGAGCGTCGGCGTGCCGACCTGTTCGATGCCGACCGCGGTGCCGTCAGCGATCGCGTCGACGACATCGACGACGGTCCGGGCGCCGATTCCGGCCATCGCGGCGAGGACCTCGCCCGCGGTGGCCTCCGGCTCGATCGGGAACGGCGTGGCCGCGAAGACCGGGCCGGCGTCGAGGGCCTCGACGAGCTGGAACACCGAGGCCGCAGTGGTCGTGTCCCCAGCGATCACGGCACGCTGCACGGGGGCGGCGCCGCGGTACGCCGGCAGGGCGGAGAAGTGCAGGTTGACCCAGCCGTGCCGCGGTGCGTCGAGGGCCCGACGGCGGAGCAGCGCCCCGTACGCGACGATGACCCCGAGGTCGACGCGCAGGGCCTCGATCCGGTCCGTGACCTCGTCGTCGACCCGGACCGCCTCGATGACGGGCAGACCGAGCTCCCCGGCGACGACGGCGACCGGCGTCGGCGTCAGCACGCGCTTCCGGCCCTGCGGCGTCGGCGGGCGGGTGAGCACCGCGGCGATCTCGTGCTCGGAGGCCGCGAGACGGCGGAGGGTGGGGACTGCGGCGGCGGGGCTGCCGGCGACGACGAGGCGCATGGACTCCGGTTCGGTGATAGTGATCGTGGTCGGTGGTGCGGGACGGACCCGCGAGCACTCGTGCCGGTCAGGTCCCGGCGAAGGGCTCGACGTCGTCGAGACGCACCCTGAGTGTAGGGGCCGAGCGGCGGCGGTCCCCGCCGGGCAGCACCCGCCGCGTGGACGAGCGACGGATGACCTCGGCCTTGAGCGTCGCCGCGACCTCGGCGCCGTGTGCGTACGGGAACCGCACGATCGCCCGGACCGCACCGGGCAGCGGGTTCGCGGTCGTGCCGGCGTCCGGGGCGGGGACCGGGCCGAGCACGGGTCCGACGGTGGTGTCGCCGAGGGCCTCCACGGCGGCCGAGACCGCGTCCTCGGTCCCGGTGAGCGTCGCGACCCGGACCGCCGGTGGGAAGTGCAGCACCCGACGGTCGGCGAGCTCCTCGTGCGCCGGGACGTCGAGCCGCCACGTCGCCATCGCCGTCGCGAGCCGGCCGCCGATGCCGACGAGGTACACCGTGCCGCCGCGCGACGCCAGCGCGGCCGCGTTCGCCCAGATCCGCAGGACGTCCTCGGCGACCCGGAGGCCCTCGCGCGCCAGCATCCGTTCGCCGTCGAGCAGGAGCACGCAGGCGTAGCCCCCGGGGGCCGCCGGTTCGGCGCCGCGCGTCGCGACGACGATCGCCGGTCCGTCACCGACGGTGTCGATCTGCCGCGCACCGTCGGCGACGACCACCCGGGTGCCGGGGAACGCCCGACCCAGTTCGTCTGCGGTCCGCTGCGCCCCGTTGCCGACCGGTGTGAGCCGACCGCCGCCGCAGGTCGGACACCGGTGGCCGACCGCGAGCGCGCCGCACCAGCGGCACTCGGGCGCACCGCCGGACGTCGCGCTCCCGAGCGGGCCGCCGCACCGCGGACACCGGGCGCGTTCCCCGCAGTCCGCGCACACCAGCCCGGTCGCGAAGCCGGGGCTCGCGACCTGCACGAGCACCGGCCCCTCCCGACTCGCCGCCCGCGCCGCCTGCCACGCCGACGACGGGATCCGCGCGTGCGCGGCGAAGCCCTCCGCCGACGTCTGGTTCGCGGTCGGCACGACGCGGGGTGTCACGGCGCGCTGCGGGCGGACGTCCTCGAGCCAGCCGAGTTGCACGAGCCGCTGGACGTCGGTGGTCCTGGCGTGCGCGGCGAGGACGAGCGCCGCCCCGGACTGCGCCGTCCGGAGGAGTGCGACGTCGCGGGTGTGCACGTACGGCGCCCGCTGCTCGACGTACGACTCGTCACCGTCGTCCCAGATCGCGACGAGGCCGAGGTCGGTCGCCGGGGCGTAGATCGCGCTGCGGTTCCCGATGACCACGACCGGTCCGCCCCTGGCCTGCAGCAGCGCCTTCGCCCGCTGGCCGTTCGTCTGCTTCGCGTCGAACCGGACGACGCGTTCCGCCGGGACGAAGCTCGTGACGGCGCGTTCCAACTCGGCCAGGTCGCGGAAGTCGGGCACGACGAGGATCGCGGTGCGCTCCGTGGCGATGGTCCGGGCGGCGGTCTGCGCGAACGTCGTGGCCCACCCGGACACCCAGGAGTCGTCGGCGAGCCGGACCGGGTGCGCGACGGCGGTGAGCGCAGCGCGGCCACCGGTCGCGACGACGCGTTCGACGACTCCGTCCGGGTAGGCGGTGACCGTCGGGGCCAGGACCGCCGGCGGGACCGCGTTCGTGTCGCGCGCCAGGAACGCCTTCTCGGCGCGGACCTGCCGCGGCGGGACGGCGAGCCGGAGGACGTCGCTCGCCACCCCGGCGGCACGGTCGGCGACGGCACGGGCGAGCCGCCAGACCTCGGGGGCGAGGACCGGGACCGGGCTGACGAGCTCCTCGACGGCGCTGAGTTCGCCGGGGAACGCGTTCTCGGACGTGGTCTCGACGACGAACGCGTCGGACATCCGTGCCCCGGTCCGGAGCGGCACCCGGACGCGGACGCCGGGGACGCAGGCGTCGACGAGCTCGTCCGGGATCCGGTAGTCGAACAGTCGGTCGAGCTGCGGCAAGGGCGAGTCGAGCACGACCCTGGCGACCACCGGCGCGGCACGGGGCACGTCCGGCGCGGCGCGGGGCACGTCCGGCACGGCGCGGGGCACGTCCGGCACGGCGCGGGGCACGTCCGGTCCGGGCGTGTCCTCGGCCACGGTGGTGCTCAGACGGCGGCGGGGACGAGGCCGGCGGCCTCACGGAGCTGGTCGACACGGTCGAGCGACTCCCACGTGAAGCCCGGGAGCTCCCGACCGAAGTGGCCGTACGTCGACGTCGCCGCGTACTTCGGTCGGAGGAGGTCGAGGTCGCGGATGATCGCGGCCGGCCGGAGGTCGAACACGCTCCGGATCGCCGTCGCGATGACGTCGTCGGACACATGGCCGGTCCCGAACGACTCGACGTACAGTCCCACCGGTGCGGCACGGCCGATCGCGTACGCGACCTGCACCTCGAGCCGGTCGGCGAGCCCTGCCGCGACCGCGTTCTTCGCCACCCAGCGCATCGCGTAGGCGGCCGAGCGGTCGACCTTCGACGGGTCCTTCCCGCTGAACGCGCCGCCGCCGTGGCGGGACGCACCGCCGTAGGTGTCGACGATGATCTTGCGCCCGGTGAGTCCGGCGTCGCCCTGTGGCCCGCCGATCTCGAACCGACCCGTGGGGTTGACGATGACGTCGACGTGCGAGGCGTCGAGGGTCGACTCCGCGAGCACCGGGAGGATGACGTGCTCGGTGACCTCGGCCGTCAGGTCCGCGAGGGAGATGCTCGGCGCATGCTGGGTCGACAGCACGACCGTCTCGACGGTCCGCGGCACGACGCCGTCGTACCCGACGGTCACCTGGGTCTTGCCGTCCGGGCGGAGGAACGGCAGCGCGCCGGACTTGCGGACCGCCGCGAGCCGCTCGGCGAGTCGGTGCGCCAGCCAGATCGCGACCGGCATGTACTCCGGCGTCTCGTTCGTGGCGAACCCGAACATGATGCCCTGGTCGCCGGCGCCCTGTCGGTCGAGCGGGTCGACCGCCAGCCCGGAGCGGGCATCGAGCGACTCGTCGACGCCCTGCGCGATGTCCGGCGACTGCGCCCCGATCGAGACCTCGACGCCGCAGGTGCGCCCGTCGAAGCTGACCTCGGACGAGTTGTACCCGATCCCGGTGATGACGTCGCGCACGATGGTCGGGATGTCGACGTACCCGGAGGTCGTGACCTCGCCCGCGACGTGCACGAGCCCGGTGGTCACGAGCGTCTCCACCGCGACGCGGCTCATCGGGTCGACCGCGAGGAGCGCGTCGAGGATGCGGTCCGAGATCTGGTCGCAGATCTTGTCGGGGTGACCTTCGGTCACGGACTCCGACGTGAACAGGCGCAGGGGACTCAGAGCGGTGCTCACCGGGTCAGACGGCGGGGGTCGCGGCCTGCGGCGTGGCGGTGAGCTTGTCCTCGTTGATCTCGTGCATCGCGACGGAGAGCGGCTTGTCGTCGATGGTCGAGTCGACGAGCGGGCCGACGTTGTCGAAGAGCGAACCCTCGTGCAGGTCGGCGTAGTAGTCGTTGATCTGCCGGGCGCGCTTCGACGCGAAGATCACGAGCGCGTACTTCGACTCGACCTTGGAGAGCAGGTCGTCGATGGGCGGGTCGATGATGCCCTTGGAACGGTCGGCCATGGTGACTCCTTCGGTTGCTGCGTGCGGCCGGGTGCGACCGACGTCGAGTGCTGCGTGCGGGCGCGCGGACGATCCCGTCTCAGCGCGCGAGGAACAAGTCTACGACGTCCTGCGCCGCGGTGCCGACATCGTTGTTCACGATCCGGACGTCGAACTCGTCCTGGGCGGCGAGCTCGACCTTGGCGGTGTCGAGTCGACGCTGCTGCTCGGCGGCGTCCTCGGTGCCCCGACCGATGAGCCGACGGACGAGTTCCTCCCACGTCGGCGGGAGGAGGAACACCAGGAGCGCCTCCGGCATCGCGGTGCGCACCTGGCGGGCACCCTGCAGGTCGATCTCGAGGAGCACCTTGCCGCCGTCGTCGAGCACCGCGTCGATCGGCGGTCGAGGCGTGCCGTAGCGGTACGAGTTGTGCACGGTCGCCCACTCGAGGAGCTCGCGGTCGGCGATCATCCGGTCGAACTCGGCGTCGTCGACGAAGTAGTAGTGGACGCCGTCCACCTCGCCCGGACGCGGCTTGCGCGTGGTGGCCGAGACGCTCAGCAGGACCTCGGGGTGGTGTTCACGGATGTACGCCGACACGGTGCCCTTGCCGACGGCGGTCGGTCCGGCGAGCACCACGAGCTTCGACGCGCCGCGGGTGCGCGACGACCGGGCCACGAACCAGTCGGCGAGCTCGCCGCGCTGGCGACTCCCGAGTCCGCCGAGACGCTTCGACGGCGCGATGCGGAGTGCGGCCATCACGGCCTCGGCGCGCGCCGGACCGATGCCGGGGATGCTCGTCAGCAGGTCGCGGACACGCATCGACCGCTCGGCGGCGGACGGGTCGACGCCGTCGTCCTCGGTCGGGAGGGGCGTCCAGGCCGCCCGGGCGACCTCGAGCGGCGTCCGTCGGCCCGCGGTCACGTCCGCCTTGACCGCCGCACGTGCACGTCGGGCGGCGACGGCGGCACGCGCTGCCGCAACGCGGTCGACCTCGGGGGGCGTCGAGCTGCTCACGCGAGCGCCGCCTGGATCCGGTCGACGCGGTCCGCCACGAGTCCACGGACCCCGTCGGGTCCGGCCGACAGCAGTCCGCGGGACTCGTTCACGAGCACCTGGTCGGCCATCGCGCCGAAGCGCGCCCGGAGGTCCTCGATGCGTGCGCCCTGAGCACCGAACCCCGGTGCGAGGACCGGGGATGTCCCGAGGGCCGCCGTGGTGATCCCGAAGTCGTCGAGGTCGAGCGTCGCGCCGAGCACGAGCCCGATCGACCCCGGGTCCTGCCCGTCGGAGCGTCGGTTGTCGTCTGCCACGTCCTCGACCATACCGGCGGCGAGGCTCGCTCCCGAACGCGGCCCCTCCTGCACCACCGCGGTCTGCACGGTGCGCCCCTCCGGGTTGCTCGTCGCCGCGAGCACGAACAGTCCGGCACCGTTCGCGCGGGCGGTCGCGATCGTCCCCGCGAGCGCACCGAACCCGAGGTACGGCGACACGGTCAGCGCGTCCGACGCGAGGGTCGAGCCCACCTCGAGCCATGCCTCGGCGTAGGCGTCGCCCGTCGACCCGATGTCGCCGCGCTTGGCGTCCGCGATCACGAGCAGCCCGGCGTCGCGGGCCCGTCGGATGGTCGTCTCGAGCGCGCGGTAGCCCGCGGCGCCGGCGGCCTCGAAGAACGCGACCTGCGGTTTCACCACGGCGGCGCGCTCCGCGGCGGCATCCACCAGGACCGTGCCGAACGCCGTGAGCCCGGCCTCGTCACGCGCGAGGCCCCACGCGTCGAGGACCGCGCCGTGCGGGTCGATGCCGACGCAGAGCGGCGACCGCGACCGCATGGCGGCCGCGAGTCGCACGCCGAAGGCGGCCGACGAGGCGCCGCCGGTCACCAGGTCGCGCGCTCGAGCGCGTAGTCCTGCAGGCTGCGGACCGAGTGCGGCGTCCCGATCGTCTCGATCGCCGCCACCGCGGCACCGACCTGGGCGATCGTGGTGAAGAGCGGCTTGTCCGCGGCGACCGTCGCCGCGCGGATCTCGTAGCCGTCGGCGCGGCCCGCGGCACCGGACGGCGTGTTGATCACGATGTCGACCTCGTCGCGGGCGAGCAGGTCGACGACGCTCTCGCCGCCGGCGCTGTACTTGCCGACGAGTCCGACCTCGATGCCGTTGCGACGGAGGATCTCGGCCGTGCCCTCCGTCGCGATGATGGTGAACCCGAGCTGCTGCAGGCGGTGCACCGGCAGGACGATCGCGCGCTTGTCGGTGTCGGCGACGCTCACGAACACGGTGCCGGACGTCGGGAGACCGCCGTACGCCGCGATCTGGCTCTTCAGGAACGCCCGCGGGAAGTCGCGGTCGATGCCCATCACCTCGCCGGTCGAGCGCATCTCGGGGCTCAGCACGCTGTCGACGACCTGCCCGTCCTTGGTGCGGAAGCGTCGGAAGGGCAGCACGGCCTCCTTCACGGCGACGGGGGCCTGCATCGGCACGACCGAGCCGTCGCGCTCCGGGAGCAGCCCCTCGGCGACCAGGGCGTCGATGCTCGTTCCGGTCATCACCCGGGCCGCGGCCTTCGCCAGGGCGATGCCGAGCGCCTTCGACACGAACGGCACGGTGCGGCTCGCGCGCGGGTTCGCCTCGATGACGTGGAGCACGCCCGCCGCGATCGCGAACTGCACGTTGAGCAGCCCGTTCACGCCGACCCCGCGGGCGATCTTCTCGGTCGCGATCCGGACGGCGTCGATCTCGCCGCGGCCGAGACCGACCGGCGGGAGCGTGCAGGCCGAGTCCCCGGAGTGGATGCCGGCCTCCTCGATGTGCTCCATGATCCCGCCGATGTACAGCCGATCGCCGTCGAACAGTGCGTCGACGTCGATCTCCACGGCGTCGTCGAGGAACCGGTCGACGAGCAAGGGCAGGTCCGGGCCGATGATCGCCTGGTCTGCGACCCGGTCGAAGTAGTCGCGGAGCGACGGGGTGTCGTAGACGATCTCCATGCCGCGCCCGCCGAGGACGAACGACGGGCGGACGAGGACCGGGTAGCCGATCTCCTCGGCGACGACCGTCGCGCTCGCGAGGTCGTGCGCGGTGCCGTTCCGCGGTGCCAGGAGTCCGGCCTCGTCGAGGATCGCCGAGAACTGCCCGCGCTCCTCGGCCGAGTCGATCGCGGTCGGCGTGGTGCCGAGGATCGGGACGCCGGCGGCCTCGAGCGGCTTCGCGAGCCCGAGTGCGGTCTGCCCGCCGAGCTGCACGACGACGCCGACGAGCTCGCCGGACGCCGACTCCGCCTCGATGACCTCGAGGACGTCCTCGGCGGTCAGCGGCTCGAAGTAGAGCCGGTCCGAGGTGTCGTAGTCCGTCGAGACCGTCTCCGGGTTGCAGTTGACCATGATCGTCTCGAATCCGGCATCGCTCAGCGCGAACGACGCGTGCACGCAGGAGTAGTCGAACTCGACCCCCTGTCCGATGCGGTTCGGCCCGGACCCCAGGATGACGACCTTCTTCCGGTCGCTCGGTGCGACCTCGGTCTCGGCGTCGTAGCTGGAGTAGTGGTACGGGGTCAGGGCCGGGAACTCCCCCGCGCACGTGTCGACGGTCTTGAACACCGGACGGACGCCGAGCTCGTGCCGGACGGCGCGCACGCTGCCCTCGTCGGTCCCGCGGAGCGCGGCGATCTGGACGTCGCTGAACCCGTGCTGCTTCGCCCAGCGGAGGGTGTCCGCGTCGAGCTCGGCGGCGTCCCGGACCTCGGCCGCGACCTCGTTGACGAGCACGATCTGGTCGATGAACCACGGGTCGATGCCGGTGGCGTCGAACACCTCGGCGCTCGTGGCGCCGGCGTACAGCGCCTGCTGGACGGTGACGATGCGCCCGTCGGTCGGGACCGAGCTGACCTCGAGCAGGTGCTGCCGGTCGAGCTGGTCCGCCGGGGTGTCCCAGGAGAAGCTCGAGCCGCGCTTCTCGAGGCTCCGGAGGGCCTTCTGGAGCGCGGTGGCGTAGTTCCGGCCGATGGCCATCGCCTCGCCCACGCTCTTCATCGTCGTGGTGAGCGTGGCGTCCGCCGCCGGGAACTTCTCGAACGCGAACCGCGGGACCTTGACGACGACGTAGTCGAGCGTCGGCTCGAAGCTCGCCGGGGTGACCCCGGTGATGTCGTTCTGGATCTCGTCGAGACGGTAGCCGATCGCGAGCTTGGCGGCGATCTTGGCGATCGGGAACCCGGTCGCCTTCGATGCGAGCGCACTCGACCGGGACACGCGCGGGTTCATCTCGATGACGATCACGCGGCCGTTCGCCGGGTCGATCGCGAACTGGATGTTGCAGCCGCCGGTGTCGACGCCGACCCGGCGGATGATGTCGATGCCGATGTCCCGGAGGTTCTGGTACTCGCGATCAGTGAGCGTCAGCGCGGGGGCGACCGTGATCGAGTCGCCCGTGTGCACGCCGACCGGGTCGACGTTCTCGATGGAACAGACCACGACGGTGTTGTCGGCGTTGTCCCGCATCAGCTCGAGCTCGTACTCCTTCCAGCCGAGGATCGACTCCTCCATGAGCACCTCGGTCGTCGGGCTGGCGTGCAGGCCGTCGCCGACCATCCGGACGAGCTCGGCCTCGGTGTAGACCAGTCCCGAGCCGAGCCCGCCCATCGTGAAGGACGGGCGGATGACGAGCGGGTACCCGAGGTCCTCGGCGAACGCCTTGGCCTCGTCGACGGTGTGCGCGATGTGACTCCGGGCGACGTCGGCCCCGGACTCCAGGACGAGGGTCTTGAACAGCTGCCGGTCCTCGCCGCGCTGGATCGCGTCGACCTTGGCGCCGATGAGCTCGACGCCGTGCGCGGCCAGGATGCCGGCCTCGTCGAGCGCGATCGCGGCGTTGAGGGCCGTCTGGCCGCCGAGCGTCGGGAGCACCGCGTCGGGCCGCTCGATCCGGATGATCTCCTCGAGCGACTCGTTCGAGATCGGCTCGATGTAGGTCGCGTCGGCGAAGTCCGGGTCGGTCATGATCGTCGCGGGGTTCGGGTTCACGAGGATGACCCGGATGCCCTCGCTGCGGAGGACGCGGCACGCCTGGGTCCCGGAGTAGTCGAACTCGGCGGCCTGGCCGATGACGATCGGGCCGGACCCGATGACGAGGACCGAGGAGATGTCTGCGCGCTTCGGCATCAGAGTGCATCCGTTTCGCTTGTGGAGGATGAGTCGTTCGTCGAGGAGTCGGTGCCGGCCGCGGCGGACCCGGCCCCGGGCCTCCCGGCCTTCCGGGCGACGACCATGTCCCGGAACCGGTCGAAGAGGTACATGCTGTCGTGCGGTCCGGCGGCGGCCTCCGGGTGGTACTGCACGCTGAACGCGGGGATGTCGAGGGCACGGAGCCCCTCGACCACGTCGTCGTTGAGGCTGAAGTGGCTCACCTCGACGCGGCCGAAGCCCGCCGGGGACTCGACGACCTCTCCGATCGGTGCGTCGACCGCGAAGCCGTGGTTCTGGCTCGTGATCTCGACCTTGCCGGTCGTGGTGTCGAGCACCGGCTGGTTGATGCCGCGGTGTCCGAACGGGAGCTTGTACGTGCCGAAGCCGAGTGCCCGGCCGAGCAGCTGGTTGCCGAAGCAGATGCCGAAGAACGGTCGGCCGTCGCGGAGGTTCTCCTGCAGCAGCGCGACGTGGACGTCGGAGGCGGACGGGTCGCCCGGGCCGTTCGAGTAGAACAGCGCGTCGGGGTCGAGCTCCCTGAGCCGCTCGACGGTGACGTCCTGCGGCAGCACGTGCACCTCGAACCCGCGCGTGGCGAGGTAGCGGACGGTGCTCGTCTTGACGCCGAGGTCGAGGACGCCGACGCTCCCGATGCGGTCGCCGTCCGGTTCGACGACGTACTCGTCGGCCGTCGAGACCTCGGCGGACAGGTTCCGTCCCGCCATGCCGTCCTGGTCCCGGACGATGCGGAGCAGCTCGTCGGCCGGCAGGTCGGCGTCCGGCCCGCTGAACACGCCGCCCTTCATCGCGCCCGTGTCCCGGATGCGGCGGGTCACCGCACGCGTGTCGACCCCGGCGATGCCGACGATGCCGTCCCGCTCCAGGTGGTCGTCGAGGCTCGCCGTCGCACGGTGGTTCGACACCACGCGGCTCGGGTCCCGGACGACGTACCCGGCGACCCAGATGCGGGCGGATTCCGTATCCTCGTCGTTCACGCCGGTGTTGCCGATGTGGGGTGCGGTCTGCACCACGATCTGGCCCGCGTACGACGGGTCGGTCAGCGTCTCCTGGTACCCGGTCATGCCGGTCGCGAACACGACCTCACCGAGCGATCGGCCGCGGGCGCCGTAGGCCTGTCCCTGGTAGCTGGTGCCGTCCTCGAGGACGAGCAGTGCCCGTTCGCGTGTCATCGTTCTCCTTCGTCGCCCGTCGCCGGGGGTGTCGCGTCGTTCCGAGGTCCCCCGAGCGCGGCGAGCACGTCGGTGTCGCCCTCCGGGAACCGGTAGTAGCTGTCGAGGTCGGTCGCACCGTCGGCGCCGGTCGCGGTCCACCGCAGACGGACGAGTCCGCCGGGTTCGACCACGCGGTCGATGGTCGACGTCGCGCGGTCCGCGCCGCGGAGGTCGCGCCAGGCGACGAACCGGTCCGGTGCGCCGGCGAGGGTCATCACGACGCCTCGATCGTGCACCGCGACGCCGCCGCGACCGCGGAAGCCCCACGGACCGGCCACGATCCGCTGGAGCGGCTCGTCGGCGCGGGTCGTCGCGACGTAGAAGCCGTCCCAGGAGCCGCGCTCCGGCCCGACGTCGGACGGGACGGGGACGGGAGGCGCGGCGGCGGCCTGCGTGCGGCCGCGCGTCCGCCAGGTCCGGACCATCGCCACGAACAGCGCTGCGACGGCGAGGAGGATGACGAGTCCGACGAGCCACCTCATGCGGTCGTCCCCCGTGCCGTCGGGTGCGCGGCGGCATGCTCCGCGCGCGCGGCGATCTCCGCAGGGTCCCGGACCCGGCCGTCGAGCACCGTCGGGTAGCCCTGGTGGAACGTCGCGACGACCCGGCCGGGGAGCCGCATGCCGAGGTACGGCGAGTTGCGCGACCGCCCGACGAGGTCCTGCACGCCGAAGTCACGGACCGCCGCGGGGTCGTACAGGGTGAACTCGGCGGGCGCTCCCACCCGCAGGCCGAGACCCTGTCCCGCGACCTGACCGATCTCCGCCGGCCGCTCGGACAGGACGCGGGCGATGTCGGTCCAGTCGAGCTGACCGGTCGAGACGACGGCCTCGTGCACGACGCTCAGCGCCGACTCGAGACCGACCATGCCGTTCGCGGCGGCGGGCCATGCGCAGCACTTCGCCGCGGCGGGGTGCGGCGCGTGGTCGGTGGCGACGATGTCGATGGTGCCGTCGGCGAGTGCCGCGCGGAGTGCGTCGACGTCCTCCCGGCGGCGGAGCGGCGGATTGACCTTGTACCGGCCGTCGGGGACCGCTCGGCCGACCCCGTCGTCCGTGTCCTGGCCTGTGATCAGGTCCTCGGTCAGGAGCAGGTGGTGGGGTGTGACCTCGGCCGTCACGGCGATCCCCCGGGACTTCGCCCAGCGGACCACCTCGACGCTCCCCGCCGTCGACACGTGGCAGACGTGCAGGCGCGCGCCGATGTGCTCGGCGAGGAGGACGTCACGGGCGATGATCGACTCCTCGGCCACGGCGGGCCAGCCGACGAGTCCGAGTTCGGCGGAGCGCGCACCCTCGTTCATCTGCGCGTCGATCGTCAGCCGTGGGTCCTGCGCGTGCTGGGCCAGGACGCCGTCGACGGCCGCGACCGACTCGAGGGCGCGGCGCATGAGGAGCGGATCGGCGACGCACGAGCCGTCGTCGGAGAACACCCGCACGCGCGCACGGCTCGTCGCCATCGCGCCGATGTCGGACAGGTGCGTGCCCCGCAGCCCCTGCGACACGGCGCCGATCGGGCGGACCGTGGCGAAGCCGGCTGCGGCGCCGAGCGCCTGGACCTGCTCGACGACGCGAGCGGTGTCGGCGACCGGCGACGAGTTCGCCATCGCGTTCACCGCGGTGAACCCGCCGGCAGCAGCCGCGCGGGTACCGCTCAGGACCGTCTCGGACTCCTCGTGCCCGGGTTCCCGGAGGTGCGTGTGGAGGTCGACGAGACCCGGCAGCGCGATGAGGCCGTCGGCGTCGACCACGGTCGCGCCGCTCCGCTCGAGCCCGGTCCCGACCGCGGTGATCACGTCCCCCACGACGAGGACGTCCGCCCGGGTGCCGTCGACGAGCTGTGCGCCGCGGATGAGGTGTGTGGTCGTCATGCGGTGGCCTCCCGGCCCGGGGTCCGGACGGCCGGTCGCTCGCCGCGCGCGGGACGGGTGTCCCGCCGGACGGTGTGCAGGTCCGGCATCAGACACCGTCCTCGATGACGACCTCGTCCATGCCGTCGGTCTCGACGAGGTGCAGCGAGATGCGTTCCGCGAGGGCGGTCGGCAGGTTCTTGCCGACGTGGTCGGCGCGGATCGGGAGCTCGCGGTGCCCGCGGTCGACGAGCACCGCGAGGCGCACGGCGCGAGGCCGGCCGATGTCCTGGATCGCGTCGAGCGCGGCGCGGACCGTCCGGCCGGAGAAGAGGACGTCGTCGACGAGGACGACCACCTTGCCGTCGACGCCGATCGGCGGGATCACGGTCCGCGCCGGGGGCCGGGCCGTGCCGTCCGCGAGGTCGTCGCGGTGCAGCGTGACGTCGAGGACGCCGACCCGGGACGATGCTGGGCCGAAGTCGTCCGGTTCGATGGCGGCGAGCACGTCGCCGAGCCGCTCCGCGAGGACCGCACCCCGCGTCGGGATGCCGAGGACCACGAGGTCCGAGGCGCCGGAGGCGGATTCGAGGATCTCGTGTGCGATGCGCGTCAGTGCCCGCGCGATGTCGGGTTGTCGGAGGACCGTCCTGCTGCCCACTCCGGACTCCTTCCCCGCCTCACAGGACGGATTTAAAGGATGCTGATGTCGGTGACAACCCTACCGGGCTTCGTCGTCCTCGGAGACCACGAGGTCCGCCGCGTCCGCAGGCGCGACACCCCGCGTACTCGTCCGGGACTCACCGGCGATCGCACCGAGGACACCGTTCACGAACCCGGCGGACTCGGCCGTCGACAGGGACTGCGCGAGCTCGACCGCCTCGGCGATCGCGACCGGGTTCGGGACCTCGTCGTTGAACCGGATCTCCCACACGCCGGCTCGCAGGATGCAGCGGTCGATGACCGGCATCCGGGCGATGGACCAGCCCTGGGCGTGGTCGACGATGATCTTGTCGATGTCCGGTTTCCAGTCGGCGACACCCGTGACGATCTGCCGGGCATAGTCCCAGCTCGATGCCCGCTCCGGGTTGTCGAGGTGCCGGACGGTCTCGGTGCTCAGCACCTCGCCGATCGGGAGCTCACGAACCTCGGCGACGTAGAGCATGTCGAGGGCACGCTTCCGCGCCTTGGAGCGAGCACTCACTCGTTGACCCGGCTGAGGTAGTCGCCCGTGCGGGTGTCGACCTTGACCTTGGCACCCGTCTCGAGGAACAGCGGGACCTGGATCTGGTGTCCGGTCTCGACGGTCGCGGGCTTCGTGCCACCCGTCGAGCGGTCGCCCTGCAGGCCAGGCTCGGTGTACGTGACCTCGAGCACGACGCTCGCCGGGAGCTCGACGTAGAGCGGGTTGCCCTCGTTCATCGCGATCGTCGCCATCGACGACTCGAGCATGAAGTTCTTGGCGTCGCCGACGATCTCGGCGGGGATGCTCACCTGGTCGTAGGTGTCGTTGTCCATGAACACGTAGAGGTCGCCGTCGGTGTACAGGTACTGGAAGTCACGGCGGTCGACGGTCGCGAACTCGAGCTTGGCGCCGGCGTTGAACGTGCGGTCGACGACCTTGCCGGACACGACGTTCTTCATCTTGGTCCGGACGAACGCGCCGCCCTTGCCCGGCTTGACGTGCTGGAAGTCGATGACCGACCAGAGGCCGCCGTCCATGTTGAGGACTGCGCCGTTCTTGATGTCCGTGGTGCTCGCCATGCGCTGTGTTCCGTTTCGTGTGGTGTGTGTCGTGCGCCGCCGTGGTGTCCGGGCGGTGCGGCTCGATCGGGGTCCTGCCCCGGGCCCGGCGGCGCTCCCGCGATGCGCCGAACGCCTCGGACGAGTGTAGCGGACGGCTCCTCCTGCCCAGATCGGCGGTCCGACGCACCATCCACAGGCGGTCGCCGCGTGGGCGGCGATCGTGGCGGGGGCTGATGGAGACGCGGAGCGATGAGCCGCCGGGAGGGGACGCACGCCGATGACCGAGCAGTTCAAGTACAGCGAGTCCGTCCGACGACAACTCCACATCACCTACCTCGGCGCGCTCCGGTCCCTCGGCCGGACCGAGGAGGAGGCACATCGGGTCTGGGCGGGCGAGCCCATCACGATCTCGCTGCGGCTGCGCTGGTGGCGGCGGCGGATGCGGGACCGGCTCCGCTGGAAGTGACCTCCCGGGGCGCGGCGATCGAAGGCTACGCGCCGACCTCCTGGTAGGCAGTGAACAGCATCGCGTCCTCCGGTCCTTCGAGCACGACGGGTTTGCCCACCGCGTCGAGGATGATGAACCGGAGCATGCCGGCGCGGGCCTTCTTGTCCCGACGCATGGTGGCGAGCAGCCCCTGCCACCGGCCGAGGGGGTAGCTCGTCGGCAGCGACAGCGAGTCGAGGATCGTCCGGTGCCGGTCGGCGGTCGCGTCGTCGAGATGCCCCGTGAGACGCGCGAGCTCTGCCGCGAACACCATGCCGACGGCGACCGCGGCGCCGTGCCGCCACTGGTACCGCTCTGCGTGCTCGATCGCGTGACCGAGTGTGTGCCCGTAGTTGAGGATCTCGCGGGTGCCCTGTTCGGTGAAGTCCTCGGACACGACCCGCGCCTTGAGGTCGATCGCCAGCTCGACGACCCGGCGGAACTCCGGCGACGTCGGATCGGTCGCGCGGTCGACGTCCGCCTCGACGATGTCGAGGATCTCGGGCACGGCGATGAACCCGGCCTTCACGATCTCGGCGAACCCCGTGAGGATCTCGTTCCTCGGCAGTGTGGTCGCCAGGTCGAGGTCGACGATGACCGCGGCCGGAGCGTGGAACGCACCGACGAGGTTCTTGCCCTCGTTCGTGTTGATGCCGGTCTTGCCGCCGACACTCGCGTCGACCATGCCGAGCACGCTCGTGGGGATCTGCACCACCGCGACGCCCCGGAGCCACGTCGCGGCCACGAACCCGGCGAGGTCGGTCACCGCGCCGCCACCGAGCCCGATCACCGCGTCGGTCCTCGTGAAGTCGGCCTGCCCCATGATCTGCCAGCAGAACGCCGCGACCTCGACCCGCTTGCCGGCCTCGGCATCCGGGACCTCGGCGATGAGCGCCTGGTAGCCGGCCGCTCCGAGATCGTCGCGGAGCGCCTCGGCCCGGGCACCCATCGGCCCGGCGTGGACGATGAGCACCTTGGCGACGGTGCGTCCGAGCACTGCCGGGACGGCACCGAGCAGACCATGTCCGACCGACACCGTGTACCCGTCGGGGCCGCCGGAGCGCAGACCGCCGACGAGGATCTCGGTCGTCCCGGGTGGCATCTCGACGGTGTTCACGGTTCCTCCAGTGGGTGGTCGGGGTGGGCGGATCCCGCGGACGGCGCGTCCTGGCCGCGACGGACCCAGGTGACGACGTCGTCGACGACGTGCGACATCGGCCGACGTGACGTGTCCACGACGACGTGCGCGAGCGACGCGTAGGTCGCGGCGCGTTCGTCCGCGATCGTCGTCCAGGTATCGAGGCCACCGGACGCGAGCAGCGGCCGGTCGGTGCCCGCGATCCGTTCGGCGACGGCCTCGGGTGAGACGGTGAGCAGCACGACACGGCTGCCGGCCATCGCGGCACGGGTGTCCGGGTGCATGACGGCACCCCCGCCGACCGCGACGACCCCGCCGACGTGCAGCGCATCGGCGACGGCGGCGGCCTCGAGTGTGCGGAACGCGGGCTCGCCGCGCGTCGAGAAGATCGCGTCGATCGGTCCGTGCGACCGGACGATCGTCCGGTCCGTGTCCGTGAAGGGGACACCGAGCGCCTTGGCGACCCTCCGGCCGACGCTGGACTTGCCCGCACCCATCGGCCCGATGATCACCACGGCGGGGCTGTCGGCCGTGCCGGACACCGAGGTCGGGGTGGTGCTCACCAGGCGGACGTGTGGGACGCCGGAGCCGCGGTCGATGCCGCACGACGCGTCTGCAGCGTCGCCGGGATCGACGCGAGGTAGGCGTCCATGTTGCGCTTGGTCTCCACGACGTTGTCGCCGCCGAACTTCTCGAGCACCGCGTCCGCGAGCACGAGGGCGACCATGGCCTCCGCCACCACGCCGGCGGCGGGCACGGCGCACACGTCCGAGCGCTGGTGGTGCGCCGCAGCGTCCTCGCCCGTCGCGACGTCGATGGTGTGGAGCGCATGCGGGATCGTCGCGATCGGCTTCATGCCGGCGCGGACGCGGAGCACCGTCCCCGTCGACATCCCACCCTCGGTGCCGCCGGCACGGTCGGTCGTCCGCGTGATCTCGCCGTCCTCGCGGTACAGCTCGTCGTGCGCCGCGGACCCCCGGCGTCCGGCCGTGGCGAAGCCGTCCCCGACCTCGACGCCCTTGATGGCCTGGATGCCCATGACGGCGGCGGCGAGCCGAGCGTCGAGCCGGCGGTCCCAGTGCACGTGCGAACCGAGCCCCGGTGGGACGCCGTAGAACAGGACCTCGACGACGCCGCCGAGCGTGTCGCCGTCCTTCTTCGCGGACTCGACCTCGACGACCATCCGCTCGCTCGTGGTGGAGTCGAAGCACCGGAGCTGGTCGTCGTCGAGACGGTCGACGTCGTCCGGCATCGGCAGGGCGGCGTCGTCCGGGACCCGGACCGTGCCGACCTGCAAGGTGTGGCTGACCGAGCGGATGCCGAGCTCGGCGAGGAACGACTTGGCGACCGCACCGAGCGCGACGCGGGCCGCCGTCTCGCGAGCCGACGCACGCTCGAGGATCGGCCGGGACTCGTCGAAGCCGTACTTCTGCATGCCGACGAGGTCTGCGTGCCCTGGGCGCGGACGGGTGAGGGGTGCCGAGCGGCCACGCGACATGTCGGTGGTCTCCTCGACGGGTTCCGGGCTCATCACCTCGACCCACTTCGGCCACTCGGTGTTCCCCACGCGGATCGCGATCGGACTGCCGAGGGAGAACCCGTGCCGGACACCACCGGAGAGGTGCAGTTCGTCCTGCTCGAACTTCATCCGGGAGCCGCGCCCGTACCCGAGCTTCCGGCGCGCGAGGTCCGCGCGGACCTGGTCGTACGACACCGGGACGCCGGCGGGGAGACCCTCGAGCACGGCGATCAGTTCGGGGCCGTGGGACTCACCTGCGGTCAACCAATGAAGCATGGGTCCATCCTCCCACAGCGCCGGGATGCACCGACCTCACTGGTACTCGGGGTGCGCCCGGAGCCAGGCCTGGAACTGCTTCACCGCCACCTGGTGCTCGGCGTAGGTGTCGGAGAACGTCGTCTCCCCCGTGTCGAGGTTCACCGTGACGAAGTACAGCCACGAGCCGTCGGCCGGGTGCATCGCGGCGTCGATCGCGATGGTCCCCGGGTTCGAGATCGGTCCGGGCGGCAGGCCGAGGTGCTGGTACGTGTTGTACGGGTCGGACGCGTCGGCGCGCTCGGCGTCGGTGGTGGTCACCCGGTCGGTGTGTCCGGTGCCGTAGGCGACGGTGGCGTCGGACTGCAGTGGCATGTTCTGGTCGATGCGGTTCTGGAACACCCGCGCGACCTTGGGGTAGTCCGCGGCGAGACCGGCCTCCTTCTGGATCAGCGACGCGAAGGTGACGATGTGCGCGCGCTGGTCGACCGGGACCCCGGCGGCGTCGAGCTTGCCGTACATCGTCGTCACCATGTACTGGAAGTACTGCTTCGCGGTCCACGACGGGTTCACCGGGTACGTCGCGGGGAACAGGTAGCCTTCGAGGCTCGTGACCCCGGCGGGCAGCCCGTACGCGCCGACGTCGCTCGCCGCTGCCTGCACGTCGGCCTGCGACAGGCCCGCCTTCGCCACGAGCGAGGCCTCGACGTCCTTCAGCACCGCGCCCTCCTGGACGAGGATGGACGCGGTCACCTTGTTCTTGCTGTCCTGGAGCGCCGACAGGGCGTCCTTCGCGCTCATCTGCTTCCGCAGTTGGTACGACCCGGGCTGGAACTGGACGTCCGGGCTCGCCAGCAGGAGCTTGTAGAACACCTGGGAGCTCTTCACCACGTCGTCGCGCTGGAGGGTCTTCGCGACGTCGGAACCGATGTCGCCCTCCTTGATCGTGATCGTCGCCGTGCCGTGTCCGGACCCGGTGTAGTCCTCGGGCGCCTGGTGCCCGGTGAGCTTCGCCACGACGGCCTGCACCTTCGGTGTCACGAAGACCGCCGCGCCCGCGCCCCCGGCGAGGACCACCGCGACGATGACGATGCCGGCGACGAGCGCGCCACGGGAGCGCTTGCGGCGCGGCTCCCGGGGCGGTCTGGAGGCTCGGCCACGCCCGCCACGGCCCCCGCCTCCGTCACCGGGACCGCCCGACCCGCCGGGGCCGTCGCCCCCGGGACCACCGGTCCCGGAGCCGCTGCCGCTGCCGCCCGTGCCTCCGGGGGCAGCGGCGACACCGTCGGCCGACGCCGCACCAGCACCCGTACCCGCACCCGGGACGAGTTCGTGCAGCTCGACGTGCTCCGCGTCCATCGCGCCTTGCAGCACGGCAGGGGCACGACCGAGCCGGCCGCCGGAACGCGCTGGGCGGCCTGTGGTGCCGTCCGTGGCGGCCGCGGCACGGGCCTCCCGTCTGGTGCGCGGGCGATCTCCGGAACCCGACCCGACATGCGCGTCCGCCGGCGTCGGGTGCGACGGCACCGATCTGGCGTCCGTGTCGGTCCGGGAGTCGGTGCTCGTCCGGGGGTCGCTGCTCGTCCCGGAGTCGGTGCTCGTCCGGGGGGCGGCGCTCGTCCGGGGGTCTGCGCTGGATCGGGGGTCTGTGGGAGGCGGCACGTCCGCTGCCCGACGCCCGCGCGCGGGGTCGGACTTGGCGGCGTCGTTGCCGGGCGCGATGATGTCGTGCCAGTCCAGCTCGTCTGCCAACGGTCCTCGAAGTCTCTCGGGTTCTACGGGAGCGCCGACCCGGGTGGTCCGCCTCCCGCACGCTCTCGGTCGAGCGCATGTTGCAGAATGATAACAGCGGCGGCCTGGTCGATCACGGACCGGGACTGCTTGGTGTTCCGGCCCGCCTGTCGCATGCCACGCTGCGCCGAGACCGTCGAGAGTCGCTCGTCGACCATCCGCACCGGCACGTGTTCCGCAATCCGGGCCGCGAAGTCCCGAGCGTCCTGTGTCGACGGGGTGTCGTTGCCGGACAACGAGATCGGCAGCCCGACGACGATCTCGAGGACGTCGTACTCGGCTGCGATCTCGAGGATGCGCGGGACGTCGCGGTCGTCGTCACGAGCCACGGTCTCCACCGGAGTCGCCAGGAGGCCTTCCCGATCGCACACCGCGACACCGATCCGGGCGCGACCGACGTCGACGCCGAGCCGACGCCCGGGCCGGACGCGCGGCGCATCCGGGACGTCGGACACCGTCGGTCGGTCGGCCATCGGCGCGTTCAGCCGGCGACCCGAGCGGTGACCGCCCGGAGCGCCGCCGGGAGCGCCGCGACGTCGGTCCCGCCACCCTGCGCGAGATCCGGCTTGCCGCCACCGCCGCCGCCGAGGATGCCGGCGGCCTCCTTGGCGAGCGGACCCGCCTGGATGCCGGCACGCCGAGCGGCGTCGTTCGTGACGACGAGGACGACCGGCTTGTCGTTCACGACGGCGCCGAGCACCACGACCGCCGCACCGTCGCCGAGCTGAGCACGGACGCCCGTCGCGAGGCTCCGCAGGTCGTCCGAGGACTGGACACCGGACACCGACTCGGCGACGACGGTCGTCGAGCCGACGGTGCCGGCACTCTTGACCAGCGCCGGGATGCGCTGCTGCAAGGTCGCCGATTCGTACTCGGCGATGCGCTTCTCTGCTGCATTGAGGTCGGACAGGAGCGTGGCCACCCGTGCCGGGACGTCCTCGCGCGGCGCCTTCAGCGTGCTCGAGAGCTGCGACAGGATCGTCCGCTCCGTCGCGAGGTCCCGGAAGCCCTCGATGCCGACGAGGGCCTCGACGCGGCGGTTCGTCGAACCGACACTGCCTTCGCCGACGAGGTTCACCAGCCCGACCTGCGCGCTCGACGCGACGTGGATGCCACCGCAGAGCTCGCGGGACCACGGGCCGCCGATGTCGACCATCCGGACCGTCGAACCGTACTTCTCGCCGAACAGCGCCTGGGCACCGAGCGCGCGGGCCTCGTCGATGGGGAGCACGCGCGTGTCGACCTGCAGGTCCGAGCGGATGGCGGTGTTCACGACGTCCTCGATCTCCGAGCGCGTGTCGACCGAGATCGGCTGGCTCCAGGAGAAGTCGAGGCGCATGTAGCCGGCCTTGTTGTACGAGCCGGCCTGCAGTGCCTCCGGGCCGAGGATCTCGCGGAGCGCGGCGTTCACCAGGTGCGTCGCGGAGTGGGCCTGGGTGGCTCCGCGGCGGTAGTCCGGGTCGACGACGGTCGTCGCCGCGGCACCGACCGAGACCTCGCCGGAACGCACCTGGACCGTGTGCGCGAACAGGTTCGGCACGGGCTTCTGGACGTCGAGGACCTCGAGGTCGAACCCGTTGCCGATGATCGAGCCCTGGTCCGCGTCCTGGCCACCGGACTCGGCGTACAGCGAGGTCTCGGTCAGGATGACCTCGGCGATGTCGCCCACCACCGCCCGGTCGACGCTGACGCCGTCCACGATGATGCCGAGCACCGTCGACTCGGTGTCGAGGGTGTCGTAGCCGGTGAACACCGTCTCGCCGACCGCACGGAACGCGCTGTAGACGCTGAGGTCGGCGATGGCGCGCTTCTTGTTCTTGGCGTCGGCCTTGGCTCGGGAGCGCTGGTCGGCCATGAGCGTGTCGAACGCCGCGCGGTCGACGTGCAGGCCGGCCTCCTCGGCCATCTCCAGCGTGAGGTCGATGGGGAACCCGAACGTGTCGTGCAGCAGGAACGCGGTGTCGCCGCCGATCGGTGTGCCGCCGTCGTCCTTCGCGCGCTCGACCGCGACGTCGAGGATCGTGGTGCCCTGCGCGAGCGTGCGGAGGAATGTCTCCTCCTCGGCGTAGGCGATCCGGGAGATCCGCGCGAAGTCGGTCTCGACCTCCGGGTAGGCGGCCTTCATGGCGTCACGGGACGCCGGGAACAGCTCCGGGAACGTCGGTCGTTCGACGCCGAGGAGCCGCATCGAGCGGACCGTCCGTCGCAGCAGCCGACGGAGGATGTACCCACGACCCTCGTTCGACGGGCTGACGCCGTCGGAGATGAGCATCAGGGCGCTCCGCACGTGATCGGCGATGACGCGCATCCGGACGTCGTCCTCGTGCACGGCGCCGTACGCCTTGCCGGAGAGCTCCGCAGCGAGGTCGAGGACCGGGCGGACCTGGTCGATCTCGTACATGTTGTCGACGCCCTGCTTGAGGAACGCGACGCGCTCCAGTCCCATGCCGGTGTCGATGTTCTTGTTCGGCAGCTCCCCGACGATGTCGAAGTCGACCTTGGAGCGGACGTTCTCGATCTGGTACTGCATGAACACGAGGTTCCAGATCTCGACGTAGCGGTCGTCGTCGGTCACCGGCCCGCCGTCGATCCCGTACGCCGGTCCGCGGTCGAAGAAGATCTCCGAGCAGGGTCCCGCCGGGCCGGGCTGACCGGTCGACCAGTAGTTGGAGTCCTTGCCGAGCCGCTGGATGCGCTCGTCGGGCAGTCCGGCGATCTGCTTCCACAGGGCGATCGCCTCGTCGTCGTCCTCGTACACGGTGACCCAGAGGTCCGCTCGGTCGAAGCCGAGACCGCCGTCGGCTTCGCTCGTGGTGAGCAGCTCCCACGCGTACGTGATCGCCTGCTCCTTGAAGTAGTCGCCGAAGGAGAAGTTCCCGTTCATCTGGAAGAACGTGCCGTGGCGGGGAGTGCGCCCGACTTCCTCGATGTCGTTCGTGCGGATGACCTTCTGCACGCTCGTCGCGCGCGGGTACGGCGCGGGGACCAGACCGGTCAGGTACGGGATGAACGGCACCATCCCGGCGACGGTGAACAGCAGCGACGGGTCGTCCGAGACGAGCGACGCGGACGGGACGACGGTGTGGCCGCGGTTCCCGAAGAACTCGAGCCAGCGGCGGCGGATCTCAGCGGTCTGCATGGTGCTTCCCTGTTCAGGAGTGGGTGTGGTGCGCGTGCGGGTGGTCGTGCGGGTGCGCGGTGGTCGGGCGGGTGCGGGTGCTCGTATGGTGCGCCGTGGTCAGGCGTCGGGGTCAGGCGTCGGGGTCCGGGCGGGCCCGGAGCTCCGCCTCGCGCGACCGGTAGCCGTCGAGGATCGCGCTCCGGAAGGCCTTCGTCCGGGTGTCGAGCTCGACGAGGAACCGCCGCCCGCCCGTCGTGGCCGTGACCCGGGAGGCGACGAGGGCTCCGATGACGACGCCGACAGCGACGAAGAACACTGGTTTCACGCGGAGCCTCTCCCTCTGGCGCACGACCCCCGTGCACGCCCGACAAGCCTACCGCCAGCACCACGCGCCCATCGGTAGCCGTCCACAGGTGGTGATCCGGGCCTCCCGTCCGTCCGGGACGCGGCCAGGAACGACCGAAGGCGGCCCACCGGAGAGGTGGACCGCCTTCGGGCGAACGGGACTCAGCGAGCCGCGTAGTACTCGACGACGAGCTGGACTTCACAGGTCACGGGGACCTCGGCGCGCTTCGGGCGGCGCACGAGGCGGGCCTGGAGCTTGTCGATCTCGACCTCGAGGTATCCCGGGACCTTCGGCAGGATGTCCACGTGACCACCGGCGGCGGCGACCTGGAACGGCTCCATCGACTCGGAACGGGCCTTGACGTGGATCATCTGGCCCTCCTTGACGCGGAAGGACGGGCGGTCGACGAGCTTGCCGTCGACGAGGATGTGACGGTGCACGACCATCTGGCGAGCCTGCGCCGTGGTGCGGGCGAACCCGGCACGGAGCACGAGGGCGTCGAGACGCTCCTCGAGGAGCTCGACCAGGTTCTCACCGGTCAGGCCCTTGGCCTTGCGGGCCTCTTCGAAGACGATCCGCAGCTGCTTCTCGCGGATGCCGTACTGGGCGCGCAGACGCTGCTTCTCACGGAGACGGACGGCGTAGTCGCTGTCCTGCTTGCGGCGGGTACGACCGTGCTCGCCGGGGCCGTAGGGGCGCTTCTCGAGGTAGCGGGCCGCCTTCGGCGTCAGCGGGATGCCGAGCGCGCGCGAGAGGCGGGTCTTGCTGCGTGAACGTGACTTGGTAGACACAGGGTCCTTTTCTGTACTGAATGAACGGATCGTGGCCCGCCACCGTGCGCACACGGGGACCAGGGACGCTCGCGTCGCGAGCACCACGAAGGAATTCAGAGGGATGAGCCTGTGGGATCGGACGGCTACAGTCCGAACCTCTGACACGAGTCTTCAACAGCAGCCGCGCGTGAGGACCTGGTCGTAGGCCCGTCAACGATAGCAGGAATCGCGGGGCGTCGGGGAACCCGGTGGCGGTCGGCGTGCGTGCGCGTGTGGTCGGCCCATGCACACGCATCAAGCGACATCGTTGCCGGAAAACGACGTCGCAATCGGGCGGGAATGTCGCCCCATGCCCATGCATCCTGTGCGGACGCATCGAGGGACACCACTGCGCGAAAGCGACGTCGCAACCGGGCGGGAATGTCGCCTCATGCCCACGCATCGAGCGACACCGTCCTCGTGAGCACGACGTCCTAGCAAGGCGGGAATGTCGCCCCATGCTCACGCATCCTGTGCGGACGCATCGAGCGACACCGTCCCCTGAGCACGACGCCTTAGCGAGGCGGGGATGTCGCCCCGTACCGAGACGCCCCATGCGCATGCATCGAGCGACATCACGGCGCCAGAACGACGTCGGAAAGCCGGGGCGATGCCGGAAAGCCGGGCGATGTCGCTCCATGTCGGCGCATGATGCGACCTCCCGGCGGGCGGACCCACACCGGACCCACACCGGACCCACGGAGACCCCGCGTCGAGTCCCGGACGCACGACCGCCGCCGGTCTGGAGGCACGGATCGCGCTGGACCCGAACGGCCACGAACGCGCGGGGCCGGCTGACTACTCCCCGCGGATGATCCGTCGGAGACGTTCGAGCCGCGGGCCGACCTCGCGTTCGTTGCCGTTCGCGGTCGGCGAGTAGTACTCGGTCCCGTCCAGTGCTTCGGGGAGGTACTGCTGCCGCGCCACCCCGTGGTCGGCGTCGTGCGAGTAGACGTAGCCCTTGCCGTGGCCGAGCCGCTTGGCACCCGGGTAATGGGCGTCGCGCAGGTGGTTCGGCACCACACCCATCCGCCCAGCCCGGACGTCGGCGATCGCGGCGTCGATGCCGTTGTAGGACGCGTTCGACTTCGGCGCGGTCGCGAGGTACACCACCGCCTCGGCCAGCGGGATCCGCCCCTCGGGCATCCCGATCAGCTGCACGGCCTGGGCGGCGGCGACGGCGATCGGGAGCGCCTGCGGGTCGGCCATCCCGATGTCCTCGGACGCCGAGATGATGATGCGCCTGGCGATGAACCGCGGGTCTTCGCCGGCCTCGATCATCCGGGCGAGGTAGTGCAGGGAAGCGTCGACGTCGCTCCCCCGCACGGACTTGATGAAGGCGCTGATGACGTCGTAGTGCTCGTCGCCCTGCCGGTCGTAGCGGAGCAGGGCGCGGTCGACGGCGACGGCGATCGTCTCCGCCGTGATCACCGGGACGGTGTCGTCGTCGTCGTCCTGCGCGGCCGCCGCGGACTGGGCGGCGGCCTCGAGCGCGGTCAGCGCCCGCCGTGCGTCACCGGAGGCGAGCCTGATGAGGACGGCGCGGGCTTCGTCCCCGAGGACCACCGAACCACCGAGGCCGCGCTGGTCCTCCACCGCTCGGTCGACGAGCAGCCCGAGGTCGTCGTCGGTGAGCGGCTTCAGCGTCAGCAGCAGGGACCGGGAGAGCAGCGGCGAGATGACCGAGAACGACGGGTTCTCGGTCGTCGCGGCGATCAGGATCACCCAGCCGTTCTCGACCCCCGGCAGGAGCGCATCCTGCTGGGCCTTGCTGAAACGGTGGATCTCGTCGAGGAAAAGGACGGTCGTGGAACCGTAGAGGTCGCGGTGGGCCAGGGCGCGCTCCATGACCTCACGGACGTCCTTGACCCCGGCCGTGACCGCGCTGAGCTCGACGAACTCCCGCCCCGACGACCGGGCGATCGCCTGCGCGATGGTGGTCTTGCCGGTACCGGGCGGACCCCAGAGGATCACGGACACACCGCCCGGCCGTTCGGCGTCGCCGGTCGCGAGCGAGACCAACGGCGATCCACGGCCGAGGAGATGCCCCTGCCCCGCGATCTCGTCGAGCCCGGTGGGCCGCATCCGCACGGCGAGCGGTACGGACCCGGTGGCGAGGCCCCTGGCGGACCCACTCGTGGGTGCCTGCTGCTCCCTCGATCGACCCGCTGCCATGTCGGCCACTGTATTCGCCGCCGCCGACACCACCCGCATGCGCGTTCCACTACCATGCCGCAGGGACCGTCGCACGAGAGGCAGATCGACACGTGGCACCGAAGAACCAGGCCCGGCAGGCCCGCGAAGCGCGCGAACGCCTCCGGCTCTACCAGGCCCGCCAGGGACTGCACGACCGTCGGCGCAAGCGTCGCGTCCGGGACAACATCGTGGCCGCGGGCGTCCTGGTCGTCGTCGCCGGGCTCGCCACCGGGTCGCAGCTCGTCCACGCCAGCCAGAGCACCCCCGCCGCATCGGCGTCCGCGTCGGCGTCCGCGGGAGCGACCCCGTCCAGCACGCCGAGCCCGACCGCGACGGACGCGGACACCGGCGACGTCCCGAGCAAGTCCATCGCCGACAACGCCACTTGGGACGGCACCCTGACACTGAACAAGGTCGTCACGCTCGGCATCGAGCTCGACGGCGCGAAGGCACCCCAGGCCACGAGCGTCGAGATCGACCTCATCCGCAAGTCGTTCTACGACGGCACGAACTGCCACCGCCTGTCCGTGTCCGAGGGCGCGAAGTTCCTGCAGTGCGGCTCGGCGAACGGCGACGGCACGGGCGACGCCGGGTTCCAGTACGGCCCGCTCGAGAACGTCCCGTCGGACGGCTCCTACCCCGCCGGCACCATCGCGATCGCCCGCGGCTCCTCGCCGTACTCGCAGACGACCCAGTTCTTCATCGTCTACGGCGACACCACGCTCGACGGCTCGACCGGCGGGTACACCGTCGTCGGCAAGGTGACGAGCGGGCTGGCGGACCTCGAGCGGACGATCACGTCGAAGGGCATCGCCGCGGCCGGGGACGACGGTACGGGCGAGCCGAAGGTCCCGACGACGATCACCGGCGCGACCATCGCCGAGAAGAAGTGACGGAGTTCTCCACAAGCGGTCGTCGCACCGCTCGGCCGGTGCAATAGGCTTGCGTCCTGACCGGCCGACGGCGACGTCGGTGAGCACGACCACGATCGAGGCGAGACCTGTGGGAACTGACGAAGCAACGACCTGGGGGCGGGTGGACGAGACCGGGACGGTCTACGTCCGCTACGGCGAGTCCGAGCGCGCCGTGGGCGAGTACCCGGACGCGAGTGCCGCAGAAGCCCTGGCGTACTACTCCCGCAAGTTCGCGGACCTCGAAGGCCAGGTGCGGATCGCCGAGCAGCGCGCCCAGCGGGGAGCGTCGGCCACCGACATCGGTCGGACCGTCGAGCACCTGCAGGCGACACTGGCAGACGCGAACGTGGTGGGCGACATCAAGTCCCTCGAGGACCGGGTCGCCGTGCTCGGCGAGCAGGTCGGTTCGCTCAGTCGGGAACAGGCCGCCAAGGCGGAGGAAGCCCTCGCCGAAGCCCTCGCTCACCGGCTGGCCCTGGTCGAAGAGGCCGAGGCCCTCGCCGCGGTGGACCCCGCCCGCGCGCAGTGGAAACAGATCACCGCGCAGCTCGACGACGTCTTCGCCCGGTGGCAGGCGCACCAGCACGACGGCCCGCGCATCCCCAAGAACGACGCCAACGACCTCTGGAAACGGTTCCGCACCGCGCGCTCGACGGTCGACCAGCACCGGCGCGCGTTCTACGCCGAGCTCGATTCGCAGCACCGTGACGCCCGGACCCGCAAACAGGAGCTCGTCGACCGGGCCGAGGCGCTCGCGCCGAACGGTGCGGACGGCATCACGGCGTACCGCCAGCTCCTCGACGACTGGAAACACGCCGGTCGCGCCGGCAAGCGCTACGACGACGCACTGTGGGCCAAGTTCAAGGCCGCCGGTGACACCCTCTTCGCGCAGAAGCACCAGGAAGTCGCGGTCGAGAACGAGGAGTTCTCCGCGAACCTCGTCGCGAAGGAGTCCCTGCTTACCGAGGCCGAGCCGCTGTTGCAGCTGACCGACCGTGTCGCGGCCCGCAAGACGCTCACCGACATCCAGCGCCGGTGGGACGAGATCGGCAAGGTCCCCCGCGACGCGGTCCGCCGGATCGAAGACCGTCTCCGCGCGGTCGAGAGCCACGTCCGCAGCATGGAGGACGACCACTGGAAGCAGTCCGACCCCGAGCGCAAGGCCCGGGCGACCGGGCTGGCGAGTCAGCTCGAGGACGCCATCGGCAAGCTCGAGGCCGAGCTCGCCGCCGCGGAGGCGACCGGTGACGCCCGCAAGATCAAGGACGCCCGCGAGGCGCTCGACGCCCGCCGCATCTGGTTGGACGCGCTCGGGTCCTGACGCGCTCGGGTCCTGACCCGCACGGGTCCTGACCCGCTCTGGTCCTGACCTGCGCGCGAGGGTCCGGGGGACGGACAGACGGGAGGTCCGGTGCCAGCTGGTACCGGACCTCCCGTCCGTCACATGTCCCGCGGGTCCGTGTCCCGTCCGTCCGTGCCCCGTCCGTCCGTTTGCCGCGGGTCGGTGTCCGGCGGGTCAGAGTCCTGCGGGTCAGTGTCCTGCGGGTCAGTGTCCTGCGGGTCAGCGCTGTGTGACGCCGAGCACCATCCGGATGTCGCGATCGTCCTGCTGCATCTGCGCAGCGAGCTCGGCCATCGACCCGAACGCCACCATGCCGCGGACCCACGCCGTGAACAGGACCGAGATGGTGTCCCCGTACAGGTCGATGTCGACGTCGAGCAGATGCGCCTCGATCTGCTTCGCCGGGACGCCCTCGAACGTCGGGTTGTTGCCGACCGAGACGGCGGCCGGGTAGAGCGTTCCCTCGTGGAGCACCCGTGCTGCGTAGACGCCGTCCGCAGGGACGAACCCCTCCGGCGCCGGGTCCAGGTTCGCGGTGGGGTAGTTCATCGCCCGCCCGCGTTCCTTCCCGTGCACGACCGTGCCGCGGACGGCATGCTCCCGACCGAGGAGACGTGCAGCCTCGGCGACCCGTCCGTCGGAGAGCAGCTCCCGGATCCATGTGCTCGACACGCGGCGCTCACCTGCGGGTCGGACGTCGTCGACGAGGTCGACGTCGTCGATGAGTCGGACCTCGAACCCGTGCTGCTCCCCCATCCGGCGGAGCAACTCGACGTCGCCCAGTCCCTTCGCCCCGAACCGGAAGTCGCTCCCGACGAACAGCAGCCGCGCGGCGAGCGTCTCGACGAGCACGCGGCGGACGAACTCCTCGGCAGCGAGACCCTGCAGCTGCTCGTCGAACCGCAGGAGCAGGGTGGCCTCGACGCCGGCGTCCCGGAGCAGCTCGCGGCGTTGGGTGACGCTCGTCAGGGCGGGCGGGACGTGGGACGGGTCGATGACGGTGAGGGGGTGACGGTCGAAGGTGACGACGGTCGGGACGAGATGGTGCTCGGCTGCGGCGCGTTCGAGACGACCGATCACGGCGCGGTGTCCGACGTGCACGCCGTCGAACTTGCCGATCGTGACCGCACTCGGCCCGAAGCCCCGGGGAACGTCGAGGAGGTCCTCGTAGTACTCCACGCCTACTCCCCTGTGACCTGCGCCGGAGCCGCGGCGTCCGGACCGGCGGACCCGGCGCCGTCGGCCGGCGTCCCGGCCGTGGCAGCGCTGGCGGCAGTGCCGTGGGAGCCCGTGGACAGCGCCGCCGTGCGGTGGAACCGGAGCAGCCACCAGAGGCCGGCGATCGGCAGGACCAGCGGCACCCAGTAGTACCCGGCCCCGAACCCGGACCAGACGGTGTCGTCGGGGAACAGCCCGTGGTCGAACAGCGACAGGGACCCGATGACGAGGACGCCGACCATCTCGAAGCTGATCGTGACCCACGCCACGCGGTACCACGCACGGCCCGGGACGATGAGGGCGATCATCGCGACGATGTACACCACCGCGGAGACGGCACTCAGCGTGTAGGCGAACGGCGCGTGGGAGAACTTCTCGATGATCTGGACGACGCTCCGCCCCGTCGCTGCTAGCGCGAGGATGCCGTAGACGGCGATGAGGACACGACCGATGCCGGTCGCGCGGGAGGACTTGGTCGCCATTGTCCCGATTCTACAGACCGGGAGGCCCCTCCCGCGTCCGGCGAGGAGCGCGCGACCGGCGACGGACGACGTCAGTGGGCGAACCAGATCTCCTGCATCCGGTACACCATCACCGCGACCGTGAGGGCTCCCGCGCCGAGGACGACCGTCGACCACCGCGAGCGGTCCACGAGCGCCCAGACGACGGTCGCCGGCGGGACGAGGAGCACCGAGACCGCGTACACACCGAACGTCAGCGCACTGCCGGACGGCGGGTTCCCGACGGCGGGCTGGACGAGGGCGACGACGCCCTGCGCGAGGAGGAGCAACTCGATGAGGACGAGCGACCCGACCGTGTAGTCGTTCGGCTTCCAGCCGATGAGACCGACCACGACCGCGAACACGCCCGCGACGACCGCGAACCCGACCTGGACCCAGGTGAACCAGTCGATCACCGAGGGACCTCCGCCTGCGGGGCCGGGAAGTTCGTGATGACCCGGAGCTGTCCGCGACGCACGGCGACGAGTCCCACGAGCCGGTCCGACCGGGACGCGATGGCCGCCACCGGGCCGTCGGTGTCCGGGAGCTCGACGGCCACCCGTTTGCCGTCGGTCAGGTCCTTCGCCGCCGGAGCGTCGAGCACCACGGTGGGGAACAGCCGGCGCGCGACGTCGCTCGGCTGGAGTGCCGCGGCGACGACGTCCACCGAGTCGTCCTCGAGGTCGACGGCGTCGTCCACCGCGAACGGACCGACGGCGGTACGACGGAGCGCAGTGAGGTGCGCACCCGTGCCGAGGGCGGCGCCGACGTCCCGGGCGAGGGCGCGGACGTAGGTGCCGGAGGTGCAGGACACCACGACGTCGACGTCGAGCACGGGGATGCTCGACCCGTCGACGTGGGCGGTCATCGCGCGGCGACCGAGGACGTCGAAGCGGGTGACCGTGACACGCCGCGGTCGAAGCACGACCGTCTCACCGCTCCGGGCCAGCGCGTACGCCCGGCGGCCGTCCACCTTGATGGCGCTGACGGTGCTCGGGACCTGGTCGATCGGACCACGCTGCGCACCGACCGCTGCGTCCAGGGCGTCGGCGGACACGGCGTCCGGCAGCACTCCTGGCCACGCGGTGGGGGTGCCATCGGCGTCGTCGGAGTCCGTCGTCACGCCGAGCCGCATCGTGGCCGTGTACGTCTTGTCGAGTCCGACGAGGTGGGTGAGCAACCGGGTCGACGGTCCGATGCCGAGCAGCAGGAGGCCCGTCGCCATCGGGTCCAGTGTACCGGCGTGCCCGATCTTCCGGGTCCCGAACCGACGCCGCGCGATCGACACGGCACGGTGGCTCGAGATGCCCTGCGGCTTGTCGACGAGGATGATGCCACTGGGGGCTGCCGGATCGAGCACCGCAGCAGGTTAGCAGCCGCCTCGGTCAGCAGGCGTCGTTCCAGTTCCGGCGCGGATGGTCCGGATCGGCGACGTCGAGGACCGCGGAGGCGTGCGCCTTCGGGTCGTCACGCCGGAGGTAGTCCGCGAAGGCCTGGTCGTCCGTCACCTGCAGCTCGGGGTCACGCTCCGCCCACAGCGACCACCGCCAGAGCGGACGCAGCCGCTCGGCGAGCAGCTTCTCGCCCGTGACGACGAGCACGCCGGCCGCCGTGCCCGTGGTCCGGAACGGATCGACCAGTTCGGCGCGGATCGTGTCCGGGTCGGTCGCGGTCGTCGCGGCGCGGAGGGCCGGGACGCCATCGGCCCCGAACGCCCGGACGAGACCGTCCGCGATCCGTTCGAGGTCGACGCCGGGCTGCCCGTCCACCGCGATCACGGTCCGCGCCGTGCCCTGGTTCGCCGCGACCTCGGTCGCGAGCGCTGCCATCGTGTCGGTCTCCTCGGGTGCCCAGCGTGCCATGGGTCCACCGTAGGCTCTCCTGGTGGACCCTGCCCGTGCCTCCCGTCCGATGCCTGCCGACCCGACGGCGGACGCGGACCTCCCCGACATCGCCACGCCGCTCGTCGCCTGGTTCCGGGCGGAGGGCCGCGACCTGCCGTGGCGGCGGCCGGGATTCCCGGCCTGGGGCACCCTCGTCAGTGAGGTCATGCTGCAGCAGACCCAGGTGGCTCGGGTGATCCCGCGACTCGAGCAGTGGCTCACCCGCTGGCCGACCCCTGCCGCACTCGCCGCCGACCCGCCGTCCGAGGCCGTCCGCGCGTGGGACCGTCTCGGGTACCCGCGACGCGCGCTCGCACTGCACGCCGCTGCGACGGCGATCGTCGAACGGCACGGCGGCGAGGTGCCCTCCGACGTCGACGACCTGCTCGCGCTCCCCGGGATCGGCGACTACACGGCGCGCGCCGTCGCGGTGTTCGCCTACGGCCTCCGTCACCCGGTGGTCGACGTCAACGTCCGACGGGTCCTCGCGCGCGCCGTGCTCGGCCAGGGCGAAGCGGGTCCGGCCTCGGCCAAGCGCGACCTCCCACTGATGGCGTCGGTGCTGCCGGAGGACCTCGCGGACGCGGCGGCGACGAACGCAGCCGCGATGGAGCTCGGCGCCCTGGTCTGCGTCGCCAGGGCGCCGGCCTGCGACGCCTGCCCGATCGCCGATCGGTGCGCGTGGCGAGCCGCCGGGTACCCGGCGCACGACGGGCCGCGGGCTCCGCGTCAGGCAGCGTTCGCGGGCAGCGACCGGCAGGTCCGCGGACTCATCATGGCCGAACTGCGGGCGAGCGACGTCCCGGTGACCTTCGACGAGATCGCGATGGTCTGGCCGGACGCGGTGCAGCGAGACCGGGCGCTCGGGTCACTCGTCCGCGACGGACTCGCGACCGGCGACGACCGCGCCGGGTACACGCTCCCGGGCCACTGACGGCTCAGGCGACCGACGGTGCCTCGCCCTCGGACTCGGCCGCGTCCGCATCCTCGTCCTCGTCCTCGTCGCGCCGGTACGGATCGGCATCGCCGGCGTACTCCGCGCTCGACGCCAGGGCGTGGTTCGACGCGTCACGGGACTTCGCCTCGTTGAGGAGCGCCTCGATGTGCGCGGCGTTCTCCGGCACGGCGTCGAGGAAGAACTCGAGCGACGGCGTCAGTCGAGCGGTGATGTTCTTGCCGACCTCGCTCCGGAGCATGCCGGTCGCGGACTTGAGCGCCGCGGCACTGTCCTGGCGCTCCTCCTCGGTGCCGTACACGGTGTAGAACACCGAGGCGTGCTGGAGGTCGCCCGTCACCTGGACGTCGGTGATGGTCACGAACCCGAGCCTCGGGTCGCGGATGCCCTTGTCGAGCCGCCTGGCGATGATCTGCTGGATGCGGTCCGCCATCTTGCGAGCGCGCTGCGGGTCGGCCATGGGTCCTCCTGGAGTCGAACGGAGTGGGGCGGTGCCGGACGGGCACCACGCCCGAGGAACGGGGGCGGGGCCCCGCACGACGTCATCGCGTGCGGAGCCCCGGAGTGCCGTGCATCAGTCGCGCGGCTTCTCGACCATCTCGATGGTCTCGATCTCGTCGCCGATCTGGATGTCGTTGAACTTGCCGAGACCGATACCGGCCTCGAAGTCCGTACGGACCTCCGTCACGTCGTCCTTGAACCGACGCAGCGACTCGATCGCGAGCCCGTCGGCGAGGACCACGCCGTCACGGATGACGCGCGCCTTGGCATTGCGCGTGATCGTGCCGGAGCGGACGATGACACCGGCGATGTTGCCGACCTTCGAGGAGCGGAACACCTCGCGGATCTCGGCGACACCGGACTGGACCTCCTCGTACTCGGGCTTGAGCATGCCCTTGAGGGACTGCTCGATGTCCTCGAGTGCCGAGTAGATGACCGAGTAGAAGCGGATGTCCACGCCTTCTCGGGCAGCGCGCTCGCGGGCCTTCGTGTCCGGACGGACGTTGAACCCGATGATGATCGCGTTGTCGACCGTGGCCAGGTTGACGTCCGACTCCGTGACCGCACCGACACCGCGGTGGATGATCCGGAGCTGCACGCTGTCGTCGACCTCGATCTTGAGCAGCGACTCCTCGAGTGCCTCGACGGCACCGGAGACGTCACCCTTGATGATGAGGTTGAGCGCGTCGACCTTGCCCTCTTCGAGCGCACGGGTGAAGTCCTCGAGCGAGATGCGCTTGCGGGCCTTGGCCAGCTGGGCGTTGCGCTCGACGGCTTCGCGCTTCTCGGCGATCTGCCGGGCAGTGCGGTCCTCCTCCGTGACGAGGAACGTGTCACCGGCGCGGGGCACCGACGACAGACCCTGGACCTGGACCGGACGCGACGGCGTCGCAGCGAGCACGGGCTCGCCGTTCTCGTCCATCATCGCCCGGACGCGGCCGTACGCCGTGCCGGCGACGATCGCGTCGCCGACGTGCAGCGTGCCGGACTGGATGAGCACCGTCGCGACCGCACCGCGGCCCTTGTCGAGACGCGCCTCGATCGCGATGCCGCGGGCGTCCTTGTCGGGGTTCGCGCGCAGGTCGAGCCCGGCGTCCGCGGTGAGCAGGACGGCCTCGAGGAGTCCGTCGATGTTCGTGTTGTTCCGCGCGGAGACGTCGACGAACATGACGTCGCCGCCGTACTCCTCGGCCACCAGGTTGTACTCGGTGAGCTGCTGGCGGACCTTCGCCGGGTTCGCGCCTTCCTTGTCGATCTTGTTCACCGCGACCACGATCGGCACGCCTGCGGCCTGCGCGTGGTTCAGGGCCTCGACCGTCTGCGGCATGATGCCGTCGTCGGCGGCGACCACGAGGATCGCGATGTCCGTCACCTGGGCACCGCGGGCACGCATGGCGGTGAACGCCTCGTGGCCCGGGGTGTCGATGAAGGTGATCGGACGCTCGATGCCCTCGTGCTCGGTGACCACCTGGTAGGCACCGATGTGCTGGGTGATGCCACCGGCCTCCCCCGCGACGACGTTCGCGTTGCGGATCGCGTCGAGGAGTCGGGTCTTCCCGTGGTCGACGTGGCCCATGACGGTGACGACCGGCGGGCGCACCTGGAGGAGCGACTCGTCCTCGTCCTCGAGCTCCTGGTCGAGGTCGATCGAGAAGCCCTCGAGGAGCTCCTTGTCCTCGTCCTCCGGGGACACGATCTGGATCCGGTAGCCGAGCTCCTCGCCGAGGACCTCGAAGGTCGCCTCGTCCAGGGACTCGGTCGCCGTGGCCATCTCACCGAGGTGGAACAGCACGGTCACGAGGTTGCCGGGCAGGGCGTCGATCTTGTCCGCGAAGTCCGAGATCGAGGCACCGCGGCGCAGACGCACCACGGTGTCGCCGTCGCCACGAGGGACCTGCACGCCGCCGATCGACGGAGCCTGCCGCATCTCGTACTCGGCGCGCTTCGTCCGCTTCGACTTGCGGGCACGGCTCTTGCCGCCGCCACGGCCGAACGCACCGGCGGTGCCACCACCGGGCCCACGGCCACGACCGCCGCCACCGGCCGGACGTGCCGGACCGAAGCCCGGACGCTGGAAGCCGCCAGCGGCACCGGGAGCACCGCCACCGGGACGCTGGAAGCCGCCGGCCTGGCCACCACGGCCGCCGGGGCCGCCGGGACGCTGACCGAAGCCGTTCGGACGAGCACCCTGCCCGGGGCCGCCCGGACGCGGAGCTCCCGGACGGGGTGCGCCGGGACGCGGGGGCTGGGGGCGCGGGATGCCACCGGCACCGCCGGACGTTCCGCCGGGACGCGGCATGCCCTGGTTCTGCGAGAACGGGTTGTTGCCCGGACGCGGCGGGCGGGAGCCCATGCCCTGGCTGGAGGAGTACGGGTTGTTGCCCGGACGTGCCGAGGACGGCTTGGGTCCGCCCGGCTTCGCCGCCGCCGTGGGCTTGGTGCTGGTGCCCGGCTTGACGGCGTCCGTCGTGTCGGCGCTGTCCTGCGGGACGGCGGAGGACTCGGCGGCCTTGGCGTCGGCGGCCGCCTTGCGTGCGGCCTCGGCCTGGGCCTGGCGCTCGGCGACGGACAGCGGGGCTGCCGGGCGCGGGGCGTCGTCGACGGACTCGGCGGGGGCTGCTGCCTCCGGTGCCTCGACCGGAGCGGCCGGCGCGGGAGCGGCCGGACGCGGTGCTGCGGGGCGGGGCGTCGTCGACCGGGGCGCGGAGGCCTTGGTCGTGGACGCTGCCGGGGAACCGGCCGGCTTGGCGCCGGTGGCTTCGAGTGCCGCACGGAGCTTCCGTGCGACGGGAGGCTCGATGCTCGAGGACGGGCCCTTGACGAACTCGCCGAGCTCCTTGAGCTTCTCCATTGCGGTCTTGCTGTCGACGCCGAGCTCGCTAGCGATCTCGTGTACGCGTGGTTTCGCCACAGTTCTCCTTCTCGAGCTCCGCCCGAGAAGGGAGGAGCTCATTGGGTGATGGGTCTCATTTCGAGCCGCTCATCAGTTGTCCATAAGCCGTTCAGCCTGTTCTGTCGTGTCGGACGGGTCGAGTGCACGGATGTGCTCCCGGACCGCCGACGTGTCCGGTTCGCGATCGAGCCGCAGCGCACGGCGGAAAGCCCTGCGGGAGACGGCCGTCTCGTAGGCATCGACCGTCGGAGTGAGCCACGCCCCCCGGCCCGGCATGACTGCCTTCGGATCCGGCACGACCTGGTCGCCACGGGCGACGACACGGAGGAGGGAGGATCGGGGTGCGCGACGACGACTGCCGATGCACGTTCTGACGGGGACCACTCTACTCCCACCTTCCGACGACCGCGATCCCGGCGCGCCTCGGACGCATGCCCGGGGTGTGACCGGCTCCGATCCGCTACTCGCCCTCGAGGATGGAGTCGGGCTGGATGTCGATCCGCGCGCCGGTGAGCTTGGCCGCGAGCCGGGCGTTCTGGCCCTCTTTCCCGATCGCGAGCGACAGCTGGTAGTCGGGCACGAGGGCGCGGACGGCCTTCGTCGACTGGTCGATGACGAACGACGAGCTCACCTTGGCGGGCGAGAGCGCACTCCCGACGAAGGTCGCGAGGTCCGGCGACCAGTCGACGATGTCGATCTTCTCGGCGCCGAGCTCGTTCGTGACGGCGCGGACCCGGGCGCCGAGCTCGCCGATGCACGCGCCTTTGGCGTTGACGCCCGGTTCGTTCGCCTTCACGGCGATCTTGGTGCGGTGTCCGGCTTCGCGAGCGAGCGACACGATCTCGACGACCCCGGACGCGATCTCCGGGACCTCGAGGGCGAAGAGCTTGCGGACCAGCCCCGGGTGGGTGCGCGACACGGTGATCTGCGGGCCCTTGTTCCCCTTGCCGACGCTCGTGACGTAGACGCGGATGCGGGACCCGTGGTCGTACGACTCACCCGGTACCTGCTCCTCGGGCGGCAGGATCGCCTCGACCGTGCCGAGGTCGACGAGGACCATGCGCGGGTTCGGACCCTGCTGGATGACGCCGGCGACGATGTCGCCCTCTTTCCCACGGAACTCGCCGAGCACTTTCTCGTCGCCGATGTCGCGGAGGCGCTGGTTGATGACCTGCTTGGCTGCGAACGCGGCGATGCGACCGAAGTCGCTCGGCGAGTCGACCGCCTCGCCGACCACGGCGCCGTCGTCGTCGCGCTCCGGGACGAACACCGAGACCTGGCCGGACTTGCGGTCGAGTTCGACGCGCGCCTGCGGGTCGACGTCGTCACCGTGCTCGGTGGTGTGCTTCTGGTAGGCGGTGAGGATCGCCTGCTCGATGATCGTGACGAGTTCGTCGAACGGGATCTCCCGCTCACGCTCCATGAGCCGCAGTACGGCGAGATCGATCTGCATCGAGGGGACCTCCGGTGTTCAGATGAAGTGACCCGCACGCTCGGTGACCGCGCGCAGGCTGCAGACGATCGTACCGCAGGCTGCCGGACTGCAGGACAGACAGACGGGAGGGACGGCGCCTGCTGGCACCGTCCCTCCCGTCCGTCCCTGGGTCGCGTTCGCGACCGCGACCCGGTCAGATCGCGCGGACCGCCTCGAGCACCTCCGCGACCGGGAGCTCACGGCGCGCACCCGCGGCCCGGTCCCAGAGTTCGACGACACCGTCGCCGGCGTTCCGGCCCGCCACGACGACCACCGGCACGCCGATCAGCTCGGCGTCGCCGAACTTGACGCCGGGCGAGACCTTCGGCCGGTCGTCGTACACGACGTCGTACCCGGCACCCTCGAGGTCGGCGACGATGCCCGCCGCGACCTCGAACGCCGTTTGGTCGTTGCCGGTGGCGACGACGTGCACGTCGAACGGGGCGACGTTCGCCGGCCAGATCAGCCCTCGGTCGTCGTTGTGCGCCTCGGCGATGATCGCCATGATGCGCGTGATGCCGATGCCGTACGACCCCATCGTCACCGTGGCGAGCTTGCCGTTCTCGTCCTGCACCTTGAGCCCGAGCGCCTCGGCGTACTTGCGACCGAGCTGGAACACGTGGCCGATCTCCATGCCGCGGGCGGTCTCGAGCGGGCCCGAGCCGTCGGGTGCGGGGTCGCCCGCTCGGACGTCGGACACGTCGGCCACGCCGTCGGCGGTGAAGTCGCGGCCGGCGACGAGTCCGGACACGTGCTGGCCCGGCTCGTTCGCGCCGGTGATCCACGCGGTGCCGTCGGCGACACGGGGGTCGACGAGGTACCGGAGGCCGGTCGCGCTGTCGGACCCGAGCACCTGCGGGCCGATGTAGCCCTTGACGAGGCCCTTGTTCCGGCCGAAGTCGGCGTCGCCCGCGGGCTCCACCTCGGCCGGGGCGAACGCGACCTCGGCGCGCTTGAGGTCGACGTCGCGGTCGCCGGGCAGGCCCACGACGACGACCTCGCGCGTGCCGTCCAGGTGGGTGAGCGCGAGGACGACGTTCTTCAGCGTGTCCGCCGCGGTCCACTCCCCGGTCGGTCGCGGCGCGGCGGCGTTCGCGTGCTGCACCAGCGAGTCGATCGTCGGGGTGTCGGACCTCGGGAGGAGCACGGGCTCGGGCTGGCCGTCGATGGGCACGGGATCGGACGCCGGGGTCACGTAGGCCTCGACGTTCGCCGCGTACCCGCCGGCGCTCCGGACGAAGGTGTCCTCGCCGACCTCGATCGGGTGCAGGAACTCCTCGCTGCGGCTGCCACCCATCGCGCCGGCGTCGGCCTGGACGATGACGTAGTCGAGCCCGAGGCGCGTGAAGATCTGCTCGTAGGCGTCCCGCATCACCTGGTAGTTGCGGTCGAGACCGGCGTCGTCGATGTCGAACGAGTACGCGTCCTTCATCGTGAACTCCCGTCCGCGCAGGAGCCCGGCGCGGGGACGGGCCTCGTCGCGGTACTTGTCCTGGATCTGGAAGAGCGTGACGGGCAGGTCCTTGTAGGAGCCGTACAGGTCCTTCACGAGCAGCGCGAACATCTCCTCGTGCGTCGGGGCGAGGAGGTAGTCGGCGTCCTTCCGGTCCTTGAGGCGGAAGATGCCGTCGCCGTACTCGGTCCAGCGGTTCGTTGCCTCGTAGGGTTCGCGCGGCAGCAGCGCCGGGAAGTGGACCTCCTGGGCGCCGGCGGCGACCATGCCGTCGCGGACGATCTGCTCGATCCGCGCCTTGACCCGCAGGCCGAGCGGCAGCCAAGCGTAGATGCCGGGAGCCTGGCGCCGGATGTAGCCCGCGCGGACGAGCAGCTTGTGGCTCCGGACCTCGGCCTCGGCCGGGTCGTCGCGGAGCGTGCGGAGGAAGAGGTGAGAGAGCCGTGTGACCACGGAAGCAGCCTACCGGTGGCCGGCGCGGCGGCCGGCGCGTGCCGGGCTCCGCCGGATCGGCGCACTAGGCGGTGACGACCTCGGGGGTGCCCACCTCGCCGGGGGGCATTTCGTCGGCGAGCCGGTTCGCCTCGGCGATCAGCGTCGCGACGATCTCGGACTCCGGCACCGTCTTGACGACCTCGCCCCTGACGAAGATCTGCCCCTTGCCGTTCCCGGACGCGACCCCGAGGTCGGCCTCCCGGGCCTCCCCCGGACCGTTCACGACGCAGCCCATCACGGCGACGCGGAGCGGGACGGTCATGCCTTCGAGCCCCGCGGTGACGTCGTTCGCGAGCTGGTAGACGTCGACCTGCGCGCGCCCGCAGCTCGGGCAGGAGACGATCTCGAGCTTGCGCTCCCGGAGGTTCAGCGACTGCAGGATCTGGAGGCCGACCTTGACCTCCTGCGCCGGGGGTGCGGACAGGGACACGCGGATGGTGTCGCCGATGCCCTCGCCGAGCAGGATGCCGAAGGCGGTGGCGCTCTTGATCGTGCCCTGGAACTCCGGCCCGGCCTCGGTCACGCCGAGGTGCAGCGGCCAGTCGCCCCGCTCGGCGAGCAGCCGGTAGGCCTTGACCATGATCACCGGGTCGTTGTGCTTGACCGAGATCTTGAAGTCGTGGAAGTCGTGCTCCTCGAACAAGGAGGCTTCCCACACCGCGGACTCGACGAGCGCCTCCGGGGTGGCCTTGCCGTACTTCTGCATGACGCTCGGCTCGAGCGACCCGGCGTTGACGCCGATGCGCAGGGACACGCCGGCGGCCTTCGCGGCGGCGGCGATCGACCCGACCTGATCGTCGAACTTGCGGATGTTGCCCGGGTTCACGCGCACCGCGGCGCACCCGGCGTCGATCGCCTGGAACACGTACTTCGGCTGGAAGTGGATGTCCGCGATGACCGGGATCTGGCTCTTCTTCGCGATGATCGGCAGCGCGTCCGCATCGTCCTGACTCGGCACGGCGACCCGCACGATGTCGCAGCCGGAGGCGGTCAGCTCGGCGATCTGCTGGAGCGTCGCGTTGATGTTCGTGGTCGGCGTCGTCGTCATGGACTGGACGCTGACGGGTGCGTCCCCGCCGACGAGGACCTTGCCGACCTTGATCTGCCGCGACTTGCGGCGCGGGGCGAGGGTCTCCGGGACCTTGGGCATACCGAGATTGACTGCAGGCACGTCCGTCAGCCTACGCGCCCGGACGGGAGGCCCCCGCGCTCGACCGACGAACGCGCAGCCCGCGCACACGCCGGGGTCAGCGCAGCTCGACCGCCGGGACGTTCGCGATCGACTCGGTCACCGGGAGCGCCTCCTGGGCCCGGACGGCACCGCGGGTGGACAGCAGCGTCCCGACGAATCCGACGACGAGCGCGACGAGGACGCCGAGGTTCGCGAAGGCCCAGCCACCGGCGCGACCTCCGAGCCCGAACGGGCCGAGCAGGTACCCCTGCCAGTTGAGCCACGACGGCACGCCGTAGGTGTTCGTGACGAGCCCCCACCCGAGCGCCGTCCCGAGGACCACCAGTCCGACCGCACCCCAGCGGACGTCCCCGTACCGGCCCGTGGCGTCGTGCAGCTCCCCCTCGGCGTAGGCCCGGCGACGGAGCAGGACGTCCGCGAGGAACACCCCGCACCACGCGGCGACCGGCACGCCGAGCGTGACCAGGAACGCCTGGAACGGGAAGATGAAGTTCGGCGCGGCGAACACCACCGCGATCGCACCCGCCACCATGACCACCCCGTCGACCCCCGCGGCGACGGGCCGCGGGATGCGGACGCCGGCGCTCAGGAGCGCGAGTCCGGACGAGTAGATGTCGAGCGTCGCCCCACCGACCAGTCCGAGGATCGCGACGACCGCGAACGGCACGAGGAACCACACCGGGAGGATCGTCGTGAGCGCGCCGATCGGGTCCGCGCCGATCGCCTTGCTCAGTCCTGGCGAGGACCCGGCGATGAGCAGCCCCACGACGATCAGCACGACCGGTGCGAGTGCACCGCCGAAGGTCGTCCAGCCCACGACGCCGCGGGTCGCCGCCGAGCGCGGGAGGTAGCGCGAGTAGTCCGCCGCCGCGTTCACCCAGCCGAGTCCGAACGCGGTCATCACGAAGACGAGTGCGCCGATGACGTTCTGAGCACTCCCGGGCGGCAGTGCCATGACGCGGGTGAGGTCGATGTGCGGCGCCGCCAGCACGACGTACACGACGGTCAGCACGCCGGTGATGACGGTGATCCAGGCCTGCATCCGCATGATGACGTCGAACCCTGCCACACCCGCCCCGACCACGAGCGCAGCCACCACGACGAGCGCGACGACCTTCGTGAGGACCCCGCCGTCCCACCCGAGCTCGGTGAACACCGTCGAGGTCGCGAGCACGGCGAGCGACGCCAGTGCGGTCTCCCACCCGACGGTGAGGATCCAGCTGAGGAACGACGGCAGCCGGTTCCCGCGGACACCGAAGGCCGCACGACTGAGGACCATCGTCGGCGCGGACCCGCGCTTGCCGGCGATCGCGACCACCCCGCAGAGGAGGAACGAGAACACGACGCCGATGACGGAGACGATGGTCGCCTGCCAGAACGAGATGCCGAACCCGAACACGAACGAGCCGTAGCTGAGGCCGAGGACCGACACGTTCGCGGCGAACCACGGCCAGAACAGCTGCCGCGGGCTGCCCTTCCGGTCCGCTTCGGCGATCGTGTCGATCCCGGTCAGTTCGATGCCGGTCCCGCTGCGTTCCGCAGTGCGCTCGCTCATCCCGGAAGCGTAGCGCCGGACGCGCCCGGGCGCCGCGTCAGCCGAAGACGCTCACCGGACGCACGATGTCGGCGTAGATGAGCAACAGGCTCATGCCGCCGAGGAGGATCACGACGCCGAAAGTGAGTGGCATGAGCTTGGCGAGGTCGATCGGGCCGGGATCCGCCCGCCCGGAGAGCTTCGCCGTGTTGCGCTTGACCGCCTCCCACAGTGCCCCAACGATGTGTCCGCCGTCGAGCGGCAGGAGCGGCACCATGTTGAGCACGAACAGGCCGATGTTCAGGGCGCCGAGGAGCGAGAGGATCGTGTAGATCTTGTCGATCACCGGGACGCCGCTCTCGGACGCCACCGTCCCGATCGCGCGACCGACGCCGACGACGCTGACCGGGCTGTTCGCGGCCCGCGCCTGGGTGCCGAACGCCGCGTTCCACACCGCGACGAGTCGCTGCGGCAGGTTGATGATGAGGGACGCCGACGCCTCGGTCTGCTGCCACACCGCCGGGAGCACGGCCGCCGGTGACTGCCGGACGAGGGACGCGCCGATCGAGACGCCGACCACGCCGACCTGCTCGGTCTTCGTCGAGCCGTCCGCGTTCTTCACGACCGTCCCGTCGGCCTGCAACACGTCGCGGGTCGCCAGCGTCGGCGTCACGTCGACGTGTCGCTCGGTGCCGGCGCGGAGGATCGTCAGGTCGACCGGTCTGCCCGCCGACTCCTGGAACAGCGTCGTCAGCGAAGCACTCGTCAGCTTCGACCGGCCGTTCGCGGCGAGGACGACGTCGCCGGGCTCCAGGCCCGCGCGCTTCGCCGGGGACACCGCGTCGCCCGGCGTGCACGTGTCCGTCGACGACGTCGGGAGCACGCACGCGGACGTCGCCGCGATCGATGTCGTGTAGGCACCGAAGCCGCAGAGGAGCACGCCGAACACGACGATGCCGATGACGAGGTTCACGACCGGGCCGGCGGCCATCACGACGATGCGTTTCCAGGGCGTGAGTCGGTAGAACGCGCGCTCGTCGCCCTGTTCCGCGATCTGCTCGGCGCTGACCTGCCGGGCATCCTGCACCATCGCGCTGTAGAACCCGGTGTTCGTGATCGGGGAGGGCTTGCCGGACGGCCGCGGTGCGAGCATGCCGACCATCGAGATGTACCCGCCGAGGAGGATCGGGCGGATGCCGTACTCGGTGTCGCCGCGCGTGAACGACCAGATCGCCTTGCCGAACCCGAGCGAGTACTGCGTCACCTTGACGCCGAACAGCTTCGCGAAGGTCAGGTGGCCGAGTTCGTGGAGTCCGATCGAGACCAGGAGGCCGACGATGAACACGACGACGCCGAGGACGAAGAGCAACACGGATTCCGGGGTCACCCGGAGATCGTACGGGACACGACCCTTCCGGGAACCGAGCGGTTCCTGAACGGCCGGGAGGCTCGGATCCTGTCAGCGGGCGAGGTGACGGTCCGCGGTCTGCCGTGCCCAGGACTCGGCAGCGAGGACGCCGGGCAGGGACAGCTCCCCCGCCGCGTGCTCAGCGACGACCCGCTCCACGGTGTCGACGATGTCGAGGAACCCGATCGCGCCGGCGTGGAACGCGGCGACGGCCTGTTCGTTGGCAGCGTTGAACACCGCCGGGAAGGTGCCGCCCTGCTCGCCGACCTCCTTCGCGAGCCGCACCGCGCCGAACGCGTCCTCGTCGAGGGGCTCGAACGTCCACGTGCTCGCCCGGGTCCAGTCGAGCGGGACCCCGATGCCCGGCACGCGGTCGGGCCAGCCGAGGCCGAGCGCGATCGGCAGGCGCATGTCGGGCGGCGATGCCTGGGCGATGGTCGAGCCGTCCACGAACTCGACCATCGAGTGCACGATGGACTGCGCGTGGACGGTGACGTCGATGCGGTCGTAGGGTACGTCGAACAGCAGGTGCGCCTCGATCACCTCGAGACCCTTGTTGACGAGCGTCGCCGAGTTCGTGGTGACGACGAGTCCCATGTCCCAGGTCGGGTGCGCCAGGGCCTCCGCCGGGGTGACGTGCTCCAGCTCGGCGCGCGTCCGGCCGCGGAACGGACCGCCGGAGGCCGTGAGGACGAGGCGACGGACCTCGGTGCCGGTGTCGTCCCGGGCGCCGTCGGGGTGTCGGGCGCCGTCGTGATGCCGGGCGCCGTCGGGGTGTCGGGCGCCATCGTGGTGTCGGCCGGCGCGGAGGGCCTGTGCGATCGCGGAGTGCTCGCTGTCCACGGGGACGATCTGCCCGGGTGCCGCGGCCCGCTGCACGAGCGGACCCCCGACGATGAGGCTCTCCTTGTTCGCGAGGGCGAGCGACGCGCCGGTCTCGAGTGCGGCGAGGGTCGGGCCGAGTCCGACCGATCCGGTGATCCCGTTCAGGACGACGTCGGCCGCGACGGACCGGACGAGGCGCTCCGACTCGGCCGCGCCGAGCGCGACGTCGGCGACCCCGAAGCGTTCGGCCTGCGCGGCGACGAGGTCCCGGTTGCGGCCCGCGGTCAACCCGACGACCCGGAACCGGTCCGGGTTCCGGGCGACGACGTCGAGTGCCTGCGTCCCGATCGAGCCGGTGCTCCCGAGCACCACGACGTCCCGCCGACGCTCGGACGTCCTGGCCGACCGGGTGGCGGTCATGCTCAGCCCTTGGCGAGGATGTCGACGACGAACACGAGGTCGGCGTTCTTCGGGATGTTCGAGCCCTCCGGGGGGTTCGCGCCGTAGCCGTCCGCCGCCGGGATCACGATGAGGACCTGCGAGCCGACCTTCTGGCCGACGAGTCCGGTGACGAACCCGGCGATGAGCTGACCGTCGGCGACGGTGAACGTCGTCGGCTGGCCCTTCGACCAGCTGGAGTCGAACACCTTGCCGGTCGAGAACACGACGCCGGTGTACTGCACGAGCGCGCTGTCGCCCTTCGCGATGGTGTCGCCGTCACCCTGCTTCAGCACCTCGGTGGTGGTCTTCGTCGGCGCCGCGGCACTGCCGATCGTGATCTGCGGCTCGCCACTGGCCTTGTCCTTGACCGTCGGCAGGGACGGGTCCTGCTTCTGCGGCGTCCCCGTGGAGTGCGTCGCGACGGTCTCGATGATGTCCGCGACCACGACGATCTGCCCGGTCGTCTGGAAACCGAGGGACTTGCTCGGGCCGATGATCGCGAGACGCGACCCGACCTTGGCGCACCCGAGGGCATTGCCGAAGCCCGTCCCGCCCACGGAGAGGACCTGCGGGTTCCCGGAGTCGAACCCGACCGAACCGAGCTTCTGCGCCGTCGAGCCCTGGTACACCGAGTACGAGACCTTGACGAAGTCGCCGTCGGCGAGCCCCTTGCCGGATCCCTTCACGGTCTCGGTGGACTGGACCGTGCTCGACGACAGGCCCTTCTTGAAGGTCACGGTCGGGGCGGTCGTGCCGCCGAAGTCGCCCGTGACCTTGATCGCCTTCGAGGACGAGCCGGAGCTGGGGCACGCCGCGGTGGTCGCGCTGGCGCTCGGCGAGGTCGAGGCGTCCCCGGAACCGGAGCCCGAACACGCGGCGAGGCCGAGGACGACCGACGGGACGAGCAGGAACGGGAGGAGACGCAGACGGTTCACGGGGGCCTTCGGATCGATGACGTGCGCACGGTCCGCTCGCGGCGGCGGACCGTCACGATGGCGACCGAGGGACGCGTGACAGTCTGCCGCACGTTCCGCCGCACGTCGCCCATGCATCTGCTGTACGCGTGCGGACGCCGGCCGATCGCGGTGCGTCGGCCAGGGTGCCGTCAGTCGGAGACGGCGGTCGCGGCGACCCGGATGTCGGGCGTGTGGTGGACCGGGAACGCCATCGAGGCGGCGATGAAGCACAGGCGGTTCGCCTCGGCGTGGGCCGCCATCGCGTCCGCGGCCCGGTCCGTCTCGAGGATCGTCACGACCGGGTGGAGCACCACGCCGGTCATCCGGCCGCTGTGGTCGGGGTCCACCTCGAGCTCGCCGATCGCGCGGTCCTCGTAGTCCACCACCGTGAAGCCCTGCTCGGTCGCGACGTAGAGGTAGCTCATCATGTGGCACTGGGCGAGTGCGGCGACGAGGAGCTCCTCGGGGTTCCACCGGGCGCGGTCGCCGCGGAAGACCGGGTCCGCCGAACCCAGCAGGTCGTGCTTGCCGGCCGCACGGACGACGTGGTCGCGGTCGTAGTCGCGGTAGCCGCTCGTCCCCGTCCCCCGGTTCCCGGTCCAGGTCACGGCGACCTCGTAGTGGTGGTCGAACATGGGGGCCTCCTGGTCGTCGATACACTCCCATCATGACCGGAACCGACGCCGTCCGCACCGATCGTCACCCGCTCACGGCAGACGGCTCGGTCGAGTTGGCGGTCGTCGAACGTTCCGGGTTCGACGAGAGCCGCCACATCGGTGCCGGGGTCGTCGTGGACGCGGATGGCCGCGTGGTCGACGCCGTGGGCGACGTCGCCGCGAGCGTGTACCCCCGCTCGACGATGAAGCCGTTCCAGGCGATCGCGATCCGTCGTGCCGGGGCGTCGTTCGCGGCCGAGGAGCTCGTGCTCACCACCGCGAGCCACGCCGGTACCCCGGCCCACCAGGCGATCGCCGAGCACATGCTGGGACGGTTCGACCACGTCGAGGAGGACCTCGGTTGCCCGCCTGACATGCCGTTCGACCGGGAGACCGCTCGGCGGATGCCCGGTCCACGTCGGCTCGCGATGAACTGCTCCGGCAAGCACGCGGGCATGCTCGGCGCGTGCCGGATCAACGGGTGGGACGCGTCGACGTACCTCGAGATCGGGCATCCGATGCAGCAGGCCGTCGTCCGCACCGTCGAGGAGTTCACCGGCGAGCAGGTCGACGTCGTCGGCACGGACGGGTGCGGCGCGCCCGTGTTCCCGCTGACGCTCCACGGACTCGCGAAGGGGATCGCCCGCGTCGTCGGCCCGGACGACCCCGCCGGCGTCGCGCTCACCGATGCCGTGCTCGCGCACCCATGGGCGATCGACGGCGTCGGGCGCGCGAACACGACGACGATCGAGCGGCTCGGGATCCTCGCCAAGCTCGGCACCGAGGGGGTCATGGTGATGGGCGTGCGAGGTGCGGGCGCCGTCGCGGTCAAGGTGCTCGACGGTTCTCAGCGCGCCGGCACGCTCACGGCGCTGACACTGCTCGCCCGTGCGGGGTTCGTCCCCGCCGACGAGGTCCGAGCGGTCATCGCCGCCACTTCGGACACGGTGCTCGGCGGCGGCACGCCGGTCGGTCGGGTCCGCGTCGGCAGTGGACTCGCCCGGAGCTGATCGACCACGGCCCGCCGCGGCAGCACCGGGACGAACAGCAGGCCGGCCGTCTCGGCGTCGCGACCCGGCGCGAACTGTCGTGCCGGGTGCGCCGCGCGGAGATCGTCGACCAGACACCGGCCGCGCTCGAACCGGATGCGCACGCCGATCCCTGCTGGTGTCGGCTCGCTCCGGTCGCGGAGCCGCACCACACCTGCGAGCGGCCGTCTGGGCCCGCCGGTGCGTTCCCAGAACATGGCCGCTGCCGTCCCCCCGGTCGTCGTGCGGCCGAGCACGGTCGTCGGAGCGACTGCGCGGTGGCCGCGGACCGCGCAGCGGCCCGGGACCGCGAGGTGGCCAACGACCTCGCGGTGACCAGGGACGTCGTTGCGAACTGGGACCGCGTGGCGACCAGGGACCGCGCGGCTGTCCGGGCGCGCGTGGGGACCTGGCAGTGCGTCGGGGCCTGGGGGTGCGTGGCGACCTGGGACTGCGAGGCCCGCCAGGACGAGGTCGTCGCCGACCACCCGCAGCTCGACCCCCGGGTTGCTCCGCTCCGCCAGGTCGTGCACCAACGCCCCGAACACCGCCCGGGCGACGGGATCGTCCCCGATCACGGCGATGCCCGCCGCCGCGTCCCCGAGGACCGGTCCGAGTGCTGCGCGCGGTGCGCGGACCCCGCTGACGAGGTCGTCGAAGCTCGGTGCCAGGTCGCTCGGGCCGACGTACCCGAGCACGACGGGGACCCGGATGGGGCCGGTACCGCTCGGGCTCGGCCACTGGCCTGGGCTGCCGCCCGCGCCGATGCTGCTGCTGCCGCCGCCGCTGACGTCACTGACGTCGTCGACGCCGCCGCCGCTGCCGACGCCGGCGCCGCCGCCTCCGCCGCCGCCGAGAAGCGCGACTGCCGGCCGTCCCCGTGACGAGTGCGTGATGTCCATGGCACCCAGCGAAGCGCCTCCCCTGCCCATGACCGACGTGGCCCAGCCGCGCTGTGGAGCAACGACCGATGTGCGGGACTGGGGAGGAGTCGCGGCCGGACTACTGCACGAGGAAGAACTGCTCGCCGATGTCCACGCGGGCCCCTCGTTCCACGCGGTACCGGCGACCGGGCTCGCACCGGCGGATCGACCCGTCGACGTGGCGGACGACCGTCCCGTTGCCGGATGCCCGATCGGACACCCAGAGGTCGTCGCCGTCCCGTCCGAGTTCCAGGTGCGTCTTCGACACCGACTTCCCGGTGTCGACGATCGTCACGAGGTCGTCGAAGTGCTCCTCCGCGGTCGGGCGAGGCAGCCGTCCGACGAGCGCGGAACCCCGGACGCCGACACGCTCGCCCGTGCTGAAGTGCAGGACCATCGGGGTGCGATCCGGCGCTCGGGCGACGATGCGCGTCGCGTCGACGTCCTCGCCGTCCGACTCCGCGCCGTCCGCCTCCACGCCGTCCTGCGGCACGCGCTCCTGCGGCACGTCGTCCGGTTCCTCGGCGCTCGTGGGGACCGGTGCCGTGACCGGCCGGACGGCCGGGGCAGCCCCGGCACCATCCTCCGCAGCTGCGGCAGGTGCCGCACCCCCGTCCGGCGTCGTGCGCGGTTCGCCGGACTCAGACTGCGCGCGCGGATCCCCCGAGGACGCTCGACGGCCCGCCCACGCGACGAGACGTTCGCGCGCTGAGGGGGTCGCGCCTCCCGGAGCGGGTGGGACGGACGGTTCGTCCGCCTGGGACGCACCGTGCGCCTCCACGTCCGGCTCCCGGTCCGTGTCCGTTCCGTCGGCGGGCTCGACCGCCGGTCCGCCGAGCGCAGCGTCGTCGTCGGTCACGGACCAGTCCGGCCGCGCGAGCGGCAGCGGCACGACGGGTCCGGTGTACGCGGCGGTGACCGCGGACACGACGGCGCCGCACTCCTCGCAGAAGATGTCGTCCGGCTCGAGCAGGTGGCCGCAGACATGGCAGGTCGCCCCCTGCGCGCTCGGTGCGACGAGCGAGGCGGTGCGTGGGGCACGGTTCGGAGTGACGAGTGGCGGGACGATCGCAGTGTCACCGGGACGCGGCGCGTCGGCGTCCGGGCTCCCGGGGTCGGACACCCGGGAACCGTCGTCGGCACCGCGCGCACCGCCTCCTGCCACACCGGCCGGGATGACCGAGGCCTCGTCGTCCGAGGTGGCCGGCGCCGTGGCGTCGGGACGAGCGCGCGCGTCCGGGACCGCACCCGCCGCGGTCGCCTCGGTCGACGCACTCGGCCCACGGTCGATCCACCAGCTCGGAGCGGTGGGCGCCGAGGAGGGTGCCGGCGCGGCGGACGGGAGCTGGGAGCCGCTCGGTGTCCCGTCCGGGGCAGCTCGGCCCGGGACAGCTCGGTTCGTCTCGGCACGGGTCGGCCGTGCCGAGGAACCCCAGACGGGCGCGGTGTCCTCAGCGGCGGACGGAGCCACACCCGCGGCGCCAGCCCCGTCACGAGCGATGGCGTCGGCACTGCCACGGGCACCGGTGTCGGCACCGACACCGGTGCGGTCCACTGGGGCCGCCGGATCGACGTCGGGGCCGAGCCGGGGCTGCCGACGCGGCTGCATGCTGGACCCGCCGGACGGTGGGCTCGTGGGGAACGCGTCGGGGTCGAGGGGCGGTTCCTCGACCACGCGACCGGTCCAGTCGCCGAGCCCGGACCCCGAGCCGTGCACGTGCGTCGGAGCCGTGCGCGGACGGAAGTCGGCGGACTGCCCCTCGGCGGGGGCGGACGCCGGGCCGGCGTCCGCCCGGTCGCCGGTGAGCCACGCGCGGGTGGCGGGGTCGAGCGTCGACTCCGGCAACCACGCCTCGGACGCCGGGTCCCGGTGGACCCCGCGGGGTCCTGGAGCCCGGAGCGGCGGTGGGGTCGGCGCCGCCGACCGGCCGGGCGTCGACGTGCGACGAGCGGCGGTACCGGTGACGGCACGGCCGCACTCGCCGCAGAAGATCGCCCCGTCCGGGAGCGGTGATCCGCAGTGCTCACAAGTGATCACAGGTGACCTCCGTCCTCGTTCGGTCTCCGGACATCGTACCGAGCCGTCGTCCGGCCGCCGAACGCCGGGCGACGGCCGCGGAGCGACCGGGTCGAGGTCGCGCTGCGGAAGCGCTCCCACCGGGTGCGTCCAGTGCCGAGCTCGGCGATCGCGGCATCGGTCGCCGACCACATCCGCTCCGCCGTGTGCGCGTCGGTGTCGTTCGGCCCGAACACGGCATGGTCTGCGAGCGCTGCCAGGCCGGTGCCACCGCTCCCGGGCGCCACGTGGGCGACCTCGCGCCGTGTGGCGGACGTGCCGACCGGCACGCCTCGGTCGAGGAGCACGTCCCGGTACTCGTCCCACGCGCCCACCACGCGCGCGCGGCCGGTCGGCGCCCGCGCGCGTCGGCGGCGTCGGATGCGTTTCACGGCCACGATGACCGCGAACGGCAGGAGCACGAGTGCGACGAAGGCCAGGGTGCCGATCGCCCACGGCAGCGCGGCCAGCAGGATCTGCAACCAGAGCGGCGTCATGGGTGGCGTGTTGCGGTCCGCCTGCGGCGGGCTCTGTGTGTCCCGGTCCTGATCGGCGGCCGGCGGCGGCGGGACGACCGTCTCCGGGCGGGTGACCGGCTGCGGGGTCTGCTGCTGCTCGGCGGGGATCTCGCGGACCGGCGGGTTCGGGTCGATCGTGACCCAGCCGTACTGCGCGGTGTCGACCTCGATGCGGGCCGTGATGTCGCTGCCCCGGAACGTCGTCGTGTCCGCGGCGACGTCGTCGGTGGCACCGGTGCCGCTGCCGCTCGTGCCAGCACTGCTCGCGGTCGCCGATCCGGTCCCGGCGAACCCGAGCACGACCCGCGCCGGGAACCCGATCCGTTCCGCCATCAGCGCCGCCGCCACCGCGTACTGCTCGCCGTCGCCGATCATCAGCGGTGCGGTGAGCAGCTCCTGGATCCGGTCGGCACCGTGTCCGGACCGGCTCGGGCGCTCGTCTCCGACGCCGTGGCTCACGTACCCCGCCGCGCGGAGCGCCGTGATCATCGTCGTCAGCTTGCGGCCCGCTCCGGAGACGTCCTTCGTGTAGGCCTGCACCGTGTCGCCGACGGCCTCCGGCACATGGGTCGGCGTGGGCACGATCGCCGGACCCGGCCGGGCGCCGGCGAGCTGTCCGGAGGTCGGCTGGTCCGGGACGACGGCCGACAGCCGGTAGGAGGTGCCGCGCCCCACGCCGCCCACGACGGCAGCGGTGGCCGTGCTGCTGTTGTAGTAGAACGCGCCGCGCTCGTCGGCCGCGTCGGCTCCGGTGAACGAGACCTGCTCGAGATCGCCGACGGTCGGGATCCAGACGCCGTGGTACCCGAGGAGCTGGACGGACACGTCGACGTGGTCGCCGCGGACGTCACCGACGTCGACGGAGGTCGGCACCCGGCTGAACGTGCTCGAACCGCTCGCCCCGGACGACCCGCCGACCGAGTAGACGACGCCGTCGTAGGTGTCGAGGGTCGCGATCCGGACGAAGCCGTCCTCCGGCAGGCCGCTGACCCGGAGCTGGTCCCGGTTCGCCTCGTCGGACTCCTCGTACGCGCGGAAGCCGCTCAGCGGGCTGACGTAGTCCCGCGGATCGAACTGCCTGACGACGGTCGACCGAGCAACCTCACGGTCGCCCTGCGGCGCAGCCAGCACACCGAGACTCGTCGCGACGACGCCGGCGGCCGCGATCGTCGCGGTCCCGACGAGCGCCGGCCGGAGGATCGCGCGAGCGAACCCCACCCGGCCGCCGACCGTGCTCGCCACTGCGACGGCGCGGCGGACGTGGCGCGCAGTGAGCGCCCACACGAGTGCGAGGCCGACGAGCACCACGCCCGAGACGACGGGGTACCCGAGCGCGGTCGGTCCGACGACGATCGCCTCGGCGAACACGACGAAGGCCGGGATGCTCGCCAGTTCCTGCCGTCGGCTCCGGGTCGCGACGCTCACCGCCACGACCGTCGCGACGAGCGCCGATGCGAAGTAGGGGACGAGCAGCGACTCGTAGTCGCCGACCGGCAGGCTGATCGTGACGAGGCGTTTCCAGCCGAGTGCCACGGCGGAGGACAACTCGAGGACGCCCGACGGGGTCGGGAGCATGCCGTCGGCCGCCGACGGCACGGCGACCGGGACTCCGAACACCACGAACCCGACGACGGTGGCGAGCAGGACGAACGGGGCCGGGAGGCGCGTCACGGACCCGCCGAGCGCGATCACGCTCCCGACGACCACCGCGGTGATGCCGGCGACGAGCATCGACGGCGACCGGTAGACCGGCCACCACGCGACGCTCGCGACGCCGATCAACAACCAGACCGCGAGCGTTCCGCCCACGAGACGGGACACGCCGACGCCGCGCCGGCGAGCGACGCGCTCGGAACGACGAGTGGTGTGCCCGGTCGTCGGTGCCGCGCTCATGCCACGGCCGATCGGTGCAGCGCGTGACGGAGGTCGTCGAGGTACCCGATCGTGATGACGGTCAGGCCCGGGACCTTGACGAACCGCGGTGTGGCCTCGGCCTCGCAGATCACCGCGACGACCTCCACGCCGAGCGGGAACCGGGTCGCCGCCAGCCGCAACGCCGGGAGCCCCACGGTCGAGCCGACCACCAGGAACGCCACGGAGATGCCGGCGCTGTCCGTCCCCGCGATCCGGGCGACCTCCGCGATCGGCAGGCATGCGTCGGCGAGACCGACGGTGGCGAAGTCGTCGAGCAGGCGGGTCGGGGTCACGGTGGCCAGTGCGTGCACGGCGTAGACCGGGCGCTTCGCGAACTCGGGCGTGCGCTCCGAGACCACGACGCTGACGTCTCGTCCGTCGCGGATGGCCCGCGCGCCGAGGGAGGCCGCTGCGCTCACCGCGAGCTCGAACTCGTCCTCGTCCGCGAACTCCGCACGCCCGAGTCCGAGTGCGACCACGAGGTGCGACCGACGCGTGTCCTCGAACTGGCGGACCATGAACGCACCCGTCTTCGCGGTGGACTTCCAGTGGATCGTCCTGGGGTCGTCGCCCGGCTGGTACTCCCGGATGGCGTGGAACGCGATGTCCGATGGTGAGAGGTCGCGGGTCGCCTGCCCCTCGAGGTCGCGCACCAGTCCCGTGCTGGTCGACGGGATCGCGATCGTCCGGGGATGCACGATGACCTGCTCCCGCGTCGTCCAGATGAACTCGCGCCGGACCAGCCCCACCGGGTCCGCGCGGACGCCCGTCACCGGTCCGACGTCGAGCACCCCGCGGCGCTCGGTCGGGACCGGGACCTCGCGGACGACGTCGTGCTTCGGCGCGATGCTCGGGAGGGGGACGTCGACGAGACCGGCCCCGACGGGCACCTCGACGCTCGCTGCGACGGTCGGGATCCGGCCCGGGTTGCTGGCGATGAGCGTCAGGCCGGCGGGTTCCCCGACGGCGACGCGGTGTCTCGGCAGCTCCATGCGGATCAGGAGACGCGACCGGCCGACGAGGGCGATGGCAGCGACGACGACGAGCAGCGCTCCGGCGAACCCGACGACCACGACCTCGCCGAGGTGGAAGCGGTACCCCAGCACGAACGCCCCGAGCGTCAGCGCGGCGACGGACCACCCGAGGCCCGTGACCACCGCAGACACCTCCTCCCATGCTCCACGGCAGGCCCGGAGCACGGTCCGCCAGATCCGGACGACCCCGACGACGGTGTCCGCGGCCATGCCCTCGCAGTCGCCGACGATCCGGGTGCGGACGTTCGTGAGGCCGGCGACCGTGCGCTCGGAGGTCGGACGGCCACGCCGCGACGACCGGACGGACCGGCGCCGGGACCGCGTCGACGTGTCGCCCGGCTGGCGTTCGACCCGGCGCTCGTCGGGGACCGGACGGTTCGTCATCGACGCGTCCGACCGCGGTTCACGGTGCGACCCGATCGGCGGGCGGTGGGGTGTCGACGAGCAGCTGTGCGATGACGCTCGAGGTGCTGACGCCGTCGAACTCGGCCTCGGCGTCCAGGATCAGGCGGTGCGCGAGGATCGGCTCCGCGAGCGACTTGACGTCGTCCGGCGTGACGTAGTGGCGTCCGCTCACGGCGGCGAGGACGCGTGCCGCGCGGATGAGTCCCATCGCACCGCGGACGCTCACGCCGAGCCGGACCTCGCTCGCGGCGCGCGTCCCGTCCACGAGCCGAGCGACGTAGTCCGCGATCACCGGGTCGACGTGGACGGTCCGGGCCAGCGCGGCCATCTCGGTGATCGTCGCCGCGGGGACGACGCTCGCGAGCGGGACCGCCGCCGAGGGAGCGGATGCCGTCTCGAGGATCTTGACCGTCGCTGCGTGGTCCGGGTACCCGATGGACGTCTTCATCAGGAACCGGTCGAGCTGCGCCTCGGGCAGGCGGTAGGTGCCGGCCTGTTCGACCGGGTTCTGGGTGGCGATCACCATGAACGGTGCGCCGAGACGATGCGTGACCCCGTCGACCGTGACGGCGGACTCCTCCATCGCCTCGAGCAGGGCGGACTGGGTCTTCGGGCTCGCGCGGTTGATCTCGTCCGCGAGGACGATGTTCGCGAACACGGGCCCGCGGTGGAACTCGAAGTCCGCGTGCTTCTGGTCGAACACGCTGATGCCGGTGATGTCGCCCGGGAGCAGGTCCGGGGTGAACTGGATGCGGGTCGTCGACCCCTGGACGCTCTGGGCCAGGGCTCGGGCCATGCTGGTCTTGCCCGTGCCCGGGACGTCCTCGAGGAGCAGGTGGCCCTCGCTGAGCATGGCGGTGACGGCGAGCCGGATCACGAACGTCTTGCCGAGGAGCACCTGCTCGACGTTCGTGACGATGCGACCTGCGACGTCGGCGAACCAGGTGGCCTGCTCCGGGGTCATGCTCATGCGGGTGTCGTTCCTCGTGTGTCGGGGGTGCGTCGGGACGGCGGTCGTCAGGACGTCGGGACGAGTCTGGCTGTTCTCGGCCGGGCGGACGTCATTGCTTCACTGTCTGCGTGTCGGAATCGACGTAGTTGCTGTCCCCGATCGTCACGGAGGTGTCCACCGAGATCGACGTCCAGTCGGTCGGCAACGTGTCGCCCTTCTGCCACGCCGTGGTGCCGTCGTCGTGCTTCGCGCTGCACTGCAGCCCGAGTGGTCCGGAGCAGACGGTGATCGCGTAGGTGTTCGTCCCGGACGGCGAGTTCACCGGGTCGGCGAACGCGATCGTCCCGCTCGCGCCGGAGAGCGAACCGATGCGCGCCGTGACCGGACGCACCGCCCCCACCGCGTCGTTGGTCGTGCAGTAGTCCGCGGTCGAGGTCCGACAGGCCGTGACGGTCACGGCGAGCGGGGCGCCGTACCGCGCGGGCGTGATCACGACCTTGCCTCCGGTCGTCTGGAGCGACGAGCCGTCGGACAGCGTCACGACGTAGTGGTCGACGCTGCCGGTCGCCGCGAAGGCCTGGACGACGACGTCGAAGTCGCCGCTGTCGTCGGAACGCCAGGTCCCGGTGCTGCCCCCGACGTTCTCGATCGACGCCTCGGCGGTCGGGGTCCCCGGCGGCGTGTAGCTCCGGACGTTCTGCGGCGTGCTCGCCGTGCAGAAGATGCCGTTGTCGGCGTAGGCGACGTACTGGTAGTCGCCGTCCCCGCCCACGGTGTCCGTCACGGTCGCACCGGTGAAGGTCTTGGACGAACCCGCCGTGCTGCACCCGCTCGGCACGGTGGTGTTCGGATCGAAGCGCGCGATCGTGAAGGTCGTGGCGGGACCACCGGCCCAGTCGCTCTCGGCGGCCCGGGCGGACACGGACGTCTGCCCGGCGCCGTTCGCGGTGCCCGTCACGGTGATCGTCGGCGTCGCCGGGGTCCCGACCGCCGCCGCCGGGGACGACGTCGTCCGGTTCCAGTCCGCGTCCGACACCACCAGCGCGCTGTTGGTCGCGTAGACGGTCGCGGTGTACTGGCCGCCGGGCTGGAGGCCGTCGAACGCCACCGAGGTCGTCGACGGGCCGACGTTCTGGGTCTGTGTGCCGGTCGGACCGTTGAGCGTGACGACGTACCCGCTGATCGCCGACCCGGGACTCGGCGTCGGCACGGCGTTCCAGGCGGCGACGATGCGGTTCGGGGTGTCCTTGCCGGCGGTGGCCGTCACCGACGTCGGCGCGCCGGGGATGTAGTCCGCGCTCATCAGCGAACTCGACGCGGACGGGTCCGAGCTCCCGATGGCGTTCACCGCGACCACGGTGAACGTGTACCGCTGCCGCGGATCGAGGTCGGCCAGCGTGCACACCGTGCTCGCCCCGCAGTCGTGCGTGTACGTGCCGCCGTTCGACGGACGGCCGGTGACGACGTACCGACTGATCGGCGAGTTGTTCGACGCCGGCGCCGTCCAGGTGAGCGCGACGGTCCCGCCCGTGTACGAGCCCGTCCTGCTCGGCGCGCTCGGCTGGTCGGGGACGTCCTGCACAGAGATGGTGACGTCGCCCCAGACGCGGCGGTCCGGGTCACCGGTGGCGTCCGCGACCTGGTACTGCAGATGGGTGTCCGCGGGCTGGGCCGAGCTCGACACCGAGACCGTGAGCCGGGACCGATCGGAACTCGGCGTGACGCTGAGGCCGGCCGGGATGCCGCCGTCGAGCCCGCGGATCGCCACGACCTGCAGCGGCTCGCCCGGGAACGGGTTCGTCGCGGCGTCGTTGGCGAGGACGTCGATGGTGGTGGTCGAGCCGCGCTTCGTCACGGCGAGGTCGGCGGCGGGCTGGACGAGCGGTCGGGTGGAGCCGACGACGGCGATCGAGACGGTGCCCGCCTGACCCTGGTTCGCGTCGTCCGCGACACCGATCCCGACGCCCGCGGTCGACCCCTTCGGGGTGCTGTCCGCGACCCGTACCGTCAGCTGCTGCCCCGACACGGTCGCGGTGGTGCCGTCGTCCGGCCGCGAGAGGACGGAGTAGGTGAGCTCCCCCGTGTCACGCGGGTACGGGTAGTTCGTCAGCTTCGTGAGGTCGAACGTCCGCGTGTCGCCCGGCTGCATCTCCACGCTCGTCCCGGTGAACTGGGGAGGCTGGTTGGCGCGCGGCAGCACCCGGATCGGCAGGACCAGCGTCGCGGTGCGGCCCTTGCCGCCGTTGGCCGACGAACCGTCGGTGACCTCGAACGAGATCGAGGCGTTGCCGAAGTACAGCTTGGCGGAGGTGAACGTGAGTGTGGAGGAGTCCACCACGAGGTCGCCGCCGCTCGCGTGCGTCGCCTTGACGGTGCTCGGGTCGGTGATGCGGGCGGTCGAGCCGTTCGCGGTGACGACGTACCGCGACAGCGGGATCTGGATCGACGACTCGCTCTTGACGCTCAACGCGGGCGCCGTGCGGTTCAGCTGTGGCAGCGCGTCGGCGAAGCCGGGCACCTGCACGAACGCGTACGAGACGATCTCGGGGTGGTCCTTCCGGGCTACGGAGAACGGGATGGTCTGGCCCGCGTCCGCGATGGTGACCTGGATGCGGCCACTCGGCGTCACCTTCGCGTTCTGGGTGTACCCGTCGACGAGACCGACCTGCAGCTCCGACGTGGAGCCCTCGGCGAAGAAGACGTTCTTCAGGACGTCCACGTTCACCGTCCTGCGGTGCAGGATGTCGACGAGGTCGAGGATGCTGTCCGACACCTCGGGCCGGAGTGGCTGTGCGTCCGTGTCGACGGTCACCGTCGCGAACGCCGTGCTCATGCCACCGGTGGCGTTCTGCACCGTGTAGAGCACCGCGAAGTCGCCCGACCTGGCCGTCGGAGGCGGCGTGATGCGGACTTCCTGGCCGTGGACGATCGTCGCGCGGACACCGGAGCCGTTCGGCTGGACCCTGGTGACGGTGAGCTCGCCGCCGTCCGGGTCCGAGTCGTTCTCGAGCACGCGGACCGTCACCGTGCCACCCGGCCGGATCGTGACGTGGTCCGGTTCGGCCACCGGGTTCGACGCCTGGTTCGCCCGCGGCGCGATGCCGACCCGGATCGTGCCGGTGGCGCGGGCGCCGAGCGCATCGACGATCGTGTACGTGAACTCGTCGGTCCCGGCGGAGTAGTTGCCCGCCTCGTAGACGAGCGAGTTGCCGGTGACCGAGCTGACCGAGCCCTTGTCCGGGTTCGACGCGACGCCGACGAGCTGGACGGAGTCGCCGTCGGGGTCGATGCCGGACACCGGGACGGTGACCCGGACGGACTGGCCGGCGATCACGCGCGCGGTGATGGTCTGCGGGACCGGCGGGGCGTTCGTGGCGGCGTCCCGTTCCCGGACCGCGATGGACACGACGGCGTCCGCGTGCTGGCCGTCCGGGCCGTCGACCCGGTACACCGCGGTGTAGTTCCCGGGCGTCTGCGGCGCGAGGTAGCGCAGCTCGTCACCCGAGACGAAGAGCAGGCCCGCACCGCCCGGGACGTTCTGGACGAGGTCCGGCTCGAGCGTAAGCGGTTCGCCGTCGGGTTGGGAGTCGTTCGCGAGGACGTCGATCGAGGTGACGTCCCCGACACGCACGGTCGCGCTGTCCGGTTGCGCCACGGGCGGCTGGATGTGGTCCGGCTGCGGGATCTCGATCACCGTGACGCTGCCGACCGCCGACGCCAGGCCGTTGGTCTCGTCGTAGGTGAAGGAGACCGCACCCGCGAGCGGGGCGGTGAGCGTGACGCGGACCGTGTGCTGGTCGAGCACGGTGGCCTCGACGCCGGAGCGCGGTGGGATCCCGTTCACGCCGGTGACGAGCAGGACGCCACCCGCCGGGTCCCGGTCCGTCGCGGTCACGTCGGTGTCCTTCGTGGACAGGGTGTGCACGAACACGGTCTTCGGCGTCGTCACCGGAGCTGTCGACGCGTCTGGCGGCGCGAGGACGGTGACCCGGACGATGCCGGTGGCGGTCTTCGTGCCGTCGGTGACGGTGTACTCGAGCTGGTGGTCCCCGAGTGCATCGCTCGTGAACACGAACGTGCCGGCGTCGTAGCTCGGCGTGACGACGGCCCGCGCGATGCTCGGCACGCTCGTCAGGGTCACGGTGCCGTTCCCCCCGCGAACGTGGTCGAGGGGACTGACCGTCAGCGGCTTGCCGGCGTAGGCCGGGACGGCGAAGGCGTCGGCGACGAGGGGGACCTTGCCCTGGCCGGAGACGGTCACGTCGAGCGTGCCCCGGCCCTGGTCGCGGCCGTCCGAGACGACGAGCCCGACCGTGCGCTTGCCCGTCTCGCCGCTCTTGTCCTGGAAGTCGACGACCCCGTCGGGCGTCGTCGACACGGCGTCCCCGTCCGGCGCGGTCGCCGAGACCAGGTAGACCGGGTCGCCGTCCGGGTCGACCCAGTCGGAGAGCACGTTCGTCGAGACGTGACCGTTCTGAACCGACACGGCGTTCGTGTTCCGCACCTGCACCGGCGCGGAGTTCTCGTTCGGCTGCTTGATCGACACGGTCACCTTCGCGGAGGCGGTGCCACCGTTGCCGTCGCTGATCGTGTAGTCGAACGAGACGGATCCCGTGGCCTCGGCGTTCAGCGCGATCTGCAGCTCCTGCTGGTCGTCGATCATCGCGACGGAACCGATGCTCTTGTCGATCCCGGTGGTGCTGTCGATGACGATCGGATCGCCGTTCGGGTCGTAGTCGTTGAGCAGCACCGGCAGGACGGTGGTGCGGCCCGGGCGCGCACCGAGCGAGTCGTCGACCGCGACGGGCGGCTTCTGCTCGGTGTCGACCTGGGCGTCGTCGTCCGAGGTCTGCTCCTGCTGCTGCTGACGGTCGTCCCGCTGGATCAGGTCGTCCCAGTTGTCGATGAGCTGTCCGCTGCGGTCGATCGCCCAGGTGCGGCCGGAGTCCGGGTCGTTCGCCACCACCGTCGAGCCGTTGTGCTGCACTGCGAGCTCGGCGCCGCCCGGGACGTTCGAGAGCCGCTGCACGGCACGACCGTCGCACGTGTCGATCGCCTGGCCGCCGGCCCAGGCCGCGTACGTGCACGCGCCGTCGACGAAGGGCCGTGCCGCGTTCCCGGAGACGGGCAGCGACTCCGCGGTGACCGCGCCCGACGGCGACACGCGGAGCAGGCCCGCCGCGCTCGCCACGACGACCGACGACCCCGACTCGGACGACCGTTGGAGCGCCGCACGGCCCGACACGCGGTCGCCGAGGGCGATCGAGCGACCGTCGACGTGGAGGACGTCGTCCGTCCGGTCGAGCACCGCGACGTGCGACCCCACGGCCGCGACCTGGAAGTCGTGCCGGCGCGGCATGGTCATCGTCGTCGACCCCGACACGGACAGCGACGAGCCGACGTCGACCAACGACGCGGTCCCGGTCCGCGGCGAGTAGACCGCGACCGTGGAGTCGTCCGCGTCGAAGACTGCGTCGGCCCCGAGCGTCAGTTCCGGCTTGGACGACGCGTCGAACTGCCCGAGGTCCGCCGTGCCGGCCGACCACAGCTCCCCGGTGTCCCCGTTCCCGATGACCGCGGTGGACCCGGCGAAGAAGACCTGCGGCGACCCGGACGGGAGCGTGACCGGGTCCCCCAGGGTGGCGTCGGCGGTGTCGACCCGGGTGATCGTCGCCTTGGTCTCGTCGACGCTGTACACCGTGCCGCCGTGCTGGACCACGCTCAGCGTGTCGGTGGCGGCCGCGATCGCGGTGTTCAGCTGGAGCACGCCGGTGTTCACGCGACCGACCGCACCGTACTCGGCGCTCGGCACCCACACCGTGCCGTCGCCGAGGTCGACGCGCTGCGTGTGGTACCCGCTCGACACGACCGCGGTCGTCGCGACGACGGCGCCGACGAGCACGGCGACCGCACCCGTCAGGACGGCCGACCGATGTCCGCGGACGAACTCGCGGAACACCTAGTCGCTCCCGATCGTGACGCACTTCTGCGCGCTCGGGTCGCCGTTCTTGCCCTGCCGGTTGACGGTCACGGTGATGCATTCCTCGTCGCCGCGTGCACCCGTCACGACGAACGTCGTGCCGGACTGCTGGCTCGTGCCGTCGCTCGAGGCGATGAGGTAGGTGTCGTTCGTGTCGAGGCCCGGGTCCGCCCACCGGAACGTGACGGAGGTCCCCGACACCCCGGCCTTGATGTCCGAGACGGTGGGGATCGCGGAGGTGCCGGTCCGGGTGACCAGCACGCCGACGGTCACGCCGAGGGCCACCACGACGGCACCGGCGACGATGCTCGCCCAGAGCAGCGTCGCCCGGCTCTGCGGCCGACCTCGGGTCACGGAGCCGGTCCGGTGCACGGTGCCGACGCTCTGCGCGGCGTTCGCGACGACACCCCCCTGGGTCGGTCGACGGGTGCGGCGCCGCCGTCCGTTCGACGCCGGTACGGCATCGCGGAGCACGGTGCGCTCGGCGGTGTCCGGGACGGTCGCCCGGGCCCAGCTCTCGACCGCGACGTCGGCCCCGGTCTGCGACAGTCCGAGCTCGGCCTCGACCTGCTGCAGACCACGGACGAACTCCATCACCGTGGCCGGACGGTTCTCGGGACGACGCGCCATCGACGTCGCGAGCAGCCGCTCGAGCGAGGCCGGGACGTCGCTCCGTCCGGTCGGCTTGACGGTGCCCCGGTCGATGCGCGCCATGAGGTCGGAGGCACCGTTCTTGCCACCGGGGACCTCGAACGGACTCCGGCCGGCGAGCAGGGAGTACACGGTCGCCGCGAGCGAGTAGACCTCGGACTGGATCGAGCCGCGGGACTCGTCCATCAGGACCTCCGGGGCCGACCAGGGGATCGACATGCCGATGGGCTCGTCCGGATCGGCTTCACCCAGGGTGGCGGCGATGCCGAAGTCGGACAGCACCGGGTTGCCGTACGCGGTCTGCAGGATGTTCGACGGCTTGATGTCGCGGTGCAGCACGCCTTCTCGGTGGGCGGTCTCGAGGGCCGCCCCGATGCGGATGCCGATCGCGACGGCGTCCGAGACGGCGATGGGCTCGCGGCGGTAGCGCTCGCTCAGCGACGAGGAGCAAAGCTCCATGACGAGGTACGGTCGGCCGTCCGACGAGACGCTCGCCTGGAACACCGTGAGGATCGAGGGGTGCGTGCTCAGTCGGGCCATCAGGTTGGCTTCCGAGGAGAACATCTGGCGGACGCGGTCGTCGACGACCTCGTCGAGGAGCACCTTGACCGCGACCTGTCGGCGAGGCATGTTCTGCTCGTACAGGAAGACGTCGGCGAAGCCGCCCGAACCGAGCACGTGCACGTGCGTGAAGCCCGGGATGACAGGAGGAGGGGACGGCAGGCGTCGAGCCATGTCATCTCCTTCCGACCAGGCGCTCCGGAGCCGCGCTGGCGATCGCGGCCCGACAAGTCTACGGAGCGCCGAGGACGTCCCGACCCGCCCTGTGGAGAACTCCGGCGACCGGCTCCCCCAGTTCGGGGGTGACGCGGGGTCGGCTCGCGCGGTCGCGGACCTCGCGTGACCGGTCGGCGCCCGGGGCTCGGGCGTGCCCGCTCAGATGGCTTCGTGGCGCGGCAGCGTGTCCTCGACGTCGCGGAGCGCGGGGACGGCATCCACCCGCAGCACGACGACCGTGACGTTGTCCCGGCCGCCGGCCACGATGGCGTCGCCGACCAGACGTTCTGCGAGGCGCTGCGGATCCGGTTCCTTGGCGGCGATGCGGGAGATGCCGACGTCGCCGATCTCCTTCGTCAGGCCGTCCGAGCAGACGATGTAGCGGTCGCCGGCGTGCAGCGGCAGCGTCCAGAAGTCCGGCTGTGGCGGCTCCCCGAACCCGACGGCCCTGGTGATGACGTTGCTGTCCGGATGCGACTCGGCGTCCTCGGAACGGAGGAGCCCGGCGTCCACCATCTCCTGCACGACCGAGTGGTCGACCGTGACGCGTCGCATGGAGCCGTCCTCGATCCGGTAGGTCCGCGAGTCCCCGACGTTGAACACGAGCATCGCCGGGACCCCGGCGGTCGCGACGAGCGTCAGACCGGTCACCGTCGTCCCGGCACCGATCGCGTTGCCGCCGGCCGCCCGCTCGATGTCGACGGTCGCGACGGCGAGTGCGGCCTCGATGTCCTCGCGCGACCCGAACGGTCCGCGGGACACCGAGCCGAGCCGCCGGACGACGGCGTCACTCGCCCGGTCGCCGGCCAGGTGACCGCCCATGCCGTCCGCGACCACGAAGTACGGGGCGTCGATGAGGTAGCTGTCCTCGTTGTGGTCTCGTCGACGACCGACGTCCGTCGCCGCGCCCCACGAGAGGGTGACGGCAGCACCGCCGGCGCCCGGCACGGGGATGGAGAGCGCCGATGCTGGTCGGCCGAGTTCGGTCACGGAGTTGGTCTCTCTGCGTTGGGGAAGCCCGTCCCTGCGTCCGGGAAGCCTGCGGCGGGGTCGACGTCGACGGTCCTGCGCCGCAGATGCGGTGACAGGATCTCGATCGCGTTGCCGTCCCCGATGTCCACCACCGTACCGGTGAGGACGACCATCGTGGCACCGGCGCGCATACGGAGTGGCGGCGCGCCCGGCACGCGGACGAACGTGCCGTTCGTGGAACGCATGTCCTCGACCACGACCGCCGCACCCTCGGCGTGGATCGTCACGTGGGTGGCGGACACCTGACCGGTGGGCGAGGGCACCGCGAGCATGAGCGGCTCGGACCCACGTGGGATCCGCGGTCCGGCGGGGCGGCGACCGAGGACCACCGGCCGGTCGAGTGGTACCACCCGATCCCCCAGGCGGATCGACGCGACGCGACGCTCCGGAGCGGCGGGCTCGACCGGGGATGCCGGACGACCCGACACGGCGCTCCCCGCACCCGACCGCCGCGGCCGGATGACCGTGTCGGCGAGGGGGTCGCCCGCGCCGTCGGTCGGGACGGACGTGCCGATGGGCCGGAGCACGGTGTCCGCCAGGTCCTCGGCCTCCGGCGAGACGGCACCTGGACCGGTCCCGGACGGGATCGCCCGGCGCGGCCGGATGACGGTGTCGTCCACGTCGTCGTCCGGCATGTCGGTCCCCCCTCGGTGGTCCGTCAACCGTAGACGATCCGCTCAGTCCGGTTCCACCGCCGTCCACGCCGGACGGCGTCCGAGCCGACACCACCGCTGGACGAGCAGCGCCAACGGATCGGTGGGATCGATGTCGAGCGCATAGGAGGCACGCGTGAGCGCCTCCGGGCACCGTCGCGTGCCCCAGGAACACCACGCCGCCACCGCCAGCGCGCCGGCGACACCGCCCGGGTCGTCCGCGGCGCGCCCGCCAGAGGTCGCCCAGCGCTGCCACGCCGCGACGCACCGGTCGCCGGCGGTCCGCAGCACCATCGCCGACGGCGCAGTGCCCGCGCCCGTGAGCGCGTCCGGGAGGACCCAGGTCACCAGCTGGACGTCCGACGCCGCACCCACCGGCCGGCCGACGTCCGCCACCAGGGCCAGCCGCGTGCGGAGCGCGGTGCACGCGGTCGTGATGGCGACACACTCCCCGCTCACCAGCGGACCCCCCGATGGTCGGGCGAGCGCCCGTGCCGCCGCGCCGAGCGTCACGCTCGCCGCGATCTCCCGTGGGTACCGCCGGTGTCCCTGCCCGGATGTCGTCGTTCGCGAATTCGTCATGGCGGCATCGAAGCGCAGGTGGGGCCTCCAGGCCGGTCGTCGCAGTCCGCCTGTGGACGGACGGCGCGCCGACTGCGTTGTGCAGGAACGACCCGCCGCCCGCCCGCGATCAGCGGGCAGTCGGCGCGAGGCTCTCCGCCACGAGCTCCCACACGCCGTCGACCTCGTCGACGACGACCCCGACCGACCGCGCCCAGTCCCGGAAGGCCGTCATCCGGTCCACCTCGGGGCGCGCGGTGCCGAGCAACCGTACGAGCCGCCCCTTCGCGGTCTTGTTCCAGTGGTTCAGCGCCCGTCGGCGGCCGTCCGTCCCCTCGCTCACGACGCGCAGCGGCACAGCGGCGTCGAGCGGTCCGAGTGCCCGGTACCCCTCCGATCGCAGGTCCAGCACCAACCCGCCCGCCGTCCGCCGTTCGAGCACCGGCGTCACCGCCGCCGGCCAGAGCGTCGCCAGCCGCAGGGCACCGAGTCGCGAGTCGTGCGACAGTCGGTACGCGGGGAGCCGATCACCGGCGGCGACCGGCCCGAACATGGCCGACTGCACGACCACGTGGTCCGCCCACCACGCGGTGGTTGCTGGATCCGCCCCCGCTGCCCCGAGGGGGTCGTAGAGCACACCGGTGTACCGCTCGACGGCCGGGAGGCTCGGGGCACCCTCCAGGACGAGGTTGCGGAACCGCTCCCCGACGGACCTCGGACCCAGCTTCAGCGCCCGCCGCGCGGTCGCCTCGTCGGAACTGACGGAGCGGGCCGCGGCAATCGCCGCGACCCGCTCTCCGGTCAGCTCCGGGAACGCGAGCGCCCCCAGGTCGAACGGTCGGTCCTCGTCGCCGCCCTCCCGCTTCGTCTCGGACGGCGGGAGGAGGACGGTGAGCGACGTCCGGTGGTCCTCGGTCAGCCGCGGCCTCCGGCGGTCGCCAGCGCGGCCTGCCGCGCCACGATGGTCACGGTGTCGTGCTCCACGGACAGGAATCCGTCCTCGGCGTCCGCGGCGACGGTCGAACCGTCCGCCCGCGTGATGCGCACCTGACCCTGCGCGAGGATCGCGAGCATCGGCTCATGCCCGGCGAGCACGCCGATCTGGCCCTCCGTCGTCCGCGCGACGACCATGGTGGCGTCGCCCGACCAGATCTCCTGATCGGCCGAGACGACGCTCACGGTGAGACCAGCCATGATCAGCCGTTGTCCTTCTGGATCTGCGACCACTTCTCCTCGACGTCGGAGATCGAGCCGACGTTGAAGAACGCCTGCACGGCCACATGGTCGAACTCGCCGTCCGCGATCGCGGAGAACGACTCGATGGTGTCCTTCAGCGGCACCGTCGAACCCTCGACGCCGGTGAACTTCTTCGCCATGTAGGTGTTCTGCGACAGGAACTGCTGGATGCGACGGGCCCGCTCGACCGTGATCTTGTCCTCTTCGGAGAGCTCGTCGACACCGAGGATGGCGATGATCTCCTGCAGCTCCTTGTTCTTCTGGAGGATCTGCTTGACACGGGTCGCGGTGCGGTAGTGGTCCTCGCCCAGGTAGCGCGGGTCCATGATCCGCGAGGTCGACGCCAGCGGGTCAATCGCGGGGTAGAGACCCTGCGACGCGATCTCGCGGGAGAGCTCGGTCGTCGCGTCGAGGTGCGCGAACGTCGTTGCCGGAGCCGGGTCGGTGTAGTCGTCGGCCGGCACGTAGATCGCCTGCAGCGAGGTGATCGAGTGACCACGGGTCGAGGTGATGCGCTCCTGGAGCACACCCATCTCGTCCGCGAGGTTCGGCTGGTACCCGACGGCGGACGGCATCCGGCCGAGGAGGGTGGAGACCTCGGAACCGGCCTGCGTGAAGCGGAAGATGTTGTCGATGAAGAGCAGCACGTCCTGCTTCTGGACGTCGCGGAAGTACTCCGCCATCGTCAGGGCGGAGAGCGCGACGCGGAGACGCGTTCCCGGCGGCTCGTCCATCTGCCCGAACACGAGGGCCGTCTTGTCGAAGACCCCCGCCTCCTCCATCTCGCCGATGAGGTCGTTGCCCTCACGGGTGCGCTCACCGACACCGGCGAACACCGACACACCGCCGTGGTCCTGCGCGACGCGCTGGATCATCTCCTGGATGAGGACCGTCTTGCCGACACCGGCCCCACCGAAGAGGCCGATCTTGCCACCCTGCACGTACGGGGTGAGGAGGTCGATGCTCTTGATGCCGGTCTCGAACATGGTGGTCTTCGACTCGAGCTGGTCGAACGCCGGCGCCTTGCGGTGGATGGGCCAGCGCTCGGTGATCTCGATCTGCTCGCCCGGCTTGTTCAGCACGTTGCCGAGCACGTCGAAGACCTTGCCCTTGGTGACGTCGCCGACGGGCACCGAGATCGGCGCGCCGGTGTCACGGACCTCCTGGCCACGGACCAGACCGTCCGTGGGCTTCAGGGAGATCGCGCGGACGAGGTCGTCGCCGAGGTGCTGTGCGACCTCGAGGCCGATCTCCTGCTCCGAGTCACCGATGACGATGGTGGTCTTGAGCAGTGCGTAGATGTCCGGGATCGCGTCGTGCGGGAACTCGATGTCGACGACGGGGCCCGTGACACGGGCGATCCGGCCGACTCCGGGCGCCGACGACGTCTCGACCGCGGTGGTGGCGGTGTCGGTCATGGCTGGTGCCTTCCTGGGTGGTGTTCAGACCTGCTGGCGGCGTTGGCCGCAGCGGGTTACTTCTTGGGGCCGGACAGGGCGTCGGCGCCGCCGACGATCTCGGAGATCTGCTGCGTGATCTCCGCCTGCCGCGCGTTGTTCGCGAGACGGGTGAAGTCCTTGATGAGCGTGTCGGCGTTGTCGCTGGCGGACTTCATCGCACGCTGCCGCGCGGCGTGCTCGGACGCGGCCGACTGCAGCATCGCGTTGAAGATCCTGCTCTCGATGTACACCGGGAGCAGCGCGTCGAGCACTGCGTCGGCGTCCGGCTCGAACTCGTACAGCGGCAGGGGCTCGTCGTCCGTCGGCTCGTCGATGCCCTCGACGACCTCGAGTGGGAGCAGGCGGACGACCTGCGGCTCCTGGGTCACGAGGCTGACGAAGCGGTTGAAGACGATGTGGATCTCGTCCACGCCACCCTCGGCCGTGTCCTGCAGGAACTTCCCGACGACGGCGTCGCCGATTTCCTTGGCCGTCGCGAACTCGGGCTGGTCGGTGCCGCCGATCCACTGCTGCTCGGAGCTGCGCTGGCGGAAGGTGAAGTACCCGACCGCCTTGCGCCCGACGAGGTAGTGGACGACGTCCTTGCCCTCGCTCCGGAGGAGCGCCCCGAGTTCCTCGCTCTGCTTCAGCACGTTCGAGGAGAACGCACCGTTCAGCCCGCGGTCCGACGTGAAGACCACGATCGCGGCCCTCGTCGAGGACTCCGGCTCCGTCGTCAGCACGTGGTCGATGTTCGAGAACGTCGCCACCGCCGACACGGCGCGCGTCACGGCCCGTGAGTACGGACCGGACGCCGCCATGCGGGCCTGGGCCTTCTGGATCCGCGACGCCGAGATCAGCTCCATGGCGCGCGTGACCTTCTTCGTGGTCTGCGCAGAGCGGATCCGCGACCGGTAGACCCGGAGTTGTGCTCCCATTGGTGTCCTTTACGAGGGGTTGTCGGTTGCGATCAGCGGGGGCAGCGGCTCAGCGCCGACCCTTGACGATCTGCTCCTGGTCGACGTCATCCGAGTCCGCCGCGGCGAACTGCTCCGACCCGACCGACGCGAGCGGCTTGCCCTCGCCCGTTTGGAAGCCCTTCTTGAACTCGTCGATCGCGCTGCCGAGCTCGGCCACGGTGTCGTCCGAGAGCTGGTTCGTCTCGCGCAGCGTGTCGAGCACCGAGCTGTTGCGCTTCAGGTGCTCGAGCAGCTCGTGCTCGAAGCGGAGGACGTCCGGGATCGGGACCTCGTCGAGCTTGCCGTTCGTGCCGGCCCAGATCGAGACGACCTGCTCCTCGACCGGGTACGGCGAGTACTGCGGCTGCTTGAGGAGCTCGGTCAGGCGGGCGCCACGGTCGAGCTGACGACGCGAGGTCTGGTCGAGGTCGGACGCGAACATCGCGAACGCCTCGAGCGACCGGTACTGCGCGAGCTCGAGCTTGAGCGTGCCGGAGACCTTCTTGATCGACTTGACCTGGGCGTCACCACCGACGCGGGACACCGAGATGCCGACGTCGACCGCGGGGCGCTGGTTCGCGTTGAACAGGTCCGACTGCAGGAAGATCTGGCCGTCGGTGATCGAGATCACGTTCGTCGGGATGTACGCCGAGACGTCGTTCGCCTTGGTCTCGATGATCGGGAGACCCGTCATCGACCCGGCACCGAGCTCGTCGTTCAGCTTCGCGCAACGCTCCAGCAGGCGGGAGTGCAGGTAGAAGACGTCACCCGGGTACGCTTCGCGTCCCGGCGGACGACGGAGGAGGAGGGACACGGCCCGGTAGGCCTCGGCCTGCTTCGAGAGGTCGTCGAAGATGATGAGGACGTGCTTGCCGCTGTACATCCAGTGCTGCCCGATGGCCGAACCGGTGTACGGGGCGAGGTACTTGAAGCCGGCCGGGTCGGAGGCCGGGGCGGCGACGATCGTGGTGTACTCCATCGCACCGGCGTCTTCGAGCGCACCCCGCACGGAGGCGATCGTCGAACCCTTCTGACCGATCGCGACGTAGATGCAGCGGACCTGCTTGTCCTCGTCGCCGGACTCCCAGTTGGCACGCTGGTTGATGATCGTGTCGATCGCGATGGCCGTCTTGCCGGTCTGGCGGTCGCCGATGATGAGCTGACGCTGGCCGCGGCCGATCGGGATCATCGCGTCGATGGCCTTGATGCCGGTCTGCATCGGCTCGTGGACGGACTTGCGGGCCATGACACCGGGAGCCTGCAGCTCGAGGGCACGACGGCTCTCGGCTGCGATCTCGCCGAGACCGTCGATCGGGACGCCGAGCGGGTCGACGACGCGACCCAGGAAGGCGTCGCCGACGGGGACCGACAGGACCTCGCCGGTGCGGGTGACCTCCTGGCCCTCCTCGACGCCGGCGAACTCGCCGAGCACGATGGCGCCGATCGAGTCCTCGTCCAGGTTCTGCGCGAGTCCGAGCGTGCCGTCCTCGAAGCGGATGAGCTCGTTCGCCATGACGCCGGGGAGTCCCTCGACGTGGGCGATGCCGTCGGCCGCGTCGGTGACGTGCCCGACCTCGGCCGTGGAGGCCTTCGTCGGCTCGTAGTTCGAGACGAAGTCCTTCAGGGCATCACGGATCTCATCGGGGCTGATGGTGATGTCTGCCATGGGATTTTCCTTGTTGGTTTCCGGAGCCGGAGCCCCGAGGGATGGTGTGCCCTGCGACTGTGTCGTGGAGGTGGTGGTGGGTCGAGACTACGGCCGGGGTCCGTCCGCGTGTCCAGCCGCCACCGGGTGCTCAGCCGAGCTGCAGCTTGAGCTCGCTGATGCGGCTGCTCACGGTGCCGTCGATGACGTCACCGCCGACCTGGACGCGGACGCCACCGAGGACGGCGGGCTCGACGACCTGGTTGATGGTGATGTCTCGGCCGTACCGGGTCGCGATGCCACGGGTGATCTGCGCGACCTGGCCGTCCGTGAGCGGCGCCGCGGTGATCACCGTGGCGACGAGCTTGTCCGCCTGGTCGGCCACGATGCGGCTGGCGTCGCGGACGATCTCGCCGATGCGACGACGACGAGGCTGCTGCACGAGGTGCGACAGGATCTCGATCGTCTGCGTCGAGGCCTTGCCCGCGAGCAGTCGGTGCACGAGCGCCGACTTCTCGGCGGGGCTCCCGAGCTTGGTGCCGAGCGCCAGCTCGAGGCCGGCGTCGGAACGGACCGCCGTCTCGAACACGAACAGCTCGGCCTCGATCGAGACGTCCTGTGGAGCGCTGGCGGCGACGACGCGGATGCCGGCGTCCTCGATTCCGGCGAGCAGGTCGCCCTGCGACGACCACCGCGAGGCGACGACCGCGGTGAGGACCGCGCGCGTCGACAGCGACCGGCTCGCGAAGACCCGGTCGACGATGCCCTTCTTGCCGACGGCGTCAGCGGTCGGGTCGGCGAACACGGTGAGCAACTGCGGCGACGAGGCGATGATCCGCCCCGACTCCAGGATCTCGACACCGGTGCCCAGATCGGCGCTGCCGCCGAGGTCGGCGAGCACCGCCCTCGTGGACGTCAGTGCTGTTCTGGTGGCACTGCGCATGCTCAGTGCTCCGCTCCGGTCGCCGTGCTGTTCGACTCGAGGTCGGCGAGGAACCGGTCGACCACGGCGGTCGCCTTGGCGTCGTCCTTGAGGCTCTCGCCGATCACGCCGGACGCGAGGTCGATCGCGAGCGAACCGACCTCGAGCCGGAGCGACGCGAGGGCGCTCTGGCGCTCGGCCTCGATCTGGGCCTGCGCGTTGGCGGTGATGCGCGCCGCGTCCGCCGACGCCTGCTCGCGGACCTCGTTGCCGATCGCCGTGGCGTCGGCGCGGGCCTGTTCGCGGATGCGGGACGCCTCGGCACGGGCCTCGGCGAGCTGCTTGTTGTACTCGTCGAGCGCGGCCGATGCCTGGGCCTGGGCCTGCTCGGCCTTCTTGATGCCGCCCTCGATCGCGTCGGTGCGCTCATCGAGCATCTTCGTGATCCGGGGCGTCACGACGCGCCAGAACACGACGAAGATGATCACGAAGGCCACAGCGGACCAGATGACGTCGTACAGCGGCGGGAAGAGCGGGTTGTGCGTCTCCTCCGCCGCGATGATGAGTGCGCTCTGCATCAGGAGCCTTACGCCGTGAAGATGAAGTACGTGGCGATGCCGATGAAGGCGAGTGCCTCGGTGAAGGCGATACCGATGTACATCAGGGTCGTCAGGCGACCCTGGAGCTCGGGCTGGCGGGCGACGGACTCGATCGTCTTGCCGACGACGATGCCGACGCCGATGGCCGGGCCGATCGCCGCGAGGCCGTAGCCAACCGTCGCGATGTTGCCGTTGATCTCCGCGAGAACGGTCGTTGCGTCCACGTGTTTTCCTTCCTGGGGGTGGTGCTCGGCGGTTGCCGGGCACCGGGTGAGGTGCTGGGGGTTTCGGTGTTCTTCTAGTGCTCGTCGGCCAGCGCGAGCTGGATGTACACGGCGGTCAGGAGCATGAATACGTAGGCCTGCAGCAGCGCGACGAGGATCTCGAAGAAGCTGAACGCGATGCCGAAGGCGAGTGTCCCGACGCCGAAGAGCTTGAAGAGCCCGTCCGCGTCGAAGAAGAAGAACTGCGTGGCCGAGAAGAACAGGACGAGCAGCAGGTGCCCGACGACCATGTTCATCAGCAGTCGGAGCGTCAGGGTGATCGGGCGGAGGACGAACGTCGACACGAACTCGATCGGGGTGACGATGATGTAGAGCGGCCACGGGACGCCCGGCGGGAAGAACGCGTTCCTGAGGAACGTCCCCGGGTGCTTGCGGAGTCCGGCGTAGATGAACGCGACGTACGCGATCACGGCGAGGATGAGCGGCATCGCGATGCGGCTGGTGCCCTGCAGGTTGAACCCGGGGATGAGCCCGGAGAGGTTCATGAACAGGACGCCGAAGAAGATCGACGCGAGCAGCGGGAGGAAGCGCTTGCCGTCCTTCTCACCGAGGTTGTCGAACGTGTTCCGACGGACGACGTCGAAGCCGTACTCGATCATCGCCTGACCGCGGTTCGGCACGAGCTTCAGCGCGCGGGTACCCACGAAGGCGAACACCAGGAGGACGGCGACCGCGACGAACCGGATGATGACCACGCGGTCGATCTCGAGTGGCGTCCCCGCGAAGAAGATCGGGTCGGGGAAGAACTCGTTGATCGACGGCCCATGGAAGGTGGCGGCGGTCGTGCTGCCCGCTGCCGCATCGGTGTGACCCGCTGCGGTGAGGGACAGAGGAAGAGCGTGGGATAGCAGCGCTGTCTCCTGTGTCGAGCGCACGCACGAGGCGCACGATGAGTGGACTGAGTGGAGGCGACCCGGCCGGAGTGCAGGCTCCAGGCGCGGACTTCCAGAAGCCTATCAGGTGTCGGAGGCTCCGAGAGTTCTCAGGCTCACGGTTCCGCACGACCCGCGTCCGGTGCACCGGCACCGGGCGTGCCGGCTCCGGGCGTGCCGGCCCCGGGCGCGTCGGCCCCGGGCGTGTGAGCACCGGGCAGCGGCACGTCGATCGGCACGCGTGCGCGCGAGACCGCGGCCACGTCGATGACCAGGCTCCCGACGACCCCGACGATGATCGCGACGGCGAGCACCGGGACGTCCACCCACGACTGGTCCTTCAGTGCCACCAGGATCACGATGAACAGGATGAACTTGAGCAGCCACGTGCCCATCACGATCCCGAAGAACGCGCCGCTGATCATCTGTCCCTTGGACACCGTGAGCGCGACGAGCACGCTCGCCGCGGTGAGCCCGAGGAACACGACGCTCATCAGCGCGCCGACGAGGCCGCTGACGAGGCCCGCGGTGCCCGCGACGAGCCAGCCGACGAGACCGCCGACCACCGCGAGGGCGATCGCGAGCACTGCCCCCTGGACGAGGATCCGCCGGAACACCGGACGGACGTGGTCGAGCGCGTTCGCGGCTCCTGGCGGCGGGGTGGTCATGACGGGTCTCCAGAGGTCGGACGGGATGCTGGTCGGGGCGCTCGGCGCACCGGGCGTCCGGCGGCGGCCGACCGGTCCGCGGCGGCCCGGTCGAGCGGGTCGAGGCTCGCGTCGGCACCCGGGACCGGCGCCCCGCGGGACGACGCGGTCTGCGCCGCGATCTCTGCGCGCTTGGTCCTGCCGAGCGGCGCGAACGTCACGATGGCGCACACGAGGAACCCGACGGCGACGAACGCCACCACCCAGAACCAGTGCCAGAACAGGAACAGCAGACACCCGACCGCGACGACCGCGGTCCACCCGTAGAAGATGAGGACCGCATGGAAGTGCGAGTGCCCCATGTCGAGCAGGCGGTGATGCAGGTGCTTCCGGTCCGCCGAGAACGGCGACTTGCCCGCGCTGAGGCGCCGGAAGACGGCCAGGGCGAAGTCGAGCATCGGCACGACGAGGATCGCGAAGGGCAACAGGATCGGGATGAACACCGGTAGCAGCTGCTGCCGGTTCGTCACGGCGGCGGGGTCGATGTTGCCGGTGAGCGACACGGCGCTCGTGGCCATCAGGAAGCCGACGAGCAGCGCGCCGGCGTCGCCCATGAAGAGCTTCGCGGGGTGCCAGTTGAGCAGCAGGAACCCGAAGCACGCGCCGACCAGCACGGCGGTGAGGAGCGACGGCAGGTTGAAGAAGAAGTCCGTCTGGACGACGATGCGGTTCACGAAGAAGCTGTAGAGGAAGAACACCCCCCCGGCGATGATCGCGACGCCGGCCACGAGCCCGTCGAGCCCGTCGATGAAGTTCACCGCGTTCATCACGAGCACCACGGCGAGGATGGTGAAGATGAGCGACATGTAGCTCGACCCGACCGTCAGCGTGTTCCCGATCGGCAGGGCCACGATCGCCACACCCTGCCACGCGAGGATCCCCGCGGCGATGATCTGCCCGGCGAGCTTCGTCATCCAGTCGAGGTCCCAGATGTCGTCGGCGACCCCGAGGACGACGATGATCGTCGCTCCGCCGAGCACCGCGAGCACCCGGTTCGGCTCGGCGAAGACCAGGCGGAAGTAGTCGACCCCGTTGATGTGCGGGAACAGGAACCAGGCGGAGAGCAGCGACACGATGATGCCGAGGAACATCGCGATGCCCCCGAGCCGCGGCGTCGGGGTGCGGTGGACGTCCCGTTGCCGGACCTTCGGGTACCAGTGGTACTTCAGCCCGAGCTTCCAGACGACCCAGGACAGCGCGAAGCTCACCACCGCGGAGATGAGTCCCGCGAGGAGGTAGTACCTCACGTGACGAGGTCGCCGCCGACGACCCGCTCGATCTCCGCGTCGGAGATCACGCCGTGTCGGACGATGCGCAGGCCGTCGCCGGTGGTCAGGCCGGTCGCGTCGACGATGGTCGACCCGGTGGACGCGGTCGCCCCCTCGTGCACGGCGAGGGTCCCGCCGTCGAGGTAGACCGCCACGCTGTCGCCGAGCATCGACTCGGCCTGGTCCGCGTCCATCGCGGCGGGCTCGCCGGTGCGGTTCGCGCTCGACACGGCGAGGGGTCCGATCTCCTGGAGGAGCTCGAGGGTGATCCTGGAGTCGGGCATCCGGAGGGCGACGGTGCCCCGCGTCTCGCCGAGGTCCCAGTCGAGCGAGGGCTGGGCGCGCAGGATGACGGTGAGGCCTCCTGGCCAGAACTCGGCGACGAGGTCGCGGACGCGCTCCGGGACGTCTGCCGCGAGGGCGTCGAGCGTCGCCACGCCGGGGATGAGGACCGGCGGCGGCGACTGCCTGGTCCGGCCCTTGGCGTCGAGGAGGGTCTGGACGGCGGCCGCGGAGAACGCATCCGCGGCGACGCCGTAGACGGTGTCGGTCGGGACGACGACGAGCTCTCCGCGACCGAGCGCGGCCCGAGCGAGCCGCATCCCCGTCAGGAGTCCGTCAGCGTCGGAACAGTCGAATCGGGAAGCCATGACCCTCCGATGATAGTGCGACACAATGGAGAGCACTGTGGAACCCGACACCGACACTCCCCCGCTCCTGTTCCTCTTCGACATGGACGAGGTGCTCTACCGCTACGACTGGCGGGTGCGCATGGCCGCCATGACGGCGCTGACCGGGCACGACCTCGCCGAACTCCGCCGCCGCTGGTGGAACGACGAGGGCGAGTGGGCGGCCGAGGCGGGCGGCTGGAGCGACGGCGACGCGTACCTCCGAGCGGTCGAGGACGCACTCGGGTGCACGATCGACGAACGCGAGTGGGCACGGATCCGGGCCGACGCGATGACGCCGATCCCGGACGCGATCGCGGCCGTCCGACATGCCGCCACCGCAGGGCGCGTCGCGCTCCTGACGAACAACGGTCCGCTCGCGCACCGGCACCTGCCGACCTGGGCCCCGGAGCTCGTCGACGTGTTCGGCGAGCACCTCGACACGTCGAGCCGGTTCGGTGCACGGAAGCCGGATCCCGCGGTCTACCGCCGCGCCCTCGCCCACCACGGCGTGCCGGCAGCCCGCACGTTCTTCGCCGACGACCGACTCGAGAACGTCGAGGGTGCCCGGAGCGTCGGCATCACGGCGTTCCACGTCACCGAGACGTGCGACCTGCGTGGGGCGGTCACCGCGTTCATCGCGGCGCACGCACGCTGACGCACGGACCGACGACGAACTCCGGTCGGGAGGCCCGCCCCGCGCCCGCCTCAGCGCGTCGCGGTGGTCGTGCGGTCGCGCCCCGTGAGGTCGGGGTGGGTCTCCGGGCTCCGGAAGCCGTGCCCCGCGAGCACCGCACGGACGTCGGTGCCCTGGTGCTCCGCGTGCTCGACGACCAGTGCACCACCGGGGACGAGCAACCGGCGCGCCGTGACGGCGAGGGCGCGGACGGCGTCGAGCCCGTCCGGCCCGCCGTAGAGCGCGATCGCCGGGTCGTGGTCGCGGACCTCGGGGTCCCGGGGCACCATGTCCTCGGGGACGTACGGCGGGTTCGACACCACCACGGACACCTGGCCGTCGAGTTCGGGGAGCGCGTCGGCGAGGTCACCCTCGACGAGTCGGACCGTCCCCCCGTGCGCGTCGACGTTGCGGCGCGTCCACGGGAGTGCGTCCGCGGACCGCTCGACCGCGTACACGAGGGCGTTCGGCACCTCGGTGTCCATCGCGATGGCGATCGCGCCGCTGCCCGTGCCGAGGTCGACCGCGATCGGCTCCGGCACCGCGACGGCCCGGAGTGCGTCGATCGCGAACTGCGCGACCGACTCCGTCTCCGGCCGCGGTGTGAACACGCCTGGTCCGACGGCGAGCGTCAGGAGTCGGAAGTGTGCCTCCCCGGTGATGTGCTGGAGCGGCTCGCGGGTCGCCCGACGAGCGACGGCGACCCGGAACGCGTCGACGTGGGCCGGCTGGATCACTCCCCCGGTCATCGCCCGCGCCTGGACGGCACCCCGCGAGGTGTCGGTCGCCCACGCGAGCAGCAGCTCGGCGTCGACGTCCGGGGACGGCACACCCGCGGCGGCCAGCGCCGCGGCCGCCTCCCGCAGGAGGCGGTCCGCGCCGAACGGGAGGCCCGTGGCGGGCCCGCCCGGCCCCTCCCGTCCGTCTGCTGGACCGCCCGCGCGGGGAACCGTCACGCGGACTGGTCGCCGAGGTCGGCGAGCCGTGCCTCTTCGTCCGCACGGATGCAGGACTCGACGACGGGCTCGAGCGCGCCGTCCATCACCCGGTCCAGGTCGTACGACTTGTACCCGGTGCGGTGGTCGGCGATCCGGTTCTCGGGGAAGTTGTAGGTCCGGATGCGCTCCGACCGGTCCATCCCGCGGATCTGCGACTTGCGGGCGTCGGAGGCCAGCGCGTCGATCTCCTCCTGCTGCTTCGCGAGGATCCGGGCGCGGAGGACGCGCATGCCGGCCTCGCGGTTCTGCAGCTGCGACTTCTCGTTCTGCATCGCGACCGTGATGCCCGTCGGCAGGTGCGTGATGCGCACGGCGGAGTCCGTCGTGTTCACCGACTGGCCGCCGGGGCCCGAGGAGCGGTACACGTCGATCTTGAGGTCGTTCTGGTTGATCTCGACCTCCTCCGGCTCGTCGACCTCCGGGAACACGAGCACGCCCGTGGTGGAGGTGTGGATCCGACCCTGCGACTCGGTCGCCGGGACGCGCTGCACGCGGTGGACACCGCCCTCGTACTTGAGGTGCGCCCACACGCCCTGCGCGGGATCCGTCGAGTTCGACTTGATCGCGACCTGGACGTCCTTGTAGCCGCCGAGGTCGGAGTCCGTCTTGTCGAGGAGCTCGACCTTCCAGGCCTTCGACTCGGCGTAGTGCGAGTACATCCGGAGCAGGTCGGCGGCGAACAGTGCACTCTCAGCACCGCCCTCGCCGCCCTTGATCTCCATGATGACGTCACGGCCGTCGTCCGGATCGCGTGGGATGAGCAGGCGACGGAGACGCTCCTGGGACGCAGCCAGGTGCTCCTCGAGCGACGGGACCTCCGCCGCGAAGGCCTCGTCCTCGCGGGCGAGCTCCTTCGCGGCGGCGAGGTCCTCGCCGGCCGCCGTCCACGCTTCGTGGGCAGCCTTGATCCGGCTGACCTCCGCGTACCGACGGTTGATCTTCTTCGCCCTGGCCGCGTCCGCGTGAACGGCGGGATCGGACAGCTGCTGCGTCAGATCCTCGTGTTCGGCCAGCAGCACGGCTACCGACTCGAACACGCGCTACTCCTGGTGACCGTTGTGGCCGTTGCCCGTCGCGGGCACCGACTTCTGGACCTGGACGAGGAACTCGACGTTGGACTGCGTCTCCTTGAGGTTCCGCAGGACGATCTCGAGCGCCTGCTGCGGTTCGAGGCCCGCGAGGGCACGACGGAGACGCCAGGTGATCTTGACCTCGTCGGTGCTCAGGAGCATCTCCTCACGGCGGGTGCCGGACGCATTGACGTCGACCGCCGGGAAGATCCGCTTGTCCGCCAGGTGACGGTTGAGGCGGAGCTCCATGTTGCCGGTGCCCTTGAACTCCTCGAAGATCACCTCGTCCATCTTCGAACCGGTCTCGACGAGCGCCGTCGCGAGGATCGTGAGCGAACCACCGTTCTCGATGTTGCGCGCCGCGCCGAAGAATCGCTTCGGCGGGTACAGCGCCGCGGAGTCCACGCCACCCGACAGCACACGACCGGACGCCGGGGTGCTGAGGTTGTAGGCACGGCCCAGGCGGGTGATCGAGTCGAGGAGGAGGACGACGTCGTGGCCCAGCTCGACGAGGCGCTTCGCACGCTCGATGGCGAGCTCTGCGACCGTCGTGTGGTCCTCGGCGGGGCGGTCGAACGTCGAGGCGATGACCTCGCCCTTGACCGTCCGCTGCATGTCGGTCACTTCTTCCGGGCGCTCGTCGACGAGCACGACCATGAGGTGGACCTCGGGGTTGTTCTTCGAGATCGCGTTCGCGATGGCCTGGAGCGCGACGGTCTTGCCGGCCTTGGGCGGCGAGACGATGAGGCCGCGCTGGCCCTTGCCGATCGGGGCGACGAGGTCGATGATCCGCGTGGACAGCTTGCCCGGCTCGGTCTCGAGACGGAGGCGCTCCTGCGGGTACAGCGGCGTCAGGTCGCCGAACTCGACGCGGGTACCGGCCTCGTCGGGGGTCTGGCCGTTGATCGAGTCGATCTTGACGAGGGCGTTGTACTTCTGGCGGCCCTGGTGGTCGTTCTCGCGCGGCTGCTTGATCGAGCCGACGACCGCGTCACCCTTCCGGAGGTGGTACTTCTTCACCTGGCCGAGGGAGACGTAGACGTCGCTCGGGCCCGGGAGGTACCCCGTGGTGCGGACGAACGCGTAGTTGTCGAGGACGTCGAGGATGCCCGCGATCGGGATGAGGACGTCGTCCTCGGTGATCTCCGGCTCGAGGTCGTCGTTCTGCGTGCCACGGCCGCGCTTGCGGTCGCGCTGGCGGCGGGAACCGCGGCCGTCGTCCTGCTGGTCGTCGGCGCCGTTCTGCTGGCCGCCGTTCTGCTGGCCGCCGTTCTGCTGGCCGCCGTTCTGCTGGCCGCCGTTCTGCGGCTGGGCGCGGTCCTGTCCCGCCTGCTTCTGGTTCTGCTGGCCGCCCTTGGCCTGCTGGCCGTTCTGCTGACCACCGTTCTGCTGGCCGCCGTTCTGCTGCCCGCCCTGACGGTCGGCGTTCTGGTCGGCCTGCTGGCCGTTCTGGTCGGACTCGCCCGTGTTGCGGTCGCGCCCGCGGCCCCGACCGCGGCTGCGGCGACCACGGCGCTCGCCCTGGCCGTCCTGCTGGTCGCCGCCCTGCTGGTCCGTACCCTGCTGGTCGCCGCCCTGCTGGTCGTCGTTCGACTGGTCGCCGCCCTGCTCCCCGCCCTGGCCGTCCTGCTGGCCACGGCGGCGCGTGTCCCGCTGGTCACGGGCCTGCTGTGCGGAGGACGCATCGTCCACCGACGCGGCGCCGGCGGCATCGGTCGACGCTGCGGTCTCCTCGGCGGCAGCGGCGGCCTCGGCGCGCTGCGCGGCGGTCTGACGGCCACGTCGGCGAGGACCGGCAGCGGCCTCCTGTGCGTCCTTGTCGGCGCGGACCGCGTCGAGTCCGGCCAGCAGGTCCTCGGTCCCGGTCTGGCCGGCGTTCACGTGCGCGGCGGCCGACGTGGTCGGGGCGGCGGATGCCGACTCGGTCTCGGTGGCCGGCGTGACGCTGCCGCCGCTCGAGGCACGGCGCGAGCGGCCACGACCCTTCGCGGGGGCGGTCGTCGTCGGACCGGCCGCGTCGGTGGTGTCCGAGGTCTCGCCGGACCCGCCCGGAGCTGCCGCGACCGGGACGCCGGCGACCGGCGCCTCGGTCGTCGCTGCCCCGGACGTCGCTGCCTCGGTGGTTGGTGCCGCCGTGGTCGGCGCGTCGGCTGCTCCGGCAGCGGTCGCTGCCGGAGCAGTCGCGGCGCGCTTGTCCTCGATCGCGGCGATGAGGTCGCCCTTGCGGAGCTTGGAGAACCCGGCGATGCCGAGCTCGGTCGCCATGCGCTGGAGCTCCGGGAGTCGGAGTGCGCGCAGGTCGATGGTGGAGTCCGCTGCGTCGGCAGCGGTGGTGACGTCGGTCAAAACTGGTGTTCCTCTCGGACCGCAGAACGCGGAGATTCTCACCGATCCCCACGGGTCAGCGCCGGCCGGGTTGCCAGCACAGCACGCGTCGTTCAGACGACGGCAGGGAAAGGCTTCTGAAAGAGATGTGCCCCATACGCACCGGAACCATGGGACCCGCTGGCGATCCGGAGGAGCCCGATCGAAGGGTCCGATCAGTCCTGCGGAGACACCGGCGGGAGTTCCGACTGTGGCGGGTGCGGCACCACTGTAGCACCCCCGAGGTCGACGGCCAGCATGAGCGGGGTCCACGTCGACGCGGCGTGTTGCGCCACGAGTCCGGCCGCGGTGAGCCGTTGCGCCGGGTCGCTCCCGAGCACGAGGAGACTCGGCCCGGCACCCGACACCACCGCGGCGAGACCGTGTGCGCGGAGCAGGCGGATGAGCGCGTCCGTCTCCGGCATCGCGCTCGCCCGGTAGCTCTGGTGCAACCGGTCCTCGGTCGCGGCGAGCAGCAGTTCGGGGCTCTGGATGAGCGCGGCGACGAGCAGCGCGGAACGGGACACGTTGAAGGTCGCGTCCGCGTGCGGCACCTGCTCCGGCTGGAGGCTCCGCGCGAGCTTCGTGGACAGCGTCGACGCCGGCACGAACACCACCGGAGCGACGCCGCGGTGCACGAGCAGCCGCTTGACCGCAGGCCCCTCCGGCGTCATCCACGCGATCGTGAGTCCGCCGAACAGCGCGGGGGCGACGTTGTCCGGATGTCCCTCCATCTCGGTCGCGATCCCGAGCATCAACGCTGGGGACAGGTCCGCGATGCCCTCGAGGAGTCCGCGCGCGGCCATCAGCCCCGCGACGATGGCGGCCGCGGAGGACCCCATGCCCCGCCCGTGCGGGATCGCGTTCGTCGCGACGAGCTCGAGGCCGGGCTGGGTGACGCCGACCGCGTCGAACCCGCGGCGGATCGCCCGGACGACCAGGTTGTCGTCGTCCGTGGCGACCTCGCCCGCACCGACGCCGTGCACCTCGACGTGGGCGCCCGGCGCGGATCGGACCACCACCCGGATGTCGTCGTAGAGCGAGAGCGCGAGGCCGAGCGAGTCGAAGCCCGGCCCGAGGTTCGCGGTCGTCGCCGGGACTCGGACGCTGACCGCCCGTCCGGCCGGTACAGCCGCGCCGTCGTGCGAGGGCCGCTCGTGCTGGTCGGGCACCGGGCGGCCGATCGTCATCGCGCGCCGACCAGCCCGAGCACGTCGGCGATCGCCGCCGTGTCGACGGGGACGCTCGTCGGCGAGACGTCGTCGCCGTCGGCGTTCCGGAGCGCCCACTGCGGGTCCTTCAGACCGTGCCCGGTCACCGTCAAGACGACCGTCGCGCCCTTCGGGACCTGCCCGGCGTCGGCGCGCTCGAGGAGCCCCGCGACACTGATCGCGGACGCGGGCTCGACGAACACACCGACCTCGGCGGACAGGATGCGCTGCGCCGCGAGGATGCCCGCGTCGTCGATCGCGCCGAAGTAGCCGTCGGTCTCCGCACGCGCCTCGAGCGCGAACGCCCACGACGCCGGGTTGCCGATGCGGATCGCGCTCGCGAGGGTCTCGGGGTGCCGGACGACCTCGCCGCGGACGATCGGCGCGGCTCCGGCCGCCTGGAAGCCGAACATGCGCGGCAGCTTGCTCGTGCGCCCGGCGGCGAGGTCCTCACGGTAGCCGCGCGAGTACGCGGTGTAGTTGCCGGCGTTCCCGACGGGCAGGAAGTGGAAGTCCGGGGCGTCGCCGAGCACGTCGACGACCTCGAACGCGGCGGTCTTCTGGCCTTCGATCCGGTCGTTGTTGACCGAGTTGACGAGGTGGACCGGGTAGTTCGCGGCGAGGTCGCGGGCGATGTCGAGGCAGTCGTCGAAGTTGCCCTGGACCTGGAGCAGCTGGGCGTCGTGCGCCACCGCCTGGCTGAGCTTGCCCATCGCGATCTTGCCCTCCGGCACGAGGACGGCCGCGGTGATGCCGGCGTGCGTGGCGTACGCGGCGGCGGAGGCGGAGGTGTTGCCGGTCGACGCGCAGATGACGGCCTTCGCCCCGTGCTCCACGGCCTTCGAGATCGCCATCGTCATGCCGCGGTCCTTGAACGACCCGGTGGGGTTCATGCCCTCGAACTTGACGTAGACGTCAGCGCCGGTGCGCTCGGACAGCGCCCGTGCCGGGATGAGCGGCGTCCCGCCTTCGCCGAGGGTCACGACCGGGGTCGCGTCGGTGACGTCGAGACGGTCGGCGTACTCGCGCAGGACACCCTGCCACTGGTGGGCCATCAGGCTCCCTCTACTCTCAGGACACTGGCGACCTCGGCCACCGCGGACTCGTTGCGGAGCGCCACGACGGTCGCGGCGAGGTCGGATTCGCGGGCTCGGTGCGTCCCGATCACCAGCGTAGCGGTGGCGTCGGGACCCCCGGGCGCCACCGCCGAGGTCTGCTCCACCGTCTCGACGCTGACGCCGTGCGCCGCGAGGACGCCGGCGACGGTCGACAGCACGCCGGGTGCGTCGGTGACCAGCAGCGTGATCTGGTAGCTCGTCGACACCACCCCGATCGGGAACACCGGCAGGTTCGACTGGGTCGACTCGGCGATCCCGGGACCGCCGATGACGTGTCGGCGTGCTGCGGAGACGAGGTCACCGAGCACCGCGGACGCCGTCTCGACCCCGCCCGCCCCCGCGCCGTAGAACATCAGGTCGCCCGCGGCCTCGGCCTCGACGAACACCGCGTTCTTGGCGCCGTGCACGGCGGCCAGCGGATGGGTGTCCGGCACGAGCGCCGGGTAGACGCGGGCACTGACGCCCTCTCGGCCCTCGGCGTCGGTGAGCCGCTCGCACAGCGCGAGGATCTTGACGACGTACCCGGCCTTGCGCGCGGCCCGGACCTGCTCGATGGTGACCGAGGTGATGCCCTCGCGGTGCACGGCGGCGAGCGGCACGGTGGTGTGGAACGCGAGCGACGCGAGGATCGCGGCCTTCTGCGCGGCGTCGTAGCCCTCGATGTCCGCGGTCGGGTCGGCCTCGGCGTACCCGAGCTCGGTCGCCGTGGCCAGCGCGTCCTCGAACGTCGACCCCGCTTGGTCCATCAGGTCGAGGATGAAGTTGGTGGTGCCGTTGACGATCCCCATGATGCGCTCGATGCGGTCGCCCGCGAGCGAGTCGTGCAACGGTCGGATGATCGGGATCGCCCCGGCGACCGCGGCCTCGTAGTAGAGCTGCGCGCCGACCTGCTCGGCCGCCGCGAACAACTCCGGACCGTGCGTGGCGAGGAGCGCCTTGTTGCCGGTGACGACGTCCGCGCCGGAGCCGAGGGCCTGCAGGACGAGGGTGCGGGCCGGCTCGATCCCGCCGATGAGCTCGACGACGATGTCCGCGCCGAGGATGAGGGACTCGGCGTCGGTGGTGAACAGCGACCGGGGCAGGTCGACGTCGCGCTCGGCGTCGACGTCCCGGACCGCGATGCCGACGAGCTCGAGCCCGGCCCCGGCGCGCGAGGCCAGTTCGTCCCCGTGCTCGAGCAGCAGGCGGGCGACCTGCGCGCCCACGGATCCGGCCCCGAGCAGGGCGACGCGGACGTTGCGGTATTCGATCATCGGCAGGGCACTCTCGGTCTGGTCGGGTCAGCGCGCACGGGTCGGGGTGACCGGCGCGACGCCGCAGTCTCGGGCGAGGAGGTCCTCGACGCGCTCGCCCCGGACGAGGATACGGGCTTCGCCGTCCGCGACCGCGACGACCGGCGGACGCCCCACGTGGTTGTAGTTGCTCGACAGGCTCCAGCAGTAGGCCCCGGTCGCCGCGACCGCGAGCACGTCGTCGCGGTGGACGTCCCCGGGCAGGTACTCGTCGGGCACGACGACGTCGCCGCTCTCGCAGTGCTTGCCCGCCACCCGGACCAGGATCGGGTCCGCGGTCGACGTCCGGGCGAGTCGCGCGGTGTACTCCGCGTCGTACAGCGCCGGTCGGACGTTGTCGCTCATGCCGCCGTCGACCGACACGTAGGTCCTGGTCGCCGAGGTGTCGTCCGGCAGTCCGACGAGCACCGGCTTGATCGTCCCGACCCGGTAGAGCGTGACGCCGGCCGGACCGACGATGTACCGCCCCGGCTCGACCGCGATCACCGGCACCGGGATCCCGCGCTCGGCGCACTCCGCGGCGACGATCCGCGCCAGGGCCTCGGCGATGTCCTCGGGCGCGAACGCCGTGTCGGCCTCGGTGTGGTCGATGCCCCAGCCGCCGCCGAGGTTGAGCTCCGGGACCTCGCCGTCCACCGAGAGCGCCGCGTGCACCTCCATCAGCCGACGCGCGGCCTCGCGGAACCCGGACTCGTCGAAGATCTGCGACCCGATGTGGGAGTGCAGCCCGACGAACGCGAGCGACGGCTCGGCCCGGACGAGCGCCGCCGCCGCGGCCGCGTCGCTCAACGGGATGCCGAACTTCTGGTCCTCCCGCGCGGTCGCCAGGTACTCGTGGGTGGAGGCGTGCACGCCGCTGTTGATCCGGAGGCGGACCCGCTGGACGAGGCCGGCCCGCGCGGCGACCGCCGCGACGCGGGCGATCTCCTCGACGCTGTCGAGCACGATCGTGCCGACGCCGGCCGCGACGGCCGTGTCGAGCTCCTCGTCGGACTTGTTGTTGCCGTGGAACCCGAGCCGGCCGGGATCGACACCCCCGGCGAGCGCGACCGCGAGCTCGCCGGCGGTGCAGACGTCGACGCGGAGGTCCGCCTCGGCCATCCAGGCCGCGACCTGCGTGGTCAGGAACGCCTTGGCGGCGTAGTAGACGTGGGCGGTCGTCCCGATCCGCGCGAAGGCGTCCTCGAACGCGTCCCGCACCCGGGCCGCACGGGACCGGACGTCCTGCGCGTCCACCACGTAGAGCGGACTGCCGAACCGGGCGACGAGGTCGTCCGCCGTGACGCCGCCGACCACGAGCGCGCCGTCGTCGGTGCGCGTGGCCGTCGCCGGCCAGATCCGCGTCACGAGGGCGTTCGGGTCCTCCGGGACCCGCAAGCGCGGTGGTGCAAGGGGGTTCTCGGTCACGCGCGCCAGCCTACCGAGGCGGGTGGTCCCTCCAGTCCGATGTGACGTCGCGCGGACGCGACGGCGCCGCCGGTCGGCCGGGAGGCGCGACTCGCGTCCGTCGGACGGCGCACGACGGCGACGGCTCAGCCCGGGCAGCTGCCCGTCGCGCGGAGGCCCTGCTCGGACAGCGGGAGCCGCGGTGCGGTGACGCGCACCGACGCGTCGGCCGCGGTGACGTCGATGGACCGGAGACGGAGGTCCGCCGGCAGGTACTTCGCGGTGCAGACGGTGAGGGGCCGGCCGGACACGCCGGGGACCTCCCCGCCGATGTCGATGCCGAGCGCGGTGTTCGTGACGCTCACCTTCTGTGGGGTGACGACGATGCCCTGGCCGTTCGACGCGGCGGCGAGGTCCGCCAGCACGCGGTAGTCGATCTGGTAGCCCACGATCTTCGTCGAGCCGCGGTACGCGATCCCGCCGTTCCGGAGCGTGATGTCGCCGGACACCTGGTCGAGCACGCCGAGGTCGTCGACCGCGGACGCGGCGAGCGTGACGCGGCCGTCGATCGCGCCGGTGGAGCCCTGGCCGTCGACCGGGACGTCGTGGACGGTCGCGCGCACCGCCAGCGGGATGCCCCGCACCGTGATCCGCTTCGCCGACAGTGCGACGTCGTCGAGGTTCCCGGACAGGAGCTGCGGGATGACGACCCCGTCGGCGTGGGCGTCGACCTGGCCGGTGGTGCCCTCGGGCAGCGCCTGCTCGACCTGCTCGGCGATCATCCGGTCGACGACACCTCGGAGCACGAACTCGGCGACGACGACCAGCACGGCGAGCACGACGACGACGGACACCGCCCAGATCAGTGCGGTGCGGCCGCGGTGTCGGCGCGTGGGGGTCTCGGCGGTGGCGGTCATCGACCCATCCAAGCAGGCGCTCCCCGGGGATCGGGTGGCCGGGGCCAGCGACCGCCGGCTACATCCGGTCGGGAGCCGACACGCCGAGCATCGTCAGACCGTTGCGGATGACCTGCCCGGTGGCGTCGTTCAGCCACAGACGCGTGCGGTTCAGGTCCGTCACGGGCTCGTCGCCGAGCGGCGTCACCCGGCACGCGTCGTACCAGCGGTGGTACAGCCCGGCGAGCTGCTCGACGTACCGGGCGATGCGGTGGGGCTCCCGGAGCTCCGCCGCGTGCCGGACCAGCCGGGGGAACTCCGCGAGGGCGCCGAGCAACGACGACTCGGTCTCGTGCGTCAGGAGCGACGCGTCGAACACCGACCGGTCGACCCCGCTCGCCGCCGCGTTCCGGTCCACCGCACGGGTGCGGGCGTGCGCGTACTGGACGGTGAAGACCGGGTTGTCGTTCGTCCGCTTCGTGAGCAGGTCGAGGTCGATGTCGATCGCGGTGTCGCTCGCGAACCGGACGAGTGCGTACCGACCGGCGTCGACACCGACCGCGTCGACGAGGTCCTCCATCGTGACGACGGTGCCGGCACGCTTGGACATCCGGACGGGCTCGCCGTCCTTCAGCAGGTTCACCATCTGCCCGATGAGGATCTCGAGGTTCTTGCCCGGCTCGTCGCCGAACGCCGCGGTCATCGCCATCATCCGCCCGATGTAGCCGTGGTGGTCGGCACCGAGCATGATGAGGTTCCGCTCGAACCCGCGCTCCCGCTTGTCGAGGTAGTACGCCAGGTCGCCGGCGATGTAGGCCGGCTCGCCGTCGGACTTGATCACGACGCGGTCCCGGTCGTCCCCGAAGGTCGTTGTGCGGAGCCAGGTCGCACCCTCGGCCTCGTAGACGTGTCCGAGCTCGCGGAGGCGGACGAGGGCGCGGTCGACGGCCTTCGACTCGTGCAGCGAGTTCTCGTGGAAGAAGACGTCGAAGTCGACGCCGAAGTCGTGCAGCGACGACTTGATGTCCGTGAACATGAACTCGACGCCCTCGCGGCGGAACAGCTCCTGGGCCTCGTCGCGCGGCAGGTCCCGCACGTCGGCCATGTCGGCGTCCCGGGTCGCGAGGACGCGGGCGGCGATCTCGCCGATGTACGCGCCGCCGTACCCGTCCTCCGGCGTCGGCTCGCCGAGCGCGCTCGCGAGGAGCGACCGGGCGAACCGGTCGATCTGTCCACCGTGGTCGTTGAAGTAGTACTCACGGGTGACGAGGCCGCCCTGTGCCGTGAACACGCGGGCCAGGCTGTCCCCGACCGCCGCCCACCGGACGCCGCCCATGTGGATCGGACCGGTCGGGTTCGCGGACACGAACTCCAGGTCGATCCGGACGCCGTCGTAGAGGTCCCCGTTCCCGAACGCGGCGCCGGACTCGACGATGGTCCGGGCGATCTCCCCCGCAGCGGCTGCTTCGAGCGTGATGTTGATGAACCCGGGGCCCGCGACGTCGACCGAGTCCACGCCGTCGAGCTCCGTCAGCTCGCCGGCGATCTCGGTCGCGAGCTCGCGCGGGTTCGTGCCGATCCGCTTGGCGAGCTGCATCGCCGCGTTCGACGACCAGTCGCCGTGCGCACGGTTCCGCGGCCGCTCGAGGGCGACGTGCGAGTCGTCGACGGTCACGGCGTCGGACGCACCGCGTCGCTCGACGATCCCGGAGAGGATCGACAGGTACGCGGTGGAGAGTTCGGCGGGAGTCACGGCATCCGAGTCTACGTGGGTTCCCGGTGCGCCGGAGTCGGGCCGCGCCTGCTGTCCGGTCCCCCGCCAGGCACCGGGCGGTGTCCTGTCGGGCGGTCCCGCACCGTGCGCTCGGGCGCATGCGTCATCATGGGTGCCATGACCACCGGGAGCACCGTCCGGGCGATCACCGCCACCGCCGTCGCCCTCGCGGGGATCGTGGCCCTCGCCGGGTGCACGTCCTCCGGCGGGGGCGTCACGTCGACGTCGTCGGCGCGCGCATCGGGCTCGACGGCGGCGCACGGCACCGGGTCGCCGTCGTCGTCCGCGACCCCGGAGCCCGTGGGGACGCGCGTCGACGTGCCCTGCGACACCCTCGTGCCGGCGTCCGTCTTCGCCGTCTACGGCCAGGCGTTCACGCTCGCCGACTCCGCTCAGCCAGCGAAGGCCTCGCCCGCTGCCGACATCGCAGCGCAGCGCGGGCAGGTGTGCATCTGGCGGAACGCATCCGGCGACGTCACCGTGACGCTCGCGGTCGCCTCCCTCCCCGCGGCCCCGCTCACCCGTCTCAAGGACTCCCTCTACGAGGACAGCCACAGCGTGCCGACCTACACGGTCGAGGGCTACTTCGACACGGCGGGCAGTGTCGGCCGGGCGGATGCGTTCGTCGACCCGTACTGGATCGACGTCGAGTCGACGATGTTCACCGAGCCGGGTGCCGTCCAGCCGATCATGGACTCCGCGCGGGCGGCGCTCGCAGGGACCGCCTCGCCGTCGGCGTCGCCCACGCCGTAGGCGCCGCTTCCGGCCCGCCCGGCCTCCGGGCGGGCGTCGAGCGTGCAGTTCGGCCCCGTGGTCGGCCCGGACACCGGGCGCGACTGCACGGTCACCGCGGGAACCGTCCGGGAGGCGCTCCCCCGACCCACAGACCGGCTCCGGTCAGCGCGCGGCCGGGACGGCATCACGGGCGGCGGCGAGCAGACGCTCCAGGACGTCGCCCGCCGCTCCCGGGTCCTCCGGGTGCCACTGGACCGCCCACAGCGGGGCGTCCTGGTGCTCGACCGCCTCGACCGTGCCGTCCGGAGCACTCGCCACCGCGGACAACCCCGCACCGAGGCGACCGACCGCCTGGTGGTGACTCGACCGCACCGTGAGGGTCGTCACGCCGAGGACACTCGCGAGGTCGCTCCGCTCGTCGATCCGCACCGGATGGTCGACCATGCTCTCGGTCGGCGCACCCCCACGCACGTGCCCGCCGTCCGCGAGGTGCTGCACGAGGTCACCGCCGAGCGCCACATTGACGACCTGCATGCCGCGGCAGATGCCCACCGTCGGGATCCGCCCCGCGACGACGTGCCGCACCAGGTCGATCTGGGCATCGTCCGCGGTCCGGAATAACTGGCCTGCACCCTCGTACTCGAGCGCGCCGTTGTAGCGCTCCGGGGCGACGTCCTCACCACCCGTCAGGACCACCGCGTCCGCACCAGCCACCGCCGCGAGGAGTCCCTCCGCACCGAGCTGCTCCGCCGCCAACCGCACCGGTGCGAAGCCGACGCGCTCCCCGGCCGCCAGCACCCGAGCCGTCAGGGCGACCAGCACCGCGTCGAACGCCGGGTCGTGACGGCCGCCGTCACTGACGTCCACCACGGCGAGCAGCGGACGTCGGAGGGCGGTCATGGCCCGATCCTGACAGAGGACCGGGCGGGATGCGCGTGTCCGGACCGACCCCGGCGACCTGCTACGGTTGAACCACCCACGAGCCCCCTTAGCTCAGGGGATAGAGCACTGCCCTCCGGAGGCAGGGGCGTAGGTTCGAATCCTACAGGGGGCACTGTTGCATTCTCGCGCAAGCTGTTGTCCTCGCTGCGCTCGGTCAGCAGCGCGCGATGTCGCGTTCCGCGACCGTTGTCTCGCATCACCGCCCACAGGAGCGCCCGCCGCTGCGCGCGGTCAGCAGCGCGCGATGTCGCGTTCCGCGACCGTTGTCTCTGGTCACCGCCCACAGGAGCGCCCGCCGGTGCGCGTGCCGCTGCGCTCGGTCAGCAGCGCGCGATGTCGCGTTCCGCGACCGTTGTCTCGCATCACTGCCCACACGAGCGCCGGCCGCTGCGCTCGGTCGGCAGCGCGCGATGTCGCGTTCCGCGACCGCACACGAGCGGGGTGGGGCGCGGCTAGCGTGAGGGCATGACGTTCGACTTCCCGGAACCAGACCTCGCTCCACTCCGCGGCGGGCCCGTGCTCCGCTGGGGCATCATCGGCCCCGGGGAGATCGCGAACGACTTCACCGCGACCCTGCACGCCAACTCCGACCAGCGCGTCGTCGCCGTCGGGTCCCGGAGCGCCGAGCGTGCCGACGCGTTCGCCCGCACCCACGGGGTGCCGAACGTGCACGCCTCCTACGAGGCCCTCGTCGACGACCCCGAGGTCGACGTCGTCTACGTCGCGACCCCGCATCCACAGCACGCCGAGCACGCCCTCCTCGCGATCGCCGCCGGCAAGCACGTGCTCGTCGAGAAGCCGTTCGCGACGAGCGAGGCCGAAGCGCAGCGGATCGCCGACGCCGCCCGCGCGGCCGGGGTGTTCGCGATGGAGGCGCTCTGGACCCGGTTCCTCCCCCACACCCGGACCATCGACGCCCTCCGCGAGCGCGGCGACCTCGGCGAGGTGGTCCTCGCCACCGTCGACGTCGGCTGGAAGAACCCGCTCGACCCCGGCAGCCGGATGATGGACCCCGACGCCGGCGGTGGTGCACTCCTCGACGCAGGGGTGTACGGCCTCTGGTTCGCACAGTGGGCGACCGGCGCGGTGGCGACCGTCCGCGCGACCGGGCGGTCGACGGAACGTGGGGTGGACCTCCAGTCCGTCGCTGCGATCGCGACGACCACCGGGGCGCACGCGACCGTCGCGACCAGCATCCTGACCGGCACCGACGGGCTCGCGACCATCGGCGGGACCGCGGCCAGCATCCGGTTCACCGACCACTTCGTGTTCCCCGCGTCGTTCGAGCTGCGGATCGGCGACGACCGGCACCGTTGGCAGGAACCGACCGGGCTGACCGGCCGCGAGGGTCTCGTCTGGCAGGCCGTCGCGGTCGCAGCGGACGTCGCCGCCGGCCGCACCGAGTCCGCGCTCCGCCCCCTCGACGACTCGATCGCGCTGATGCGCACCCTCGACGACGTGCGGCGCATGGTCCGCGACCCCGGATGACCGCTGTTCCCGAACGCGTCACCCTGCTCCCCTATGATCGCGGCGCTCCGCCACCCGGCGAGCGCGAACGGGAGGCACGTGGATGGCAGCGGGAACGAGTTCCGGTCCGGCAGGCGGCGCAGTCGACACGCACGACGTGGGCGACCCGCTGCGGAGCGACCAGGGCCAGTCCGTGCTGCTCGCCCGCGGCCGGGCACCCCGACCGCGCACCCTGCTCGACGTCCTCGGCGCGACCGCCGAGGAGCACCCGGACGCCCTCGCGCTCGAGGACCCCGAGGGCGGCATCAGCTACCGGCGGCTCATGGCCGAGGTGCGGGCCGGAGCGGCGGACCTCGTGCGACGCGGCGTCCGACGGGGCGACCGTGTCGGTGTCCGGATCCCGTCCGGGACGCGCACGCTGTACGTCGCCGTCCTGTCGGTGCTCGCCGCCGGCGCGGCGTACGTGCCGGTCGACGCCGACGATCCGGAGGAACGCGCCGAGCTCGTGTTCGGTGAAGCCGGTGTCGTCGGGGTGATCGGCGACGGCGGCGTCCTCCGGACGCGGGACGGCGCCGCCATGCCGGTCCTCGACGCTCCGGGACGTGTCGCCGGGGACGACGGGTCGGGACTCGACGCTCCGGGACTCGAGACTCCGGGACTCGAGACTCCGGGGCCCGAGACTCCGGGGCTCGACGACGACTGCTGGGTCATCTTCACCTCGGGCTCGACCGGTGTCCCGAAGGGGGTGGCCGTGACGCACCGGTCCGCCGCGGCGTTCGTGGACGCCGAGGCGCGGATGTTCCTCCAGGACGAGCCGATCGGTCCCGGCGATCGCGTGCTCGCCGGGCTCAGCGTGGCGTTCGACGCGTCCTGCGAGGAGATGTGGCTCGCGTGGGGTCACGGTGCCTGCCTCGTCCCCGCACCCCGCGCCCTCGTCCGGAGCGGTGTCGACCTCGGCCCCTGGCTCATCGCGCACGGCATCACGATCGTGTCGACCGTCCCGACGCTCGCCGCGCTCTGGCCCGACGACGCCCTCGAGCTCGTCCGCCTCGTGGTCTTCGGCGGCGAGGCCTGTCCGCCCGAGCTCGCCGCCCGCATCGCCGCCCGCGGACGCGAGGTCTGGAACACGTACGGCCCGACCGAGGCGACCGTGGTGGCCTGCGGCGCACGGCTCGACGGGTCCACCCCGATCCGGATCGGCCTGCCGCTCGACGGGTGGGACCTCGCCGTCGTCGACGCGTCCGGTGCACGTGTCGCCGAGGGCGAGGTCGGCGAGCTCGTCATCGGCGGGGTCGGACTCGCCCGGTACCTCGACCCGGCCAAGGACGCGGAGAAGTACGCACCGTTCGCGGAGCTCGGCTGGGAGCGTGCCTACCGGAGCGGCGACCTGGTCCGGTACGAGTCCGCCGGGCTCGTGTTCCAGGGACGCGCGGACGACCAGGTCAAGCTCGGCGGCCGACGGATCGAGCTCGGCGAGATCGACGCCGCGCTCGGCGCACTCGACGGCGTCGCCGGCGGGGCGGCCGTCGTGCAGCAGACCGCCGCCGGCAACCGGGTGCTCGTCGGGTACGTCGCCGTCCGCGGCGACCGGACCTCCTTCGACCGGGCCGCGGCGACCGCTCAGCTCCGTCTCGACCTGCCCGCCGCACTCGTCCCGCTCCTGACGGTCGTCGACGAACTGCCGACGCGGACGTCCGGCAAGGTCGACCGCGCCGCGCTCCCCTGGCCGCTCGACGACCATCCCGGTGACGCGGTCGAACTCCCCCCGACGGTCGCGTGGATCGCGGAACGGTGGTCGGCGATCCTCGGCGCACCGGTCTCGGGCGTCGACGACGACTTCTTCGCGCTCGGCGGCGGGTCCCTCACGGCGGCACAGCTCGTGTCGGCGATCCGGGAACGCTACCCGAGCACGACCGTCGCCGACGTGTACGACCACCCACGCATCGGTGCGCTCGCCGAGTCGCTCGACGCGTCCGGCGCCGGACCGACGGAGGCCCGGACGGTGCTCCCCACGCCGCCGGCGACCGGGCTCGCGATGACGCTCCTCGGGCTCCCGTTGCAGATCCTCGTCGGGCTCCGGATCATCACCTTCGTCGCCATCGCGAACGACGTCCTCCGGGCCACCACCTTGCCGTTCCTGCCGACGGTGCCGTGGCCGGTCCTCGTCGCGGCGATCCTGCTCTTCGTGACGCCCGCGGGGAAGATGACCATCACGGTGGTCTGCTCCCGGGCTCTCCTCCTCGGCGTCCGTGCGGGCGACCATCCTCGCGGCGGATCGGTGCACATCCGGGTGTGGCTCGCGGAGCAGATCGCCCACCTGGTCGATGGTCCGAGCCTCGCCGGCGCGCCGTGGATCAACTACTACGCCCGAGCGCTCGGCGCGACCGTCGGCGAGGGCGTCGACCTGCACACGCTGCCGCCGGTCACCGGCATGCTGACCGTCGGTCGACACGCTGCGGTCGAGCCCGAGGTCGACCTCGCCGGGCACTGGGTGGACGGGGACGTGTTCCGGCTCGGCCCGGTGCACATCGGCGCCGACGCCGTCGTGCACAGCCGGAGCACGCTGCTCCCCGGTGCGCGGATCGGTGCGGGTGCGGAGATCGAACCGGGCTCCGCCGTGACCGGACGGGTGCCCGCCGGGGAGCGCTGGGCCGGGTCCCCGGCGACCCGGATCGGCTCCACGCGGCGGGACAGGCTCGGCCGTCCGGCGCGCGGGCGTCGCTGGCTGCTGGCCTACGGTGCGGGCTCGATCGCGTCCGCGGGGTTGCCGGTCCTCGCGGTGGTGGTCGGGGTGCTCGTCATCGCCCGGATGGTCGGGAACGCCCCGACGCTGGTGGATGCCGTCGTCCGGGCGGCGGCGGCGGTCCCGGTCGCCACCCTGGCCGCCGGAGGCACCTACGCACTGCTCGTGATCGTCGTCGTCCGGCTGCTCGGGATCGGTCTCCGGGAGGGTCGGCACCCGGTCCGGAGCCGGATCGGGTGGCAGGTGTGGTCGACCGAACGGGTGCTCGACGCCGCGAGGACGCTCCTGTTCCCGCTGTACGCGAGTCTCGTGACCCCCGTCTGGCTCCGGCTCCTCGGGGCACGGGTCGGTGCGGACGTCGAGGTGTCGACCGTGCTGCTCATCCCGAAGCTCACCGCGATCGCGCCGGGGGCGTTCCTCGCCGACGACACGATGGTGGCGACGTACGAGCTGTCCGGCGGCCGGATGCGCGTCGGCCGCTCGAAGGTCGGGCGACGCGCGTTCCTCGGCAACAGCGGGATGACCGGTGCCGGGCGGAACGTGCCGCGGGAGGCGCTCGTCGCCGTGCTGTCCGCCGTCCCGCGGAAGGCCAAGCGCGGCTCGTCCTGGCTCGGGAGCCCCCCGGTGCGCCTGCGCCGTGCGGTGACGGAGTTCGACGAGTCCCGGACGTTCCGTCCGCCGGTCCGGCTCAAGGTCGCGCGCGGGCTGTGGGAGGTGCTCCGCATCCTCCCGGTCATGGTGTCCGCGTGGATCGCGCTCGGCGTCGTCTGGGCACTGGAGACCATCTGGACCTCCATCGGACTCGGCTGGACGATCGTCCTGTCCGGCGCCGTGCTCGTGGCCGCCGGCGCGGTCGCCGCCGCCGTGACCACCGGCGCGAAGTGGGCGTTCGTCGGGCGGATCCGCGCCGAGGAGCACCCGTTGTGGTCGTCGTTCGTCTGGCGCAACGAGGTCCAGGACACCTTCGTCGAGATGGTCGCCCGCCCGTGGTTCGCCGCGAGCGCCGCCGGCACGCCCGTGCTCGCCGCCTGGCTGCGGACCCTCGGGGCCTCGATCGGACGGGGCGTCTGGTGCGAGTCGTACTGGCTGCCGGAAGCCGATCTCGTCCGCATCGGCGACGGCGCCACCGTCAACCGCGGCTGCGTCGTCCAGACCCACCTGTTCCACGACCGGGTGATGCAGCTCGACGGGGTCCGGCTCGACGCGGGGGCGACCCTCGGGCCGCACAGCGTCATCCTGCCGGCGGCCGCGATCGACGACGGGGCCACCGTCGGCCCGGCATCGCTCGTGATGCGCGGTGAGCGCGTGCCGGCGGGCTCGGTGTGGTCCGGCAACCCGATCGCGCCGTGGGTCCGGCCACCCTGGCGACGGTGACCGGTCCGCGTGCGCGGGTCGCCGCTGCGCGGATCGGACCGGGTCCGGCGCCACGTGCCAGACTGATCGACACCGTGAGCGCATCCGACATCGACCCGTACACCCCGCACAGCGGCGACGACGGGTACCGCGCGGGTCGGTACGACCTCGCGCTCGAGTACCGGGTCGCGACGAACCGCCTCACCGCGTCGGCGACGATCACCGCGACGGCCGCCCGCGCGCTCGACCGGTTCACGCTCGACCTGCACGGCCTGTCCGTCGACGGCGTCACCGTGGACGGCGTCCGTGCACGGAAGTACTCGAACGGCACGCACAAGCTCACGGTCACCCCGGCGGTCCCGATCGAGGACGGGGCGGAGTTCACCGTCGCGGTCCGGTACCGCGGGACGCCGAAGCCGCTCCGGAGCACCTGGGGCAGCCTCGGATGGGAGGAGCTCGCCGACGGCGTCATCGTCGCCAGCCAGCCGATCGGCGCACCGTCGTGGTTCCCGTGCAACGACCTGCCGTCGGACAAGGCGACCTACCGCATCCAGGTCACGTGCGAGTCCGGCTACGACGTCGTCGCCAACGGGACGCTCGTCGGTCGGGAGCCGACCCGCGCCGGCACGCGCTGGACGTTCGAGGTCACGGAACCGATGGCGACCTACCTGGCGACCGTGCAGATCGGGCGCTACCGGACGCACCGGGTGCGGAACGCGCCCGTGCCGACGACGCTCCACCACCCGGCGGACCTGCAGCACGCGGTCCGCGTCGACCTCGGCCGGGTGCGGGACATGCTCGCGCTGTTCATCGACCGCTTCGGCCCGTACCCGTTCCCGGAGTACGGCGTCGTCATCACCGACGACGAACTCGAGATCCCGCTCGAGGCGCACGGACTGGCGGTCTTCGGCCGGAACCACGTCGACGGTCACCACGGCTCGGACCGCCTGATCGCGCACGAACTCGCCCACCAGTGGTTCGGGAACTCGCTCACGGTGCGCCGCTGGCAGGACATCTGGCTGCACGAGGGGTTCGCCTGCTACGCCGAGTGGATCTGGGCGGAGGAGCACGACGGGGTGCCCGCGGACGACTCCGCGCGCGCGCACCGCGACCGGATCGCCCGACAACCCGAGGACATCGTCGTCGCGGATCCGGGCCCGGCAGCCATGTTCGACGACCGGGTCTACAAGCGGGGCGCGCTCGCCCTCCATGCCGTCCGACGATCGATCGGCGACGACCGGTTCTTCGCCGGGCTCCGATCGCTGACGACCACGTTCCGGCACGGCACCGTGGAGCCGTCGGACGTCGTCGCTTCGTTCGCGAGCACGGCGGTCCCGGCCGACACGGCTGCCGTACGGGCGATCGTGGACTCCTGGGTGGGTGCAGCGGCGGTCCCGACGCTCTGAACCGGGGTCGTGCCGGCGCCGGCCTCGGCTGCGAGCCGCGGTTCCCGGAGTCCGCCACGGTCGTCCCCGCGATGCAGTCCGCATGCATCGACGTCGAGCAGGACGCGGACACGGCCGTCCGACGCGACCGCCAGCACGAGGTCGTCACCGAGCCGGAGCGAATCGGGCACCGCGATGCTCCGCACCCGGAGTCCGCCGGCCCACACCGGTCCCCCGGGCCACCGGATCCGCCCGTCGTCGCCGCGCCACCGGACGGAGAAGGTCCGCGGATCGACCCGGAGGCCCCGGCCGTCCCGCTTGAGGACGGCCTCCTTCGCCGTCCACAGCCGCGTCGTCGCGCGGGCCGACAGACTCCCCGCTCGTTCGTCGTCCGCCCGGAGGTCGACCGGTGCCGCCGCGACGGCTGCGACCCGTTCGACGTCGACACCGACCGCCGGACCCGTCGAGGCGGCGATCGCGAGCACACCGGCGGTCCGTGCCAGGCTCACCGCGACCGGTGCGGGGGTCCCGGACACCGCCGGCCGGCCGTGGTCGTCGGCGCTGCACCGTCCGCAGTGCTGGTGGACTCGGACGTCGGCGACCGGCACCCCGGCGACGGCGGCGACGAGGGAGCGCAGCGCGGCGTGGTCGTCCGCACGGTCGGCGCCGTCCGCGCGCGCGAGCACGCGGACGGCGACCGTGTCGGTGTCGGAGTGGAGGCGCGGGAGCCGCATGCAGGCACCTTACGGGGTCAGCTCGAGGGCCGGGGCTGCCCGAGGATACCGTTCCACGGGGTGCCGGTGCTGCCCGAGAATGCCGTTCAGCGGGGGGCCGGTGCTGCCCGTAAATGCAGTTCCGGTGCCGGGGCTGCCCGAGAATGCAGTTTCGCGCGGTGCCGGTGCCCGGGCACTTCCCGTTCCCGCAGTCTCGACGGGCGCAGCCGGGAGCCTCAGTGCCCGGGCGGCGCCCCAGCACGGCGAACGCCCCGGGTCACCGGGACCCGGAGCGTTCTGTCCGGTGTCGGACGAGTTCTGTGCCGCCGACGGATTCCACGAGGCATCGGAGCCTCGCAGCTGGTCGATCAGGCGTGCGTCAGTGCGATCAAGGCGACGTTCATGGTGGAGTACATGCCCTCCGACCGTGTCGCCTGCCGGACCCGGCCACGAAGCACCTCGTAGCGGCCGTCGCGTTCGCGCACGAACCCGATCACCCCGCTCGCCGGTGTCGAGACCCTGTGGAATCCGTCCTCGAGGGGCACGACTTCCGTCCTGGTCGCTCGCTCCATTGCAGCTCCCTTCGTCGTTGACCTTGACCGCATCCTACTCCCGCCCGGGGGACGTTGCATCTCGAGGTCCGTGCACTGCTGCCGATCCACCCGCAGCCGTCGGGGTACAGCGGCGTCGCCGAGACCGGTTGTCCACAGGCATCGAGGCGCCTGGCCTCCCGGTCACCTGGCGTCGGTAGACTCCGGGCACCGCCGGGTCGAGGGGTCGTCCCGCGCGGTGCTGCACAGCCGGTGTCCACGCACCGGGACACGTCGATCGGGCATGACACCCCGTGTCGGCCGGACACAGTGTCGGACCAACACCTTGTCGGACCAACACGACGCCCGACCGACACAGTGTCGGACCAACACGACGCCCGACCAGCACGACGCCGACCGGGCTCGGTGCTCGAACAGGAGGACGCATGGCTCCGATCCGGAGTGGAGCGACGACCACACGACCGCGCGACCGACGACGCGGGCCGTCCGTCGGCAACCGTCTCGCTGCCGCGCTGCTCGCCGCGGTGATCGGTGCCGCGCTCACGATCCTGCCGGCCGCCGGTGCATCTGCGACCGCCCCGGTCGACCTCGACGGCGCGTACGTGGTGGACGACGCGAACGCCCTCACCCCGGCCCAGGAGCGTGCGGTCAAGCACTCGCTCGACGACCTCTACGCCTCGACGAAGACCCGGCTGTTCGTCGTCTTCGTCCCCTCGTTCTCCGACCCCTCCGACCAGGCCGCGTGGGGTCGACAGACGCTCGAGCAGAACCAACTCGACACCGACAGCGTGCTGCTGTCCGTGGCGGTGCAGGACCGCCTCTACAACGTCTCGCAGTCCGACACCTCGAACACGCTGTCCGCGTCGGACGTCCAACAGGCCACCGAGCAGGACCTCGTCCCGAAGCTCCGGGACAGCGACTGGGCGGGTGCCACCGAGTCGTTCGCAGCCGGGCTCGCCGCGACGCAGGCACCGCCGGACTTCAGCTGGGTCTGGATCGCGCTCGCGGTGATCGTCGTCGGCGTCGCCGTGCTCCTCCTCGTCCTGCGGTCGCGGCGCAGAGCCGCCGCGACGAAGGCGTCCGCCGCCGCCGAAGCCGACCTCGCCGAGCTCGAACGGCGGGCCGGCGGCGCGCTCGTCACCATCGACGACGAACTCCGCACGGCGGAACAGGAAGTCGGGTTCGCCGTCGCCCAGTTCGGGCCGGACGCCGCCGAGCCGTTCGTCCGCGCGCTCGCGACCGCCAAGAAGTCCGTGCAGACCGCCTTCAAGCTCCAACAGCAGCTCGACGACGAGATCCCGGACACCGTCGAGCAACGGGCCGACTGGAGCCGTCAGATCGTCGCGATCTGCGAGCAGGCGCACGCCACGATCGAGGAGCAGACCGACTCCTTCGACGAGCTCCGCTCGCTCGAGGACGGCGTCGACCAGGCCGCCGTCGAGCTCCGAAAGGCCGTGACCGCCGCCCAGTCGAGTCTCACCGGCGCGGATGCCGCCCTCGAGACGCTCCGGAGCCGGTGGACCGGCCGCACCCTGGCCTCGGTCGAGGGCAACGTCGACCAGGCCCAGCAGGTGCTCGACTTCGCGACCGAACGCACCGACGCCGCCGACGCCGCGCTCGCGTCCGGCGACAAGGGCGCCGCGGTCATCGCCGTCCGGGATGCCCAGCACGCCCTCGCCCAGATCGCGCAACTGACCGGTGCGGTCATCGCGGCCGACGGCGCGTTCGACGAGTCCGTCGCACGTGTCGCCACGCTCCGGACCGAGGTCGAGGCCGACGTCGCCGCGGGGAAACGACTCCGCGGTACCCCCGGCGACTCCCCCGACGTCACCGCTGCGGTCGCCGCCGCCGAGACCACCCTCCGTCGGGACGTCGACCCGAAGGACCCCGTCACCGCGCTCGACCGGTTGACCCAGGTCAACACCGCGATCGATGCGGCCCTCGCCAGGGCCCGGAGCGCCGCCGAACAGGCGCAGCACGCCGCAGCGGCACTCGACGCCGCACTCCGTGACGCCCGGTTGCGCATCAGCCAGGCACGTGACTTCATCTCCACCCGACGCGGAGGGGTGGGGTCGACGGCACGCACCCGCCTGTCCGAAGCGGAACGCGCCCTCGACGACGCGGTCGACATGGCGACATCGGATCCCGCGCAGGCGATCCGGGCGGCGCGGGCGGCCGAGCAGTACGCAGCCGCCGCGATCGACGCCGCGAACGACGACATGGGCGGCTGGCCCGGCCAGGGCGGTGGGGGGAACGGCAACGGCGCGCAGCTCGGCGGCCTCGTCACCGGACTGGTCCTCGGCGGGCTCTTCGGCGGTCGCGGCGGCAGCTACGGCGGCGGCGGCTTCGGCGGCGGCTTCGGCGGCGGCGGGGGCGGCGGCTTCAGCGGTGGCGGCGGCTTCGGCGGTGGCGGCGGCGGAGGTGGCGGCGGCTTCTCGGGTGGCGGCCGCTTCTGACCTCGGCACGAGCCCGAGCACCGTCCATCAGCCCGAGCACCGTCCATCAGGCCAGAGCACCGTTCATCGACCCCGACCGCAACGACGCATCAGCACCGACCGCAGCGACCGCACCGACACACCAGCACCGACCAGACCGACCACAGCGACATCCCCGAACCACAAGGCTCCACATCCAGGTCCGAGAATGGGACCGTCCACCTCACGAAAGGGACACATCATGGCGAAGCAGACCATCTTCGGCCGGATCTCGACGCTCGTCCGAGCGAACGTCAACCAGCTGATCGACAACGCCGAGGACCCGCAGCTGATGCTCGACCAGCTGGTCCGCGACTACACGAACAACATCGCCGACGCGAAGACCGCGATCGCACAGACGATCGGGAACGTCCGGCTCATGGAGCAGGACCACGCCGAGGACCTCGCGGCCGCGACCGACTGGGGCCAGAAGGCAGCGAGTGCCTCGACCGCCGCCGACCGCTACCGGGCCGACGGCAAGACCGCCGAAGCCGACAAGTTCGACAACCTCGCCAAGGTCGCGCTCGGCAAGCAGATCGCCGCCGAGCAGGAGGCCAAGGACGCCGAGCCGACCATCGCCGCCCAGAACGAGTCCGTCGACAAGCTGAAGTCCGGTCTCGCCGGCATGGAGCAGAAGCTCGTCGACCTCCGGGCCAAGCGCGACCAGCTCGTCGCCCGGTCGAAGACCGCGGAGGCGCAGTCGAAGGTCAACGAGGCCGTCGGCAACATCGACGTGCTCGACCCGACGAGCGACCTCGGTCGCTTCGAGGAGAAGGTCCGCCGCGAGGAGGCGAAGGTGATGGGCCAGACCGAGCTGCAGGCGTCGAGTCTCGACGCCCAGTTCGAGAGCCTCGCCGACGTCGGCAAGGACGCCGAGGTCGAGGCCCGGCTCGCGGCCCTCAAGGCCGGGAACTGATCTGGGCATCGCCCGGGCCGCCGTCGGACGGACCTGACAGACTGGCCACGTGCACTTCATCGTCGTCGGTCAGTGGCAGGGTTCGGCGTCGTCCCGGGCGATGCGCCTCGGCGACGGCGCGACGGCCATCGCAGCCGACCTCCCGCGCACCGCGACGACCATCGTCGACGTCCCGGCCGGCGCCGGCGACCGCCTCGAGTCCGCGGTGGCTCGCTACACCGCGGTGCGGTCGGTCGCCGAGTCGGTCTCGGAAGAGTGCCGCGTCGCGTCCGAACCGGTGCTCGTCATCGGCGGCGACGGCGCAGTGGTGCTCGGCGCGGCTGCGGTGTGCACCCCCGACACCACGTTCGTGCGGTTCTCGGGATCCTCGGGGTTCCGCGCTCTGAACCGAGCGCAACCGGTCGCTGCCGAGACCGCCGTGGTCCGGATCCTCACCGATCGACCGGCCGACCTGTTCCCGGACGTCGTCAGCCTCCAGGCCGACCACGTGGTCGTCGTCGGCCCTCGCGGTGTCGAGGACGTCGAGCACGCCGCCCTCGGCCGCGCAGGCATCCGTGTCCTCGACACCGACGCCGCCACACCCGACGCGGTCCGCGCGGCCGTCGACGCCACGGGTGCGACCCAGGTGTTCGTGCACGTCGACCTCGACGTCCTCGACCCCGGTGAGGTGGACGGACTCCTCGAACCCGTGCCGTTCGGGCTCGACGGTGCCGGACTCGTCGAGCGCATCGGAGCCGCCACCGCCGGGCGTCGTCTCGCCGGTGCCGCGATCACCGGCTTCGCACCGGTCGACCCTGACCGAGCGGTCGACGACATGGGCGTGATCCTCCGGCTCGTCGGTGCCCTCTCCGCGGCCGCCCGCGTCGCCTGACACCGCCGCCGTCCGTCCGACCGGGCCGAGGCGGACCGCGCCGCGCCTCCGCAGCACCGCGCGGCCCGAACCCGGCGCGTCCCCCGGTCTCCCCGGTCCGGCCCATGCCGCCCCGCGTACGGTCGGAGCCATGACGGATTTCGACCTCATCGTGATCGGCGCCGGCGCAGTCGGCGAGAACGTGGCGGACTACGCCCACAAGCGCGGCCTGAGCACCGCGATCGTGGAGTCCGAACTCGTCGGGGGCGAGTGCTCCTACTGGGCGTGCATGCCGTCCAAGGCGCTCCTCCGCAGCGGACATGCCGTCCGTGCGGCCCAGCGACTCGACGGCGCCGAGCAGGCCGTGACCGGATCGGTCGACCCGGCCGCCGTGTTCGCGCGTCGCAACTCGTTCACGAGCGACTGGAAGGACGACGGCCAGGTGTCCTGGCTCGAGTCGGCCGACATCACGCTCCTCCGCGGCCACGCCACGATCACCGGCCCGAAGACCATCACGGTCGACGGCGAGACGCACACGGCTCGTGCGGCGATCGCCGTCGCGACGGGTTCGGTGCACGTGCTCCCGGACGTCCCCGGACTCGCCGACGCGGCGCCGTGGGGCACGCGGGAGGCCACGAGCGCCCAAGCGGTCCCGGAGAGCCTGATGGTCGTGGGCGGCGGCGTCGCGGGCTCCGAGCTCGCCACCGCGTACGCGTCCTTCGGCGCGACGGTCACCCTCGTCGCCCGCTCGGGACTCCTCGGCACCCAGGAGCCCTTCGTCGGCGAACTCGTCGCGGACTCGATGCGCGAGCTCGGCATCGACGTCCGACTCGGCGTCAGCCCGACGCGGGTCGACCGCGACGAGCACGGTCTCGTCACCACGACGCTCGACGACGGCACCACCGTCGTGACGAGCGAGATCCTCGTGGCGGCGGGCCGGTCGGCGCGGACCGGTGACCTCGGACTGGAGAACATCGGCATCGAGCCGGGCGACTGGTTGCACGTCGACGACACCATGCTCGTCGAGGGCACCGACTGGCTCTACGGCGTCGGCGACGTCAACCACCGGGCGCTCCTCACCCACCAGGGCAAGTACCAGGCCCGCGCGGCCGGCGAGGCCATCGCAGCACGGTTCCAGGGCACCGACCTGCACACCGAGCCGTGGGGCGCGCACGTGGCGACCGCCGACCACGGAGCGGTGCCCCAGGTGACGTTCACCGACCCGGAGGTCGCGAGCGTCGGCCTCACCGAGGACGCGGCCCGCAAGCAGGGTCTGAACGTCCGCGGCGTCGAGTACGACCTCGGCGCGATCGCCGGGAGCGCGCTCCAGGCCGACGGCTACTCGGGTCGCGCGAAGATGGTCGTCGACGAGGACCGCGGCGTGCTCGTCGGGGTGACCTTCGTCGGACAGGACGTCGCGGAGATGCTCCAGGCTGCGACGATCGCGATCGTCGGAGAGGTCCCGGTCGACCGCCTCTGGCACGCCGTCCCCGCCTACCCGACCATGAACGAGATCTGGCTGCGACTGCTCGAGACGTACGGCCGGCCGTGATGCCGTCCGGCGTCCGAGCACCAGCACACCGAGGCCCGTGGAACCCGTTCCTCGACTCCCCGGTGTCCTGGGCGGGCTGGGGTCTCGCGACCCTCGTCGGGCTCGCCGTCGGACTGCCGCTGTCGACCGGTCCGGTCCGGGTCGTCGACGGTCTCGTCGTCTGCTCTGGGATGCCGCGCTGGGTGTTCCGCCGCGGCGGGACCTGCGTCGGCTCGGTGTACCTGACCCGGGACAACGACGGCGATCGCGTGCTCCGGCACGAACGCAGGCACGTGACCCAGTGGCGGCGCTACGGCCTCGCCATGCCGGTCCTGTACGCGCTCGCCGGCCGGGACGCCACCACCAACAGGTTCGAGGTCGAAGCCGGCCTCGAAGACGGAGGATACCGATGAAGACCGATCAGCCCCGCACCATCGCGCTCACCGGCGCCAGCTCCGGGATCGGTGCGTCCGCCGCGCGGGCCCTCGTCGCGGACGGACACCGTGTCGTCGTCATCGGACGCGACCGAGCGCGCACGAACGCCGTCGCGGACGCCCTCGACATGCCGCGGTACGTCGCTGACCTCGACTCCCTCGACGCGGTCCGGGCCCTCGCGGACGAGCTCCGTCACGACGAGCCGGGCCTCGACACGCTCGCGAACAACGCCGGCGGGCTCGTGTCCGCGCGGAGCCGGACGGCGGACGGGCTCGAGACCACACTGCAGCGGAACGTCGTCGCGCCGTTCGTCCTGGCGAACGCGCTGGCGGACGTCCTCGCGGCGAACCACGGGCGGATGGTCCTCACCTCGAGCATCGCGCACCGTTTCGGACACCTCGTGCTCGACGACCTGGACCTGGCGCACCGCCCGTGGTTCGGGGGCTGGCGCGCCTACAGCACGGCGAAGCTCGCCGCCGTCCTGCTCACCAGGAAGTGGACCGCGCGGACCGGCGTCGACGCGTTCTCGTTCCACCCGGGGTTCGTGGTGACCGGGTTCGGTGCCGACTCTCCCTCGATGAAGGTGCTGTCCGCCGTCACCGGGGGGAACTACGGCATCTCCGCGCAGGCCGGGGCGGTCGGACTCGTCCGTCTCGCCGGCGACGACGACGTCGACGCGCGCACCGGCACCTACTTCGACGGGCTGAACCCCGGGGTGCTCGGCCGCGAAGCACGGGACGACGCCCTCGGCGCGGCGCTCTGGGACCGACTCGCGCAGCGCGTCGACGGATGGGAGGGACGGGTCGCCTGATCCGTCCGGCTCGCCTCCCCGGACCACACGGGGTCGTTCCGCCTCGGCTGCGGTCAGCGGGACGGCGTGCGCATCGTGTCGCGGCGCGCGGTCCCGGCACGCGGGACGACGAGCGGCGTCCCGGTCTCCGGGTCCGGGATCACGACGCAGGGCAGCCCGAACACCCGCTCCACGAGGTCGGCGGTCACCACGACGTCCGCGGGCCCCTCGGCGACGATCCGGCCGTGGTCCATCGCGATGACGTTCGTGGCGTAGCGGGCCGCCTGGTTCAGGTCGTGGAGCACCGCCACGACCGTGCGACCCGCCGCGTGCAGGGCCGCCGCGAGTTCGAGGACGTCGTACTGGTGGGCGATGTCGAGGAACGTCGTCGGCTCGTCGAGGAGCACGACCTCGGTCTCCTGCGCGAGCACCATCGCGATCCAGACCCGTTGGCGCTGGCCGCCGGAGAGCTCGTCGACGCCACGGTCGGCGAGGTCCTGCGTGTTCGTCTGCTCGAGCGCGTCCTTGACCGCGCGCCGGTCGTCGCCGCTCGACGGGTGCCAGACGTCCTGGTGCGGGAACCGGCCGCGGGACACCAGGTCGCGGACGGTGATGCCCTCCGGGGCGATCGGGTCCTGCGGCAGCATCGCGATCCGCCGCGCGACCGCCTTCGAGCGGAGTGACCGGATCGGGGCACCGTCGACGAACACCGTGCCGGCCGTCGGTGTCAGCGTCCGGGCGAGGGCCTTGAGGAGCGTCGACTTGCCGCTCGCGTTCGGGCCGACGATGACGGTGAGACCGCCGTCCGGGATGTCGACGTCGAGGTCCTCGACGACGATCCGGTCGTCGTAGCCGAGACGGAGCCCGCGGGCGGCGAGCATGCACGTCGGGGCGGTCACCCGACCGAGTATGGCACGCGCCCCTGCACCTGCCAGGATGGTGCCGTGCCGACCGCTCCCGAGCCGCACCCCGTCCCGGATCCCGAACCGGACGAGTTCGCCGACGTCCCCGCCCTGGCGGCGCGACTCGGCGTCGACGACCCGCCCCGGCCCTCCCGGCTGACCGTCCCGACCCGTGGCGGACGTTCCGTGTCCGCGGTCCGGTGGGACGCCCCGGGCACCGCCGCCCCGGACACCGCCGCCCCGGTGACCTTCCTCCACGGCGTCGGCATCGAGGCGCGCTCGTTCGACGAGACGATCGTCGCCGGCGGGACACCGGCGCTCGCGATCGACCTGCCGGGCCACGGACGCTCGGCCTGGCGGTCGGACGCCGACTACTCGGCCGACACCGTGGCGCCGGACGTCCTCGCCGCCCTGCGGTCCCTCGGCGCGCCGCGGGGCGTGCTCGTCGGCCACTCCCTCGGCGCGATCGTCGCCGCACGCATCGCCGCGCTCGCACCCGAACAGGTCGCCGGTCTCGTGCTCGTCGACATGTCGCCGGACTTCACGCAGCGCGCGGTGGACCGGATCGTGCGGGCACTCGAAGTGGAACCGGACCACGCCGACCTCGACGCGTTCGTCGAGCACGCGCTGGCGGCCCGGCTCGGCGAGGAACGGGGCGCCCTCACGCGGGAGGCCCGGCACTCGACCCGCCTCGACGAGCGCGGACGACGGGTCCGTCGTCACCACTTCCCGCACCTGCCCGACGACGTGCACGCGAGCATCGGGCGGTTCGCCGACGCATGGCCGGACCTGACCGGGCTGACGGTGCCCCTGCTGCTCGTCAGAGGCGATCGCGGCTACGTCTCGCCGAAGCTGGCCCGGGAGTTCGCCGACCGGCTGCCGGACGCGACGGTGGCCACGGTGCACTCCCGGCACGCCGTGCAGACCCAGGCGCCGGTCGCCCTCGCGACGGCCATCCGGTCGTGGCGGACCGCGAACGGACTGTGACCGCAGTGTGACGCCCGTCGCACGGGGCGTCGTTCCCGCTCCAGTACGCTCGATGTCATGTCACGAACCCTGACGAGGCCCGTCGTCGCGGCGATCGCGATCGCGACGGCCACCGTCCTGGCCCTCTCCGGTTGCTCCGGTTCCACCTCCGACGGCCCCACCGGCGGCCGCGACGCAACCGTCCGTGTCGGACTCGTGCTCGAGCCGACGAGCCTCGACATCCGCACCCAGTCCGGCAACGCCCTCGACCAGGTGCTCATCGACAACGTGTACCAGGGCCTCGTGGGGCGCACGCAGAACGGCGGCATCCGGAACGTCCTCGCCGCGTCGCACGACGTCTCCGCCGACGGCCTGACCTACACGTTCCGACTGCACGACGGCATCCGGTTCCAGGACGGTACGAAGCTCACCGCGGCCGACGTCGTCTGGAGCCTCGACGACTTCCGGAAGAGCTCCACCTACGTCGACGCCGGCGACCTCGCAGCCGTGACCGACGTCTCCGCACCCGACGACTCCACCGTCGTGATCACCCTCGCGCAGCCGGACTCCGACCTGCTCTTCAACCTCACCGGCCGCGCCGGGGTGGTGCTCGAGCAGGCCGCCCGCAACGACATGTCCGACACCGCGAACGGGACGGGTCCGTTCGACGTCGCGAGCTGGAAGCAGGGCGACGCCCTGACGCTCAGCCGGAACGCCGACTACTGGGGCACGAAGGCCAAGGTCGCGAAGGTCGTGTTCCGGTACATCACGCAGCCCTCGACCGCCGTCAACGCGATGGCGAACGGGGACCTCGACGTCGAGACCGCCGTCGACGGCACGCTGAAGGGCCAACTCCAGGGTGCCGACGGGATCACCCTGCACACCGGCAAGACCACGGACAAGTACACACTCGCCTTCAACGACGCCAAGGCGCCCTTCACCGACATCCGCGTCCGGAAGGCGATCCGTGAGGCCATCGACCCGAAGGCGCTCATCCGGGCCATCGGCGGGACAGGCGTCCCGCAGGGCGGACCGATCCCGGCGCTCGACCCCGGGTACCAGGACCTGACCTCCATCGACGGGTACGACCCCGCGGACGCCCGGAAGCTCCTGAAGCAGGCCGGTGCGACCGACCTCGACCTGACGCTGACCTACGCGAACATCTACCCGACGACGATCGGCGACGTCCTCACGTCGCAGCTGGCGAAGGTCGGGATCACGCTGACGGTGAAGCGCGTGGACTTCTCGACCTGGCTCGACCAGGTGTTCCAGGACAAGCAGTTCGACCTCAGCATGGTGAACCACACCGAGACCCGGGACTTCGGCAACTGGGCCAACCCGGAGTACTACTTCGGGTACGACAACCCCGAGGTGCAGCGGCTGTACAAGGCCTCGTTGGCGACGACGGACACCACCGAGAAGGCGAAGGACCTCGCTGCGGCGGCGCGGATCGTCAGCGAGGACGCGGCCGGCGAGTGGCTGTACACCGCCACGACGATCACCGCCGTGCGCGACGGCGTGACCGGGTTCCCGACGAACTCGACCACGACGCGGCTCGACCTCGCGAACCTCGCCGTGACCGGCTGACCCGTCGCCCTAGGCTTGCCTCCGTGACCCGGTTCCTCCTCGGTCGGCTGCTGCTCCTCGCAGTCGGCCTGCTCGTCGCGAGCATGATCGTGTTCGCGACGCTGCGGGTGCTCCCGGGGGACGTGGCACAGGTCGTCGCGGGCACGCAGTCGACGCCGGCGCAGATCGCCGCGATCCGGCAGCAGCTCGGGCTCGACCGGCCGGTGGCGGTGCAGTACCTCGACTGGATCGGCGGGCTGGTGCGCGGCGACCTCGGCCGCTCCCTCGTCACCGGCGGTGCGGTCGCCCCGCAGGTCGCCCAGAAGCTCGCCGTCACACTGCCCCTCGCCGGGTTGTCGCTCGGGTTCGCACTCGTCATCGGGATGCCGCTCGGCGTCGTCGCGGCGGTGCTCCGTCGTCGGCCGACCGGCGTCGCGATCTCGTTCGTCGCCCAGGCCGTCGCGGCGGTCCCGGTCGTCTGGGCCGGCATGCTCCTCGTCGCCCTGTTCGCGGTGACGCTGCACCTGCTGCCGACGCAGGGGTTCCCGCTCGACGGTTGGGCGTCCCCGGCCCGGGCGTTCGACGCACTGCTCCTCCCCGCGCTGACGATCGGTGCGGTCGAGGGTGCCGTGATCCTCCGCTTCACCCGCTCGGCGACCCTGTCCGTGCTCGACGCGGACCACCTGCGGACCGCCGCCGCCGTCGGGTTGACCCGGCGGCAGGCGCTCGTCCGGCACGGACTGCCGTCGGTGTCGCTGACCGTGCTCGCCGTGCTCGGGGTGCAGATCGCCGGCCTCCTCGTCGGCGCGGTCGTCGTCGAGCAGCTGTTCTCGCTCCCCGGGATCGGCCGGATGCTCGTCGCCGACGTCGGACGGCGCGACCTCACGAAGGTGCAGTCCGAGCTGCTCGTGCTCACCGGGCTGGTGCTCGTGGTCGGCTTCGCGGTGGACGTCGCGCACCGGGCCCTCGATCCTCGACAGCGGGAGTCGGGGTCGTGACGGCGTCCGACCGCGCACGCCGACGCACCGCGACGCGCGGGCCCGGGTTCCTCCAGCGCCTCGTCGCTCGCCCGTCGGGCGCGTTCGCCGTGGTGGTGCTCGTGCTGCTCGTCGTCGCCGCCATCGTCGCGACGTTCTGGACCCCGTACGACCCGTTCGACACCGACCCGTTCCACCAGTGGGAGCCGCCGAGCGCGGCGCACTGGTTCGGGACCGACGGCATCGGGCGGGACATCGCGAGCTACGTCCTCGCCGGGTCGCGGACGGCGGTGTTCGTCGCGGTCGGCTCGGGGGTGATCGCCAGCGTCGTCGGCATCGTCCTCACCGCGGTCGGGTCGCTCACCGCCCGGTGGGTGCGTGAGGGCATGGCCGTCCTCCTCGACATCCTCGTCGCGTTCCCGACGCTCCTCACGGCGATGCTCCTGACCGCGGTCCTCGGCGGTTCGCTCGGCGTCGTGATCGTCTCCGTCGGGCTGAGCTTCGGCGTGACGATCGCCCGGGTCGCCCGTGGGGAGATCCGTCGCCTCGCCCGCACCGACTACGTCACGGCGGCCCGCGCCGCGGGTGTCGGGCCGGGCGGTGTGCTGTTCCGCCACCTCGTCCCGAACGCGGCGCCGCTCTTCACCGTGCAGCTCTCGCTCGGGATGGCGACGGCGGTCCTCGCCGAGGCCGGCCTGTCCTACCTCGGCTACGGCGCGTCGTCGTCGACGGCGTCCTGGGGCAGCCTCCTGTCCGACCTCCAGACGTACATCGGCGTCCATCCGTGGAGCGCGACCTGGCCGGGTGCGGCGATCGCGCTCGTCGTGGTGGCGCTGTCGCTGCTCGGCGACGCGGTGCGGGACGCGACCGACCCCCGGTTGGCCGGGCGCTCCGCGTCGTCGGACGGGAGGCACGGCACGACACCGCCAGGGACGCCCGGAGCGCGCGCGGTCGCGTCCGGCGTCCCGGATCCGGCGGCCGGTCCCGGATGGCCGACGACGGAGGGACGCGGATGACCGACGGACTGCAGCTCGACGGGCTCGGTGTCCGGATCGGCGACCGGACCGTCCTCGACGACGTCTCGCTCGAGGTGCCCGCCGGCGGGCGGGTCGGGGTGATCGGCGCCTCGGGCTCCGGCAAGTCCATGACGGCGCTCGCGATCATGGGGCTCACCCCGCCGGACGCCGTCGTCACCGGGAGCATCCGGGTCGACGGGCGGGAACTCGTCGGGCTGCCGGACCGCGCCCGGGCGGCGTTCCGCGGCGCGCGCGTCGGCATGGTGTTCCAGGAACCGGGCACGGCGCTCGACCCGCTCCGGCGAGTCGGCGCGCAGATCGTCGAGCCGGTCCGGCTGCACCGGGGCCTCGACCGTCGGGACGGGTGGGGCGCAGCGGTCTCGCTCGCCGGGTCCGTCGGCCTGCCGGACCCCGACGTGCTCCTCCGGCAGTACCCGCACCAGCTCTCCGGCGGACAGCGACAACGGGTCTGCATCGCGATGGCGTTGGCCGCGGACCCGGGGTTCCTGGTCGCCGACGAACCGACCACCGCGCTCGACGTCACGACCGAGGCCCGGATCCTCGACCTGTTCCGGACCGTCTCCGCGGAGCGCGGCACGGGGCTCCTCTTCGTGACGCACGACCTCGCGGTGCTCGCCAGGATCGCGGACACCGTGGTGGTGCTCGACGAGGGCCGCGTGGTCGAGTCCGGGCCCGTCGCGACGCTGCTGTCTCGCCCGGAGCACCCCGCGACGGCGGCACTCGTCGCGGCGGCCCGGGCGACCGCGAGGAGGACCGCGTGACCGAGGACGAGCTGCCGGGCGCGGTCCCGCCGGCGGACCCGCACCGCACCCATGCGGCGGCGTTGGCGGCGCTCGGCGTCTCGCGCACCTACCGGCTCCCCCGGCGCAGCCCGTTCGAACCCGGCGCGGTCCGCACGGCCGTCGCCGACGTCGACCTCGTGGTCCCGGTCGGGGCGCGGCTCGGGATCGTCGGGGAGTCCGGTTCGGGCAAGTCGACCCTCGTCCGGCTGCTCACCGGCATCGAGGCGCCGACCACGGGCACCGTGACCGCGGCCGGGCGTCCGGTCGACGCCAGGGGGTCCACGCGGTCGATGCGCTGGTTCCGGGAACGGACCGGGATCGTGTTCCAGGACCCGTACGCGTCGCTCGATCCGCGGATGCGCGTCGGCACGATCGTCGCCGAACCGCTGCGGGCACTCCGCGTCGCCGGTGACCACCGCGCCCTCGTGACGGCCGCCCTCGCGCGGGTCGACCTGCCCCCGGACGCGATCGACCGGTACCCGCACGAGTTCTCCGGCGGACAGCGACAGCGCATCGCGATCGCCCGGGCCGTGGTGCACGCGCCGCACATCCTGGTCGGGGACGAGCCGATGTCGGCGCTCGACGTCGTGGTGCGGGCGCGGATCATCGAGCTGCTCGACGGGCTCGCGGTCGACCTCGGACTGACGATGGTGATCGTCTCGCACGACATCGGCGTCGTGCAGCGGCTCTGCGACCGGGTGGCGGTGATGTCCGCGGGCCGGATCGTCGAGCAGGGTCCGGTGTCACTCCTCGACGCGCCGACGCACCCGGTGACCCGTGCCCTGGTGGAGGCCGCCCCGACGCTGCCGTAAGCGCCCCCGCAGCGACAGATGGGTGGAGCGCACCGCGCGGGAGCGCACCGCGCGGGAGCGCACCGCGCGGGTGCTCACCATCCGGGTGGATGGCGCCGCTGCCACCGGACGCGGCGCTCGAGCTGCGCGCCGATCGACAGCAGGGTCCGCTCGCCACCGGGGCGGCCGATCAGCTGCACGCCCATCGGCAGCCCGGCGTCCGGACCGTCCCCGGCCACGGTCGACACCGGGAGCGAGATCGCCGGGAGTCCGGCGACGTTGCACATCGACGTCCAGGGCGAGTACCGGCACTGGTCGGCGAAGTTCCGCTCCGGGTCCTCGGAGTACCAGCCGAGCGGGCGCGGCGGCATCGCCAGGGTCGGGGTCAGCACCGCGTCGAAGGGGTCGAAGGCGGCGATGAGTGCGGCCGAGAACGCGTCGAGGCCCGCCATCGCCTCGAGCACCTGCACGCCGGTGAGTGCCCGACCGCGATCCACGAGCCAGGCGGTGAGGGGTTCCAGCTGCGCGAGGTCGAGTCCCGGGACGTCCGGGATCCGTGCCGCGGACGCCTGCCACGCCACCCGGAACCACCTGGCGTACTCGGTGCGGGGCATCGGCACGGGTTCGAGGCCGTGTCCGATCGCGTCGAGGAGCGTCGTCGTCGCCGCGACCGCCGCACGGGCCGCCGGGTCCTGGTCGATGTCGACCGCGTCGTCCCACGGCGAACCGTCGAGGACGCCGATCGTGAACCGGCCCTCGCCGCGGACCGCCGACGACAGGAACGGACCGTCGCCCTCGTCCGGGGTCCGGAGCGCGGCGTGCGCGGGCGGACGGACGCCGGTCGGCGCGACGAGGGCGTCGAGCACGAGGGCCGCGTCGGCGACCGACCGCGCGAGGGGTCCGGCGACGACGAGGCCGCCGAGACCGCTCCGTCCGGGCATCGCGGGGACGCGCCCGCGCGAGGGCTTCAGGCCGACGAGCCCGGTGGCCGCGGCGGGGATCCGCACCGACCCGCCGCCGTCCGACCCGACGGCGACCGGCACGAGTCCGGCGGCCACCGCCGTCGCCGCACCGCCGCTCGACCCGCCAGGGCTCCGCGTCCGGTCGTACGGGTTGCGGGTCGGGCCCTCGAGCAGCGACTCGGTCGTCGAGGAGAGGCCGAACTCCGGGGTCGCGGTCCGTCCGAGGCTCACCGTGCCGGCGTCGTCGAGGGCACGGACCAGCGGATGGTCGTCGGTCGCCGGCAGGTCCGGGGTCGACCGGGACCCGGCGCGGGTCGGGAGTCCGGTGCGGTCGTACAGGTCCTTGTCCGCGCTCGGGAGGCCCCAGAGCGCCCGTGACGTCGGGACCAGCTCGGCGAGGTGGCCCGCTCGCTCCCGCGCCCGGCCGGCGGTCACCCGGGTGAACGCGTGCAGCTCCTGGTCGAGCCGCTCGATCCTCGCGAGGTAGTGGTCGGCGACCTCCGCGGGCGTGGACTCCCCCCGGTGGATCCAGTCCCACAGGTCCTGCGCGCTCAGGTGGTGGAGTTCGAACACGGTCCCCGAGCCTACCGGCGCCCGTACGGCCGGGGCAGGGGGGCCAGCGGGGCTACCGGGACGGGCGCCGCGTGGCACGGAGCCGCAACTGCATCGTCACCGTGCCGAGCCACCGCTCGTACTTGTACCCGACGCGCGCCATCCGCCCCGTCTCGACGAAGCCGAGCCGTGCGTGCAGCCGGATCGACGCCTCGGCCGACCGGTCCGCGATCACCGCGACGACCTCGCGCACGCCGGACGACCGGCACTCCTCGACGAGCGCGGTCAGGAGCGCCCGCCCGAGCCCCTTGCCGCCGGACGCCGGTCCGAGGTAGATCGAGTCCTCCACCGTGCGGTTCGACCGGTCCCGCGCGTTCCACGGCGTCACCAGCGCGTACCCGAGGATCTGTCCGGACGGGTTCTCCGCCACGAGGAACGGCAGGGCCCGGCGACGCACGTCGTCGTACCGGCGTTTCCAGGCCGCGAACGAGAGCGCCGCACCGTCGAACGTCACCGAGGAGTTCCGGACGTAGTGCGCGTGGATCTCGCGGACGTCCGGCAGGTCCGTCGGCCGGGCCGCCCGGATCGTCCAGGTGAACGCCGCTTCCGGTTCGACCGGGGGCCGGAGGTGCCGCGGCAACCGCCTGCGTGGCTGGTATTCCTCTTCGAGCACCTGCGCCGTCCCTCCAGGCCGCGCGGTCGCGCAGCGCGTCCGAGCCTACGACCAGCGGCGGACCGGAGGCGCGACCCGCGCCCGCACCGCATCTCCGGACGTCTCAGACCGACGCCGGCAGCGACCAGTCGACCGGTTCGGCACCCTGCGCGACGAGCAGCTCGTCCACCCGCGAGAACGGGCGCGACCCGAAGAACCCACGCCGTGCGGAGAGCGGACTCGGGTGCGCCGACTCGACCGTCGGGGTGTCGCCGAGGAACGGCTTGACCGACGCGGCCTGCGCACCCCACAGCACGGCGACGAGGGGCGTGCCCCGGGCGACGAGCGCGCGGACGGCCTGCTCCGTGACACGCTCCCAGCCCTTGCCGCGGTGCGACCCGGCATCACCGGCGCGGACGGTCAGCACCCGGTTGAGGAGCATCACGCCGCGAGAGGACCACGGACGGAGGTCCCCGTGCTCCGGCGGCGTCACGCCGAGGTCGTCGTGCAGTTCGCGGTAGACGTTGGCCAACGACCGTGGGAGCGGCCGCACCCCGGGGTCGACGGCGAAGGACAGCCCGATGGGGTGCCCGGGCGTCGGGTACGGGTCCTGGCCGACCACGAGCACCCGGACCTCGTCGAACGGGTACTCGAACGCTCGGAGCACGGCGGCGCCGGCGGGCAGGTAGGGCCGACCCGCGGCCTGCTCCGCGGCGAGCCACGCGCCGAGCGCGTGCACGTCGTCCTCGACCGGGGCCAGTGCCCGCGCCCACCCCGGGTCGACGAGCTCCGCGAGCGGGCGCGGGTGCCGGGCGGTGGCGTCGCTCATGCGCCGAGCGTCGCGACCGAGACGAACTGGTCGCCCTCGGACTCCTCCGCCGCGACGACCCGCCACACGCTGCCCGTGCCACGGACCTCGAGCGCACCCTCGCCGACGATGAGCACGGTGTCCTCGTCGATCGCGAGGCCGGCGGTCACGAAGCCCGCCTCGGCCGCGGCGACGAGACGCGCGAGGGTCCCGGACTGCACCGCGTGGACGTCGATCGTCAGGTCGACGAGCCCGAGGCCCTCCGCGAGGACGACCTCGTCGAGGCCCTCGTTCGCCCGCTCGGGGCAGACGGGCACGCCGCCGATCCGCCAGCCGCCGAGGAGCGCCCGGTCCGCGGCGATCATCGCGCCGGCAGAGTACCCGAGGTACGGCAGCGCGTCGGCGACGAGCAGCCGGACCTGGTCGACGAGCGGCGCGACCGCGGTCAGGTAGTGGGGCGTCGCTCCCCCGGCGACCACGAGACCGTCGACGTCGCTCAGGACCGTGGTGTCGAACGCGCCGCCCTCGGGCACGACGGTGAGCACCACGTCGGCGTCACCCGCCGAGCGGATGTGCGCGGCGAAGGGTCGGAAACCCAGACGGAACCCGACGCCGAGCACGGCGATCCGCGGACGGGGCCGGCCGACACGGCTCCCCCGCACGGCGCACTCGGCGACGAACGCCCCGTAGACCTCGGCCGCCTGCGCCGATCCGACACCGCCGCCGACCAGGTGGATGCTCATGCGCCGACCTCCGCCGTGACGGGCGGCATCGCGCTCCACGGGAACGTGATCCAGCCGTCCACCCGACGCCACACGTGGTCCGGCTCGAGGACGGTGCCGGGCTTGCTGTACAGGCAGGCACTCCGGACGTCGGCCCCGGCGTCGCGGACGATGTCGACGACGAGCGCGAGGGTCCGGCCGCTGTCCGAGACGTCGTCGACGACGAGGACCTTCCGGCCGGCGAGGCTCGGGGCGTCGAGTGCCGGCGGCAGGACGACGGGCGCCGCGAGACGCTGTTCGACGTCGGAGTAGAACTCGACGTTGATCGACCCGCACATCTTCGTGTCGAGGGCGTACGCGACCGCCCCGCCGATGAGCAGCCCGCCGCGGGCCACGGCGACGACCACGTCCGGCACGAACCCGCTGTCGAGGACGTCCTGGGCGAGGAGTCGGGCCGCATCACCGAACTCGAGCCAACCGAGGACCTCGGGCCCCGGACTGGGTGCCGACGCGGGGACGAGGTCCTCGGACGGGGGCGTGGACGCGTCGGTCGGCTCGGGCTGGATCGGCATCCGACCACGGTACCGTCCGCACTCGCCGCCGCGAAGCCGCCTACTGCTCGCGGTCGACCGGCAGGGGCCCGCTGACGCGCAGCGGACCGCGGGCGACCTTGTGCTGCGCCGACTGCGCCACCGGCCGGATCGTCACCTGGTCGAGGTTGACGTGGGCGGGGAGCTCCACGGCGTGCACGATGGACTCGGCGACGTCCTCGGCGGAGAGCGGGTCCTCGACGCCCGCGTAGACGGCATCGGCCTTCGCCCGGTCGCCGCCGAACCGGACGAGTGCGAACTCCTCGGTCCGGACCATGCCGGGCAGGATCTCGACGACCCGGATCGGCTCGCCGCTCAGCTCGAGGCGGAGCACGCCGACCAGGGCGTGCTCGGCGGCCTTCGCGGCGTTGTAGCCACCGCCGTTCTCGTAGAACACGGTCCCGGCGGTGCTCGTGACGGTGACGACGTCCGCGTTCCCGGTCGTGGACGCACGCGCCCTGAGGTGCGGGAGCAGCGCCGCGGTGACCTGCTTCGTGCCGAGCACGTTCACCTCGAACATCCGGCGCCAGTCCTCGACGTCGGACTCCTCGACGCTGGCGGACCCGAGGGCGCCGCCCGCGTTGTTGACGAGGACGTCCACACCGCCGAGCTCGCCCACCCGGACCGCGAGCGCCGCGACGGCGGTCGGGTCGGTGACGTCCGCGACGAACGGGTCGCAGTCCGTCTCCGCGGCGAGCGCGGCCAGCCGGTCTGCCCGACGTGCGACGGCGACCACGTCCCACCCCCGGGCGCGGAACACCCGGACCGTCGCGGCCCCGATCCCCGAACTCGCTCCCGTGACCACTGCGCGTCGTGCCGTCATGCTGCCTCCATCGTCGTCGGGCAGCGGCATCAGCCGCCCCCGCCAACGCTACCGACCCCGTGTTACGTCGCCTGACAGCAGCCGTTGTCCCGACCCGACCACGGGCATACCGTTGCCGACACGCGAGGGCGCGCCGTCCCTCCCGTCCGGGAGCGCCCCGGACGCGACCGCGACCGACAGGAGCACCCGATGAGCGACCAGACCCCCGCCTGGCGGTTCGAGACCACCCAGATCCACGCCGGCGCCCGGCCGGACCCGACGACCAACGCGCGGGCGACGCCGATCTACAAGACGACGTCGTACGTGTTCGACAACTCGGACCACGCCCGCGACCTGTTCGCGCTCGCGCAGCCCGGCAACATCTACTCGCGGATCATGAACCCGACGAACGACGTCGTCGAGCAGCGGGTCGCCGCGCTCGAGGGCGGTTCCGGCGCGCTGCTCGTCGCCTCCGGTCAGGCGGCCGAGACGTACGCCGTCCTCAACATCGCCGGTGCGGGTGACCACATCGTGTCGTCCTCGTCGATCTACGGCGGCACGTACAACCTCTTCAGGTACACGCTCGCGAAGCTCGGGATCACCACGACGTTCGTCGAGGACCAGGACGACCCGGAGGAGTGGCGCCGTGCGGTCCGCCCGAACACGAAGCTCTTCTTCGCCGAGACGATCGGCAACCCGAAGATCAACGTGCTCGACATCGCGTCCGTGTCCGACGTCGCGCACGAGGCCGGTGTCCCGCTCATCGTCGACAACACGATCGCGACGCCCTACCTGATCCGCCCGTTCGAGCACGGCGCCGACATCGTCGTGCACTCCGCGACGAAGTTCCTCGGCGGCCACGGCACCGTCATCGGCGGGATCATCGTCGACGGCGGACGGTTCCGGTGGTCGGAGCACGCCGAGCGCTTCCCGGAGCTGAACGAGCCGGACCCGTCGTACCACGGGGCGGTGTTCACCGAGGCGGTCGGCGATTCGCTCGCGTACGTCATCAAGGCGCGTGTACAGCTCCTCCGCGACCTCGGTGCGTCGAACTCCCCCGACACCGCGTTCGCACTCATCCAGGGCATCGAGACCCTGTCGCTCCGCATCGAGCGGCACGTGCAGAACGCCCAGGAGATCGCCGAGTGGCTCGACCGGCACCCTGACGTCGCCGCGGTCTACTACGCCGGACTGCCGACGAGTCCCTGGTACGCGGCCGCCACCAAGTACGCGCCGCGGGGCGTCGGCGCCGTGCTGTCGTTCGAGCTCAAGGGCGGGGTCGACGCGGGTCGCGCGCTCGTCGACACGCTGTCGCTCTTCAGCCACCTGGCGAACATCGGGGACGTCCGATCGCTCGTCATCCACCCCGCCTCGACGACGCACTCGCAGCTGACCCCCGAGCAGCAGCTGACGACGGGCGTCACCCCGGGGCTGGTCCGCCTGTCGGTCGGGATCGAGAACGTCGAGGACCTCAAGGCCGACCTCGAGACCGGCCTCGCCGCCGCGCGCGCAGTGTCCGAGGCCGCGCGCGCCTGAAAGCGTGACCGACGGACTGGAGGGGCGGTGCCGGCTGGCACCGTCCCTCCCGTCCGGCAGGGCCGGCGCGCGGCCGGTGCGTGGATCCCGGGCCGACGTGTCGCTCCGGGGCCGACGTCCGGGCCGCCGTCCGTAACATGGCGGTCCCGCCGACGGCGGGGCGGGAGGATGGACGGACCATGGACTGGCAGACGACCCCCGAGGACTCCGTCCCCTCGACGCTCGTCCCCGGCTCCGTCATGCTCGGCAGCGGGGTCGTCGGCAAGCCGCCGGTGACCGGTGCCTGGCGCCCCGGCGACGCTCCCGCCGACCGCCGGTTCGCGTCCATCGGGGCGGCCGAGGTCCGCGGCGGGACGATCCCCGACGTCCGGATCGCCTACGAGACGTGGGGCGAGCTCGCACCGGACCGGTCGAACGCCGTGTTGGTGTTCCACGCCCTCACCGGCGACGCCCACGTCGCCGGCCCTGCCGGACCGGGGCAGCGCACCGCCGGCTGGTGGGGGGACGTCGTCGGTCCCGGGTGCGCGATCGACACCGACCGTTGGTTCGTGATCGCCCCGAACATGCTCGGCGGCTGTCAGGGCACGACCGGGCCGTCGTCGGTCCGGGAGTCCGGCGTCGAGTGGGGCTCGCGGTTCCCGTTCGTCACGGTGCGCGACCAGGTCGGGGTGCAGGCACGGCTCCTCGACCGACTCGGCATCGACCGGCTCGCGGCGGTCGTCGGCGGGTCGATGGGCGGCATGCACGCGCTCGAGTTCGCGGTCGCGAACCCCGACCGGGCCGACCGGCTCGCCGTGCTCTCCGCTCCGGCGCAGACCACCGCGGACCAGATCGCTGCGAACTCGCTGCAGCGCGCCGCGATCCAGATGGACCCCGGGTTCGCCGGGGGCGACTACTTCGACGCCGAGCCGGGCGACGGTCCGCACCGGGGCCTCGCGCTCGCGCGGCGGATGGCGCTCGTCACGTACCGCGCGGCGGCGGAGCTGAACGGTCGCTTCGCGCGGAGCTGGCAGAGCGAGGTCTCCCCCCTCGGCGACGACGGTCGGTTCTCGGTGGAGAGCTACCTCGACTTCCACGGCAACAAGTTCACGCGGCGCTTCGACGCCGACTCCTACCTGACGCTCCTGCATGCGATGGACTCGCACGACGTCGGGACGGGCCGCGGTGGCGTGGAGGCGGCACTCGGTCGGGTGCGCGCCCGCACGCTCGTCCTCGGGATCTCGTCGGACCGGCTGTTCCCGGTCGAGGACCAGGACCGGATCGCGGCCGGTGTGCCCGACACGCTGGACGGCGACGCAGCGGCGGTGATCGAGAGCGAGTACGGGCACGACGGCTTCCTCATCGAGTCCGTCGCGGTCGGCGCCCATCTTCGACGATTGCTCGACTAAGGCTCGGATTTGTCCCCACTTCGGTGGACATCCGGGGTTTCCGGGGTAACAATTCCGTCGCAACGGTGCCTCCGGAACGTTCGAGATCCCCTCGAAGAGGTGTCGTTCGTGCAAGCATTGAGCGGCACGGAGGAACCACCCCGTGCGGCCATTCCGCTTCCCGTACGCAGGACATCGATGGAACTCATCGCGCAAGAACGCGACCGCTTGCTCCGGTCGACGACGCGCGTCGTCGGCATCGCGTGCGCCCTCGTCACCGTCATCGGGGTGCTCTGCTCGACCGTCGTCCCGGGGGCGTGGCTCGCGACCGGACTCGTCGGGACCGCGCTCATGGTCGGCGCCCTCGTCGGCCACGGGAGCAACGGTGCGCGCTACTGGACGCCGCTCGCGCTGATCGGCGGACTCGGCGCCCTCGTCGCGTTCACCCAGTCCGTCGCCACCGCCGACCGCTACGTCATCGCCGCGGCGATCGTGCCCCTGGCAGCCGGCGGGATGTCCTCGCTCGTGATGTCCCAGCGCGCCCGACCGGTCCTCCTCGTCCTCGTCGTCCTGGCCGGCGTCGTCACCGTCGGTCTGGTGGTCTGGACGACGCGGAGCGTGCTGAGCGCACCCGTCGGCGGCGTCGTCCTCGGATGGGTGCTGACCTGCGTCATCGCCTACTGGGTGTCGCTGTCGATCCCCCGCGTCGCCCGTCGCATCTTCGCGATCGGCAACGCGCACCGCGCCGAACGGCAGGCCAGCGAGACCGAGGCGCAGCGTCGACAAGGAGCTCGGCTCCTGCACGACACCGTCCTCGCCACGCTCACGCTCCTGGCGCACTCCGGCGTCGGCGTCAGCGCGCAGGCGATGCGCGAACAGGCCGCCGAGGACGCCCGGCTGCTCCGGCACCTCCGCCTCGGCGCGACCCCGCAGCCCCAGGAGTCGAACGGGTACTCGCTGACCCAGACCGAGGAGTCGCCGCTCGGGCAGACCCTCGAGTCCGTCAAGCAGCGCTTCGGCCGGATGGGCCTCGAGGTGAGCTGGCACGGGACCGGGCAGGTGCTCCTGCCGTCGCACGTGCTCGACGCGTTCCTGCTCGCCCTCGCCGAGTGCCTCGAGAACGTCCGCCGGCACGCCGGGGTCGAGGAGGCGCACGTGACGATCGTCCACGACGCGAGCATGGTCCGGGCCATGGTGACGGACTCGGGCGTCGGCTTCGAACTCGGCACCGTGTCCGAGGAGCGTCTCGGGTTCAAGGAGAGCGTCGTGAACCGCCTCCGTGAGGTCGGCGGCGACGCACGCCTGTTCTCCGCACCCGGTTCGGGCACGACCGTGGTCCTGGAGGCGCCCCGATGACGATCCCGGAGGACACCATCGGCCGCGACGCGATCAGCGGCCAGCCCGTCGCTCCGACGCCCCGCACGCGCCGCGAGGCCCGGGAGCGCGCGAAGGGCACCGACCGCCGACAGGCTCGGGGGCTGCCGTCGACCTCCACCGGCGCGCGGTCGCTCCGGCAGGCCGCGCAGCCCGGGCCGTCGCTCGGCACCGGACACCTGGGGGTCGGCGCTGCCGTGCTCACCGGACTCGAAGCCGCGTTCGGGATCGCGGTGTTCCTCGTGCACTGGACCGACTACACCGACCCGTACGCCGCAGCGGCCGCCTGGTTGCTGTACATCGTCGCCGCCGTCGGGGTCACCGCGACCGTGCTGACCTACGGCGAACGCCTCACCGGGACCGCGTTCACCCTCATCTGCCTCGTGCTCGCGTGCGTCGTGGCCCTCGACTTCATCGCGATCTGGCCGGAGCACAACATCGCCCAGACCGCGACGGCGTCGATCGCGGCCGGGTTCGCGCTCCTGCCCATGACGACCCTCCGCCCGGCACGCGAGGTGGCGATCGCGATCGTCGGCCTCGGGATCGCGTTCGTCGTCATGATCGTCGTCTCGTCGCCGATCACCACGAACACGCTGCCCGGACTCGTCTCGATGCTGTTCCTCGTGATCCTGCCGCCGTCCGTCGCGCTGTTCATCGTCCACCGCTTCCGCCAGCTCGTGCAGCGGGAGCTCGACCGCGTGCTCGTTCAGAGCACCGTGAACGCACCCCAGTTCGCCGTCGGCATGCTCGCCTCCGACGAGCTCGCCCGCCTCGACCTCGCCGCGGAGAAGCTGCTCGACGCGGTCGCGAACGGCACCGACCCGCTCCCGCTCTCGGACAGCTCGTCGTCGGTCGCGGCGTCCCTCGCCACCGAACTCCGCCTGCACCTCATCGAGGGCCGTCGCGAGACCTGGCTCTACCACGCCATCACCGAGTCCGACCACCTCGGGCGCGCGGTGAGCGTCGCCGACCCGTCCTCGCTCGCCGGACACCTGTCGCCGTCGCAACGGGACGGGCTCCTGCAGGCCGTGTGGCTCATGGTCGGTGACGGCCGGACCCTCGCCCTCGACGGCAACGCACTCGTCTCGGTGACGCTCGGGCCGGTCGGCACCGCCGGCCACCCGGTGAGCAGCGAGACGATGGACGTCCCCGTGGTGATCGAGTCCCGGGGCGTCGCGCGTCGGCGACTCGGACCGGCGGCGTGGGGCGCGCTCCAGCGCGTCGGCCCCTACACCGACACCGTCCGCGACGGCGTCCTGCACGTCGTCGTGCACTGCGTCGTCAGCCGCCATCCCACCATGTGACCCGACACCCTGACCGCCTGGCCCTCCACCGCCGACGATCCCCGTAGGATCGCCCGGACCCCCTAGAAAGGACGCCGCTCGTGGCAGCTCCCGAGGAACGTATCCGTCTCGCTCTCGTCGACGACCACCGCATGCTCCTCGGAGCCCTCACCGAGTGGATCCGCGGCGCCGCGGACGACATCACGCTCGTCGCGGCGGTCACGACCTGGCCCGAACTGCTGACGAACCCCGAGTTCCCGGTCGACGTCGTGCTCCTCGACCTCGACCTCAAGGACTCGATCCCGATCTCGCTGAAGATCTCGACGCTCAAGACCGCCGGTGTCACCACCGTCGTGATGAGCACCTACTCCGAGCCGAACGTGGTCCGCGAAGCGCTCGCCTCCGGTGCCATGGGCTACCTCGTCAAGAGCGAGGGCGCGGAGATGATCGTCGAGGCGATCCGGTCGGCACACCGCGGCGAGCCGTACATCTCCGCCGAGCTCGACCTGGCGCTCAACGCCGGGGACGTCGGTGGCGTGCCGAAGCTCAGCGCGCAGGAGCGTCGCGTCATGGCGCTCTACGGCGGTGGCGAACCGGTCAAGAGCGTCGCGTACCAGCTCGGGATCTCCGAGGAGACCGCGAAGAGCTACCTCAAGCGGATCCGGGAGAAGTACCGCGTGGCTGGCTTCGACGTCGGCACGAAGGTCGCCCTGCGGAAGCGTGCGATCACCGACGGCATCATCATCCAGACCGACGCACCGCACGGGCTGTAGGCGCCGACGGTGCCGCGCGCCCGCTCCGGCGGTCGCGCGGTCGCGCGGTCGCGGATCGCCTCCCCCGCCCGGGGCGCGGCGTCGGACGGCGACCGTCAGAGCGTCGGGACCGGTGCCGTGATCGGTCCGGTCGACGTCCGGGACACGGCGGTCCGCTGGTCGCTCCGCCGTTGCACCGAGTAGCTGATCGCGGTGATCCCGACGCCGAGCACGGCGAGCACGATCCCGATCCAACCCGGCGCGAGGTACCCGAACCCGCTCGCGATCGCCGCGCCTCCGAGGAACGCGCCGAGACTGTTCCCGACGTTGAACGCGGAGTGGTTCAGTGCTGCCGCGATCGTCCGGGACTCCCCGGCGACGTCCATCAGCCGGATCTGCACCGCGGGCGGGATCGCGGATGACGTCGCCCCGAGCAGGAACGCACCGACGAACACGCCGACCGGGTTCGACGCGGCGAGCACGATGACGACCAGCGCGCCGATGAGCGCGAGCAGACCGATGTAGATGGTCCGCTTGACGCTGCGGTCGACGAAGTGCCCGCCGACGACGTTGCCGAGCGTCATCCCGAGCCCGACGACCACGAGCACGAGCGGCACCACCGACTCCGGCAGGTTCGCCACGTGCATGACGATCGGTGAGATGTAGGAGTACACGGCGAAGAACCCGCCGAACCCGACGGCCCCGAGTCCCATGACGATCCACGCCTGCGGGACCCGGAACACGCGGAGCTCGCGGCGGATCGAGGCCGTCGCGTCGGCCGGCTGCCGCGGCACGAGTGCGAGCACGGACACGAAGGTCGCCGCGAAGAGCAGGGCCACGACGAGGTATGCGACCCGCCAGTCGGCGACCTGCCCGATGAGCGTGACCGCGGGCACCCCGACGACGTTCGCGACGGTGAGACCGCTCATGACCATCGCGACGCCCTTGCCGCGGTTGCCCGGCCCCATGATGTCCGCGGCGACGATCGACGCGATGCCGAAGTAGGCGCCGTGCGGCAGCCCCGCCACGAACCGGGCGAGGACGACGAGCCCGAAGGTCGGCAGCACGGCACTCGCGATCGTGGCGAGGGTGAACCCGACGAGCAGGACGAGCAGCAGCTGCTTGCGCGGGTACTTCGCCGCGGCGGCTGCGATGGTCGGCGCACCGACGACGACTCCGAGCGCGTAGGCGCTCACCAGCCACCCGGCATGCGCGATGCCGGTCGCCGGGTCGGCGACGTACTGCGTCGGCAGGAGGGCTGCCGCGATGTTCGGCAGCAGTCCCATCGCGACGAACTCGGTCGTCCCGATCGCGAACCCGCCCAGGGCGAGCGCGAGGAGCGCCAGGGTCCGGCGTCTCGGGGTCAGGGCATGCGTCGTGCGGGGGATCATGTGACTGGGCTCTCGGACGGGAGGGACGGGTGCGGTGGCCGCGCGACGTGCGTCTTCGACATGCTCGGTTCGAGCACGGACGGACCGCACCACCGAATGGTAAACCGCTCCAACGCCCGAGCGGAAGGCGGCCCGCTCGGTACGGCGTGTCAGGCCGCGCGACGCTCCCGGACCGCGACCCGGGACCGCGTCGGCTCGGGGAGCTCGTCGCGATGGACCCACCCGGCGCCGCACTCCACGCACGTCGCCCAGACGATGCCGTCCGTGATCGGCTCGCCCGAGGCGTCCGTCGGCACGTCGATCACCGCGGTGCGGTCATCGCAGTCCTGGCACCAACCGTCCTGGATCATCATGCGCTCCTGGTCCCGCCGACTCGCTGTCGACACGTCCCAGGAGACACCCGACCGCCGACATCGTCGGGACGTGGTCGGCGTGTCGCGGTCAGCTCCCGAGTGCGGTCTCGAGCCGGTCGAGCTTGCCGTCGAGCTCGCCCGTGCGCCCGGGTCGGATGTCGGCCTTCAGCACGAGGGAGACCCGCGTGCCGTGTGTCCCGGCGGCCGCGGTGGCACGCTTGACGACGTCCATCACCTCGTCCCATTCCCCCTCGATCTCGGTGAACATCGACGACGTGCGGTTCGGCAGGCCGGACTCGCGGACGACCCGCACCGCATCGGCGACGGCGTCGTGCACGGAGCCGTCCTCGTGCGCTGCGGAACCACCGGACGGGGAGACGGAGAACGCGACGATCATGCGCCCATCGTGCCACCCCGACCATCCGCCGGGCGGGGCGACCCCGATCAGGTGGGCCGTGCCTCCAGGCTGGACGCGGACGCGGACACGGATCGCGCCTGCCGCCCGATCCGCACCAGGGCGGCCACCCCCCACGCGAGCATCGCGACCTCGAGCACGTTCCGCACCGTCAGGACCACGAGGATCCCGGTCTGGAGCCCGAGCACCTCGTTGTAGAACGCCGGGTAGACGAGCTGCGTCGCGACCGCCAGCACGAGCACACCCGCCGCCGGCACGAGGAACCGTCGCGCGCTCGCCTCCCCCGCGACGAGCCCCCAGACGATCGGGACGGCGAACCAGCCGACGTACTGCGGCGAGCCGACCTTGTTCGTGGCGAGCAACGCCGCGACGAGGACGAGCGCCAGCAGGGGCATCACCTCGACCTGCCGCGCCCCGCCTCGGACCGCGACGAGTGCCAGGAGCACGGCCAGGGCGACGACGACCGCCATCAGCGGACTCGACACGACGCCGGCCGTCGCCGTGCCCGTCCCCGCGACCTGGAAGGTCAGGATCGTCCGGTCGTAGTAGACCTCGGCACCGGCCACGTGCGCCTTGGCGAGCCAGAGGAACGGCGTCGCGAGCGGCGACTCGATCTGCAGGCCCCGTCCGGTCTGCTGGGTGATGAAGGACAGCACCTCCGGCAACCCGCCGAGCACGGCGTCGATCGCGACGACGACCACGGTGACGGTCGCGGCGCCGACGAGGACGGCCCGGCGGTGCCCGCGGCGGAGCAGCAGCAGCACGCCGACGAGCGCCGCCGGCCAGACCTTGATCCACGCGGCGAGCGTGAGCAGGGCTGCAGCCACCCCCGGCCTCCGCAGCACCCAGACGACGCCGACCAGCGCGATCGCCGTCGCGGGCGTGTCGATGCGGCCGAGGGCGATCGGTCCGAGGGCGAGGAGCAACAGCGCCCACCACCAGCCGACGCGGACCCCGAGGAACCGGCAGCGCCAGAGGAACGCGAACGCGACGGCGTCGAGCACCGTCACGAGCACGAGCCACCCGATGACGAGCGAACCGAGGCCGAACACCGGCGCGACCAGCATCGGCACGAGCGCGACCACCGGGTACACCCACGGGAGGTCGATGCCGATCCAGACGCCGGTCGACGCGCCGGTGGCCAACCACTGGCGGTAGGCGATGTCGACGTCACCGAGCGGGAGGTTCGGCAGCGTCAGGTTCAACCACCACAGGAGGGCGTGCACGGCGGCGAACGCGACGACGACGCCGACCCGTTCGGCGAGGGCGGCGGACCCACCCGGAACGGCACGGGCGGAGGGGCGGCCTGCGGTCACAGGGGGAGCGTACCGGCCGGGGCATGTCCGGAGCTGCACCCAGGCCGGGTGCCGGACTCTCCCAGCGCCTCCCCAAGGTGACGTGTCACCGTCTCTCCATGGACGGACGTCGCAAGCGCACCATCTGGATCACCGTCGGCGCCGTGGTCGTCGTGCTCGGCGTCACCGCCGCGATCGCCGGCCCCGCTGTCTACCGGAACTCGATCGCCGGCGAGGCGGAGGCCGTCCCCACCATCGCCGCGACCCGCGCACCGTCGACGCTCGACCCGGCCGACCTCGGCGGGACGTGGACGGTCGGGACCGGGTCGTACGCCGGCTACCGGGTGGACGAGGTGCTGAACGGCAAGCCCGTCACGGTCACCGGGCGGACGGGGAAGGTGTCCGGCACCGCGACGGTCAGCGGATCGGACATCACCGCCGCGACGATCACGGTCGACGTCGCGAGCATCGCCACCGACTCCGGCAACCGGGACGCCTACTTCCGGGACTCGGCGATGGACGCCCAGGCCTTCCCGACGGCGACGTTCACCACCACCGAGCCGATCGAGGACGCCGTCCCCTCGAGCGGCACCGCGACGACGGAACAGCGGGTGACGGGCGAGCTGGAGCTGCACGGCGTGACGAGGACGGTCACGGCGACGATCGAGAGCGGCCTGTCCGGGAACGGCGCGGACGTCACCGGCACGATCCCGATCACGTTCGCGGACTACGGGGTGACCGCGCCGAGTCTCGGCTTCGTGAAGGTGCAGGAGCGGGGCTCGGTGGAGTTCCTGGTGCACGCGAGGCCCTCCGGCAAGTAGGGCGGGGGCGCGGTCGGCGGGGTCGGGGCCGGCGTCGTGCCGGTGTCGGGGTCGGGGCCGGCGTCGTGTCGGTGCGTTGGCGTCTGATGACCATGCATGAAGCGACATTCCTTCCGGATGGCGACGTCGTGAATCGGGGACAATGTCGCTCGATGCCCGCACATCGAACGACCACGCATGAAGCGACATCGCGGCCGGATTCCGACGTCGCAAATCGGCGACAATGTCGCTCGATACCCGGACATCGAACGACCCCGCATCGCACGACCCCGCCAGCGACTCCGCGGCCGGACATCGACGTCGCCCGGCCCGAAGATCTGGTCGATCCCGCGACGCCTGATGACCACGCATGAAGCGACATCGCGGCCGGATTCCGACGTCGCATTTTCCACGAACATGTCGCTCGATACCCGGATATCGAACGACCCCGCGCGGAGCGACATCGCGGCCGGACGTCGACGTCGCCCGGCTCGAACATCTGGTTGATCCCGCGACGCCTGATGACCACGCATGAAGCGACATCGCGGCCGGTTTCCGACGTCGCATCTCGGCAAACATGTCGCTCGATGCGCGGACGCCTGATGACCACGCATGAAGCGACATCGTTGCCGGATTCCGACGTCGCATTTCGGCAAACATGTCGCTCGATACCCGGACACCGAACGACCCCGCATCGAACGACCCCGCATCGAACGACCCCGGCCGGAGCGACACCGCTGCCAGACGGCGACGTCGCGAGTCGGCGAGCATGTCGTCGGGCCGTGCGCCATCGCGCCACCGGCCTGGAGGCGCGACCCGCGTCGGTCCGTCAGCGACCGGCCACGAGCTCCGCGACGACCGCCGGGAGCTGGCGCGCGAGGTCGAGCACCGGGAACGGTCCGCCGCCCGAGGCCCGGAGGGCTGCAGTCCCGTGCACGACGGCCGCTGCGGCCGCCAGGTGCGCCAGGTCCTCCGGTCCGATCGGCCCCCGGGCGGCACGGCTCGCAACGAGTGCACCCATGACACCGCCGAGCGCGTCACCGGCCCCGGCGGTCGCGAGCCAGCCGTTCCCGCTCTCCACGACGAGCCGGACCCCACCGCCGGGCGTCACGACACGCGTCTGACGGCCCTTCAGGAGCACGACCGCACCGGTCTGGTCCGCCGCGCGGAGCGCCGAACCCGCTGGGTCGTCCGACACCGAGGACCGGTCGGTCCCGAGGAGCTTCGCGAGCTCGCCCGCGTGCGGCGTGAGGACGGCACGGGCGCCGAGGTCGACCCGTCCGAGCGCTCCGGCGTCGACGACGACCGGGACGTCGGAGTCCGACGCCGTCCGGAACCCGTCGGCGGTCTCGTCGTCGAGTGATGACGCGTCCGTCCCGGAGCCGACGAGCCACGCCTGCACCCGTCCGATGCCGCTGACGACCTCGGGACGCCGGGCGAGGACGAAGTCCGTCGCGCGCGCCGGCCCGACGTACCGGACCATGCCGATCCCGGTGTGCACGGCCGCATCGACACCGAGCACGGCCGCGCCCGGGTAGGCGGTGGAGCCGGTGACGACGCCGAGCACCCCGCGGCCGTACTTGTCGGTGTCCGGCTCAGGCGGCGTGACCCAGTCGGCGGCGGCGTGCAGGTCGAAGGGCTCGAAGTCGTTCACCGACCCCACGTTACGGTGGACGGCATGAGCCTGTTCATCCCCGGACACGTCGTGGTCTTCGACTACGGCGAGGTCATCAGCGCGTCCCCGTCCGCCGCCACGCGGGCCGCCCTCGCGGACGCCACCGGTGTCCCGCTCGAGACCCTGCTGCCGGTGTACGCCGAGCACCGCCACGACCTCGACCAGGGTCGGGTCGACGTCGTCGGGTACTGGCGTCGGATCGCCGCCGCGTGCGGCAAGTCGTGGACGATCACCGACATCCACCGCATCTGGGCGATCGACTTCACCGGCTGGTTCGACGTCGACCCCGTCGTGCTCGACATCGTCGAGGAGCTCCACGACGCCGGGACGCGGGTCGCCATCCTCTCCAACGCCGGACACGACTTCGGCGACCCGTACCGTCACTCGCCGCTGGGGTCCCTCGCGGAGCTCGTCGTGGTGAGCGCCGAGGAGGACCTGCTGAAGCCCGACCCGGCGATCTACCGCCGGACGTGCGAGCGACTGGGAATCGACGCGCGGCAGATGGTGTTCGTGGACAACAGGGCGGAGAACGCTCGCGGTGCGTCGGACGTCGGCGCCATCGGACACCACTTCACGAGTGCGGCCGGCCTCCGGACGTTCCTCACCGACCTGCAGGAGACCACCGCGTGACCCACGCCCTGTTCGAACCGATCACCATCCGCGCCCTCACCGTGCGGAACCGCATCTGGGTGCCGCCGATGTGCCAGTACTCGGTCGAGCGCGAGGACGGCGTGCCGACCCCCTGGCACCTCGTGCACCTCGGCGGGTTCGCCAAGGGCGGTGCCGGAGCGGTCATCGCCGAGGCGACCGCCGTCGTGCCCGAAGGGCGGATCAGCGCGCAGGACCTCGGGCTCTGGAACGACGAGCAGCGCGACGCGTTCCGGCCGATCGCCGACTTCGTCCACTCGCAGGGCGCGGCGATCGGTGTGCAACTCGCCCACGCCGGCCGGAAGGCCTCGACGTTCCGCCCGTGGAGCGCGGAGCACGGCTCGGTGCCGGCGGAGGACGGCGGGTGGCCGACCGTGGGCCCGAGTCCGATCGCGTTCCCGGGGTACGCGGTACCCGCGGAACTCTCGGCGGACGAGGTCCACGGTGTCGTCCGAGCGTTCGCCGCGGCGGCCCGCCGTGCCGTGGATGCCGGCTTCGACCTCGTCGAGCTGCACGCGGCGCACGGGTACCTGCTGCACGAGTTCCTGTCGCCGCTCAGCAACCTGCGCACCGACGAGTACGGCGGTCCGCTCGCGAACCGCGCCCGCGCCCTGCTCGAGGTGGCGCGTGCGGTCCGCACCGAGGTCGGGGACGCGTTCCCGGTCCTGGTCCGCGTGTCGGCGACCGACTGGGTGGACGGCGGCGTGACGCTCGACGAGACCGAGGACGTCGTCCGCTGGCTCGCCGAGGCCGGGGTCGACCTGATCGACGTCTCGACGGGCGGGAACGTCGCCGACGCCGAAATCCCCGCCGGGCCGGGCTACCAGGTGCCGTTCGCTGCGTCGATCCGGCGGACGACAGGGGTGCCGACGGCGGCGGTGGGCATGATCTCGAGCGCGGAGCAGGCGGAGCAGATCGTCGCGACCGGCCAGGCGGACGTCGTGCTCGTCGGGCGGGACATGCTGCGCGACCCGAACTTCGCGCTCCGGGCCGCTGCTGCGCTCCGCGTCGAGCTCCCGTACGCCCCGCCCCAGTACGACCGGGCGCGCATCGCATGAAGCATCGCGAAGCGATGCGCAGCGCGCCCCGACCGAGCCTGCGAGGTCGGCGCCGGAAGGTGACCATGGCGCGCCCCGACCGAGCCTGCGAGGTCGGCGCCGGAACGTGACCATGCCGCGCCCCGACCAAGCCCCGGAGCTCGGCGCCGGAAGGTGAGGCCGCCCTCCCGGGTCACCGCCGCCGCGTCGCGTCCTCGACCTCGCCGACGAGCTCCTCGAGGATGTCCTCGAGGAACAGCACGCCGGTCGTGTCGCCCTCAGCGTCGAACGCGCGCGCGAGGTGCACGCCGGCCGCCCGCATGGTCGCCAGCGCGTCTTCGAGGTCCATCTCGGTGTAGAGCGAGATGAGCTGCCGGATGCGTTTCGGCGGGACCGGCTCGTCGTACTCGTCCGGGCGCAGGTCGAGGACGTCCTTGACGTGCACGTACCCGGTCGGCTCGTCGTCGTCGCCGACCAGGACGTACCGCGAGAACCCGCGCGTCGCCACGGACCGCTCGACGTCGTCCGGAGTGGCGTCGTCCGGCAGCGTCACGAGGGACGGCATCGGGACCGCGACGTCCGCGACCTTCTTCGACGTGAACTCGAACGCGAGTTGGAGCGTCCCGGCCCGGTCGGCGAGCATGCCCTCCCGGCGTGAGGTCTCGACGATGGTCTGGACCTCCTCGACCGTGTAGGCACTGACCGCCTCGTCCTTCGGCTCCACGCGGAAGACCCGGAGCACGCCGTTCGCCGCGGCGTTGAGCGCGACGACGACCCAGCGGAGCCCGTGCGCGATGTACCAGAGCGTCGGGACGAGCATGAGCGCCGCCCGGTCCGGCATCGAGAACGAGATGTTCTTCGGCACCATCTCGCCGAACACCACGTGCAGGAACGACACGAGCACGAGCGTGATGACGAACGCGATGATCCCGATGACCTCGGCGTTCCACCCGGTGAGGTGCAGCGGCCCCTCGAGCAGGTGGTGGATGGACGGCTCGGACACGTTCAGGATGAGCAGCGAGCAGACCGTAATCCCGAGCTGGGTGGTGGCGAGCATGCGCGTGGCGTGCTCCATCGCCCACAGGGTCATCTGCGCGGCGCGGGAGCCCTCCTCGGCTCGCGGCTCGATCTGCGACCGACGTGCGGAGATCACGGCGAACTCGGCGGCGACGAAGAACGCGTTGCCGAGGAGCAGCACGACCAGCCAGAAGATGCCCCACCAGTCGCTCATCGGGTCGCCTGCTTCTGGTCGGGAACGGGAGTGGTGGACGCGGCGTCCGGGACGGCGGGCGTGTACCGGACCCGGTCGATGCGCCGACCGTCGAGACGCTCGACCCGGAAGGCGCCGCCGTCGATCGCGACCTCGTCCCCGACGACGGGCAGCCGCCCGAGGCGGCTCATCAGGAAGCCGCCGATGGTCTCGTACGGTCCGTCGTCCGGGACGCGGACACCGGCGCGGTCCTGCAGCTCGTCCGGCCGGAGGAGCCCCGGGAAGGTCAGCCAGTCGCGGGAGCGCACGACGTCGATGCGCGCCCGGTCGTGCTCGTCGGACACCTCGCCGACGAGCTCCTCGACGAGGTCCTCGAGCGTGACGACCCCGGCGGTGCCGCCGTACTCGTCGACGACGACCACCATCTGGTACCCGCGCCCCCGGACCTCGGTGAGCAGGTCGTCGAGGTGCATGGTCTCCGGCACGCGCTCGGCGTCGGTCCGGAGCGCCCCGGCCGGGACGTCGGCGCGCTTGTCCCGCGGGACGGCGACGGCCTGCTTGACGTGGACGATGCCGACGATGTCGTCCGCGTCCTCCTCGATCACCGGGAACCGGCTGAAGCCGGTCTTCCGGGCGAGGGCGATGACGTCGGCCGCGCTCGCGTCGGCGTCGATCGTGGACATCCGCGGACGGGGCGTCATGACGTCGCTCGCCGTGAGCTCGGAGAACGCGATGGTCCGGGCGAGCAGTGTGGCGGTGTCCCGCTCGAGGCTGCCCTCCATCGCGGAACGGCGGAGCAGGCTCGTCAGCTCCTCGGCGCTCCGTGCGCCGGAGAGCTCCTCCTGCGGCTCGATCCCGATCGAGCGCAGGACGCGGTTCGCCGTGCCGTTCAGGAGTGCGACGGCCGGCTTGAAGACCGTCGTGAACGCGATCTGCAAGGGGACGACGAGCTTCGCGGTGGCGAGCGGCAACGCGAGCGCGAAGTTCTTCGGCACCAGCTCGCCGATGATCATCGACAGCAGGGTGGCGATGACGAGCGCGACGACCGACCCGACGGTCTCGACGACCCCGTCGGGGAGGTCGAGCGCGAGGAACGGGGCCTCGAGGAGGTGCGCGATGGACGGTTCGAGCAGGTACCCGGTGAGCAGCGTGGTCAGGGTGATCCCGAGCTGGGCGCTCGACAGGTGCGTCGAGGTCACCTTGAGGGCCGCGATGACCGCGTTCAGTCCCGTCTCGCCACGGTCCTGTCGCGCTTCCAGCTCGGAGCGGTCGAGGTTCACGAGGGCGAACTCGGATGCGACGAAGACCCCGGTGCCGGCGGTCAGGAGGATCCCGCCGACGAGCATCAGGACGTCGACGAGCGTCACGAGTTCCACCCCCGCGCGGTCGAGGAGGTGTCGAGATGGCCAGGCGAAGTGCGATTCGGAGGGTCGTCCACAGTGGGGACGAGTTTAGCCGGACGTCACCCTCGGAAACCGTGAGAACGGACAGAGACCGGGTCTCACCACGACACGGGCAGCGGCTTGCCCTCCTCGTACCCGGCGGCGGACTGGATGCCGACGAGCGCGCGCTCGGCGAACTCGTCGAGCGACCGGGCTCCCGCGTACGTCGCGGACGACCGGACGCCGGCGGTGATCATGTCGAGCAGGTCCTCGACGCTCGGTCGGTCCGGGTCGAGGTAGATGGTGGACGACGAGATCCCCTCGGCGAACAGCGACTTCCGGGCACGGTCGAACGGGTCGAGCCGCTCGAAGCGCTCCCGGACGGCCTTGGCCGACGCCATCCCCCAGCTCTCCTTGGACCGGCGTCCGGCGGCGTCGGTCCGGATGCGTCCCGGAGCCTCGACCGTGCCGGCGAACCACGAGCCGATCATGACGCTCGACGCACCGGCGGCGAGGGCGAGGGCGACGTCGCGGGGGTACCGGACCCCGCCGTCCGCCCAGACGTGGGCACCGAGGGAGCGTGCCGCGGACGCCGTCTCGAGCACGGCGGAGAACTGCGGGCGGCCGACCGCGGTCATCATCCGGGTCGTGCACATCGCGCCGGGTCCGACGCCCACCTTGATGATCGAGGCGCCGGCGTCGACGAGGTGCTCGACGGCGTCCGCCGTCACGACGTTGCCGGCGACGAGCGGGATGCCGAGGTCGAGCGCGGCGACGGTCCGGAGCGCGCCGAGCATGCCCTCCTGGTGCCCGTGCGCCGTGTCGAGCACGAGCACGTCCACCCCGGCGGCCGCGAGTGCGCGGGCCTTGCCGGCGACGTCGCCGTTGATCCCGACGGCGGCGGCGACCCGGAGGCGACCGCGCGCGTCGACCGCGGGCCGGTAGATGCCGGACCGGATCGCACTGGTCGGCGAGGTCGTCCCGACCACGTGCCCGTGCCGCATCACCGGGGCGAAGTCGACCTCGGCGGCGGTGAGCAGGTCGAACACGGCGCGCGGGGAGTCGACGTCGTCCGCGTCGATCGCGGTCGTCGCGCCGTGCAGCAGGTCGCCGACGGTCGCGTCCGCACCAGCGGTCGCGAGCCGGACCGCGGGCACGCACCCGAGGTACGACCCTGCGCCGTCCCGCACCACGACGCCGTGGCCGGCGACCGGCACGAGCTGCGTGAGCGCCTCGGCGACCGTCGTGTCCGCGGTCATGTCGAACGGGGTGTCGTGGTCGACCGGCTGCACCTTCACCCAGCGGATCGCGGCGTCGAGGTCCTGCAGGTGCATGTCCTGCGGCAGCACCCCGAGTCCGCCGCGGCGGGCGAGCGTCGCGGCGAGCCGCGGGCCGGTCACCGAGTTCATGTTGGCGCTCACGATCGGGATCGTCGCGCCGGTGCCGTCCTGCGGGGCGAGGTCGACGTCGAACCGGCTCGTCACGCCGGAGCGGCTCGGGACGAGGAAGACGTCCGAGTACGTCAGGTCGTGCGTCGGTGCCGTCTCGTAGAACCTCATGCGGACCAGCGTAGGCGAGCACCGGACGGGAGGCGCGGGTCGAGCCCGCCCCGCGCCTCCCGTCCGGCACGGCCGTCGGGGCGCCCTGACGCGTTCGCCACAGGCGGCGTGTACCCATCTCCCGCCCACGTTCCAGCGACTACGCTGGTTCGGTGTCGGGCAGGGCTGCCCGGACGACAAGCAGAGCATCAATCGACGGAGAGTGGGCGATCGGCTGTGTCGAGCCATCTGACCGGAACATCGGACGAGACCGCGGGCGAATTCGGCGCGAACGAGTGGCTCGTGGACGAGCTCTACGAGCAGTTCGTCGCGGACCGGAACTCGGTCGACGAGTCCTGGTGGCCGGTCCTCGAGAGCTACCACCGGACGCAGGCGCCGGCATCCCCGCCCAGCCCGTCGGACGCGGCTCCCACGGCATCTCCGGCCGCGCCGCCGACTCCCCCGCAGCAGCCCGCCACGGGCGCCGCGCCGGCAGCCCCTGCCCAGGCCAGGACGACCTCCAAGCAGCCGGCCCCGGCACCGATCCCGGCCGAGGCGAACGACGAGCACGACTCCTCCGACGAGGTCGCCGAGGACGTCGCGACCCCGCTCCGCGGCATGGCGAAGGCCCTCGCGGCGAACATGGACGCGTCGCTGACCGTCCCGACCGCCACCAGCGTCCGCACGATCCCGGCCAAGCTGCTCATCGACAACCGGATCGTCATCAACAACAACCTGCGCCGCGGTCGTGGCGGCAAGGTGTCGTTCACGCACCTGATCGGGTGGGCGCTCGTCAAGGCGCTCCAGCAGTTCCCGTCGCAGAACGTGTACTACGCCGAGCAGGACGGCAAGCCGGTCGTCGTCACACCGGCGCACGTCAACCTCGGCATCGCGATCGACGTGCCGAAGTCCGACGGCACCCGTGCGCTCCTCGTGCCGAGCATCAAGCGCGCCGAGACCCTGACGTTCCGGCAGTTCCTGGCCGCGTACGAGGACCTCGTCAAGCGGGCCCGCGCCGGCAAGCTCACCGCCGACGACTTCGCCGGCACCACGATCTCGCTGACGAACCCCGGCGGCATCGGCACCGAGCACTCGGTCCCGCGCCTCACCCGTGGTCAGGGTGCGATCATCGGCGCCGGTGCGCTCGAGTACCCGGCCCAGTTCCAGGGCTCGGCCCCCAAGACGCTCGTCGAGCTCGGGGTCGGCAAGACCATCACGCTGACGAGCACCTACGACCACCGGGTGATCCAGGGTGCCGGCTCGGGCGAGTACCTGAAGATCGTGCACGGCCTCCTGACCGGCCAGGACGGCTTCTACGAGGGCGTGTTCGCCGCGCTCCGGATCCCGTACAAGCCGATCCAGTGGGCGAACGACATCAACGTCGACCTGTCGTCGCGGTTCAGCAAGACGGCGCGGGTGCTCGAGCTCATCAACAGCTACCGCGTCCGCGGGCACCTGATGGCCGACATCGACCCGCTCGAGTACAAGCAGCGCACGCACCCGGACCTCGAGATCGAGAGCCACGGGCTGACGTTCTGGGACCTCGACCGCGAGTTCGTCACCGGCGGGCTCGGCAAGGCCACGACCGCGCCGCTCCGCGACATCCTGGCCGTGCTCCGCGACTCCTACTGCCGCACGATCGGCATCGAGTACATGCACATCCAGGACCCGGTCCAGCGACGCTGGATGCAGGAGCACGTCGAGGTCGGGTACCAGAAGCCCGGCAAGGACGAACAGCTCCGCATCCTCGGCAAGCTCAACGAGGCCGAGGCGTTCGAGACGTTCCTGCAGACCAAGTACGTCGGCCAGAAGCGGTTCTCCCTGGAAGGCGGCGAATCGACCATCTCGCTCCTCGACACCCTGATCCAGGAGGCCGCACGGGGCGAGCTCGAGGAGGTCGCGATCGGCATGGCGCACCGCGGGCGCCTCAACGTGCTGACGAACATCGCCGGCAAGACGTACGGCCAGATCTTCCGCGAGTTCGAGGGCCGGCAGCTCCCCGGTTCGATCAGGGGCCAGGGCTCCGGCGACGTCAAGTACCACGTCGGCACCGAAGGCGTGTTCACCTGCTCCGAGGGCACGACGATCCCCATCACGATCGCCGCGAACCCGTCGCACCTCGAAGCCGTCGACGGGGTGCTCGAGGGCATCGTCCGCGCCAAGCAGGACCGCGAGCCGATCGGGACCTTCGGTGTCCTGCCGGTGCTCGTCCACGGCGACGCGGCGATGGCGGGACAGGGCGTGGTCGTCGAGACCCTGCAGCTCTCGCAGCTCCGCGGCTACCGCACCGGCGGCACGGTGCACATCGTCGTCAACAACCAGGTCGGGTTCACCACCTCGCCGAGCGCGTCCCGCACGTCGGTGTACAACACCGACGTCGCGAAGACGATCCAGGCGCCGGTCTTCCACGTCAACGGGGACGACCCCGAGGCCGTGGCCCGCGTCGCCGAACTCGCGTTCGCGTACCGGCAGGCGTTCCACCGCGACGTCGTCATCGACCTCGTCTGCTACCGTCGCCGCGGCCACAACGAGGGCGACGACCCCTCGATGACGCAGCCGCTCATGTACAACCTCATCGAGGCCAAGCGTTCCGTCCGCACCCTGTACACCGAGGCCCTGGTCGGCCGCGGCGACATCACGCAAGAGGAGTACGACGAGGCCCACCGCGACTTCCAGGACCGTCTCGAACGCGCGTTCGCGGAGACGCACGAGGCCCAGACCGGGTCGATCCCGGTGATCGACCCGGCGACGGGCGCCCCGGTGTCCGGTGCGCCGGGCGACGACGGTGCCGTGCAGGGCCTCGAGCGTCCGAGCGCCCAGCGCGACGACTCCGAGGTCGAGGTGCACGAGACCGCCGTGTCCGAGGACATCGTGCGGCTCGTCGGCGACGCCCACCAGAACCAGCCCGAGGGCTTCTCGGTCCACCCGAAGCTCGCGCAGCTGCTCGCGAAGCGCGTCGACATGACGCGCAACGGCGGCATCGACTGGGCGATGGGCGAGCTCATCGCGATCGGCTCCGTGCTCGCCGAGGGCAAGCCCGTCCGGCTCGCCGGTCAGGACACCCGACGCGGCACCTTCGTCCAGCGGCAGGCGGTGTTCCACGACCGGGTGAACGGCCAGGAGTGGTTGCCGCTCGCGAACGTCGCCGAGGGACAGGCACGGTTCTACATCTACGACTCGCCGCTCAGCGAGTACGCGGCGCTGGCGTTCGAGTACGGCTACTCGGTCGAGCGGACCGACGTGCTCGTGCTGTGGGAGGCCCAGTTCGGCGACTTCGCGAACGGCGCGCAGACGGTCATCGACGAGTTCATCTCATCGGCCGAGCAGAAGTGGGGGCAGCGTTCCGGCCTCGTGCTCCTGTTGCCGCACGGCTACGAGGGCCAGGGGCCCGACCACTCGTCGGCGCGGATCGAGCGGTACCTGCAGCTCTGCGCCGAGGACAACATGATCGTGTCCCGGCCGTCGACCCCGGCGTCGTACTTCCACCTGCTGCGCCGCCAGGCGTTCGCCCGCCCGCAGAAGCCGCTCGTCGTGTTCACGCCGAAGGCGATGCTCCGGATGCGCCAGGCGACGTCCGCGGTCTCGGAGTTCACGACGGGGCGCTTCCAGGAGGTCATCGACGACACCACGATCAGCGACAAGCGCGCAGTCCGACGTGTCGTCCTGTCGTCGGGCAAGATCCACCACGACCTGCGCGCCGAGGTCGAGAAGCGCGGCATCACCGACGTCGCGCTCGTCCGGCTCGAACAGCTCGCGCCGCTCCCCCTCGACCAGCTGCTCGAGGTCCTGGGGAGCTACCCGGAGGCCGAGCTCGTGTGGGCGCAGGAGGAGCCGGAGAACCAGGGTGCCTGGCCGTTCGTGTACATGAACACCGCGCCGCACCTCGGCGGTCGCGCGTTCACGGTCCGGAGCCGTCCGGCGAGTGCCGCACCGGCGACCGGGTCCGCGAAGCGCAGCGCGGCCGAGGCCACGGAGATCATCGACGGCGCACTCGGCGCCTGACGGTGCCGATCCGGACGGTGCCGATCCAGACGGTGCCGATCCGGACGGTACTGATCCGGACGCCGGGGTGCGCTACGCGATCTTCGTGTAGCGCACCCCGGCTTCGTGGTACCCGCGCTTCTGGTAGAACCGGTGCGCACTGTCGGTCGCAGCAGCCGACACCGCGCTGAGCCGTCGGGCGCCCTGCTCGCCCGCCCACGTCTCGAAGGTCGACAGCAGCTCGCTCCCCGTGCCGTCCTTCCGGAACGTCGGGTCGACGACGAGCAGGAGCAGCAGCGCGCTCGGCTCGTCGGAGTCGTACGCCCACGTGGTCTGTGCCCCGGCGACCGCGGTGACCCGGCCGTCGTCGCCGCGGACCACCCAGGTGCGGTGGCCGGCCGCGGGGACGAGCCGTTCCAGGCGCGATCGCATGCCGAGCGGGTCGACGTCGTGGCCGAGCAGACGGACGAGGGCGGTGACGTCGGTGACGTCCTGGTCGGACCAGACGGTCACAGGTTCGACGGCGAAGGGCATGTCACGACCCTAACCGAGCCGTCCGACGGATGACGCGTCCCCCGGGCGCCGGGCCGGGGGCGACGGACCGGGGTCGGACCACGGGTCGGTGACGGCCTCGCTAGTGGGAGGCCTGGACCTCGCGCAGCCTCGCGAGCACCTGGAGCCGGAGCACCTCGGGCGCCTGTTCCCGGCACGCGCGCTGGACGGCTTCGGTGAGCACGATGCCGATCCGGTGCTCGGTGGTGCAGTCGACGCAGTCGGCCATGTGCGCGCGGATGTCCGCGGCGTCCTCGCCGCGGAGTTCGTTGTGCAGGAACTCCTCGAGCTCCGCCTTCGCCTTGGAGCAGTCGCAGCCGCTCATCGCTCGTTCCTTCCGGTCGTGCGGGCCGCCGTGGCGGGCGCTCTCCTGGTGCGGGTGCTCGGACGCATCGTCTCCGTCGACGCCGCATCCGGCACGACACCGGTCTCTCGGGCGTGGTCGGCGAGGAGCCCCCGGAGGAGCCGCCGACCGCGGTGGAGACGGCTCATCACCGTGCCCACGGGCGTCTTCATGATGTCGGCGATCTCCTGGTAGGAGAACCCTTCGACGTCGGCGAAGTAGACCGCCATCCGGAAGTCCTCCGGGATGGCCTGCAACGCGTCCTTGACCGCCGACGACGGCAGGTGGTCGATGGCGTCGGCCTCGGCGGACCGCGACGAGACACTCTGGGTGACGCTCTCCGCGCCGCCGAGCTGCCAGTCCTCGAGCTCGTCGATCGTGCCCTGGTAGGGGTTCCGCTGGTTCTTGCGGTACGTGTTGATGAACGTGTTCGTCAGGATCCGGTAGAGCCAGGCCTTGAGGTTCGTGCCCTGGCGGAACTGCCGGAACGCGGCGAACGCCTTGACGAAGGTCTCCTGGACGAGGTCCGACGCATCGGCCGGGTTCCGGGTCATGCGCATCGCGGCGCCGTACAGCTGGTCCATGAACGGCAGGGCCTGCTGCTCGAACAGGCTGCGGAGCTCCGAGGCGTCGATGGTGGTCTCGTCGGCCACGTCACCGGTCTGCTCGGCCTGCACGGCGTCGAGCTGCTCCTCGGTCGCGGCGAGCGGTGCCTCGTCGGCGGGAGCGTTCCGCGGAGCGTCGTCAGGAGTCATCGAGCGCAAGTCTAGGCCGAGGCCACCGAGCGACGTCCGGGTCGGCGGCAGGGTCCTGGTCCTCGGCGCTGCGAGTGCGATCGGCATGGTCCTCCCGGAGCCGTTGTCCTGCTGGGTACTCTTGTGAACCGATGCAGTCTCCGAATGATTCCCGGCCGGCCACGCCCGATCCGACCTGGCGCGCGCCCGTCGCCGCCGGCCCCCTCGCGGGCGACGTCGCCCTGCCGGGCTCGAAGTCCCTCACGAACCGCGAGCTCGTCCTCGCGGCCCTCGCCGACGGGCCCTCGACCATCCACCTGCCGCTGCACTCGCGCGACTCCGAGCTCATGGTCGGGGCGCTCCGGGCGCTCGGCGTGGGCATCGACCCCGTCGACGGGTCCGGGTCGTACGGACCGGACCTCCGCATCACGCCGGGTGCGATCGGTGCCGCCGCGGGCGCCGTCACGATCGACTGCGGACTCGCCGGGACCGTGATGCGCTTCCTGCCGCCGCTCGCCGCACTCGCCACCGGACGGGTCACCGTCGACGGCGACCCCCAGGCCCGCCGACGTCCGATGCGCACCACGATCGAGTCCCTCGTCGCCCTCGGCGTCCAGGTCACCGACGACGGCGGCGGCGCGATGCCGTTCGGGTTCGTCGGGACCGGCCACGTCCGGGGCGGTGAGATCGCCATCGACGCGAGCGCCTCGAGCCAGTTCGTCTCGGGACTGCTGCTGTCCGCGCCGCGGTTCGACGAGGGCCTCGTCCTCCGGCACACCGGGGCGACGCTGCCGAGCATGCCGCACATCGCGATGACCGTCGACGCGCTGCGTGCGCGCGGTGTCGTCGTCGACGAGCCGGAACGAGGGGTGTGGCACGTGCACCCGGGGCCGATCGGTGCGCGCGACGTCGTCATCGAGCCGGACCTGTCGAACGCCGCTCCCTTCGCCGTCGCGGCGCTCGTGGCCGGTGGCACGGTCCGGATCCGCACCTGGCCGGAGCGCACCACCCAGGTCGGGGCGGACCTCCAGGCCCTGCTCCCGCGGTGGGGTGCGACCGTGGTCCGCGACGGCGCCGACCTCGTCGTCGACGGCGGTGTCGGCGTCCGGGGGGGCGCGTCGCTCCCGGGCGTCGACCTCGACCTGTCGCGCGGCGGCGAGCTCACACCGGCGCTCGTCGCCCTCGCCGCCCTCGCCGCCGGTCCGTCCACCATCACCGGGATCGGACACCTCCGCGGCCACGAGACGGACCGGCTCGCCGCGCTCGTCGACGACCTCACCGGGCTCGGCGGAGCGGTGACGGAACTCGACGACGGTCTCCGGATCGAACCGCGGCCGTTGCACGGTGGCGCGTGGCGTGCGTTCGAGGACCACCGGATGGCGCACGCGGGTGCGGTCATCGGGCTCGTCGTGGACGGTGTGGAGGTCGACGACATCGGGTCCACGGCGAAGACCCTGCCCCAGTTCCCCGAGCTGTGGGCCGCGCTGGTCGCGACGGCCGCGACGGGGCCATCGTGAGCTGGCTCCCCCCGGACGGCGACGACGACGACCTCGACGAGCCCTGGGGACAGTACGACGAGTCCTCGGTGCGGGTGCGCCCGAACCCGAAGGGCAACCGGCCCCGCACGAAGGTCCGACCGACGTACGACGACGCCGCCCCGGGATGGGTGACGAACGTGGACCGGGGTCGCTACGGGGTCCTGGTCGACACCGACGGCCCGGACGGCGGACGGGTGATCACGGCGACGAAGGCCCGTGAGCTCGGCAAGAAGGCCGTCGTCACCGGCGACCACGTGTCACTCGTCGGCGATGTCACCGGTGAGGACGGTTCGCTGGCCCGCATCGTCCGCGTCGCGGACCGGACCACCCTGCTCCGCCGGAGTGCCGACGACTCCGACGAGGTCGAACGCGTCATCGTCGCGAACGCCGACCAGATGCTCGTCGTCGTCGCGGCCGCTGACCCGGAGCCGCGGACCCGGCTCATCGACCGGTACCTGGTGGCCGCGTTCGACGCCGGACTCGACCCGGTCCTCTGCATCACGAAGACCGACCTCGCCGACCCGCAGCCGTTCCTCGACCACTTCGCCTGCCTCGACCTGCGGATCGTCACGAGTGCCGCGTCCGACGTCCCGCTCGGCGTGTTCGAGGACGTGCTCCGCGACCACACCACCGTGACCGTCGGGCACTCCGGCGTCGGCAAGTCGACGCTCGTGAACGCCCTGACCGGGTCGACACGGGCGGTCGGGGTCGTCAACACCGTCACCGGGCGCGGACGGCACACGTCGTCCTCCTCGATCGCGATCCGGGTCACCGGGGGCGGGTGGATCATCGACACCCCGGGCGTCCGGTCGTTCGGGCTCGGCCACGTCGAGCCCGCGAACGTGTTCCGGGCCTTCGCGTCGCACGCGGTGCCCGTCCGGGAACCCCGCGACGGCATCCCGCTCGACCAGGCGCACGACTGGGAGATCGTCGACCGGGTGCAGGACGGCGAGCTCGGACCGACGGGCGTGGAACGGCTCGACTCCTTCCGCGCGCTGCTCACGGGCATGGGCGAGCACGACCCCGGCGCCGAGTAGCGCCGCGCCAGCGGGCCCTGTCCCGACCTCCGGACGGATCCGTCCCAGACCGCGGACGTGCCCTGTCCCGGGCTGCGGACCGGCCCCGCCCCCGAACTGGGGGTGTGTCCACCGGCATCCGGCCCTGAAAGCCCTGTCAGCCGACCAGGACCTGAGTTATCGTTACGCCACGGCCGTCTGTTCAGGAGACGCCGCCGATCGGACCCTCGATCTGGTGCTCCTGCGCGGCGTCCAGTCTCGTCGAAAGACCCTAACCCGAGGGGTGATCAAGACGATGCATTCGTCGTACCACCAGCAGGACGGTCCGAGCGCGCCGACCCAGCACGCACGCACCGTCACCACCACCGCCACCGCGCAGCGCACACCCGGAGTCCGGTGAGTTCCGATGGAACTCGTCGGTCGACGCCCTGAGGTCGATCGCATCGCGACGCTCGCCGTGCTCCCCCGGGAGTCGGCGCTCGTCGTGGTCGGCGAACCCGGCCTGGGCAAGAGCTCACTGTTGGATGCGGCTGCGACCCGCGCGCGGATCCCCGTCGTCCGCGTCACGGTGAACGCGAGCGAGGCACGCTGGCCGATGTCCGGCGTCTCGACGCTGTTCGCCGCGCTCGACGACCCCCGCGCCACCGCACACGCCGAACGCCTCGTCGCGCACGCCGCCGTCGCGGGCGACACCCTGGCGGTGGCCCACGAGCTGCACGCCGCGGTCCGCGACCTGGCGCTCGGGCCGGTGCTCGTCCTCGTGGACGACGCCGACCGGATGGACGACGAGAGCCAACGGCTCCTCGCGTTCCTCGCGGGCCGACTCGCCGGCACGGCCGTCCGGCTCGTCCTGTCCACCCGCCCGGCGTGCGAGGACAGCCCGTTCAGCGCGCTCCCCACCCTCCGGCTCGGGCCGCTGCACCCGGACCAGGCGCTCGCGCTGGCCCGGGTCACCGCACCCCCCGAGGCCAACGACGGCGTGCTGGCGATCCTCGCCGAGGAGACCGGCGGCAACCCCAAGGCCCTCGCCGAGCAGCTCCGGACGCTGGCCCGGGAACAGCTCGTCGGCCGCGAGCCGCTCGACGTGCCGCTCCGACCGACGGCCACGACCGAGGCGGTCGCCGAACTCGTCCTCTCCTGCGCCGGTGCGGACCAGGTCGACGTGCTCACCCGGATGGCACTCGCCCCGGTGGTCCGCACGCCGTCGCCCGCGTTCGACCGCGACGCCGTCGGGGACCTCGCGGACCGTGACCTCATCCGGTTCCGGGGCGTCCACGCCGAGATGAAGAACCCGCTCGTCCGGTCCGCCCTGCACTGGCGCATGCCCTCCCGGGCCCGACGCGCCGCACACGCCGGCCTCGTGGGCTGCCTCGCCGAGGTCGACCCCCGGGCCGCGCTCTGGCACGCGAGCTTCGTCGACGACGTCGTCGACCCCGAGCCCCTGCTCGACGCCGCCCACGAGTACGCCGTCGCGGGCCTCCCGTTCGCCGCCGTCGCGTTCACCGAGCGGGCCCTGCAGGTCGCTCGCGGCGACCTCCGGGAGCAGCGTGGACTCCTCGCCGTCGCGGAGGCACTGCTCAGCCGGCGGTTCCTCTCGCCGGCCGCGCGGTACCTGTCCGCGATCGGGCAGTTCAGCACGCTCGCGGACGACACCCGCCGCCTCCGACTCCGGTACTCGGTCGACTACCTGAGCGGCAACCCGGTGCACGCGGACGAGCTGCTCGTCCCGACCGACGTGACCGACCCCGCCGAGGCGGACGCACTCGCGGGGCTCCTGTCGATGGTGGCCTGCTTCCGCGCCGAGACGTGGGAGACCGACAGCGCCCGGGAATTGTTGCTCCGCGCGGAACCGATGCTGCCCGCGTCCGGCGCGCACACCCGCGAGGTCCACCAGGCGGCCGTGACGCTCGTCGCCGCGGTCGACGGGAGCATGCCGCCGGACGCCGAACTCCACGACGGGCTCGCCGCTCCGGTCCTGGTCGAGTGCTCCGAGGCGACGCTGCTCCTGCTCGGGCACGCCCTGAGCCTCAGCGAGCGGTACCGGAGCGCCCGTCGCGTGTTCGCCATCGTCCTGGCGCGGGCGTCGCGGACGGCGCCGGTCTGGATCGAGGCCGCGCGCTACCTCGGCGCGGAGAACGAGGTGCGCTCCGGCAACCACCGCCAGGCACTGCGCGCGATTGACGCGTGGGAGGCCGGCTCCGCGGTGGTGGAACGGCTCCGGGAGCCCTCGCGCGCGATCGCGATCGCCTGGCGTCACCACGCGGAGGGACGACCGGCCGACGCGCTCGACGTCCTCGAGCTCTGTCTGGCGCACCGGTCGAGCGGACGGCTGTGGGGTTCCACCGCCAAGCTGCACGCGCTCCGCGGTCGGGTGCTCCTGCAGGAGGACCGAGTCGAGGACGCCATCACCGCGCTCGAGGCCGCGGACGCCATCGGACGGAACCTCCGGAACCCGACGATCCTCCGGCACACCGGCGACCTCGTCGAGGCGTACGTGCGGGCCGGGCGCGTCGACGACGCCCGAGACCTCACGGGTCGGTTGGCGGCGGACCACAGTCGACGACCGTCGCGCTGGGGCACGCTCGTGCTCGCGCGCTGTCGCGCGCTCGTCGCCGGCCCGGCCGAGATCCCCGCCGCGTACCGCGCGGCGCTCGACGTGTTCGACACGAACGACTCGCAGTACGAGCGGGCCCGGACCCTCGAGGCCCTCGCCGAACGGCTCGACCGCGTCGGCGCACGGGAGGACCGGGACAAGTTCGTCGCGGCGGCGAACGCCGCGTACGAGGCCGCTGGGCTCCGCCGTCCGGCTCGGCCGGTCGCGGCGCCCATCCCCCTGCCGGTCCGCGAGCGGGTCGGTGTCGCCGGCTCGACCGGTGTTGCCTCCGCCGGCGGCGCCGTGCTGACGATGCTGACGCCGGACGAACGCGCCGTGGTCCAGAAGGTCACCGAGGGCTACCGCAACCGGGAGATCGCGTCGTCGTTGTACATGTCGCAGCGCACCGTCGAACTCCGTCTCACGCAGATCTACCGCAAGGTCGGGGCCAGGTCGCGCTCGCACCTCGTCGCGCTCCTCACCTGACCGACCTCCGGCCCGAACGGGGGGCGTCCCAGCGTCCCGTCGTTCGCCGGGGCCGCGCCGAACACCTCCCGACACACGCGCCCCCGTGTGTCGCTCGGACCTCGAACCGATCGGTACCCGAAGCCATGACCTCCGTCCAGACGTCCCGTCCGACCCCGAGCCGCGGAGTACTCCGCCAGCCGGCCCCGCGGCCGGTGGCACTCCGCCTGCGGCCGTCGCGTCCGGACCCCGCGACCCTCGCGGGGCGGATGGCGGCGATGCGTCGACCGCACCTCGACACCGACTGCAGTGGGCGCGTCACCGTCGTGGCCGACGGCACGACCGCGGGGACCGACGGCCTGCGCGACCTCCTCGCCGAGCTCGGGCACGGGTTCGCGACGAACGACGACGCCGAGCTCCTCGCCCACCTCGTCGAGCGCGCGCTCGTCGCCGAGCCGGACCTGGTGTCCGCGGTGGAGGTCGCGATGGCTCAGCTCGGCGGCGCACGCCCGTTCGTCGTGCTCGAGGTCGAGTCCGGCCGGCTCGTCGTCGCGGAGCCCTCGGTCCGGACCGGCGGCACGGTCCGCGAGCTGGCCGGCTGACGGTCCGCGGCCGGCGGGCTGACGGTCCGCGAGCCGCCGGCCGCCGGATCGCCGAGGGTCGGGCGGGTCGCTGTCAGGCGCTCCGGCGGAACTCGTCCCGCTCGTCGACGCTCTGCTGGACCGTCCGGGACTGCGTCGGCCGGCCGAGCGCCCGGTACTCCCAGCCGCTCGCACGGTAACGAGCGGGGTGCCCTCGTCGAGCACGGGACGGAACGCGGCCCGGAGCTGCGCCTCGGCCCAGGCGGACTCGACGCCGAACACGAGCCGGTCCGGGGGGAGCTTGTCCTGCTCCGCGTATCCCTCGCGGAGGTACTCGGGGTTCCAGGCGAGCTCCACCGCCGCACCGGCCGGGGAGACCTGCTGCACGAGCGCGGTGAGTCGCGCCGCGGTGCCGATCGGTACCGTTGACTTGCCGACGAACAGTGCCCGCCGCGTCACGCGACGGGCGAGTTCGGTGAACGCGCTGTCGACGTACGTCAGAGCGGTTACGTGTTCGGGACCGACGACGCACGTCCGGCGAACACGCGCTTCAACGGCGCCGGCATGGACGTCTCGCCGGCACTGAACGGCTGCCTCGGGTACGCGCTCGACGGCGAGGACGACCGCGTCGACTGGCGGTTCCTCGACGACCACGAGGTGCCGGCCGGTCCCTGGACGACGCTCGTGACCACGAGCGGGCTGACGGAGCAGGGCGGCGTTCCCCTATGCTCCTGGCAAGGGGGAACGATGCACCGGAGGATGATCGTCGCGGCGGGGGTCGCCACGACCGCCGCCATCGCGCTCGGCGGATGCTCGCTGCTCGGCGACACCACCGTCCCGATGCCGAGCCGGTCGCGGACGCCGCACGCGTCGGCGACCGCGACACCGCACAGTGCCGGCGACGACGTCGTCGGATCCGCCACCCCGGTCCCGCTCGTGCCGTCGCCCGGGCCGACCCCGTCGCCCAGCCCGACGCTCACCCAGATCGCCGCGGGCACCCCCGTCGCCGAGGGCGACGTCACCTCGCCCAAGGGCAGCGTCCACTACCACTACCGGATCGTCGCGGACGGTGACGGCACCTTCTCGACCCAGTTCTCCGGGTTCACCTCGACGCTCCCCGTCCCGGTGTCGGTGACGCTCCTCGGCGTCGCACCGCGAGTCGGCGACGGCCTCACCGACCACGGGACCGCGGACCACCAGCTCGGCGGGCCGACGAGCGGAGCGGCGCCGGCGTCCTCGGTGGCGCTCGACGGGGTCGGCCACGATCCCTCCGGACTCGGCACGATCGTGACGTACTCCTCCGCACCGGCGTCCGCGGCCGCCACGCTGCCGGTGGAGATCGGTCCGGACAAGGTGCTCGCGGTGGACACGGTCCGGTGGTCGATACCCGTTCGTCAGTCGAACGTGCACCCGGTGGACGGTGGAGCTGGTCCCTACGCGTACGGCGTCGTCACCGCGACGACGGCGTCCGGGGCTCCGCGGACCTACCTCGTCGCGCACGGCGACCGGGCCTCCGTCGTCGCGGAGCGGTTCGGGGTCTCCGTCGCCGACCTCGTGTTCCTGAACGCCGACATCCGGGTGTTCGGGGACGACCAGTGGATGTACGAGGGGACGTCCATCAACCTGGACCCGGACCGCCTCGACACGGTCGGCTGAGCCGCGGCGCAGGGCCGCGCCGTCCGGGCCGTCCGTCCGGGCCATCGGCCGGGCCGGCGGGGCGTTGAGTGAGCAGGAATCGTCGCGTCGACCGAGGCTGCCCGACGATTCCTGCTCACTCACGGGCGGGGACGGCACCGAGACGGCACCGGGACGGCATCGGGAAGGCACCAGGACGGCACCGGGACGGCACCGGAACGGGACGGGGTCCGCTCGGCGACGTCCAGGGTGGACCTGCGACGATGACACGCCACCGACCCGATGGAGACCACCCTGCCCGCACACGTGTTCCTCGCCCTGCTGATCGGCGCCGTCCTGACGTTCGTCCCCGTCGTCGGCCGGATCGCCCGCATCGCGACGACGATCGCCCACGAGGTCGGCCACTGCATCGTCGTCGTCCCGTTCGGCGGTCGCATCCATCGCATCACCCTCCGGACCGACGGCTCCGGCGAGGCCCAGGTCGACCTCGCGCGGACGCCCGGCAGCATCCGCTGGCTCGTCCGCGTCCTGAACCTCTACGCCGGGTACAGCGCACCGCTCTGGGCCGGTGTCCTGCTCGTGACCGGCACGCTCGCCGGCAACCGGGTGCTGACGACGACGGTGCTCGCGGTCGTCGGCCTCATCGCACTCGTCTTCGTCCGGAACTGGTTCGGACTCCTCGTCGTGATCGGTTTCGACGTCCTGGCCGCCTGGGTCGCGCTCCGTCCGTCCGAGGGCACCGTGCTCGTCGTCGCGGCGGTCGGTGCGCTGTTCGTCGTGGACGGCGTCCGGGCGATCGTGCAGGTCGCCGGCTGGTTGTCCACAGGGGCGCGGGTCCGGACCGATTTCCACATCATGGCGGGCGAGTACCGCGGGCACCCCTCGCTGTGGTTCATCCTGTTCCTGGTCGTGAACGCCGTCGTCGTCTGGCTCGCCCGGGCGCCGCTGACCACGGTCGGCGAGACGGTGTGGGCGGGGATCCGCGCGCTGCTGCCGTGAGCCAGCGCAGCCGCGGGCCAGCGCAACCATGAGCCAGCGCAACGGCGACGGCGCGACGTAACCGGGGGCCGCACAGCGCGGCCGACAGCAGCGGGCGTGGCAGAGTACCGAGAACGGCAACAGGAGGCACGGGCATGAGCAGTGAGGACCAGGACCGATTCGGGTTCGCCACCGAACAGGTGCACGGCGGAGTGCTCCCGGAGACCGGACACGGTGCCCGGATCATGCCGATCCACATGTCCTCCGGGTTCCTCTTCGACGACTTCGACCAGGCGCGCGACCGGTTCGCCGGCGACGACGACGGCTACACGTACACCCGCCTCGGCAACCCGACGAACGCGGCCGTCGAGCGCCGCGTCGCACTGCTCGAAGGCGGTGTCGAGTCGATCCTGGTCGCCAGCGGGCAGGCCGCGGCGACCGTCGCGTTCCTCGGACTCCTGCAGGCCGGTGACCACGTGGTGTCGGCGCAGAGCATCTACGAGGGCACCCGCGGGCTGCTCATCCAGAACCTCGGACGCCTCGGCATCGGGGTCGACTTCGTGGACGATGCCCGCGACCTCGACGCCTGGGCCGCGGCGATCCGCCCGAACACCCGGCTGTTCTTCGGGGAGTCGATCCCGAACCCCAAGAACGACGTCCTCGACATCGCCGGCGTCGCATCGGTTGCGCACCGGAACGGGATCCCCCTGGTCGTCGACAACACCCTCGCCACGCCGTACCTGGTCCGCCCGCTCGAGCACGGCGCGGACGTCGTGATCCACTCCGCGTCGAAGTTCCTGACCGGCCACGGTTCGGCGCTCGGCGGAGTCGTCGTCGACGGCGGCACGTTCGACTGGACCACCGGGGCGGGCTTCGGACACCTCACCGAGCCGGACCGCGGCCTCGGCGGCGCGAGCTACGTCGAACGCTTCGGTGCCCGTGCCTACGCTGCCTTCGCGCGCGACGTCATCGCGTCACGGATCGGTCCGACGCCGTCCCCGTTCAACGCGTTCGTCATCCAGCAGGGCATCGAGACGCTCTCCTTGCGGGTCGAGCGGCACAACGCGAACGCCCTCGCGATCGCCGAGTGGCTCGAGCAGCAGCCCGAGGTCTCGAGCGTGGACCACGCCGGGCTCCCGTCGAACCCGTTCCACGACCTCGCCGAGCGCTACCTGCCGCGCGGCGCCGGCTCCGTGTTCGCGTTCACCCTCGCCGGCGGCGAGCCCGCGGCACGCCGGTTCATCGACGCGGTCGAGCTGTTCAGCCGGATGACGCACCTCGGCGACGTCCGGTCGCTCATCCTGCACCCGGCGTCGACGACCCACGCGCAGCGCACGCCGGAGCAGCGTGCCGCGACCGGCATCGACGACGGACTCATCCGGCTCTCCGTGGGGATCGAGGACGTCGCGGACCTCCTCCGCGACCTCGCTCGCGGCCTCGCCGCGGTCCGCGCCGACGGCGCGTCGACAGACGGGGTCGGGAGGTCCGACGCTCGACCGGAGCTCGGCCTGGAGGCCCAGGGCACGTCCGCCACGGACCTCGACACCGCGGTCCTCCAGCACACCCTGCCGGGACACCACGTCATCGCCGAGGAGATCTAGTCATGGCCCGCCAACAGCACGTCGGATACTTCCTCTCCCGCGGCTTCGGTCCGCAGGCCTGGGGCCGGGACGACTGGGCGTGGGGGTACGACTGGACCAAGCCGGACCTCTACCAGCAGTCGGTCCGGACCCTCGAGCAGGGCGGGTTCGACCTCGTGATCGCCGAGGACGCCATCTCGCTCGGCAACCCGTCGACGCTCGACCTGCGTGTCCGGCAGGCGTACGGCGGTCCGAAGCACGACCCCCTCATGTTGGCGCCGTACCTGTTCGCGGCGACGTCGCACATCGGCATCGCCCCGACCGTCAACGCCGGGATCACGCCGCCGTACCTCGGTGCCCGGCAGTTCGCGACACTCGCGCACCTGTCCGGCGACCGGTTCGGGATCAACGTCGTGACCGACGTCGGGAGCGCGCGACACGCCGGGCTGGAACCGTTGGCACACGACGCCGCCTACGACCGCGCCGAGGAGTGGCTCGGCCTCGTCCGGCACCTCTGGCACAGCTGGGGCGAGCGCGCCCTCGTGCAGGACGTCGAGACAGGACGCTTCGCCGACGCGTCGGAACTCGACGCCTTCCAGCACGACGGCGAGTACTTCCGTGCCGCCGGACCGTTGAACGCGGTGCCGTTCGCGGCCGGCGACCCGGTCGTGGTCTCCCCCGGCGGGTCCGGCCGCGGGCTCGCCTTCGCCGGCACGCACTCCGACGTCCAGCTCGCCCTCGCGCCGCTCGAAGCGTCAGCCGTCCGCGCCTACCGCGCGAAGGTGCACGAGGCTGCACGTGCCGCGGGCCGCACCGCGGACGACTGCAAGATCCTGTTCGTGTTCAAGCCCGAGATCGTCGCGTCGAACGCCGAGGCGGACCGCATCGTCGAGGCGTCCCGGCACCCGTCGGACGCCGACCTCGTGGTCATCGCCGAGGGCCAGTCGAGCGACCTCGAGACCGACCTCACGGCGCTCGACCTCGACGCACCGCTGCCCGACGGGCTGTTCGGGGACCACGTGTCCGCCGGTACGATCCGCGGCCTCGTCGGCAGCACACCAGACGCGCCGCTCCGCGAACTCCTCACCCGCAAGGCACGGAAGGGCCGGATGTCCGCACCCGGTGGGCACGAGGGCTTCGTCGGGACGGCGGACGAGGTCGCGGACTTCATCGAGGAACTCGGCGACGACGCCGACAACGACGGCGTGATCTTCTCCGGCGACCTGCACCCGGCATCGATCTCCCGGATGCTCGGCGACGTCGTGCCGATCCTCCGGCGACGTGGGATCCTCCGGACGTCCTACGGCGACGGCGGCCTGCGCGCGAACCTCACCGACTTCTGACCGGCCGCGCCGCCCCTGCGATGATGGCCCGGTGACGATCACCGCGCTGCACCTCGCGTTCCTGACCGGGGCCGGGATCGTCGCGGGCGTCATCGGGACCGCGGGCGGGATCACCTCACTCGTCGCGTACCCCGCGCTCCTCGCGGTCGGCCTGCCCCCGCTCACCGCGAACATCACGAACTCCGTCGCCCTCCTCGGCAGCGGCATCGGCTCGACACTCCGCGCCGGCCCCGAACTCGTCGGACATGCCGCGACCCTCCGCCGCTGGATGCCGGTCACGGTCCTCGTGTCCCTCGCGGGGGCGTTGCTGTTGCTCGTCACGCCGTCGGCCGTCTTCGACCACGTCGTGCCGTTCCTCGTCGCCGCCGGGTCGGTGCTCCTGCTCGCGCAGCCCGCGATCGCCCGCCGCCAGGAACGCCGCGACCGGGGCATGAGCCAGTCCACGGCGGCAGCGAGCGTCTCCGCGGTGTCGCTCTACAACGGGTACTTCGGTGCCGGATCCGGTGTGCTGATGATCGCCGTGCTCATGCTCACCGCGGAGCGCGACCTCCGACGGGCGAACGCGCTCAAGAACGTGCTCCTCGTCGCCGGCGACCTGCTCCCCGCCGTGCTCTTCGCGGTCGTCGGCAGCGTGGTGTGGTCCGCGGTGTGGCCGCTCGGCGTCGGCGCGCTCGTCGGCGGGCTCCTCGGCCCGTCGGTGGCGCGGCGCGTCCCGCGTGACACGTTGCGTGTCCTCATCGGCGTGTGCGGGTTCGCCCTCGCCGCGTGGCTGCTGGTCACCGCATGACGGCTCGCGTCACGACGCGCGTGCGGACGGACGGGAGGCGCGGGACGGGCCCGCCCCGCGCCTCCCGTCCGTCACGTCCCCGGTCCGGGACGGCGCGGGCGCTCAGTGCGCCACGGGCTCCACGATGTTCGACTCCTCGACCTCGGTGACCTCGTTCGCCGTGCGGAGGATCTCCTCGCGGCTCGAGGCGACGTTGACGGCCCAGTAGTAGATGACGAGCGAGAAGACGGCGACCACGACGATGTCCCACCAGAGCGGGAACACCGGGTGCGCGAGGGGGCCGAAGTCGCTGAGGTACACGATGAGCCCGATGCCGATGAGGTACGGGAACAGCCACTGCGCGGCCCGCCAGTCCCACCGCGGCTGGACCTCCTTGCTGCCGCCGAGCACACGGTTCAGCACGATGAGCACGAAGCCGATCGCGACGGCGATCCCGAGCTTCCAGTCGGTGTCCCATCCGGACCACAGGATGATCAGGTTGGCGATGATGAACGCCACCGGGGACAGCACGTGCGCGGCGGGCAGCCGGTAGGGCCGTTCGACCTCCGGGATCCGCTTGCGGAACGCGCCGACGGCGAGCGGCGCACCCGCGTACATGAGCACGGACGCACTCGTGATGAGTCCGACGAGGGACTGCCAGCTCGGGAACGGCAGGAAGCAGACGACGCCGATCACGAACGCGGCGACGAGCCCGACCCACGGCACGCCGGCGCGGGTGACCCACTCGAACGCCTTCGGGAAGTACCCGTTACGGCTGAGGCCGTAGGAGACGCGGGACGACGCCGTCACGTAGATGAGGCCGGTGCCCGCCGGGGACACGATCGCGTCGATGTAGATCACCACGGCGAGCCAGACGATCCCCGCACCCATCGCGATGTCGGCGAACGGACCGGTGAACGTCGTGTACGCGGCACCCGCCCAGGTGCCCTTGATGTCCTCCGGGCGAAGCGCGCCCAGGAAGAAGATCTGCAGCAACAGGTAGATCACGAGGCCGATGACGACCGACCCGATGACGGCTCGGGGGATGTCGCGCTTGGGGTTCGTCGACTCGCCGGCGAGCTGGTCGGCCTGCTCGAACCCGAGGAGCGAGAAGATGATCCCAGAGGTCGACACCGCTGCGAGGATGCCCTTCGCCCCCTCCGGAGCGAAACCGTTCGCTGCCGTGAAGTTGCTCCCGTGGAACCCGGAGAACGCGAGGACGACGATGGTGAGGACCGGGATGCCGACCTTCCACCACGTCGCCGCGGAGTTCGTGTTCGCGAGGATCCGGACGCTGAACAGGTTCACGAGCGTCAGGACGACCATCAGCACGATCGCCACCGCGATGCCGCTGCCCGTCAGCACCGCCTGGTGGTCGACCTCGTGCAGCCAGGCGTGCGCGAACGACCAGTGCTGCGCGTAGTTGATCATCGCCTCGACCTCGATCGGGGCGACCGTCGCGGCCTGGAGCCACGAGAACCACCCGAACGACGCCCCGGCGACGCCGCCGAACGCGATGTGCGGGAACCGCGCTGTCCCGCCCGCGATCGGGAACATGCCTCCGAGTTCGGCGTGCACGAGCGCGAGGATGAGGATCGCGACACCGCCGATCGCCCAGGAGATGATCGCGGACGGACCCGCCGCCTCGAGTGCGTGCTGCGACCCGAACAACCAGCCGGAGCCGATGATCGAGCCGGTCGAGGCCCAGATGAGCCCGATGAAGCCGACCTGACGCTTCAGGCCGCGACGGCCCTGCGTGGTCGGTGTTCCCGTTGTGGTGGCCAAGGTTGCTCCAACGTCGGATGGTTCAGGACCTGACCGACTTTGGCACCACAACGAGGGCCGCGGGGGCGACGCAACAGGCTTGGAACGAACCCGTAACGCGCCGGTAACACGCATGCTGTAAGAGCACTCAGACTACTTGGCGGCTTTCTTCGCCTTCTTCGCCCGCTTCTTGGCCTTGTCAGCCTTGGCCGTCGCACGCTCGACGAGCTTCTTCGCCGTCTTCGCGGCCGCCTTGGCCTCGTCCGCGGTCGTGACGGCACGCTTCCGATCGGCCTTGGTCCCGGTCTTCGCGATGGCCTTGACCGCTGCAGTGGCCTCCTTGGCGAAGCTCGTGGCCTCTGCGACGACCTTCTCCGCGGCCTTCGCGTTCTGCTTCGCCGCCTTCGCCTTCGCTTTGGCCTCCGCCGCGTCGGCCGCGGCGCTCGGCTCGGCGCTGGAGTCGTCGCTCGCCCGCGGCACGCCGTTCCCCGTCGGGAGCGGTGGAGCGATCGGCATCGTGGTCGGGACCTCGGACACCACCACGGGTGCGTCCGCCATGATCGCCGCCTCGTCGGGCGTCTCGGGGATGACGACGACGTCGCCCGCGTCCGGGACCGAGTCCGTGACCAGGGTCGTCGTGATCTCGTCGGCAGCGGCGTCATCGACGCGCTCCACGAGGAGCTCGGCGCCTTCCTCGGCGAGACGCACGAGCGCCGACGCGGCCCGGACCTTCGCGGTGGCACGACGGTCGACGACATCCGCATGCGCCTGCTCGAGGAACGTCCGGAGTGCACGCTCGGCGACGGTGCGGCCGCGCGGGGCGAGCCGATCGAGCCGGTCGATCTCGCCCGCGACCCCGGTCGACGAGGCCTCGACGCCGTCGTTCCGCGCTGCTTCGATGAGCGCAGCGACGGCACCGGCGGCACGTTCGGTGGCGAGTGCGCGCTGGTCGAGGACCACGAGCATCTCGAAGTCGGTACCGTGCGTCACGGTCTCGACCCGTGCCGGCTCGGTGCCTCGTCCGCGGAGCACCAGTCGCTCGTCCGTCGACGGCAGCCACGCGATGAGGGCCGCCACCGTCGCGACGGAGCCGACGATCCGTTCGTACTCGGCGAGTCCGAGCTGCTCCTGCTCCCGGATCCGGACGCGGATCGCGATCTCCTGCACGGTCGTTCCCTTCGGTCGGTGACCATCCCCACGGTAGTCCGGGCAGGTGAACGGGTCTGGGGAGCGAGGTGGCCCGGACGACGACCCCGACCAACTCCGGCTCGTCAGACCGCACTGGACGGCGAGCGGGACCGGGCCGCCAGACCACACCGGACGGCGAGCGGGACCGGGCCGCCAGACCGCACCGGACGGCGAGCGGGGCCGGGCCGTCAGACGACACCGGGCCGCCAGACGACGACGGCCGCAGCGCACACCCGGTGAGGGACGTGCACCACGGCCGGCGATGACCACGGATGTGACAGCGGACCCCGGCGCCGGAGCGAGTGGTGGAGATGGGGGGAATTGAACCCCCGTCCATCGCTGAGATTCGACGTCTTCTACGGGCGTAGCCAGATGATTCGTTCTGCTCGGCCCCGATCATTGCTACTGGCTTCTTGGTCGACGGGCCCAGCCCGAGTGCAAGTCCCGCACGGCCCTCAGACACAACCGTGCAGCAAGCCCTCTGCATGACGTCAGGGTCCGGTTAGAAGGCGATCACCGGTCTGACGGACTTCATGTGGCTCTACTGCTTACGCAGCGAGAGCGAAGTCAGTGCGCTTGTTATTGGCACTTGTTGTTTCCACGGATCGTTAACGAGACAACCGTGGATCCTCGGCCCGCTTCTCGTCGGCAAACAGGCGATGTCGAAACCGATCATCCCCATGAGTCCGCCGCCGAGGGCCGCTGTCACACTGTGGAGTTGTGAGTCTGCTCGACGAGTCGAACAGCAGTTCAGTCTACATGAGGCACGTCGACCCCGCCAGCGCGGGTCGGGCCTCCGTTCCGGAGCTACTCGCCCATGTGGCGGCGCGAGGACATCGCGCGCTCGGCCTCGCGCCGATCGGTGCGCTCCCGCAACGTCTGACGCTTGTCGAACTCGCGCTTGCCCTTGGCCACCGCGATCTCGACCTTGGCGCGGCCGTCGGAGAAGTAGATCTGCAGCGGGACCAGGGTGTACCCGCCCTCCTTGGTCTTGTGCGAGATCTTCACGATCTCCTGTTTGTGCAGGAGGAGCTTCCGCTTGCGCCGAGGGGCGTGGTTGTTCCACGTGCCCTCGGTGTACTCCGGGATGTGCACGGCGTCGAGCCAGGCTTCCCCGCCGTCGATGAAGGCGTAGCCGTCGATGAGGGATGCGCGCCCCTGACGGAGCGACTTGACCTCGGTGCCGGAGAGGACGATGCCTGCTTCGTACGTGTTCTCGATGGTGTAGTCGTGGCGCGCGCGGCGGTTCGTCGCGACGACCTTCTCACCGCGTTCCTTCGCCATGACGCCTCCTCGACGCTCGTTCCGCTGTCCGCTCGGTCCGGGCGGCGCTCGCCCGGGAGTGGGCGGCCGACCAGTCTATCGAACGTCGGGGTGCAGCGCGATCTTCCCGCGCGTCGCATCTCCGCACGGAGTCGGGTCGACGTCGCACGACACGCCGCGCGGACTCGGCCGAAGTCGCACGACACGCCGCGCGGACTCGGTCGAAGTCGCACGACACGCCGCGACGCCCGACCCGCACGCGGCGCGTCCTGCGATCTCGACGAACGCGCCCGGGCGTGGCGCGCGGAGGGGCGGGAGGCGCGGCGCGGGGCGCGTGCGTGCGCCCCGCCTAGACCTTCAGGTACCGACGGATCGCGACGCTCGCCGACCCTGCGGCGAGGAGCGCCCCGACCACCACCACGATGGGCACCACCACGGCGGTCTCCCCCATCCCGATGAACGGCGTCCCGGTGAACCGCGTCGACAGGTACCCGCGGACGAAGAACCAGACGACAGCCACGATCGCGCCACCCGCCAGGACCGCCCCGATGAGCGAGGCGATCACCCCCTCGAGGATGAACGGCGTCTGGATGAACCGGTTCGACGCCCCCACGAGGCGCATGATCCCGAGCTCCCGGCGTCTCGAGAACGCGGAGAGCCGGATCGTCGTGGCGATGAGCAGCACCGCGGCGACGAGCATGAGCGCAGCGATCCCGACCGCCGTGTACGACGACGCGTTCAGCACCGAGAAGATCGGTTGCAGGTAGCCGCGTTGGTCGACGACGCTCTGCACTCCGGCGAGCTTGGACAACGACTCGATGAGGACGTCCGACTGCGACGGGTTCTTCAGGTTCACCCAGTACGTCTCGTTGAGGTACTCCGGCTTCACGAACTCGGTCGCCGCGGAGTCCTTGAACTGCGACTTGAAGCGGGCGTACGCCTGGTCCTGCGTCTCGAAGTAGGTCTTCTGGATGAACGGCTTGAGCGTCGACGAATCGAGCTGCGCCTTGACCTGGTCGCGCTGGTCCGCCGTGGCCTTCGCGCCGGTGCAGTTGCCGGTTGTGTCCGTGTCGGTGCACAGGTAGACGGCGACCTGCGCTCGGTCGTACCAGTACCCCTTCATCTGGTTGATCTGCATCTGCAGCAGGATCGCCGTGCCGACGAAGGTCAGCGAGATGAACGTGACGAGCACCACCGAGACGACCATCGAGGCGTTCCGGCGGAGGCCGGAGCCGACCTCGGAGAACACCAGCCCGAGCCTCATCGGACGATCCCCGGGAGGGTCTGGATGCCGGTGGTGGTCGACACCGGTCTGCGGATGACCGGGATCGCCTGGGTCTCGTAGCCGCCGGCCTGCTCGTCGCGCTGGACGACACCGCCGGAGAGTTCGATGACGCGGCGCTGCATCTGGTTGACGATGCCCGCATCGTGAGTGGCCATGAGCACTGTGGTCCCGCCCTGGTTGATGCGTTCGAGGAGCGCCATGATGCCCGCCGAGGTGGTCGGGTCGAGGTTGCCGGTCGGCTCGTCCGCCAGCAGGATCGCCGGCTTGTTGACGACGGCGCGCGCGATCGCGACACGCTGCTGCTCACCACCGGAGAGCTCGTGCGGCATCCGGTTCGCCTTGCCGGACAGGCCGACCATCTTGAGGACGTCCGGCACCGCCTCGCCGATGAACCCCTTGCTCTTGCCGATCACCTGGAGGGTGAACGCGACGTTGTCGAACACGTTCTTGTTCGGCAGCAGGCGGAAGTCCTGGAACACGACCCCGAGGTTCCGTCGGAAGTACGGGACCTTCCGCGAGGAGAGCGACCCGAGCCGCTGCCCGAGCACGTGGATCTGCCCGCGTGTCGGCTTCTCCTCCTTCAGGACGAGCCGCAGGAAGCTGGACTTGCCGGAGCCGGAAGCACCGACGAGGAAGACGAACTCGCCCTTGAGGATCTCGAGCGTGACGTCGTTGAGCGCCGGATTCGGGTTGCCCGAATACACCTTGGTGACCTGGTCGAATTTGATCATGACCGGAACAGGGTAGGTCGGGATCCGGTGAACCGGGCTCAGGCGCGCGGCTCGACGTCGCGAGACCCCGCCGGCACCCCCGCGAGTGAGCAGGAATCGTCGGGTGCGGGCGATCGACCCGACGATTGCTGCTCACTCGCGCGCGGCCGGGCACGCCGCGCGGGGGCGCGGCCCGCGCGCCCGCGCCGGGCCGGTCAGTCCGTGGACTGCTTGCGCCAGCGGATGCCGGCGTTGATGAACCCGTCGAGGTCGCCGTCGAACACGTGCGAGGGGTTCCCGACCTCGTACTCGCTCCGGAGGTCCTTCACCATCTGGTACGGCGCGAGGACGTAGGAGCGGATCTGGTCACCCCAGCTCGCCGTGATGTTCCCGGCGAGCTCCTTCTTCTTGGCGTTCTCCTCCTCCTTCTTGAGGAGCAGGAGTCGCGACTGCAGCACGCGCATGGCGGCGGCACGGTTCTGGATCTGCGACTTCTCGTTCTGCATCGACACCACGGTCCCCGTCGGGATGTGCGTGAGGCGCACCGCGGAGTCGGTCGTGTTGACGGACTGTCCACCCGGTCCGGACGACCGGAAGACATCGACGCGGATGTCGTTCTCCGGGATGTCGATGACGGCCGTCTCCGGCATGAGCGGGATGACCTCGACCGCGGCGAACGACGTCTGTCGCTTGCCCGCCGCGCCGAACGGCGACATCCGGACGAGCCGGTGCGTGCCGGCCTCGATCGACAGCGTGCCGAACGCGTGCGGGGCGTCGACCTCGAAAGTGGCGGACTTGATGCCGGCCTCCTCGGCGTAGGAGGTCTCCATCACCGTCGTCGCGTAGCCGTGCTGCTCGGCGTAGCGGAGGTACATCCGCAGGAGCATCTCGGCGAAGTCCGCGGCGTCGACGCCACCGGCTCCGGCGCGGATCGTGATGACGGCGGGTCGATCGTCGTACTCGCCGTCGAGGAGCGTCTGCACCTCGAGCTCGCCCATGGTCTTCGTGAGGGCCTTCAGCTCGGCACCGGCCTCGTCCGCGGAGTCCTGGTCGTCGCCCTCGTTCGCCATCTCGACGAGCACCTCGAGGTCGTCGAGCCGCTGCTCGGTGTCGGTGACCTTCTTGAGCTCCGACTGCTTGTGCGACAGGGCGCTCGTCACCTGCTGGGCGTGCGCGGTGTCGTCCCACAGGTCCGGGGCACCGGCCTGCTCGCCCAGGTCGGCGATCTCGCGCTCGAGCCGATCGACGTCGATCACCGAGCGGATGTTCCCGAACGTCTCGCGGAGGGCTGCGATCTGCTCGCTGATGTCCAGTTCGACCATGGTGCACAAGCCTACCGGCAGGCCGCTGACGGCCGGGTCGGGCGCGATCCGTCGGACTGGAGGCTCGGTGCGGGTCCGCCCTGCACCCCGCGTCAGTGCGCGCCGAGCGTGGGCTGCCGCGCGGCCATGCCCGCGACGGACGCGCGGGCGACGGCGTCGGGGAGGGCGTCGAGGAACGCGCTGACGTCGTCGGCGGTCGAGCTGTGTCCGACCGTGATGCGGAGCGCCCCACGCGCGTCCTCCTCGGACACCCCCATCGCCATCAGCACGTGCGACGGCTCGGGGATCCCCGCCTGGCACGCGGACCCCGTCGACACGCTGATCCCGGCCGCGTCGAGCAGGAACAGGAGCGAATCGCCCTCGCATCCGGGGAAGGTGAAGTGCGCGTTGCCCGGCAACCGGTCGACCGGATCGCCCCGCAGCACGGCGATCGGCACCCGCTCGGTCACCCCGGCGATCACCGCGTCGCGGAGCGTCCTCGCCCGCGCGGCGTCGTGCACCGCGGACGCCGCGACCCCGAACGCCGCCGCCGCCGGTGCGTCCTGTGTGCCGGAGCGGACCTGGCGCTGCTGACCCCCGCCGTGGATGAGCGGCTCGACGACCGCGGTCCTCGCGAGCACGAGTGCGCCGATGCCCACCGGTCCGCCGATCTTGTGCGCGGAGATGCTGGTCGCGTCGAGGGGTTCGGCACCGCCCCCGGCGTGGTGCACGTCGACCGGGACCTGCCCGTAGGCGGACACCGCGTCGCAGTGCACGGGGACACCGGCCGCGTGGGCCAGCCGGACGACGTCCGCGACGGGCTGGACCGTGCCGACCTCGTTGTTCGCCCACAGGAACGTGACGAGCGCGACGTCCGACGCGTCCGCCAGTGCTGCGGCGAGCGCCGTGAGGTCGAGTCGGCCGAGGGCGTCGAGCGGGATCTCCTCGACCACGGCGCCGTCGTGACGTTCGAGCCACGCGACGGTGTCGACGGTCGCGTGGTGCTCCCCCGCGGGGACGACGATGCGCGGTCGCGGTCGCTCGGCCTGGCGCGCCCAGTACAGCCCCTTCACGCCGAGGTTGACGCTCTCGGTGCCGCCGGAGGTGAACACGACCTCGACGCCGTCGGCACCGACGGACGCGGCGACCTGCTCCCGGCCGGTCTCGAGCAGCATCTTCGCCGCCTGCCCGGCACTGTGGATCGACGACGGGTTCCCGACGGTGGCGAGGGCGCGCGTGTACTCGACGAGGGCGGCGGGCAGGATCGGCGTCGTCGCAGCGTGGTCGAGGTAGACGGGCAAGGTGGCGCTCCAGGCGGTGGGGATGCCCCGGTGCGGGGTCTCGTTTTCAGGATACGCGGGGCCGGTGATTAGCCTTGACCCGTGCAGACCGTCGACACCGCCAGCCGCCTGGGCCTCCGACTCGACGGCACCGGTGCGTGGTTCGCGGTGCACTCCGCGTCCGCGACGTCGGTGACGCTCGTCGTCCCCGCGACCCCGGCCCACGCCGAGCTCCGTGTCCCGATCACCCCGGACGGGACGGTCGCCGGCGTCTGGTCCGGCCGGGTGGACGGGATCGCCGTCGGTGACCCGTACCACCTGCTCGTCGACGGCCCCGACGGTCCGCGGCACGACTTCGACCCGGAGCGGCCCCTGCTCGACCCGTACGCCCGGGGCATCGTCCCGAGCGCGACGACGCCCGGCGGGTGGACCTCGGTCGCGGTGTCCGACGACTTCGACTGGGGCGACGTCCCGAAGCCCATGACGCCGCTCGACCGGACGGTGCTCTACGAGGCGAACGTGCGGACCCTGACCGCCGGGAACCCGGACGTCCCCGAACACCTCCGCGGCACGTACGCGGGGATCGCGCACGAGAGCACGATCCGGCACCTCCGACGCCTCGGGGTCACGGCCGTCGAGCTGCTGCCCGTGCACGCGTTCACGTCCGAGCAGTGGCTGCACGGCACGGGTCGGGAGAACGCCTGGGGGTACAACTCGCTCGGCTTCTTCGCACCGCACGCGGCGTATGCGTCGATGCCGGCTCGGGACGCCGGCGCGGACGCGGTGCTCCGTGAGTTCAAGGGCATGGTCCGGATCCTCCACGAGGCCGGGATCCAGGTCGTCCTCGACGTCGTCTACAACCACACCGCCGAGGAGGGCCGCGGCGGCCCGACGACGAGCCTCCGCGGGATCGACGGGGCGAACGCCTACCGCTGGACCTCCGACGAGACGGACCCCGCCTACTTCGACGTCACCGGCTGCGGGAACTCCCTGAACACGAGCCACGAGCCGATGGCCGACCTCGTGATCGACAGCCTCCGCTACTGGGCGGAGGAGGTCCAGGTCGACGGGTTCCGGTTCGACCTGATGGCGGCGCTCGCCCGGAACGCGGAGCACGCCTTCGACCCGGACCACCCGATCCTCGACCGGATGCGGGACGATCCGGCGCTCCGGGACGTCCTGCTCGTCGCGGAACCGTGGGACGTCGGCCCGGACGGCTGGAAGACCGGGGCGTTCGGGCGCGGGGTGGCCGAGTGGAACGACGGCTTCCGCGACACCGTGCGGCAGTTCTGGCTGACCGACATCGCCCGGGAGCGTCGCGAAGGCAGCCCGCAGACCGGCATCGGCGCGCTCGCCGGCGCACTCACCGGGTCGCGGCACATGTTCGGTGTCGACCGCGGACCGCTCGCGGGCGTGGCCTTCGTCACCGCGCACGACGGGTTCACGATGCGCGACCTGGTGTCCTACGACACCAAGCACAACGAGGCGAACGGTGAGGACAACCGGGACGGCACGAACGACAACCGGTCGTTCAACCACGGCGTGGAGGGACCGACCGAGGACAAGGGGGTCCGCACCCACCGGCAGCGGTCCCTCCGGAACCTGATGGGCACCCTGCTCCTCTCCGCAGGCATCCCGATGCTCACCGCGGGCGACGAGCGCGGCCGGACGCAGCACGGCAACAACAACGCCTACGCGATCACCGACGACACCGTGTGGGTCGACTGGTCCCCGATCCCCGAGGCCGAGTCGTTGATCGACGACACGGCGGCGCTGATCCGGCTCCGACAGGCGCACCCCGCGCTCCGGCCGTCGCGGTTCGGCGTCGAGGGCGCGGTCACCCCGTCGGCCTCCCGGATGACCTGGTACGCCACCGACGGCGAGCTCATGACCCGCGAGCGCTGGGACGAGGCGACCCACCGGGCGCTGCAGTACTTCGTCGAGTCGACCCCGGAACACGAGGAGTACGACCGGGTGCTCGTCGTCGTGCACGGCAGCGGCCGGACGCGGGACATCACGCTCCCCCGCCATGACGACGTGGAGTCCTACCGGTTGGCCTGGTCGAGCGAGCGGCACCGTGACCACGACCGGCAGCGGCCGGCGGGCACCATCTTCACCGCGTACGGCCCCGGCATCCACGTCTTCGAGATCCGCTGAGGCCCGCGGGGATCCGCTGAGTCCCACGGGGATCCGCCGAGGCCCACGGGGATCCGCCGAGGTCCACCGCGGTCCGCGGGCACGCCGACCTGACCCGCTGGGGCACCCCCGAGTACGGTCGAGTGGTGGACATCGCAGACCGACCCGTCATCGGGCGCATCCCCGTCACCGACCTGGAACCCTCGACGCCGATCGGGTTCCCGAGCAAGGCGTTCGACGGCGAGGTGATCACGTTCTCCGCCCGGGTGTTCCGCGAGGGGCACGGCGTCATCGGCGCCGACCTGGTGCTCGAGCGTCCCGACGGCGCCACCCGCACCGTCCCGATGACGCCCGGCGCCCCGGGGACCGACCGGTACGTCGCCACGGTGCAGGTGGACCACACCGGCATGTGGACCTGGCACATCGAGTCCTACGCCGACGACTGGGCGAGCTGGGTCGGCGGGGCGCGGCTGAAGATCGCCGCCGGCGTCGACACCGAGGCGACCCTCCTCGACGGTGCCGTCCTGCTCGAACGCCTCGCCGCCGAGGCCGACTCCCCCGCGGCGTCGGAGGCGGCCGTCCGCATCCGGGACACGTCCCGGGACGCCGGGACGCGCCTCCAGGCCGTCGACGACCCGAGGATCACCGGGGCGCTCGTCGACACGCCGCTCACCAGCCTCCGCTCCACATCGGCACCGCAGGCGCTCGACGTCGAACGCACCCGTGCCGGCGTCGGCGCGTGGTACGAGTTCTTCCCCCGGAGCGAGGGCGCCAGGCGGCTGCCGGACGGTGCATGGCGGAGCGGCACGTTCCGGACAGCCGCACGCCGGCTCCCGGCCGTCGCGCGGATGGGGTTCGACGTCGTCTACCTGCCGCCGATCCACCCGATCGGCACCACCGCGCGGAAGGGTCCGAACAACACCCTCACCCCCGGCCCGCACGACCCGGGGAGCCCGTGGGCGATCGGGTCCTCGGCTGGCGGTCACGACGCGATCCACCCCGACCTCGGGACGGTCGAGGACTTCCGCGAGTTCGTCGAGACCGCGAAGAACACCGGGATGGAGGTCGCGATCGACTTCGCGCTCCAGTGCTCGCCCGACCACCCCTGGGTGCTCGAGCACCCGGAGTGGTTCACGATCCGCGCCGACGGCTCGATCGCGACCGCCGAGAACCCGCCGAAGCGGTACCAGGACATCTTCCCCATCCAGTTCGACACCGACCCGGAGGGCATCGTCACCGAGGTCCTCCGTGTCCTCCGGTACTGGATCGGCCTCGGCGTCGGGATCTTCCGCGTCGACAACCCCCACACGAAGCCGCTGTGGTTCTGGGAGCGGGTCATCCGGGAGATCCGCGTGGACCACCCCGAGACCGTGTTCCTCGCCGAGGCGTTCACACGTCCGGCGATGATGCGGGCGCTCGCCGAGTCCGGGTTCACGCAGTCGTACACGTACTTCACCTGGCGGAACACCAAGGAGGAGATCGAGGAGTACTTCACCGAGCTGAGCTCCGAGACCGCCGCCTACCTGCGGCCGAACCTCTTCGTGAACACCCCGGACATCCTCACCGAGTACCTGCAGTTCGGCGGTCGCGCGGGCTACAAGGTCCGGGCCGCACTCGCCGCGACGGGCTCGCCGACGTGGGGCGTCTACTCCGGCTTCGAGCTGTTCGAGGACGTCGCACGCCCCGGGAGCGAGGAGAACGTCGACAACGAGAAGTACGAGTACAAGCCGCGCGACTTCGCCGCCGCCGAGGCGGCAGGGGCGTCCCTCGCGCCGTACATCACGATGCTCAACCGACTCCGCTCGGCGCACCCGGCACTCCGGCAGCTCCGGAACCTGCACGTCCACGGCAGCGACAACGACGCCATCGTCGTCTACTCGAAGCACCTCGACGGCGAGTTCACCCGCTCCGGCCGACCGGACACCGTGATCGTCGTCGCGAACGTCGACCCGCACTCCGCACGGGAGGCCACCGTGTCGCTCGACCTCACCGCGCTCGGGGTCGCCCCCGACGCACAGCTCGACGTCCGTGACGTCGTCACCGGCGCCCGCTGGACCTGGGGCGCGTCCAACTACGTACGGCTCGACGCCTTCGCCGAACCCGTGCACCTGCTCGTCGTGGAGGGAACCCGATGACCGACAGCCGCCAGCCCGACCAGCCCTCGGACAAGCTGCCGACCCGGCGAGTGGAACCGGGACGGCCGGGAGGCACGGCCTCCCCCGCCCCGCAGGCTCCGGTCCCCGGACGCCCCCCGATCGCGCCGCCCCCGCCGCCGCCCGTCGCGGTGCAGAGCGCCGCCCCGGTCGCACCCGCCGTACCGCGCACCGAACCGAACGTCTCGGCACCGGGCGAGGACCTCCCCGGCGCGCCGACGCCGGCGGCGGAGTCGCCCGACCGCGACGTCGCCGAGGCCGACACCCTCGCCGGTGGTGCCGGTCCCGCGCCGACGACCGACACCACGAGTGCGGGTGCCGGTGCCGGTGGTGCCGGTGCCGCCAGTGCGCCGGGCGCGACTCGCGAGACGGAGGGGCCCCGTGCCTCCCGTCCGGATGCGAGCACGACCGCCGCGGAGACCGCGACCGCGGTCTCGGACACGGCCGCAGCCGCACCGCATCCCGACCACGTCGAGGACTGGCTGCTGCGCGAGGTCGCCGAGGGGCGCTGGTCGCAGCCGCACAGCGTCCTCGGCCCGCACCCCGTCGACGGCGGGACGAGCGTCCGGGTCGTCCGGCACCTCGCGAACGCCGTGACCGTCGTCACCCGCGACGGCGACGACTTCGCGCTGGAGCACGAGGGACACGGCGTCTGGTCCGGAGCGACGACCGGTGCGCTCGGGGCGTACCGGGTCGAGGCCGAGTTCGACGAGGAGATCTGGACGTCCGACGACGCCTACCGGTTCGCCCCGACGCTCGGCGAGCTCGACCTGCACCTGTTCGGCGAGGGCCGCGACGAGCAGCTCTGGCATCACCTCGGTGCACACGTGCGGACGGTCGACGGCGTCCCGGGCGTCGCGTTCGCCGTGTGGGCTCCGCGCGCCACCGCCGTCCGGGTGATCGGCGACTTCGAGGGCTGGGACGGCCGGACCACCGCGATGCGCCGACTCAGCGACCTCGGCGTCTGGGAGCTGTTCGTCCCCGGTGCCGTGGACGGGCAGCGCTACAAGTTCGCGATCCTCACCGACTCCGGGTGGGTCGAGCGTGCCGACCCGTTCGCGCGCCGGACCGAGGTCCCGCCGCTCACCGCCTCCGTGGTGACGGAGTCCTCCTACGCGTGGTCCGACGACGACGACGCCTGGATGCAGCGGCGTGCTGCATCGACCACGCACGACCGGCCGATGAGCGTCTACGAGGTCCACCTCGGGTCCTGGCGCCCGGGCCTGTCGTACCGCCAGGCCGCCGACGACCTCATCGGGCACGTCACCCACCTCGGGTTCACGCACGTCGAGTTCCTGCCGCTGTCCGAGCACCCGTTCGGCGGCTCGTGGGGCTACCAGGTCACCGGGTACTACGCCCCGACCGCTCGCTTCGGGTCGCCGGACGACCTGCGGTACCTCATCGACCGCCTGCACTCCGCGGGCATCGGCGTCATCATGGACTGGGTCCCCGGGCACTTCCCGAAGGACGAGTGGGCACTCGCGAAGTTCGACGGGTACGCCCTCTTCGAGCACCCGGACCCCCGCCGCGGCGAGCAGCTCGACTGGGGCACCCTGGTGTTCGACTTCGGGCAGCAGCAGGTCCGGAACTTCCTCGTCGCGAACGCGCTGTACTGGCTCGAGGAGTTCCACATCGACGGGCTCCGGGTCGACGCCGTCGCCTCGATCCTGTACCTCGACTACTCCCGGACCGAGTGGCTCCCGAACCAGTTCGGCGGCCGCGAGTACCTCGAGGCGGTCTCGTTCCTCCAGGAGACGAACGCCACCGCGTACAAGCGCTACCCCGGCATCGTGATGATCGCGGAGGAGAGCACGTCCTGGCCGGGGGTCACCCAGCCGACGAGTGCCGGCGGACTCGGGTTCGGGCAGAAGTGGAACATGGGCTGGATGCACGACTCGTTGGAGTACGTGCAGCGCGACCCCGCGTACCGCGCCTACCACCACGACGAGATCACGTTCTCGTTCGTGTACGCGTTCTCCGAGCAGTTCACCCTGCCGATCAGCCACGACGAGGTCGTGCACGGCAAGGGGTCCCTCTACGGCAAGATGCCGGGCGACGAGTGGCAGAAGCTCGCGAACGTCCGCGCGTACCTGACGTTCATGTGGGCGCACCCGGGCAAGCAGTTGTTGTTCATGGGTCAGGAGTTCGCGCAGCCCTCCGAGTGGAGCGAGGAACGCGGTCTCGACTGGTGGCTCCTCGACGACCCGGGCCACCTCGGTGTGCAGGACCTCGTCGTCGCGCTCAACGCCGTGTACAAGGACAACCCGGCGTTGTGGGCGCACGACGCCACGGCGGACGGGTTCGAATGGCTCGAAGGCGGTGACGCGGAGCACTCGACGCTCGGGTTCATCCGGAAGGCGGGCGACGACCGCATCGCGGTGTTCGTGAACTTCTCCGGCGTGCCGGTGTCGCGTCGGTTCGGGCTGCCCGTCGCCGGGACCTGGACCGAGATCCTCAACTCCGACGCCGTCGCGTACGGCGGGTCCGGCGTGGGGAACCTCGGGCAGGTCGTCGCGGAGGACAAGCCGTGGGCCGGGCGCCCGGCCTCGGCCGACATCGTCGTCCCGCCCCTCGGTGCCGTCTGGCTGAAGCTCGCGCGGTAGCGGGAGCGGTTCTTCCGCGAAACACCAGGTTGGCCGCGTCGCGCAGGGGTGTCTCCCTGCGCGACGCGGCCAACCTTGTGTTTTCCGGAGGTGCGGTGGGGCCAGGCCGCCTACGCGTCGAAGGCCCTGGCCCGTTCGAGCAGGCGGTCGAACGCCGCGTCCTCGTCCGGGTCCGCGACTGCGCGACCGGGCTCGGCGTCGAACCACTCGACGATCTGCCGCGCACCCGTCGCCCACGGGATGGTCGCCGTCCACCCCGGCACGAGCGACTTGACGTGCGTGTTGTCGAACACCACCGAGTGCATCCGGTCGCCGAGGATCCCCGGCCCCCAGGCCGGCACCATCCGCGCGACGCTGTCGCTGGCGACGTGCACGATCCGCGGGTCGTCGACACCGGCCGCGGCGGCGAGCGTCCTGGTGATCTGGTCCCACGGGAGCGCCTCGTCCGAGGTGATGTGCACCGTGTCGCCGATCGTCGCCGGCACCCCGAGCAGCCCGACGAACGCGCGGGCGAAGTCGTCGTGGTGGGTGAGGGTCCAGAGCGAGGTGCCGTCGCCCGGGACGACGACCTCCAGTCCGCGCCGGAGCCGGTCGATCGTCGTCCAGCCGCCGAGGAGCGGCACGCTCGTCCGGTCGTAGGTGTGCGACGGGCGGACGATCGTCACCGGGAACCCGGTCTCGCGGTACGCGGCGACGAGCAGGTCCTCGCAGGCGATCTTGTCGCGGGAGTACTGCCACCACGGGTTGCGGAGCGGCGTGGACTCGCGGATCGGGAGCGACGCCACGGGTTTCTGGTACGCCGACGCCGAACTGATGAACACGTACTGCCCGACCCGGCCGCGGAACAGCTCGACGTCCGCCTGCACCTGGTCCGGCGTGAACGCGACGAAGTCGACGACGACGTCGAACCGTCGGTCTCCGACCGCGGCCCGGACGGATGCCGGATCGGAGACGTCGCCGACGAGCACCTCGACGCCGTCCGGCACCGGCCTGGTGTGCGAGGCGCCGCGGTTGAGGACCGTGAGCTGGTGTCCGAGCTCGAGCGAGCGGACCGCGGCGGCCGAGCTGATGATGCCCGTCCCGCCGATGAAGAGGACTGTCAACGCTGACATGGGAGGCTGCTTCCTGAGAGACGAGTCTCCAGTCTGCACCCCACGGACTGGAGGGACGGTGCCGGTCGGCCCCGTCCCTCCTGTCCCGCGCCCGGTCACGGGCGCACCGCCGGACGAGCGCGTCAGTACAGCAGCATCGTGAGCCGGCGTCGGGCCGCGATGACTCGTGGATCCTCGGTGCCGACCAGTTCGAAGTACTCCACGAGCCGGGCGCGGACGGCGTCGCGGTCCTCACCGGACACGCCCGGGAACACGTCGAGCAACCGCGCGAAGGCGTCCTCGACGTGACCCCCGCTGATGTCGAGGTCGGCCACGCCCATCTGCGCGTGCGCGTCCGTCGGCGACTCGGCGGCGGCGGCACGGAGCTCGTCGGCGGTCCGGCCGTCGAGCCGGTCGAGCAGCGACACCTGGGCGAGCCCGGCCACCGCCATCTGGTCGTGCGGGTCCTGCAGGATGGCCGTCCGGTACTCCTGGATCGCCGCCGCGAAGTCACCGCGCTCGATCGCGTCGTAGGCGGCCTGGTGGTGCGGCGGGAGGGGCTCGGGTTCCGGCTCGGACGCCGGGTCCTGCTCGGCGCCGGGTACCGCGTCGGATCCCGACAGCTCGACACGACCGGCGACCCCGTTCTGCTCGGCGACCTGGAGCACCTGCTCGAAGACGTCGCGGACCTCGGCCTCCGGCAGTGCGCCGACGAAGAGTCCGAGGGGGCGGCCACCGACGACCGCCGCGACGGTCGGGATCGACTGCGCCTGGAACGCCTGTGCGAGCTGCGGGTTCGCGTCGACGTCGACCTTGGCGAGGACGACCCGCCCGTCGTACTCGGCGGTGATCTTCTCGAGGACCGGGGACAGCTGCTTGCACGGCCCGCACCACTCGGCCCAGAGGTCCACCACGACGGGGACGATCGTCGAGAGCTCCAGGACGTCCTGGAACGAGGCGTCCGTGACGTCGATCACCAGGGAATCGAGGGTCACCGGGGTCCCGTCGTGGTCGTGCGCGAGTGCACCGGCCTGTTCCGCGACGGCGCCCGGGGTCGACTGGCCCGGCGCGGACTGGCCCGATGCTGTCGGTCGGTTCACCAGGGACGACAGGTCGACCGCGCCACGGAGACCGGCGGGGAGGGACGGGGGGACGTTGCTCATTGGACCTCACTCGCTGCGATCAGGCCCTGACTGAACCCGAGCAGTTCTATCTTGGACTTCGTGCCGACCGGGGGCACGTAGAAGAGCAGCTGCACACCGTAGGTCGCGCTGATCCCCTTCGTGCTCGTGCCGACACCCGACAGGGCCTTGACGGCACCCTCGGTGTTGACCTCGGCGCCGGCCTGGGTCGGCGTGACCTTCTCGATCTCGTCGAGCGTCGTCGAGACGAGCGCCCCGGCCTTGTTCGTCGCGAGTGCGATGCTCGCGTTCTCCGGGATCTCGGAGGAGTACTCGATCTTGGCGGTCGACGGCAGGCTCGAGGACTTCGAGTCCTTGTACGGCTTGCCGATCTTCGAGCGCAGGTCGTCGCCGTCGGACGAGAACGTGTCGGCGTACTGGCTCGCCGTGTCGTTCGCCAGGATGTCGGCGTACGCCCCGGCGATCTGGCCGGGCGGCAGCGTGAGGAGCTTGACGTCCGGCGAGAGCTGCGCGGCACCGATGCTCACCGGTGGCACGTCCGTGAACGTCGCGCCGGCCTCGAGCGCGACGTCGTAGTCGACCTTGTACTGGGACCGCGCGGATTCCTGAACGAGGGTGAGCGCCTGCGGGGCGGTGTCCTTGTCCGCGGGGTCCTGGACGACCACGAACACCGTCCGCGGCCACGAGTCGGTCTGCTGCGGGACGGCGACGGTGACGTCCCCCGACGGGATCGCCGGGGGTGCCTGCACGTCCGTGTCCGAGCCGCGGATCGTGTAGTTGGCCTTCCGGAGCGCCAGAGCCGGCCCGGTGAACCGCTCGGCGGCGAGGTCGGCGTTCCGGTCCGAGTCGGCCTTCGCTGCGACCTCGGCGATCCGGCCGACGATGCGCTTGATCTGCGGCGCCGTCGCCGCGGTGGGCTCGGCGGCCGTCTCCGCGGCACCGGACTCCGTCGCCGTCGGGGTCGGAGTGGGGGTCGCTCCGGATCCGTGCGGCCAGTACTCCGAGGAGCACCCGGCGAGCGTCAGACCGGCGACCAGGACGACCGGCACCACCGCGACCATGCGGCGGCCGCGACGACCCCGCGGCGGGACCTGGGCCCCGGCGGCCGCGGCGCGACGGGAACCACGGACCCGCGGCGGACGACCGCCGCCGCTCCGACGACGCGGTCCGCGGAGGCGGCGCTGGTGGAGGATCGCCCAGACGTAGAGCGCGATGCCGAGGGCGACGAAGAAGCCGCCGGCGGTCATCAGCGGCCCCACGAGCGGCGTGGAGGTGTCGCGCGGCCAGGTCACCGAGACCGTGCCGACGCTCGAGGTGCCGTCGCCGTCCACGAGGAGCAGCGACGTGCTCGACGGCAGTTCGACCGTGAAGTCCGACGCCTCGGAGCCGGAGTACTCGGCGGACCAGAGGTCGCTGCCCGCGGGATCCGGCACGCTCCGCTCCGACCCGGTGGTCTTCGCGCGGAGGCTCGTGTCCTCGGCGTCGTACCGGAGCGTCTGGTGCCGGGCGTCACCGACCCAGGCATCGACGTCGGTCGTCGTCCCGTACACCGCCACGAGGTCCTTCGACGCACCCGTGATGCGGACGTGCTGGTGTCCGGGGTTCGCGTCGAGCGTCGTCCCGGGGATCACGGTCACACCGGCGGACGAACCGCTCGTCGCCGCGACCGTCGAGGTCGGTGGGGCGAAGATCGTGCGCTGGCCGACCCCGAGGCCGACGAGCACGACGCCGATGACGAAACTGACGATCGCCAGGACGAATCGCACGGAGACACTCCCTCCGCGCCGCAGGAATGGGACATGCGGCGCGCCACCGACACGGCGGCTCTGCCCTTCTCGGACATGTTTGGGCAAAACGGACGGTTCAGGATAGCCGGGGAGCCTGGGAGGCACATCCCCGTCGCACGGACGACCGGTGCACGGGAGCCCCAGGAGCCCGGCCACTACAATCGAGGCCGGACGACCACCGTCCGTCGAGACGTGCAGGAGCGACATCGTGGCCAACGACGAGGCAGAGTTCGGGAGCGAGCTGCGGGGGTACCGCAAGGACGACGTCGACCGTGCTCTGGGGCAGCTCCGCCGTGAGCTCATCAAGTCGAACAACGACCGCGCCGAGGCAGCCCGGGAGCTCCGCCAGCTCCAGGTCCGGGTCGACGACCTGCAGCGCGAGCTCGACGAGGCCGGCACGCCGACGTACAGCGGACTCGGCACCCGGCTCGAGAACACGCTCCGGGTGGCCGAGGAGCAGTCGACACGCCTGATCAGTCAGGCGGACATCGATGCCGAGCGCGTCCGGGCCTCCAGCCAGACCGAGGCCGCCCGGCTCCTCCGCGGGGCCCGGACCGAGGCGAGCGACACGCTCGACGACGCCAGGACCCGTGCCACGAACGAGCTGTCGCGAGCCCGGGCGGAGTCGGCCGACACCATCGAACGGGCGCGCGCCGAGGCCGGCCTCGCCCTCCAGGACGCCCGCACCGAAGCCGCCGCGATCCGCTCCGCGGCCGTCACCGAGGCCGCCGAGAACCGGTCGGTGAGCATCCGGGAGACGAGCGCGCTCCGGGCACAGGTGGAGCGTGAGGTCGCCGAGCTCCGCGAGGTCGCGCACCGCGAGTCGACCGAGGCGCGCGAGTCCGCGGCCGAGCTCGACCGCGACACCGCACACCGGCGCGGGGTGTTCGAGGCCGAACACGAGCGCAGGACCGCCGAGCTCGACCGCGTCACGACCGAGGGACACGACACCCTCGCCCGCGAGCTCGCCGCCGGCCGCGACGACTGGGACCGGACGCGCGCAGCCGAGCGGGCGGCGCACGATCGCGACCTCGCGGACGGCCGCGCAGCGCTCGACGCCGAGGTCGCCGCCCGCCGAGCCGACCTCGAGGCCGAGTTCGGCGATGCGCGGAGCGACCTCGACGCCGAGCTCGGCGCCCGACGAGCCGATCAGGACCGGGCGTTCGCCGAGTCCCGGAGCGCCCTCGAGCAGGAGCTCGCCGCGGCGCGCGCGGACCTCGCCGTCGACGTCGAGCAGACGCGCATCGAGAACGACCGGCTCGTGGCCGAGACGACCGCCCGGATCGACCGGGAGACCGCCGAGCACCTCGCCCGCATCGAGCGCGAACGCGCCGAGGCCGACGACGCCGCAGCACGCGCGGTGCGGGCGCACGAGGCCGAACTCGCCGACCGGCGCGCCGCCGAACACGCGGCGCTCGACACCGAGGTCGCGGACCGCCGGACCGCCGAGCTCGGCGAGCTCGAGGCCGAACGCATCGCCCTCCGCGCCGAGATCGACCGCGACCGCGCCGACCACGACCGATCGCGTGCCGAGACCGACGCGGAGATCGTCCGTGCCCGCGACGCCGCCCGCACGGCGCTGGAGTCCGAGCTCGCGGGCCGGCGTGACGAAGCCGAGCAGGACTACCTGCGGAAGCACCACGAGACGGTCACGGAGACCCAGCGGTACCTCGACGAGGCCAACCTGCAGCTGGCGGACGCGATCCGACGCGCCGCCGACGCGCGGACCGAGGCGGACCGGCTCGACCGCGAGTCGAAGGACGCTGCGCGCGAACGCGAGCAGCAGGCCGAGGAGGCTGCGCTCACGGCCGTCCGTTCCGCGCAGGAGCGTGCGCACCTGCTCGTCACCGACGCCGAGACCCGGACCGAGCGGCTCCTCGCGGACGCGGAGGACCGGCTCGCCGCGATCCGGATGGAGCGCGAAGCAGTTGCCGGGTACCTCGAGAACCTCCGCGGAGCGCTCTCGCACGCCGCCGACGGCTCCGGAGACTGACCGACCCGCACACGCCAGCCGGACTGGAGGCGCGACCCCGGCCTCCGGTCCGGCCATCGGTCCGTCAGGTGCGCGCGTCCGTCAGCGCGCTGCTGGCCACACGGTGGGGAGCGGTGCACTCCCCGGGACCACGAGGTCCGCGACGCGGTCGAGGACGATCCGCACGTACTTCTCGCCCACCCACAGGTGCTTCGCGCCGGCGACCGGTTCCACCCGCACCTCGGGGACCGTCGCGAAGGCGTGCGCGGCGGCGTCCGGGCGCAGGAAGTCGTCGAGTTCCGGGACCAGCGCGACGACGGGCACCCCGGCGCCCCGCCATCGCGCGAGTTCCGCTGGTGACGTGCGGCGGAGTGGCGGCGACAGCAGCACGATGCCCGCGACGGCACCGCGCTCGACGTGTTCGAGGGCGTGCTTCAGGATCACCTCGGTGCCGAACGACCACCCGACGAGCCAGGGGGTCGGCAGTTGGCGCGCCTCGACCTCCGCCAACGCCGCATGCATGTCGAGTCCCTCGGACACGCCGTCGCCGAACGTGCCCTCCGAGGTGCCGCGGGGACTCGTGACGGAGCGGAAGTTGAACCGGAGCACCGCGATGTCGGCGAGGGCCGGGAGCCGAGCGGCTGCCTTCTTGAGCACGTGCGAGTCCATGAAGCCCTGCGCCGTCGGCAGGGGGTGCAGGGCGATGATCGTCCCGGCGGCGGCGCGGTCGAGCGGTTCGGCGAGCTCGCCGACGAGCGTCAGGTGGTCGTCGGTGACGAGGTCGATCTCGGTCCGGAGCGCGGGCAGCTCGACGCCGCTGCGGATCTCGGTCGGCGCAGGCACAGCGGTCGGCGCAGGCACAGCGGTCGGCGCAGGCGCAGCGGTCGGCGCAGGCGCAGCGGTCGGCACGGAAGCGGTCGGTTCGGGCGCATCGGTCGGCGCGGTCATGCGACTCTCCAACAGTGTGTGTGCCAGTGCCGACGGGACGCGAGGTCGGCGGCGTCACCGAGCACCCCGTCCGCACGCCAGACCACGAGGTGCGCGACACCTGGCCGGATGGACAGCGAGCAGCCCGGGCAGACGTACTCCTTGACCGCGGCCGTCGCACCGATCGGCTGGACGGTGAACTCGCGCCCCCGTCGGACCTCGGTGCGGGCCCAGCTGCTCATCACGCGCCCGAGGTCGTCGTCCTCAGGCTCGGGACGGCGACCACGCGGCCGGTTGCTCCGCGGCACCGCCGATCAATACCAGTTGTACGAGACGCTGTGGCCCCAGGCACCGCACGGCGTTCCGTACGAGCCGGTGATGTAGTTCAGGCCCCACGTGATCTGTGTCGCGGGGTTGGTCTGCCAGTCCGCACCGGCGGTCGACATCTTGCTGCCCGGCAGCGCCTGCGGGATGCCGTACGCGCCCGAGGGGTTGTAGGCGTAGATGTTCCAGCCGGACTCCTTGTTCCACAGGGAGACGAGGCAGTTGTACTGGTCGGAGCCCCATCCACGAGCGGTCACCATGTCGAGGGCGATCGCCTTGGCGCTGCCCGGATCCGGGGTCCCGGCAGCGGGCGCGGCCGTCGACGACGAGGACTTCTTCGTGGTGGACGTGGTGGTCGTCGTGGCGGAGGACGTGGTGGTCGTCGTGGCGGGCGGCGTCGTGACGACGGGCGCCGGCTCCTTGATGGAGTAGCCGTCGCGGTCGACGGTGGCGTCGGCGTACGTGCCGTGCGCGGTGTAGCTCTGCGCGGGACCGGCCTTCTGCAACGGCGGCGCGATGACGGCCGCGGACGCCATGTCGACGCCCTGGAACGGGCTGACGAGCGAACCGCCCGCGATCCCGAAGACGGCGAAGAAGGACAGGGCGGGGATCGTCGCGCGGCGACGCATGAGGGCAGCGCCGCGGAGGCGCGGGGTGGTCGCCCGGCTGGACGGCCGACGCGGCGGGCGGCTGATGCGCGCTGCGGCGGTGCTCGTCGCCTGCTCCTGCACGGCCCGCTCGTGGACCGCGGTGTCGGAGACGCGAGTGTCGGCGACCGAGACCGGCGCGAGCCCCCGGGGTCGGCCGAGGGCCGCCCGCCGCTCACCCGGTCCGTGGTCGGACGGGGTCGAGAGGAGCTCCACCTGGCCGGCACCGACGAGGTCGGTGGGAGCGGTCAGAGGAGTACGGACGCTGCGTGGTTCTGCACTGTGCCTACCCATGAGTCCGTCAAGGATAACGGAAGGATCACGGAAACCGAAGCATCCGGCAGGATCCGTGTCGCGGACGGGTCAGCGGACGGCCAGCATGACGTCGACGACGGCGTCGAGCAGCGCGTCGACCTGCGACTCCCGGTACCCCCCGTGCCCCGGCCGGAACACGATCGAACGCACCTCGGTGAGGCTGAGGGGTTTGCCGTCGTGGAAGTACCCGCTGAGCCGCGACGCGAACGCGTCCACGTCCTTCGGGTGGTAGCCGACCGACAGGAACCCGACCCGGGAGAACCGCTGACGGTCCGGTCGCTCGAGCCGGGCGACGATGTCCGACGCCTTCGTGCGCGCGTCGGCGAACCACGCCTTCTGTCCTCGGGAGCTCTGCTCCTGCTCGCGCTCCCGGGCGGCGAACGCGTCCTCGAGCCGCTCGAGCGCAGCGTCGACGTGCTGGGTCGAGTAGCCGCCCTTCCGCATGCTGAACGCCGTCGCGCGGATCTTGTCGGAGGCCAGGTGGTCGCCCCCGCCGCCGGTGTAGGCCCGCCGGGCGTCGTCGAGGAACCGCTCGACCTCGTCCGGGTCGTAGCCGAGGGACTTGCGGTCAACGGTCGGGAATGTCGATGGCACGGCGACATTCTGCCACCGCCCCGGCGCAGAACTCCCTGAAGCAGCTCCGCGCGTCGGCGGCGGAGACACCCGGCGCGACACCCCGGGTCCGCCGTCAGTCGGACGGTCGGTCAGTGGACGATGAGGTACAGCACGTAGCCGACGGCGGCCGACGGCAGGATGCTGTCGATCCGGTCGAGCAGTCCGCCGTGCCCCGGCAGGAACGTCGAGATGTCCTTGATGCCGAGGTCGCGCTTGATCATCGACTCGGTCAGGTCGCCGAGCGTCGCCGAGAGGGTGATGAGGGCTCCGAAGACCAGGCCGAACCACCACGACTGTCCGAGGAGCAGCCAGGACACCAGGACGCCGGCGATGAGCGCCGCCGTCACCGAGCCCGCGAACCCCTCCCAGGTCTTCTTCGGGGAGATCCGTGGGGCCATCGGGTGTTTGCCGAGGTTCAGTCCGGTCGCGTACGCCCCGGTGTCGACCGCGACCACCACCACCACGAAGCCGATCACCCAGAACTGCCCGCGGTCCTCGGCGGCGAGGAGCACCGTGCAGGCGCCGAGCAGGGTCACGTACGACTGCACGAACAGCCCGCTCGCGACGTCCTGCACGATGCTCGCGGCGGTGAGTCCCGGGCGCGTGACCGCCACCTCGACGACGCGCCAGAGCGTGATGAACACGATCCCGGCGAGCAGGACGACGAGGGCGGCCTCGGGACCGCCGTAGAACGCGAACGGCGTGATCGCGACACCCGCGATGACGCTCGGGACACGGGGGACGTCGCGCCCGGCGAACCGCATGGCGCTCGCGAGCTCGTAGACGCCGACACCGATGAGGAACGCGGCGACGACGATGTACGACGGCGTGTACGCGAGCAGGCTGCCGAGCATGACCGCCGCGAAGGCCAGCGCGATGGCGATCGCGGCCGGCAGGTTCCGGCCGGTGCGCTCGGTCAGGCGCTGGTTCCGGGCCTCGATCACCGCACGCCGCTGGCGCAGCTGCATCTCGAAGTCGGTCCGCGCCGCCTTCGCCCGGGCGTCGAAGTCCGCCCGGAACCCCTTGCCCCCGCGTCGACCGCCGTCGTTGTGGTCCGGGCCGTCGGGGCCCGCGTCTGGCTGGTCCATCAGACCTCGAGGAGTTCGGCTTCCTTCTTCTTCAAGGCGTCGTCGATCTGGTCCACGTACTTCTTGGTCAGGGACTCGAGTTCCTTGTCCGCACGGGAGATCTCGTCGTCGGAGACCTCGCCCTTCAACGCGTCCAGGTCGTCCTTGGCCTTGCGACGGATGTTGCGGATCACCACCCGGTGGTCCTCGCCCTTGCCCTTGACGATCTTGACGTACTCCTTGCGGCGGTCCTGGGTGAGCTCCGGGATCGTCACGCGGACGATCTCGCCGTCGTTCGTCGGGCTCGCCCCGAGGTTCGGGAACGTCGCGATCGCGCGCTCGATCTCCTTGAGGGCCGTCTTGTCGTACGGCGTGACGATGAGCGTGCGGGCCTCGGGCGTCTGGAGCGACGCGATCTGGGCCAGCGGGGTCGGCGACCCGTAGTACTCGACGGGGATCTTCTGGAACAGCGCGGCGTTGATGCGGCCGGTACGGACGGTCGAGAAGTCGTCCTTCGCCACGTCGACGGCACGGTTCATCTTGTCGGTGGCCTCGGTCAGGACATCACTGATCACGGTGGTTCTCCTTCGGTACGGGTCGAGTCTAGTTGCTGACGACGGTGCCGATGCGCTCCCCGCGGATGGCGGCAGCGACGTTGCCGGCACCCTCCATCCCGAAGACGTGCATCGGCATCCCGTTGTCCATGCACAGGCTGAACGCAGTCGCATCCACCACCTTCAGCCCGCGGAGCAGCGCGTCCTGGTAGGTGACGTGGGCCAGCTTCTCGGCGGTGGGGTCCTTCTTCGGATCGGCGGAGTAGACACCGTCGACGCCGTTCTTGGCGACGAGGACCTCCTGCGCACCGATCTCGAGCGCCCGCTGCGCCGCCACGGTGTCGGTGGAGAAGTACGGCAGCCCGGCACCGGCGCCGAAGATGACGACGCGGCCCTTCTCCAGGTGTCGCTCGGCACGTCGCGGGATGTACGGCTCGGCCACCTGGGTCATCGAGATGGCGGACTGCACCCGCGTCGCGGCACCGGCCTGCTCGAGGAAGTCCTGCAGCGCCAGGGCGTTCATGACGGTGCCGAGCATGCCCATGTAGTCCGCGCGACCGCGGTCCATGCCACGCTGGCTGAGCTCGGCGCCGCGGAAGAAGTTCCCACCACCGACGACCACGGCGACCTCGACCTCGCGCGCCGCCTCGGCGATCTCCCGCGCGATGGCGCCGATCACGTCGGGGTTGACACCGAGGGACCCGGCGCCGAACGCCTCCCCCGAGAGCTTCAACAGGACTCGTCTGCGGCCGGTCTTCTCATCGGTCATCGTGCGGTGCGCCTTTCGTGCGGTTGGCGTGCTTGCTGTGGAGGCTATCGGAGCGGGCATGCGAACGGGGTCCGGAACCTGTGGTTCCGGACCCCGTCCATGCGGTCGTTACGCGCCGACCTTCACCCGGGCGAAGCCCTCAATCGTGATCCCGGCCTGCTCCGCGACCGTGGCCACGGAGAGCTTCGGGTCCTTCGCGTAGCCCTGCTCGAGCAGTGCGATCTCCTTGAAGAAGCCGGTGAGTCGACCCTCGATGATCTTCGGGAGCGCGGCCTCGGGCTTGCCCTCGGCACGCGTGGTCTCCTCGACGATCGCGCGCTCCTTGGCGACGTCCGACTCGGGGACGTCGTCGCGCGAGAGGTACTTCGGGTCCGCGAACGCGATGTGCTGCGCGATGGACCGAGCCGTCTCGGCGTCGTCACCCGAGTAGGCGACGACGACGCCGACCTGCGGGGGCAGGTCCTGGCTGGTCTTGTGCAGGTAGATCGCGAAGTCGGTGCCCTCGACACGGGCGACCGTGCGGAGTTCGACCTTCTCGCCGAGGAGCGCGGCCTCGTCGTTGATGTGCGCGGAGACGCTGGTGCCACCGAGGTCGGCGGCGTTGCCCGCGGCGGCGTCGGCGGCACCGGCGGCCTGCACGGCACCGAGCACGTCGGCGGCGAGCGCGATGAAGCGGTCGTTCTTCGCGACGAAGTCGGTCTCGCTCGCGAGCTCGACGATGGTCGCAGCGGAGTCGTTCGCGGCCGCGGTCACGAGACCGGCGGTCGTCGCACGGCCCTCACGCTTGGCGACGCCCTTGAGGCCCTTGACCCGGAGGATCTCGATGGCCTTCTCGATGTCGCCGTCGGCCTCGACGAGCGCGTTCTTGCTGTCGAGCATGCCCGCACCGAGGCGGTCACGCAGGGTCTTCACGTCAGCGGCGCTGAAGTTTGCCATGACTGTGGTCGTCCTTTCTGGACTGTGCGTGGTGATGGCGGGGGCGCCAGACCGGGTCCGACGCCCCCGCCGAGGAGGGGTGGTGCTTACTCGGCCGGGGTGGTCGTGGCAGCAGCGGCTGCCTCGGCCGTCGGCTCGGCGTTCTTGTCCTCGACCGGCTCGCCGATCTCCTTCGCGGCGACCTGGGCGTCCGCGTCGTTCTCCTCGACCGGCGCCTCGGCGGCCGGAGCTGCATCAGCAGCCGGAGCTGCGTCGCCAGCCGGAGCTGCATCAGCGGACGGCGTGGTGTCGTCGGAGCCGCCGAGCAGCTCCTTCTCCCACTCGGCAAGGGGCTCTGCGGGCTCGTCGGAACTGCCCTGGTGGCGGACCGTCAGGCCTTCCGCGGCGGCGTCGGCGACGATGCGGGTCAGCAGGCCGACGGAACGGATCGCGTCGTCGTTGCCCGGGATCGGGTAGGTGATCTCGTCGGGGTCGCAGTTGGTGTCGAGGATCGCGATGACCGGGATGCCGAGCTTCTGCGCCTCGTCGATCGCGAGGTGCTCCTTCTTGGTGTCGACGATCCAGAGCGCGCTCGGGGTCCGCGTGAGGTTGCGGATGCCGCCGAGGGTCTTGTGGAGCTTGTCCAGCTCGCGCTTCTTGATGAGGAGCTCCTTCTTGGTGAAGCCCTTCGTGGTGTCGTCGAAGTCGATCTCCTCGAGCTCCTTCATGCGCTGGAGGCGCTTGGAGACCGTCTGGAAGTTCGTGAGGAGGCCGCCGAGCCAACGCTGGTTCACGTACGGCTGGCCGACGCGGGTGGCCTGTTCGGCGATCGAGTTCTGCGCCTGCTTCTTCGTGCCGACGAAGAGGATCGTGCCGCCGTGGGCGACCGTCTCCTTGACGAAGTCGTACGCGCGGTCGATGTAGGACAGCGACTGCTGCAGGTCGATGATGTGGATGCCGGAGCGCTCGGCGAGGATGAAGCGCTTGACCTTCGGGTTCCACCGACGGGTCTGGTGCCCGAAGTGGACGCCGCTGTCGAGCAGCTGGCGGATGGTGACGACGGCCATGGCCGTACTCCTGTTCTCGGCACACGGAAGGACCGGGTGCAAGGTTGCGGTTTGTCGATCCGACCGGCGGCCGGGATCCCTGGTGCCCTGGCACCGCGACCGCCTCCGCCGTCTGGCAGGAGGACCGGTGGTCGGGAGCGCCACGCCCGCCTGCTGAACAGGACGGGCGGATGGGCACGCGAAGTCAGCGCTCAGCGCGCTGCTGCCCCAATGCTAGCACCCCGTCGCGGCGGGAACGCGGACGGGAGGCACGGTGCGGGTGCGCGGATCTGCGCGCCTGCACCGTGCCTCCCGTCCGACTGCGCGGAGCGCGGCTACGCCTTGACGGTCTCGCCGTCCTCGGTGACGCCCATCTCCTCGAGCGAGCGACCCTTGGTCTCCGGGATCTTGGACAGCACGAAGAAGAAGGAGACGAGGGCGAACAGCGCGTAGATGCTGTAGGTCACGGTGAGGTTGAACTGCGACAACGCCGGGAACGAGATCGTGACGATGAAGTTCGCGACCCAGTTCGCCGCCGATCCGATGCCGAGCGCGGTGGCCCGGATCTTGTTCGGGAACATCTCGCCGAGGAGCACCCACATGAGCGGTCCCCACGTCGCGCCGAACGAGACGACGAAGAGGTTCGCGAAGACCAGCGCGATGATCCCCCACGCGCCCGGGAGGTGCGGTGCGCCGCTCGAGTCGACCGTCGCCTGGCTGAACGAGATCGCGACCATGAGGAGCGACACGAACATGCCGCCGGACCCGGCCAGCAGCAGGGGCTTCCGACCGACCTTGTCGACGAGGAAGATCGCGATGAACGTCACGGCGACGTTGATCACGGACGAGATCGTCGAGATCAGGAACGACTGCGACGGCTTGAACCCGACCGCCTGCCAGAGGGTGGTCGAGTAGTAGAAGATCACGTTGATGCCGACGAACTGCTGCAGGACGGCGAGGATGATCCCGACCCAGACGATCGGCTGGAGACCGAAGCGGTTGCCGCGGATCGAGCCCTTCGCCTGCTTCGACTCGCGCTCCAGCCCGTCCTGGATCTCGTCGAGCGACATGTCCACCGTGTCGCTCGGGACGATCCTCGTGAGGACCTCCCGGGCGTCGTCCTTCCGGCCCTTCGCGGCGAGGTACCGCGGTGACTCGGGCAGGATCAAGGCCAGGACGCCGTAGATGACCGACGGGACCACGCCGACGAGGAACATCCACCGCCAGGCCTCGAGCCCGAGGAAGTGCCCGGACGCCGTCCCGCCGCCGCCGAGCGCGATGAGCTGGTCGGAGAGGAGCGCGGCGAAGATGCCGAGCGTGATCGCGAGCTGCTGGAACGAGGCGAGTCGCCCGCGGATCCCCTTCGGCGAGACCTCGGAGATGTAGGCCGGCGCGATGACCGATGCCGTGCCGATGCCGAGGCCGCCGACGAGCCGCCAGATGATGAAGTCGACGGTGCCAGTCGAGATGCCGACGAGGATCGAGCTGACGAAGAACAGGATCGCGGCGATGAACATCACGCGGGTGCGGCCCCAGCGGTCGGCGATGCGCCCGGCGAAGTACGCGCCGAACGCGCAGCCGATGAGGGCGCTGGCGACCGCGAAGCCGCTGCCGGCAGCGGAGAGCTGGAACTGCTTGGTGATGGCGGACTCGGCGCCGTTGATCACCGACGAGTCGAACCCGAACAGGAACCCGCCGACCGCGGCCGCGATGGCGAACGCCGTGACCTTCCCCTTGAATGCCTTGTCGGGCTGCTGCCCGGCCTTCGCTGTGGTCACGTTGCTCCCTGTCTCCCGCCGCCGCGCGCGCGTGGGATGACACGTGGTGCACGGTGCCCCGGTGGTCGGCTGGTCGCCGTCCGTGCGGCGTTGCGGTGACCGGAGCAGCACCCACCGTACTCCCCGGGTTGGGGGCCGGTGACCTGACCGTCGAGCAGGCCGGGCCGGTCGTTCCGGTGTCGCCCGGTGTCCCCCCGGTCCACCCGAGGCGTCGGTGCGCGGGTGGATGGCTGGTCCTGCACCGGACGGGAGGCGCGGCCCACCGTCCACAGATCGGCTCCCCGCCCGGGACCGTCGCCCGTGTCGGCCTCAGGCTCCGAGGACGAGAGGACGCGGCTGATGGAGGTGGTGGCTGATGGGACGACGGTGGGCGCGCGGAACACGCGGCATCCTGGTCGGAGGACGGTGGCGGGCACGTCTCTGCGGCGCGACCGGATCGGTGCTGTGGGTCGGTTGGGCAGTGGTGACGCTGAGCTCGGTGTCGGCGGGGCCGGTGTCCGCGGGGCCGGTGTCGGCGGGCCCGGCGTCGACAGAGCCGGGTTCGGCGGAGCCCGCGTCGGGGGGATCCGTGTCGGCGGGGCCCGCGTCGGACTTCCGGACGGGGACATGGGGGTGGCCGACGACGACCAGGATCGTCCTGCGGCCGTTCGAGCAACCCACCGGCGAGTACGGTCCCGGACACCGCGGGATCGACCTCCGCGCCGACGTCGGCGCTCCGGCGAGCGCTCCGGCTGACGGTGTCGTGGCCTTCGCAGGGAGTGTGGCGGGTCGGCCCGTGGTGACGATCGACTTCGGCGGCGGCCTCGTCGGGACCCTCGATGCGGTCGCGCCGTCCGTGCAGTCCGGCGATGCGGTCGTCCGCGGGCAGTGGGTCGGCACGATCGCGACGGGAGCGGTGTCGGCCGGCCACTGCGGCGGCGTGGCCTCGTGCCTCCACCTCGGCGCCCGGCTCGACGGCGTGTACGTCGATCCGCTGCTCTACCTGTCGGCGCCGGAGTGGCCGGTGCTGCTCCCGCTCGGGGTGGTGCCGTGGTGACGGTGCGGGCTCGGTCCCGTGGTCCTGCTGTCCCGCTGCCCCGCTGCCCCGCTGCCCCGCGATGAGGCTGAGTGCGCGGCCCGATGACCGAGCGCGGGCCCGGCCAGGTCGGCCACGCGCGGTGCTCGTCGGCGGCGGTCACTGCCCGCCGGCCGCCGGTGCGCTCACGTCCCGTTTGCGACCCGTGCGCCCGTCGGCCGTGCGGCCGTCGGTGACCGTCGACGACCCGCGCTGCAGGCACGTCCATGCCGGACGTCATGCTCGGGGATGGGCGGTCCGGTAGACCTCGCGGAGTCGCGCCGAGGAGACGTGGGTGTAGATCTGCGTCGTCCCGAGACTCGCGTGTCCGAGGAGCTCCTGCACTGCGCGGAGGTCCGCTCCCCCGTCGAGCAGGTGTGTCGCAGCGGTGTGTCGGAACGTGTGCGGGCCGTTCGGACCCGCGCCGGGTTCCGCCTCGAGGATCCGCGCGATCGTCCGGTACGCGGAACGCACCCCGAGGCGCGCTCCCCGGTCGCCGAGGAACAGCGCCTGCTGTGGGTCGCCGGAGTCGCTCGGCGGCACGCCGTCTGCGGATGCCGCCCGAGCGAGGACGGCGGTCCGCCCGAAGTCGAGCCAGTCGCCGATCGCGTCGTGCGCCGGGACCCCGAACGGCACCACGCGTTCCTTGCCACCCTTGCCGAGCACCCGCACGGTGAGCCGCGAACGATCGACGTCGGCGAGGTCGATGCCGACCAGTTCACTCACGCGGAGGGCCGACGCGTACAGCAGCTCGACGACCGCCCGATCGCGCAACGCTCCCGGATCGCCGCCGACCGCTCGCTCCGCCATCCGGTCCAGCACCGAGCGCATGCCGTCCGCGGACAGCACCCGGGGCAGGTGCGACGCCGCCTTCGGGGTGCGGAGCCGTGCTCCCGGGTCGATGGTCGTCCACCCGTGTTCGCTGGCCCACCGCGTGTAGGCCCGGACCGAGGACGCTCGGCGCGCGATCGTGCTCCGCGCGAGACCGCGCTCGGTCCCGGCCCACAGCCAGTCCCGGAGGAGGTCGAGCGTGACCGCGGTCGTCGTCCCGACACCGCGCGCCCCCGCGAACACGGTGAGGTCGTCGAGGTCGGCCGAGTAGGCACGCACCGTCTGCGGGCTGAGGCCCCGCGCGGTCGCCATGTCGTCGAGGAACGCCGCGATCGCCCGGGTGAGGCGACCGCTCCGGCCCGACGACGTGTCGCTCATGGGCCTCAGCGTACGTCCGGCCATCGCGCTCCCCCCTGTGGCGCACCGAGTGCACCGAGAGCCCCCGCGTACCGAGAGCCCTCGCGCCCCGACAGGTCCGGGCGCCCCGGACGCCTGCCGCCGTCATCGGAGCTGCCGCCAACCGACCGTGGTCCGCGCGGCCTTGCCGACGAGCTCGGCGAGCGCGAGGGTGTCCTCGGCATCGGCGATCGCGACACCGGCACGCCGCGCGACCTCGGACACCGGAACGCCCTGCCGTGTGCCGAGCGCGTCGAGGACCCGGATCAGCATCGGGTCCGACATCGGACCGTCCAGGGGCACCGGGCCGCCCACCGGGACCGGATCGTCCGCCGAGACCGAACCGTCGGGCGACACCGAACGACCGACCGAGATCGGACCCGGGTGCAGCGTGCGGACCAGGTCGATCGCGTCGGACGGTCGGCAGAGGAGCGTCGCCCGTCCGGCGGCGACGAGTCGGTGACACCCGGCCGACGCCGCCGACGTCAGCGGACCGGGTACGGCTCCGACGGGTCGCCCGAGCTGGGCTGCGTGGTTCGCGGTGTTGAGCGCACCGGATCGGTGACCGGCCTCGACCACGATGACCGCTCTCGACATCGCGGCGATCACGCGGTTCCGGTTGAGGAACCGCCAGCGTGACGGCCGGGTCCCCGGTGGCGACTCCGCGACGACCGCGCCGACGTCCGCGATCCGCCGGAGGAGGTCCGTGTTGCCCGATGGGTAGAGCTGGTCCACGCCACCGGCGAGTACGGCGACGGTCGGCGCCCCGGCCGCGAGCGCGACACGATGCGCGACCGCGTCGACCCCGTAGGCGCCGCCCGACACGGTGGTCAGGCCCGCGTCGGCGGCACGGGAGACGATCTCGGCGGTCATCTCGGCGCCGTACACCGTGTTGGCCCGCGACCCGACGACGGCGAGGCCGTCGGCACCGAGTGGCGCAGCCGGGCCCGCGGCGGGTCGGAGACGTCCCGACCGCACCCACAGGACCAGCGGTGCGTGCGGACCGAGGTCGTCGAGGCCTGGCGGCCACGCTGCGTCCCCCGGCACGATCAGCCCTGCGTGCAAGCTGCCGGCCGCCGCGAGCACCCGCTCCGCATCGATCGCACGGAGCCGCGGCGACCACCGGGCGAGCGCCGGTCCGAGGGCTCGGACGACGTCGTCGTCGAGCGGTCGCGACGGCGCACACGCATCGGCGATCCGAGCCGGAGCGTCCCCCCGCCCGCCTCCCGCGAGGACGATCTCGAGTGCTCGGGCCGCACCGACGGCGTCGACGAGCGTCCCGGCGACCGCGTCACCCGGCTCGGTGACGATGGACCACACCACGCGTGCGTGCGTGTCGCACTCGTCCGGGTCGGCGCCGGAGGCCTGTCCGCCACGGACAGACCGCAGCGCGTCGAGTGCTCGCGCGCCCGGGCCGCGGCTGGACCACCCGGTCACAGCGCACTCCGCAGCGCCAGGGCCTGCCGGACGTGGTCGAGCGTCGGCCGTTCCACGTCGGCGAGGTCCGCCAGAGTCCATGCGAGCCGCACCACGCGGTCGTGTCCGCGCATGGTGAGGCTGCCGATCTCGAGCCCGCGGTCGAGCACTGCCGCCGCCCCGGGGTCGGGCGCGAACTCCGGGCGGCGGAGGACCGGACCGGACACATGGGCGTTGCGTGACCAGGGCGTCCCCGACCATCGAGCACGCATCCGACGACGTGCGAGCGTGATGGACTCCTGAGCGGCCGCGGTGGTGATCGGCTGCTCGCTCGCGGCGCGGATCCTGGCCGGTGTGACCCGCGGGACCGCGAACCGGATGTCCACGCGGTCGAGCAACGGCCCGGAGAGCCGCGCGAAGTACCGGCGCACCACGCTCGGCGGGCAGGAACACCCGGGGTCGCCGCTCCCCGCGTTGCCGCAGGGACACGGGTTCGCGGCGAGCACGAGCTGGAACCGCGCCGGGAAGGTGGCGCGCCCGGACGCCCGGTGGATGGTGACCGTGCCGGACTCGAGCGGTTGGCGCAGCATGTCGAGGACCGTCCGCGGGAACTCGGTGGCCTCGTCGAGGAACAGCACCCCGGAGCTCGCCCGGGACACGGCGCCGGGCAGGATCATCCGCGACCCGCCGCCGATCAGCGCGACGGCGCTCGAGGAGTGGTGGGGGCTCTCCCACGGCGGTCTCGTCGTCCACGATTCGGCACCGAGGCCCGCGACCGACCGGACCGCGGCGACCTCGAGCGCCGATTCGGTGTCGAGGTCCGGGAGGAGACCGGGGAGCCGTTCCGCGAGCATCGTCTTCCCTGCGCCGGGCGGTCCGAGCAGCAGCATGTGGTGGCCTCCGGCAGCGGCGACGACGAGTGCCCGCACGGCGAGGTCGTTCCCGACGACGTCCGCGAGTTCGAGCTGGCGGGGCTCGGCGACCTGCACGGTCGGCGGGTCGACCGCGATCGCGTGCTGCTCGGGGAGGTCGGCACCCGCGAGCACTGCCGCGTCACGGAGCGTGACGACCGGGTCGACGCGGATGCCCGGGACGCTCCGCGCCTCGGCGTGGTTGCCCGCGGGCACGACGGCACGCGTCGCGCCCGCGGCCCGGGCCGTGACGAGCATCGGGATCACTCCCGGCACCGGACGGACACGGCCGTCGAGCCCGAGTTCGCCGATGTGCACGACATCGGCGAGGTCGGGCCGGACCAGTCCGTCTGCTGCGAACACCGCGATCGCGATCGCGAGGTCGAACCCCGACCCGTGCTTCGGGACGGACGCCGGCGTGAGGTTGACGGTGATCTTGCGGGCGGGCAGGGCACTCCCGGCGTTCGACGCCGCCGACCGGACCCGCTCCCGCGCCTCGCCGAGGGACGCGTCCGGCAGGCCGATGATGCTGAAGCCGGGCAGCTGGCTCGACAGGTGCGCTTCGACCTCGACCAGCCGACCGGTGATCCCGAGCAGCGCGACGGCCGACGTCCGGCCGACGCCGCTCACACGATCCCCCGGATGTGCTCGACGTGCTCGCCGGTCGCGTGCATCCGGACCGCGACGGCATCGAGTCGCAGTCGTCGTGGCCGGTCGGCCGGGTGCTCGGCGACCCATCGTGACGCGAGTCGCCGGAGCCGGGCGACCTTCTGCGGCGTGATGGCCTCGAACGGGTGACCGCCGATCGGACCGCGTCGTGTCTTGACCTCGACGAGGACGACGACGTCGGCGTCGATCGCGACGATGTCCACCTCGCCGTCACGACAGCGCCAGTTGCGTTCCAGGACGGACATGCCCGCCGCCGTCAACCACGCGGCGGCGATGTCCTCGCCCTGCCGCCCCGTCGTGATGTTCGTGCTCGGGCGCCGCGCTCCACGGCCCCCGTCGATTGCTCCTGCGCTCATCGTTCCTCCCGACGACGAGCTTCGTGCGCCGGCAGATCGTCACATGCTGCGCGTTCCCGGCATGTGGATCACCGACCCTACCAGCGCACTTGTGCAGAACACCGGCAATCGTTTCCTGCCAAATGCAAGGAAATGATGATCCGTCGAAGTTTGATGCGGACGACGATGTCGCTCGGCAGTGAAGTCCGGCGGACGCCGGAACGGCGACGTCACCGAAGTGACGTCGCCGTTCCGAGGAATGCAGCAGTGATCAGTGCGCGGCCGCGTAGGCTTCCTGGACCGCAGTGGAGATACGACCACGGCTCGAGACCTGGTGACCGTTCTCCTGCGCCCACTCGCGGATCTTCGCGAGCTCCTCGGAGTTCCCGCGCTTGGCCGCCGGCCGCGCCGAGCCACTGCCGGAGGCGCGTCGGGCTCCGACCTTGCGCGCTGCGGCGATGTAGTCCGAGAGCGAGTCGCGGAACTTGTCGGCGTTGTCGTTCGACAGGTCGATCTCGTAGCTGGAGCCGTCGAACGAGAATTCGACGGTACGGCCGGATCCGGGGGTGATCGGGGAATCGTCGAGATCGTCGACGAGCTGGACGGTCACTTTCTGCGCCATGTTCGGCTCCTTCAGGTCGTGGGGATGCCACCGAAGGCCGAATGGCACATCGTGGCGTTCAACCCAGGATAGCCATGGAAATGCGAATTGCGGAACTCCGGCACCGCTCCGACCGGAATCGAGGTCGGATCGCCGGCGCATTCACTCGTCGAGCGCCAATTCCTTCGGGAGTTCGAGTTCCCGGCTGGTGAGTTCCTCGACATTGACGTCCTTGAACGTGAGCACTCGTACGGATTTCACGAAGCGGTCGGACCGGTAGACGTCCCAGACCCAGACATCACTCATCGTCAGTTCGAAGTAGAAGTCGTGCTCGGTGTCCCGGCGGACGAGCTCGACCTCGTTCGCGAGGTAGAACCGGCGCTCGGTCTCGACCACGTACCGGAACTGGGCCACCACGTCGCGGTACTCGCGGTAGAGGGCGAGCTCGACCTCGCGGTCGTAGTCGTCGAAGTCTTCGTCATCCATTGCTGGACCATCCTACGGCGCGGGACGCGGCCCCGAGTCCGTCAGGAGCGACTCCCCCTCGCGCTCGTGCAGCCAGGTCGTCCGGTGCAGTCCGTGCGGGCCGTGCCCGCGGAGTCCCGCGTAGTGCGCCGCCGACCCGTAGCCCTTGTTCGAGTCCCACGCGTAGTGCGGAGCCGACTCGTGGGCACGCACCATGATCGCGTCGCGCCGGACCTTCGCGACGACCGACGCCGCCGCCACCGACGCGCAGTCCCGGTCGGCCTTGACCCGGGTGACGACGTCGACGGGACGGACCAGTGCGCGCGTCAGCCAGTCGAACGAGCCGTCGAGCACGACGATCGCGCCGTCGAGCGAGACACCCCCGGCGACCAGCGCCTCGATGGCCCGCGCGCCGGCAAGTCCGAGGGCCGCGACGATGCCGTCGTGGTCGACGACCCCGGCGGACGCCATGCCGACCGCCGTCGTCGCCCACGACTCGACGTGCGGCACGAGCGCCTCGCGGCGAGCCGGAGTGAGGAGCTTCGAGTCGGCGAGTCCGACCGGGACCCGGCGGACGTCGATCGTGATCGCCGCGACACCGACCGCGACCGGACCGGCGATCGCACCGCGGCCGACCTCGTCGCACCCGATGACGGTGATGCGCCCCTCCGCGAGCAGCGACTTCTCCCACCGGAGGGTCGGGCGGACCGGCCCCTTCCCGCTGCGCGACGCCGACGCACGCGCCTGCGTGCCGCGGGCCGACCCGCGGGACGGGCCCCGGGCCTCCCCTGCGGACGGGCCGAGGCGACCGACGTCGCCGACCGGTGCCGACGCGCTCATCGGTCCCGCTGCTCCACGCCGGCGAACACGTCCGGGTAGTCGTCGAGCCAGGTCCACCGGCTCGTCGGCCACGAGATGACGAACGCCCGACCGACGACGTCCGCCGTGGGGACGAACCCCTTGCTCGGCGTCTGGCGGTTGTACCGGGAGTCCTTCGAGTCGTAGCGGTTGTCACCCATCACCCAGATGGAGTTCGCCGGGACCGTGACTGAGAAGTCGGTCCCCGAGGCGCGTGTCTCGCCGGGCGGCAGCTTGATGTACGGCTCCTTCAGGGGCACGCCGTTGACGGACATCTGCCCGAAGTCGTTGCAGCACGAGACCGTGTCGCCCGGCAGCCCGATGACCCGCTTGATCAGATGGTCGTTGCTGTCCGACGTGCCGAGACCGATCTGCGTGAGCAGCCAGTCGGACGCCTTGCCGAGCGGTGTCCGCGGGGTGACCGCAGCGGGCAGCTGTTCGCCGTCGAGCCACCCCCCGGGGTCCTTGAACACGACGACGTCGCCGTGGTGCAGTCCGACGACGTCCGGCACGAGCTCGTTGACGATGACGCGGTCGTTCACCACGAGGGTGTTCTCCATCGACTCCGACGGGATGTAGAACGACCGGATCAGGAACGTCTTGACGAGGAACGACACGAGCAGCGCCGCGATGAAGATGATCAGGAGGTCGCGGAGGAACAGCAGTGCACCGTTGCGTCGCCGTGGAACTCGCGGGCGCCGATCCCCGTGGGGCGTCGTCGTGTCGGTCATGCCGTGGTGGTCATCCTGTGAGCGGGAGCGGGTGGAACGTGACGAGACACGGAAGAACCCCCCGTCATGTACACGGTACATGGACGAGGGGTCCTAGACGCGGCGGGCCGCGCGGGTCACTCCGTGCGAGATCGCACAGATCGACTACGCGTCGCGCTTCTCCTTGATCTTGGCCTTCTTGCCACGCAGTTCGCGGAGGTAGTAGAGCTTGGCGCGGCGGACGTCACCGCGCGTGACGAGCTCGATGTGGTCGATGACCGGGGAGTGCACCGGGAACTTGCGCTCCACACCCACCTGGAAGCTGACCTTGCGGACCGTGAAGGTCTCGCCGACGCCGTGGCCCTGGCGGCCGATGACGACGCCCTGGAAGACCTGGACGCGGGCGCGCGTGCCTTCGATGATGTTGACGTGGACCTTGACCGTGTCGCCGGCGCGGAAGGCCGGGACGTCGGACCGCAGGGAGGCTGCGTCGACCTTGTCGAGGAGCTGGCTCATGATGTGTCACTCTCTGCGCCCGCGCACGGGTCGGTCGCTGATCGGTTGGAGGTGTGGTTCGGTCACGTGGACCGTCCGGCCGAGACGGCCGGGCGTGCCCCGCTGTCGGCGGTTCCCCCGTGGCAGAACCAGGCCAGGGCACAGCTGTCCATGCTGCCACATCCGGGCAGGCTGCGCCAGCCGACGGTGTCGTCAGTCAGCGCCAGCCGACGGGGTCGTCCGACGATGCATCCGTCACGGGCAGCACGGTCGGCACCGGGCAGGATGGACGCATGATCGAACTGCGCACCCCGTCCGAGCTCGACGCCCTCCGGGTCGCCGGCCGGTTCGTCGCCGACGTCCTCGACGCCCTGCTCGCGACGGTGGACGTCGGCGTCAACCTGCTCGACCTCGACCGGCTCGCCGCCACGATGATCGCGGACCGTGGCGCGGAGTCCTGCTACGTCGACTACCACCCGTCGTTCGGGGCGATGCCCTTCGGCAGGAACCTCTGCACGTCGGTGAACGACGCCGCGCTGCACGGCCTCCCGTTCGACCACGTGCTGCAGGACGGCGACCTCGTGAGCCTCGACTTCGCGGCGAGCGTCGACGGGTGGGTCGCCGACTCCGCGGTCACGGTGCAGGTCGGCACGCAGCACCCCGAGGACCAACGGCTCGGGGAGACCGTCGAGCGGGCGCTCGTCGCGGGGATCGCGGCGGCGCGCCCCGGGAAGAAGCTCGGCGCGGTCTCGCACGCGATCGGCACCGTGGCCAGGGACGCGGGCTACCCCGTCAACCTGCAGTTCGGCGGTCACGGGGTCGGGCGGACGATGCACGGTGAGCCGCACGTGCCGAACGACGGGCGCGCCGGGCGTGGACTGCCGCTGAAGCCCGGGCTCGTGATGGCGATCGAGCCGTGGCTCATGGCCGGCACCGACGAGCTCGTGCAGGACCCGGACGGCTGGACCCTCCGGAGCGCCGACGGATCCCGGGCCGCGCACGTCGAGCACACCATCGCGGTGACGGAGCACGGGCCGGAGATCCTGACGCTGCGTGCTGCGGAGCGCTGACCCGGCTGCCGCCGCCGCCGCCGCTTCCGCAGAACACCAAGAAGGCAGGACGGCGCAGAGATATGTCCCTGCGCGATGGCGCCAAGGTGGTGTCTTGCGGAACGCGGGGCGGCTACTCGGCCAGCAGGTCCGGGCGCACCCGACGCGTCCGGGACACCTGCTGCTCGTGCCGCCACTCGGCGATCCGGCCGTGATGCCCGCTGAGCAGCACCTCGGGGACGTCGAGGCCCCGCCAGGCTGCGGGTTTGGTGTAGCTCGGGTACTCGAGCAGGCCGTCCTCGTGGGATTCCTCGTCGAGCGAGGCCGGGTTGCCGACGACGCCCGGAACGAGTCGCCCGACGGCCTCGACGATCGCCATCGCCGCGACCTCGCCGCCGTTCAACACGTAGTCGCCGAGGGACAGCTCACGCACGTCGGCCCGTTCCGTTGCCCACGCGGTGACCCGCGCGTCGATGCCCTCGTACCGGCCGCACGCGAACACCAGGTGCTCGTGCTCCGCGAGCTCCCGCGCGGTCGCCTGGCGGAACGGGACGCCGGCCGGGGTCGGCACGACGAGCGTCGAGGACCCGTCGGGCCGCAACAGCTCGTCGAGCGCCAGACCCCACGGCTCGGGCTTCATCACCATGCCGGCACCGCCGCCGTACGGGGTGTCGTCGACGGTGCGGTGCCGGTCGGACGTCCAGGACCGCAGGTCGTGCACCTGGACGTCGAGGATCCCACCGGTGCGCGCCCTGCCGAGCAGCGAGACGTCGAGCACCCCGAAGAACTCCGGGAAGATCGTGACGACGTCGATCCGCACCGGTCAGGCCTCGGGATCGGCGTGGGTGGCGGAATCGTCCGGGTCGACCGCGGCGTCCGGCGTCGCGGCCACCTCGGGATCGCCGTCCGACTCGGTGTCGCCGTCCGACTCGGTGTCGCCGTCCGACTCGGTGTCGCCGTCGGCCTCGGTGTCGCCCTCCTCCGGCTCCTCGAACAGCCCGGTCGGCGGCGTGAGCGTGACGGTGCCGGCCGCGATGTCCACCGCCGGGACGATCGCGCTCACGAACGGCACGAGGACCTCGCCCCGGTCGCCCGTGTCGATCGCCAGGAGGTCCTGCGCCGGCATGTGGTCCACGCGTGCGACCGTGCCGACCTGCACGCCGTCACGCAGCGCCCGGAGTCCGACCAGCTGGTGGTCGTACCAGGCATCGTCCTCGCCGGTCGGCTCGTCGAGGTCGGCGTCGATCCAGAGGATCGCCTTGACCAGGCTCTCGGCGCCGTCGCGGTCCGTGATGCCCTCGAAGAACGCGACGGGATGCCCGTTGTACCAGCGCAGCTCGTCGAGGACGAGGGGCTTGTCCGCCCAGGGCGAGGAGTCCGGCACCTGGAGCGAGAACGTCGCACCGCGGGGGAACCGGCGGTCCGGGTCGTCGGTGTAGAGCTCGAGCTTCAGACCGCCCTTGAGCCCGTGCGCCTTGCTGAGTCGACCCACCCGCAGCTGGGTCGTGCGCTCAGGAATCGGTGTCGACCACGTCGACCCGCACCCGCTGGCCATCGGCGAGTGCCGTGACCAGGGTGCGGAGCGCCTTCGCGGTCCGTCCGGCGCGTCCGATCACGCGACCGAGGTCCTCGGGGTGCACGCGCACCTCGAGGACCTCGCCACGCGCAGAGGTGGAGCTGGCGACGCGCACGTCGTCAGGGTGATCGACGATCCCCTTGACGAGGTGCGTCAGCGCGGATGCGAGCAAGGACCTACGCCTCGGTCGTCTCGGCGTCGGTCGACTCGGCCGGAGCGGCCGCGGGGGCCTTCTTCTCCGACTTCGGCGTGAGGACCGGCTTCTTCTTCTCGTCGGCGACGAACGCGGTCTTCTCGCCCTTGACCTGCACCTTCGAGACGGCGTCCTTGTCGCCCTTGAACTTGCCCCAGTCGCCCGTGAGCTTGAGGAGGGCCGCCACCTGCTCGGTCGGCTGCGCGCCGACGCCGAGCCAGTACTGCGCGCGGTCCGACTTGATCTCGATGAACGAGGGCTGCTCGGTGGGGTGGTACTTGCCGATCTCCTCGATCACACGACCATCGCGCTTGGTGCGCGAGTCGGCGACGACGACACGGTAGTAGGGCGCGCGGATCTTTCCGAGACGCTTGAGACGGATCTTGACAGCCACAGTTGCTCCTGGTGCGAATATGTGTGGTTGAACTGGAAGCCGCGGGCGTGGGGGCACGCGCGGCGAAGCTCGGATGGAAGTCGCGCACCCCTGATTAGAGGGTCGGGAGGGCACGACTCGACCGTTCATTCTTACAGATTCCCGGCCGGACCACCAACCAGGCGGCGCGGCGCGGCGCCGACCGGGGTCCGGACCGCGCCGCCCCTGGTCAGGGCGCGAGCGCGCGGACGGCCTCGAGTGCCTCCGAGGTCGCTCGGACCGCATCGACCTGCTGCGCGTCGCGGGCACCGCCCACGACGGCGAACGGCACACCAGCGGACTGGAGGGACGCTGCCAGCCCGCCCCGCGCCTCCTGTCCGGCGCAGAGCACCACGACGTCGGCCGGGATCGACCGTGCGACCCCGTCCTCGTCGACGATCCGCAGCACACCCGGCTCGATGGCCTCGTAGGCGCGGACGCCGCCGATGAACTGCACCCCCGCGTCGCGGAGTCGCCCGAGCGCCACCCAGCGCGAGGTGATCCCGACGCCCTGGCCGAACTTGCCCGACCGGCGGAGCACCGTCACGTCGGCACCGGGGCGGATGGTCCGAGCGGCAACCGGCTGGCGCTGGGGCAGGTCGCCCACGAGCCCGTCGAACCCGTCGAGGGCCCAGCGGGCGTCGAAGTCCTCCGCCCGGACGGCCTCGGACGGCGACTCGACGAGGAACGCCGCGGTGTCGACACCGATCCCGCCGCCGCCGATGACCGCGACGGTGCCCGCGGGGACACCGTTCCGGAGTGCGTGCTCGTACGTGACCACGTGCGGCAGGTCGGCACCGGGGATGTCGACCTCGCGCGGCACGACGCCCGACGCGAGCACGACGACGTCGCTGTCCTGGAGCAACGACGCCGTCGCCGCGGTCCCGAGGTGGATCGTGGCACCACGCTGTTCGAGCTCGACGCGCGCCGACCGGACGGTGGCGGCGTAGTCCTCCTTGCCCGGGATCACGGCGGCGAGCTCGAACTGGCCGCCGAGCGTCGTGGCCTGCTCCCAGAGGTGCACGGTGTGCCCACGACGGGCGGCGTCCACCGCGGCGGCGAGCCCGGCCGGTCCGCCGCCGACGACGTCGACGCGCTTGGGGTCGGTCGTCGGGCGCACCGGGAACGCGAGCTCGCGCCCCGCCCGGGGGTTCACCAGGCACGACACGGGTGCACCGACGATCGACCGGTCGAGGCAGGCCTGGTTGCAGCCGATGCAGGTGTTCACCAGGTCGAAGTCCCCGGCGAGGCTCGTCGTCACGAGCGCGGGGTCGGCCAGGAACGGGCGGGCGAGCGCGACGGCGTCGACGAGTCCACGGCGGAGGACGTCCTCGACGTCGCGGAGGTCCGTCATCCGGTTCGATGCGAGCACGCGGACGGACGGGTACGGCGACGCCCGGACGACCCTGGCTATGCGTTCGACGTAGGCGAGCCAGACCCCGTGCGGCACGGCGGCCTGCACGGTCGGGGTCCGCGACTCGTGCCAGCCGACACCGACGCTGATCCCGTCGATGCCGGTCGGCAGCAGCTCGGCGACGAGCGCGTCGACGTCATCGGGTGTCGACGACCCCGGCATCAGGTCGACGCCGGACAGCCGGATCGTCACCGCGAGGTCCGGGACGGCGTCGCGGACGGCCTGCGTCACGGCGACCGCGAACCGGCGTCGTCGGACGGCGTCCCCGCCCCAGGCGTCGTCGCGGAGGTTCGTCAGGGGCGAGCAGAACTGGTTGACGAGGTAGCCCTCGGACGCCATTATCTCGACGCCGTCGAACCCGATCTCCCGGGCACGCCGGGCCGCGGCCGCGAAGTCCTCGATGGTCCGCTCGACCTCGTCCGCGGTCAGGGCCGACGGCACGACGCCCCGCGCGGCGGCCCACGGCAGGGCGGACGGCGCGACGGCCCGCTGCGGGTCCCCGTGGCGGTCGACCATGCCCTGCACCAGGGCGTAGCGCCCCGCGTGGAACAGCTGCGCGAGCATCGTCCCGCCCTCGGCGTGCACGGCGTCGACCGCCGCACGGAAGCGCTCGTCGGCGCCGTCGACCCCGAACACGGCGAAGTCCGGGCCGCCCCGTGCCTCGTCGCTGATCGCGATGCCGCCGGTGATGAGGAGTGCCGCTCCCCCGGCGGCGCGCTCGGCGTAGAACGCGGCGAGCGCGGCACCGCCGTCGTCCTGGACCTCGAGTCCGGTGTGCATGCTCCCCATCACCACGCGATGCGGGAGCGTCAGCGGGCCGAGCGTCCAGGGCGACGCCGTCGTCGCGAGCAGGTCGGTCATGGGTGCCCGGTCACTCCGCGGCGGACGGACCGGTGGCGGGCAGGACCGCGTCACGGAGCGGCGACGTGGTGTCGGCCCAGTAGGGCGGGGCGATGACGGTGAGCCCGCCGTCGACCGAGATGACCTGCCCGGTGATGTACGACGCCTTGTCGCTCAGCAGGAAGTCGACCGCGTCGGCCATGTCGTCCGCAGTGCCGGGGCGCTGCAGCGGGAGCTTCTCGAGCACGGTCTGCATCGGCGCCTGCCCGGGGACCTTCTCGTAGAAGTAGTCGAGGGAGTCCGTGTCGATGAGGCCGCCGTTGACCGCGTTCACGGTGATCTGCCGGGGCCCGAACTCGACCGCCATGTACTTCATGTAGGACTCGCTCATCGCCTTCGCGGCGCCGAGGGCGGCGTACGTCGGGAACGCCCGGAGCGATCCGTACGAGGTGACCACGACGATCCGCCCCGGGCCGTCCATGAGCTCGGCGGCCCGCTGGGCACCGAGCACGAAGGACCGGGCGTTCGTGGCGTAGCTGCGGTCGAGGTGGTGCAGCTTCAGGTCGGCGACGGGCTTGAACGCGCTCGCGGCGGCGTTCGCGACGAAGTGGTCGAGGCGGCCGTACGTGTCCCGCACGACGTCGAAGAGGGCGTCGATCGACGCGGGGTCCTCGATGTCGACCTGCGCCGTGATGCCGTCCCCGCCCGCGGCCTTGACGTCCGCCAGGGACTCCTCGGCGAGGTCGGCGTTGCCCTTGTACGTCACGACGACCGTGACCCCGCGCGCACCGAGCTTCTTCGCGAGCAGGCGGCCGATGCCGCGGGACGCGCCGGTGATGAGTGCGATCGGCGCAGCAGCGCTGGGGGCGGTGGACTCGGCCAAGGTGTTCCTCACGTGTGCGGGCGCCGCAGGCGCCGGTGACGGTTGCGGTCGCAACCAGGGTACGGACTGGAGGCACGGTACGGGGCCTCCCCGTGCCTCCCGTCCGGCGCGTGTCTAGAAGCCGGCCTTGCCGGTGACGACGGCGCGGCCGACGACGAGCTTCTGGATCTCGTTCGTGCCCTCCTCGAAACGCTGCGCGCGCGCGTCCCGGTAGACGCGTTCGATCGTGTTGCGCTTCCAGTAGCCCTGGCCGCCGTGCACCTGCAGTGCCTTGTCCGTGACGCGGGCGAGCATGTCGACCGCGATCATCTTCGACGCGCTCGACAGGGTGCCGGCGTCCGCGCGGCCCTCCTCGTACGCCCGGGCGGCCTCGAACACGAGGGCCCGTGCCGCGGCGATGTCGGCGTAGTTCTCCGCGAGGGAGAACTGGATCGCCTGGCGGCTCGACAGCGGCTTGCCGAAGGTCTCGCGCTTGTTCGCGTACTCGACGGCGAGCTGGTTCGCGCGCTCCGCGAGCCCGACGGCGCTCATCGCGACCGAGACGCGGCTCGGGAGGAGGAAGCCGCCGAGTGTGACCTCGAGGCCCTGGCCCTCCTCGCCGAGGCGGGCGGAGGCGGGGATCGGGGTGTCGGTGAAGCGGAGGATCGCGTGGTCGGTCCCGCGGATGCCCATGGTGTCCGAGTCGTCGATCACCTCGGTGCCGGGGAGGCCGGTGTTCGGCATGAGGAACGCGACCGTGCCGTCCTGGCCGGTCGAGCCCTCGAGACGGGCGGCGATGAGCCAGTAGTCGCACTTGACGCCGAACGTGATGAGGTGCTTCTCGCCGTTCATGACGTAGGTGTCGCCCTCGCGTCGGACGGTCGTCCGGATGTCGGCGCCGGTGCCGGCCGTCGCCTCGGTCAGCGTGAACGCGACGAGCTTGTCGCCCGCGATCGACGGCTTGACGACCTCCTCGAGCTGTGCGGGGGTGGCGTACGGCGCCATCGCACGCCAGGTGCCGTTGATGACGTGCACGAGCATCCGGATCGACGCGTGCGACCGCGACACGATCTCCATGACCTCGAGGTACCGCGAGAACGGGATGCCGCGCCCGCCGAGTTCGACGGGTGCCGCGAGCGACAGCCAGCCGTGGTCCTTGAGCTCCTCGAAGACGCGCGCCGGGACCTGCCCGGTGCGCTCGATCTCGTCGGCGAAGGCCTCGCCCGGTCCCTCGACCCAGGCGGTCACCTCGTCCTTGAGCTGCTGGAACGCCTGCTCGGTCTGCGGTTCCATGAGGATCGTCATCGGGTCTCGTTCTCCTTCGTCAGGGTGTCGTCCGGCGTCCGCTCGTGCTGCGTCCGCTCGTGCTGCGTCCGCTCGTGCTGCGTCCGCTCATGCTGCGTCCGCTCGTGTTCGACGAGCTCCGCCGCCCGTTCGCGCAGGACGTTCTTCTGGACCTTGCCGACCGCGTTGCGCGGCAGTTCGGGGACGTACTCCAGGCGTTCCGGCCAGTAGTACTTCGACACGTTCGCTGCGTCGAGGTACGCCTGCATGTCGGCGAACCCGAGCTGCGTGTCCGACGCGCTCGACACGACGAAGGCGCATGCGCGCTCCCCGAGTCGGTCGTCGGGCATCGCGACGATCGCGACGTCGGTGACGAGCGGGTGCTGGTACAGCAGGTTCTCGATCTCGACCACCGGCACCTTCTCCCCGCCGCGGTTGATGACGTCCTTGACGCGACCGGTGATGCTCAGGAACCCCTTCGGGTCGACCGTCGCGAGGTCGCCCGTCCGGTACCAGCCGTCGGCCGTGAAGACGTCGTCGGTCAGGTCGGGACGGTCGAGGTACCCGTCGAACATCGTCGGGGAGTGCAACTCGAAGTTGCCCTCGGTGCCGGCCGGCTGCTCGACGCCGTCGTCGTCGACGATCCGGATGCGGATGCCCGGCAGCGCACGGCCGTCGTGGCCGTGTGCGTCCGTGGGGTCGTCGTCCGGGCTGGAGAGCGCCCCGAGGCACGTCTCGCTCGTCCCGAACGCACCGAGGATCGCGCTGCCGAGGACGGTGCTCGCACGCTGCGCGAGCGCCCGGGGCACGGCTGCGCCGGTCGGGACGAAGACCCGCAGGTGCTCCGGTGCCGGAGCGCCGGCCTCGACCAGGTCGACGAGGTCGGTGAGGAACGGCGTCGCGCACTGGACGAAGGTCGCACCCGCGGTCCCGAAGGCCTGCTGGAGCGCGACCGTGCCGTCCCAGACGGGTTGGATGACCTGTGCGACGCCGAGTCGGAAGGCCAGGAGCATGCCGTACAGGAACCCGGTCTGGTGCGCGAGCGGCGAGGGGATGTAGATCCGGTCCGAACCGTCCAGCCCGGACTGGGCGACGTGCATCGCCGTGGCGAGACCGAGCGTCCGGTGCGCGTGCTGCACGCCCTTCGGCTCCCCCGTCGTGCCCGACGTGAACAGCAGCTGGCAGACGTCGTCGGGCCGCGGGGACATCGCCGTGATCGCTGCGACGTCCGGGGCCATCGACTCCAGGGCGGTGTCGTAGTAGCGCCACTTCCACTCGGACGCGGCGACGGCGTCGAGGGCGTCCTGCGGGATCGGCGGCAGACTCGTCGGCGTGTCGCCCTGGCCGCGGGCCTCGGACCGGATGACGACGACGTGCTCGACGGCGAGACGACGGCGCTGGGCCTTCGCCTCGGCGACGATGTCGAGCATCTCCAGTGCCGGGCGCCGTTTCCGGAACACGTTCGGCAGGAACACGACCCGGGCGCGCGACCGCGAGAGCGTCATCGCCGACTCGCGCGGACCGAACACCGGCATGATCGGGGTCGCGACGGCACCGATCTGGATCGCGCCGAGGGTGATCGCGACGAACTCCCGCCAGTTCGGCAGCTGCATCGCCACCGACTCGCCAGGTCGGACACCGAGCTCGAGGAGCAGTGCGGAGACCTTGTCGGCCTCCTCCTGCAGCTCCCGCCAGCTGGTCGTCACCGGTTCCGGGCCGCCGACCTCGATCACCGCTGCGGCGTCGGGATCGCTCGTGGAAAGCGCCCGCACCCGCTCGCTGAGGACCAGCGGATCGGCGTCGAGCCCCGCCGGCACGTCGGCCTCCCGCGCCGTGGTCGTCGTCGCGACGTCGACGTCCTCGACGCCGTGCTCCGGGTCGAACCCGTCCGTGCCCTCGGCGTCCCCGGCGCCGGCGGCGAACGCGGCCTCGGCGTCGCCCACCTCCATCGCGAGCCCGACGGAGTTCATCGCCTCGAGGAACGTCGGGTACGAGATCCGGTAGGCGCGAGGGTAGGTGAGCGCGGACACGCCGTCGGCCTTCGACGCGGCGACGGCGAGCGACATGAGCACCCGGTGGTCGTTGAAGGAAGACATCGGCGAACCGGTCAGCGTGCGGACGCCCGTCACCCGCAGCTCATCGGCGCCCTGCTCGGCACGACCGCCCATCCGGTTCAGCTGCAGCATCGCCGCGACCCGGTCGGACTCCTTGAGCCGGATGTGCGCGACGTTCCAGAGCCGGCTGGTGCCCTCGGCGAAGGTGGCCATCGTCGAGAGCACCGGCAGCAGGTCCGGGATGGGCTGGCAGTCGATGTCGAGGGGCCGGAGCGGCGCACCGTCGGAGCGGACGCGGACGAACCCGGTGGCGTCGTCGACGGACATGTCGACACCCATCGCGGTCGCGAGGTCGAGGAACTCGCTCTCCGGGTGGTCGGTGTCCGCCGTCCGGAACGAGGTCATGCCGCGGAACAGCACGTCGGAGGGGCGGATGGCCGCGGCCGCGATGCCGAAGGCGGCGGAGCCGATGTCCGGCGGGATGACGTAGTCGTGCGGGGTGGCTCGCTGGTTCGCGGGGATCCGGTACTCGAGCCAGTCGTCCGAGTGCTCGACGACGAGGCCGAACTGCCGCATCATCCGGATCGTCAGCTCGACGTACGGCTGCTCGTTGAGTCGCCCTCCGGTGACGTGGATGCGGGTGTCCTGCTCGGCGAACGGCGCGACGAGGAGGAGGCCCGAGATCCACTGCGACAGGGTGCCGGCGATCGAGACGTCGCCGCCGCGGGGACGCCGCGGCTGGACGGTCACGGGCGGGCAGTCGTTCGTCGCCTCGAGCTCGACGCCCATCTGGGTCAGCGAGTCGAGGAGTGCCTTGATCGGACGACGTTGGAAGTACTTCATCCCGGTGAGGGTCATCGGCCGGTCCGTGAGGGACGCCAGCCCCGTCATGAAGTACAGGGTCGTGCCCGAGGACCCCATGTTGAGCAGGCCGTCGGCGCCGCGTGAGCCGTGGTCGACGACGTCGGTCGCCCGGTACCGACCGCCGAGGCCGGTGACGACGTAGTCGTTCCCCCGACGGCTGATCTCCACACCGAGCGCCCGGAGTGTCCCGATCGTCCACTCGACCTGCCGCGTCGCGCTGATGCCCGAGACGATGCTCGTGCCCTCGGCGAGCGAGGCGAGGACGAGCGCACGGTGCGCGTGGTACTTGGACACCGGGATGTCGAGCTCCCCGGCGAGTGGTGCGGACGTGCCGCGCACGACCAGCTGCATGCGTACCTCTTCCTGACGAACTGCCGTCCACGCTACGCCTCACAGCACTCTCGGAGAAATCGCGTCGCGCACGACTCCGCGCCCCCGGTGTTGTGCGTGTCCGACAACGGACCGGCAGGATGACGTCATGGACATCGAGTTCGCCCCGTCCCGTCCGTCCACCCTCGGCATCGAGTGGGAGCTGGCGCTGGTCGACCGGACGTCCGGCGACCTCGTGCCCGCGGCTCCGGAGGTGATCCCGGCCGCGCGGTCGCGTCTCGACCGCGCAGAGGCAGTGACGACGGAGCTGCTGACGAACACCGTCGAGACCGTCACGGGTGTGCACGACACCGTCGCCGGAGCGGTGCGGGACCTCGCCGGGACTGTGGCCGCCGTGGTCGACGCCGCCGACGCGGAGGGCGTCGACGTGCTCTGTTCCGGGACGCATCCGTTCGGGCTGTGGGCGGACCAGGAGGTGACGCCGGACAGCGAGCGGTACGCGACCCTCATCGACCGGACCCGCTGGTGGGGACGGCAGATGCTGATCTGGGGCGTCCACGTGCACGTCGGCATCGATCATCGGGACAAGGCGCTGCCGATCCTCGGTGCGATGCTCGCCTACGTTCCGCACTTCCAGGCGCTCACGGCGTCGAGCCCGTTCTGGAACGGGGACGACACCGGCTACGCCTCGAACCGCGCGATGATGTTCCAGCAGCTCCCGACGGCCGGTCTGCCGCCGCAGTTCGGCGCGTGGGCGAACTACGAGGAGATGGTGCAGGACATGACCCGCACCGGGGTGATCGACGACCACTCCGAGCTCCGGTGGGACCTCCGGCCGTCACCGAAGTGGGGCACGCTCGAGACCCGCGTGTTCGACGGGATCAGCACCGTCGACGAGGTCGCCACGATCGCGGCGCTGACGCAGTGCCTCGTGACGGAGTCCTCCGACCGCCTCGACGCCGGCGAGACCCTGCCCACCATGCAGCCGTGGTTCGTCCGCGAGAACAAGTGGCGTGCGGCCCGCTACGGCATGGACGCGGAGATCATCCTGAACGCCCAGGGCGACGAACGCCTCGTGACGGACGACCTGCACGACCTCCTGGCGCGTCTCGAACCCGTCGCCGACCGGCTCGGCTGCGTCGAGGAGCTGTACGGCCTCGAGCGGATCATCGCCGATGGCGCGTCGTACCAGCGGCAGCACGCCGTCGCCGCACAGCACGACGGGGACCTCCGAGCCGTGGTGCACTCCCTGGTCGGCGAGCTGCGGGAGAGCCTCCCCCGCTTCATCTGACATTGCGGACTCGTGTTTGACGTGTTGGTCAGTTGTTCTGCAGGCCATGGTGGCGTGCAGAACGGAGTCGACAATGCGGTTCACACGACCGGCGATCACGGCCGGGGCCATCGCGATCGCCACGGGGACGGCGCTCACATTCGCCATGCCGGCGTTCGCCGCTCCGCCCGGCGACCCATCCGGCGCAGTCCGACCGCTTCTCGAACCCGTCGTGGACCCGGCGGACGCGAAGGTCGGCGATGCGCTCCCAGAGGACGAGATCGATGCCCAGCTCCGGGCGCTCGAGGGCACGCAACCGCAGGCCGAGATCGACCGGATCGTCGACTCGAACGTCCCTGCGGCGACGCTCACTGATTCGGAGACCGGCGAGTTCACCGCCGCCGTCGTCCTGCCGACCGATCTCCGGGCGCCCGGCACGATCACCGTTCGCAGTGGGCTCGTGAACACTTGGGGGTCCCCCGTCACCGTCACCAAGATCACCCGCTGAGGCGATCCGACCCGCGACACGCAAGGTTGGCCGCTTCTCGCAGGGCAACACCTCTGCGACGAGCGGCCAACCTGGTGTTTCGCGGAGGGGGCTAGCGCTTCAGGAACTTGCCGAGCGCCTGCATCTCCTCATCGGTCGGCGCCTTCGGGTTCTTCGCACCGCCGAGCCCGAACCCGCCGCCGGCCGGGGCGTTCGAGGGCGCGGGGGCACCGCTCGCGATGGCGGCGTTCTGCGCGGCGCGCTTGGCCGGGTTGCCCGCCTTCGAGCCCTTCTTCTTGGGCTGCGGTCGCTTGCCCGCGTAGCCGGCGCCGGGGATCGGCCCCATGCCGGGGACCTGCGGCACGCCGCCCTTCGCGACGGTCTTCATCATCTTGGCGGCCTGCTCGAAGCGGTTCACGAGCGAGTTGACCTCGGTCACCGTGGAGCCGGAACCCCGCGCGATCCGGAGGCGCCGGGAGCCGTTCAGGAGTTTCGGGAGGGCGCGCTCCTGCGGTGTCATCGACTGGATGATCGCTTCGGTCCGGACGATCTCGCGCTCGTCGAAGTTCTCGAGGGCCTCCTTCATGCCCTTGGCACCCGGGAGCATGCCGAGCATGCCCTTGATCGAGCCGGCCTTGCGGAGCTGCTGCATCTGCTGCAGGAAGTCGTTCAGGGTGAAGGAGTCGGTCGCGATCTTCTCTGCGACGGCGCGGGCCTCGTCCTCGTCGAAGGCGTTCTGCGCCTGCTCGATGAGGCTGAGGATGTCGCCGAGGTCGAGGATGCGGCTCGCCATCCGGTCCGGGTGGAACGGCTCGAAGTCGTCGAGGCCCTCGCCGGTGGAGGCGAACATGATCGGCCGGCCGGTGACGCTCGCCACGGACAGGGCTGCACCACCGCGGGCGTCGCCGTCGAGCTTCGACAGCACGACACCCGTGAAGTCGACGCCTTCCTGGAAGGCCCGGGCGGTGACGACCGCGTCCTGCCCGATCATCGCGTCGATGACGAACAGGACCTCGTCCGGGTCGACGGCCTTGCGGATGTTCGCGGCCTGCTTCATCAGTTCGGCATCGACGCCGAGTCGCCCGGCCGTGTCGACGATGACCGTGTCGTACTGGCGCTGTTCGGCGACCTTGATCGCGTTCTTCGCGACCTTGACCGGGTCGCCCGTGCCGTTGCCCGGCTCGGGTGCGTACACCTCGACCCCGGCCTGCTCGCCGACGACCTGGAGCTGCTGCACGGCGTTCGGACGCTGGAGGTCCGCCGCGACGAGCATCGGCGTGTGCCCGTCCTTCTTGAGCCACTTGCCGAGCTTGCCGGCGAGGGTCGTCTTGCCCGCACCCTGGAGGCCTGCGAGCATGATCACCGTCGGCGGACGCTTGGCGAACTCGAGGCGACGCTGCTGGCCGCCGAGGATCTGGACGAGCTCCTCGTTGACGATCTGGACGACCTGTTGCGCCGGGTTCAGCGCCTTGTTGACCTCGTCCCCGAGCGCACGCTCGCGCACCGCGGCGGTGAAGGCCTTGACGACCTCGAGCGCCACGTCCGCGTCGAGCAGGGCACGCCGGATCTCGCGAACGGTGCCGTCCACGTCGGACGGCGTGAGCCGTCCCTTGGACCGCAGGTTGCGGAAGGTCTCGGTGAGCCGGTCGGAGAGTGAGCCGAATTGCGCCATGGTGCGGACGATTCTACAAGGGTGCGTCCGACCGGCGGCACCGGTCGACGGGGAGGGAGGGCATGCGCCCGGCAGATCGGTTTCTGTACTCAATACAACAAACCGGGTAGGGTCCTCGCATGCCGGAACCCACAGTGCTGCGACACGACGCCCCGCTCGACTACCGTGACGGGGTCGCGCTCCAGCACCGCATCGCAGCCGAGGTCCGCGCCGACCGGTCCCTCGGTGCCGTCGTCCTCTGCGAGCACCCGTCCGTGTACACCGCCGGACGTCGCACCGAACCGGGCGACCTGCCGACCGACGGCTCCCCCGTGGTGGCGACCGACCGCGGTGGGCGGATCACCTGGCACGGCCCCGGGCAGCTCGTCGCCTACCCGGTCGTCCGCCTCCCGGAACCGCTCGACGTCGTCGCCTGGGTGCGCGACCTCGAGCAGGTGCTCATCGACACCGCCGCGTCCGTCGGGGTGGCGGCTCGACGAATCGAGGGGCGGAGCGGCGCGTGGGTCGGGACGGGTCGTGCTGCCGAGAAGGTCGGCGCGATCGGGCTGCACGTCGCGGACCTCGTCACGACGCACGGCATCGCGCTGAACTGCTCGAACAGCCTCGACTCGTACGGCGCGATCGTGCCGTGCGGCATCGCCGACGCCGGAGTGACCACGCTCTCGCGCGTGCTCGGTCGTCGCGTCGACCCGGTCGACGTGCGCGAGACCATGGCGACCCTGATCCTGGAGGCCGTGTCGCTCCTCCAGTCCGGATCACATCTCGCGGACGTGCGCCGGCAGCCGGACGCGACCGCGCTCACCGCCGTCCCGACCGCCGCGGCGGTCGCCGCATGACGCTCGCGCCGGAGGGACGGCGGATGCTCCGGGTCGAAGCCCGGAACGCCGAGACCCCGATCGAGACGAAGCCGTCGTGGATCAAGACCCGGGCGACGCAGGGACCGGAATTCCGGGCGCTGAGTGGACTGGTCCGGGAGCAGCAGCTCCACACGGTGTGCCAGGAGGCCGGCTGCCCGAACATCTTCGAGTGCTGGGAGGACCGCGAGGCGACGTTCCTCATCGGCGGCTCGCAGTGCACGCGCCGGTGCGACTTCTGCCAGATCGACACGGGGAAGCCGACGCCGCTCGACCGTGGCGAGCCCGCGCGGGTCGCTGCGTCCGTGCTCTCGATGGGCCTCCGCTACGCCACGGTGACGGGGGTCGCGCGGGACGACCTCGACGACGGCGGTGCCTGGCTCTACGCCGAGACCATCCGGGCGATCCACGCGGCGTCGCCCGGGACCGGCGTCGAGATCCTCGTCCCCGACTTCAACGGCGTCCCCGCGCTCCTGCAGCAGGTGTTCGACGCCCGGCCCGAGGTGTTCGCGCACAACGTCGAGACCGTGCCGCGCATCTTCAAGCGGATCCGGCCGGCGTTCACGTTCGAGCGGTCGCTCGACGTCATCGCGCAGGGGCGTGACGCCGGGCTCGTCACGAAGTCGAACCTCATCCTCGGGATGGGCGAGGAACGCGACGAGGTGCTCGAGGCACTGCAGCGGCTGCGCGACGCCGGTACGGACATCATCACGTTGACGCAGTACCTCCGGCCGTCGCCGAGGCACCTGCCGGTCGCCCGCTGGGTGCGGCCCGAGGAGTTCGTCGAACTGCGGGAGGTCGCGGAGACGATGGGCTTCGCCGGGGTCCTCGCGGGGCCACTCGTCCGCTCGTCGTACCGGGCGGGGCGGCTCTGGGCGCGGGCGACGGTGGCGCGCGGCGGCGTGGTGCCGGAGCACCTGTCCCACCTGCTCGACGCCGCCCCGGGCCGTCAGGCGGTCTGAGCCGCGGGCCGCCCGGATCGCACGACGCGCCGCGTGCGGGTCGCCCAGATCGCACGACGCGCCGCGTGCGGGTCGCCCGGATCGCAGAACACGCCGCCTCCCGTAGCGGGGAGACGGCGTGTTGTGCGATCTCGAGCGGAGACCTCGCGTGTGGCGCGGGCGCGGGCGGGCGGCGCGGGGGGACTACGCCCCGCGACCTCGGATCGAGCGGAGCAGCCAGCCGATCACGGAGAGGAGCACGAGGACGATGCCGATCCAGAGCAGGAACTTGAGCGCCGCGACGAAGCCGCCGACGAACAGGAAGATCACACCGATGACGATGGCGATGATGAGCAGGGCGGGCATGGGGCACCTCCGGATGGGAACGTCGCGTCGACGAGTGCGTCGGGCGGCGCCGACGATACCCGTCCGGTCGGCCTCGCGTTACGCGGTCGGTCCGGCCGAGCGGGTCGGTGCCTCCGGGTGGGTCGGTACCTCCGAGCGGGCCGTTCCCTTCGGGTGGGTCGGTGCCTCCGGGTGGGCCGGTGCGGCGGAACGGCCGGTCAGCCGACCAGGTTCTGGACGAACACGTGCGGGGTGAAGCCGGTGAGGTCGTTGATGCCCTCGCCCTGCCCGATGAGCTTGATCGGGATCCCGGTCTTCTCCTGCACGCTCAACACGAACCCGGCCTTGGCCGAACCGTCGAGCTTCGTGATCACGAGCCCGGTGACGCCCGCACCCTCGATGAACGCCTGCGCCTGCGCGAGCCCGTTCTGCCCGGTCGTCGCGTCGAGCACCAGCAGCACCTCGGCGATCTCCGTCTGCTTCTCGACGACGCGCTTGATCTTGCCGAGCTCGTCCATGAGTCCGGCCTTGGTGTGGAGCCGACCCGCGGTGTCGATGACGACGATCTCGATGCCCTCGCGGATGGCGGTCTCGACGGTCTGGTACGCGACCGAGGCCGGGTCCTGCCCGGGCTGCGACGGTCGGACGACCCGGGCTCCGGCGCGCTCGGCCCATGTGGAGACCTGCTCGACGGCGGCCGCGCGGAACGTGTCCGCCGCGCCGACGACGACGGTGCGGTCGTAGGTCTTCAGGAACTTCGCGAACTTGCCGATGGTCGTCGTCTTGCCGACGCCGTTCACCCCGACGACGAGCACCACCGCGGGCCGCGCGGACAGCTTCAGGGTCGTGTCGAGCTTCGACAGCCGTTCCTCGAGCACCTCGCGGAGCATGCGGTTGAGGTCGGCGGGGTCGGTGGTCTGGTAGCGGTCCACCCGGGCGCGGAGGTCCTCGATGATCTCCTCGCTGATGTCCGGACCGAAGTCCGCGCCGATCAGGGCCGTCTCGAGGTCCTCCCACGTGGTCTCGTCGATCGTCCGTCGCTGGAACAGACCACGCAACCGAGAGGACAGGGACCACGAACTCGCCATGTTCCCAGCTTAGGGCGCGGCATCGGCCCCGGATCCCCGGTACGCTCAAAGCACGAAGGGGAGTATTCCTCCTGCGGTGGTGTCGTCAGTACGGTCCGGTCAGATCCGGATCCGGTGCCACCGGTCATGCGTCTGCATGACGGAAGAGACCTTCAGTCCCTGTCGCGGACCCGTTGATGGTCCGCGCACTGCACTGGAGGCACCCATGGACGTCCATCTCTCCGTCTGGCTCATCACGATCGCCAGCATCCTCGCGCTGCTCGTGTTCGACTTCTACTCGCACGTCCGCACACCGCATGTCCCGCACATCCGCGAGTCCGCGATCTGGTCGAGCGTGTACATCGCCCTCGCGATCGTCTTCGGTGTCGGGATCTGGGTGTTCGGCGGTGGTCAGGCCGGCGGCGAGTACTTCGCCGGGTGGCTCACGGAGAAGGCGCTGAGCGTCGACAACCTCTTCGTGTTCCTCATCATCATGACGAGCTTCGCGGTGCCGAAGGAGTTCCAGCAGAAGGTCCTCCTCGTCGGGGTGGCGATCGCCCTCGTCGCCCGGGGCGTGTTCATCGGCCTCGGTGTCACGATCATCGACAACTTCTCGTGGGTCTTCTACCTCTTCGGTGCGCTGCTGTTCTGGCTCGCGTGGAGCCAGATCAAGGGCGGACACTCCGGCGAGGAGGGCGACTCCCGGCTCATCCGCATCCTCCGTCGCGTGGTGCCCACCTCGGACGACTACGACGGCGACAAGCTCACGACCCGGGTGGACGGCAAGCGGCTCTTCACCCCGATCTTCCTGGTGATGCTCGCGATCGGGTTCACGGACGTGCTGTTCGCGCTCGACTCCATCCCCGCGATCTTCGGCCTGACGCAGGACCCTTACATCGTGTTCACCGCGAACGCCTTCTCGTTGCTCGGACTCCGCCAGCTGTACTTCCTCATCTCGGGCCTGCTCGAGCGCCTCATCTACCTCGGACAGGGCCTCGCGGTCATCCTCGCGTTCATCGGCGTGAAGCTCGTCCTCCACGCCCTGCACGTCAACGAGCTGCCGTTCGTCAACGGTGGCGAGCACGTCGAGTGGGCGCCCGAGATCCCGATCTGGTTCTCCCTGTCGTTCATCCTGCTGACGATCGCGGTGGCGGCGACGGCGAGCCTCGTGGTGTCCGGTCGGCGGGCGAAGCGTGGCGAGCCGATCGACAAGCACGCGGCGAAGTCCGTCGACGCCTGACCCTTCCCGACCCTTCCGCTGAACACCAACTCGGCCGCTTCTCGCAGAGGTACAGCGCTGCGAGGACCGGCCGACGTTGTGTTTCGTGGGCGGGGACTACCGTCGGGGCATGCCCCGCCCACTCGCACCGCGCCTCCAGACCGAACGCCTGGTCCTCGACGCGTGGGCCGACGCGGACGCGTCCTGGTACGGCGACCTCGTCGCGGAGCGGAGCGCTGCCGCGGCGGCGCGTGGTGAGGCGGCGACACCGCGGACCAGCGGCAGACCCGGCCGGGAGGCACGACTCGCCTCGATCGCGACGCTCCAGGACACCGCGGCCCGGTCCGGCATCCCGCTGTACCCCGTCCGGCGCATCCACGAACAGGACACCATCGGGTACTGCGGTCTCGTCGTGGGACGATCGACCGCGGACGAGCCGGAGCTCGCCTACGAGCTGTTCGAGCGCGTCCACGGTCACGGGTACGCGACGGAGGCGGCCGCCGCCGTGGTCGACGCTGCACGAGCAGCGGGGTACGAGCGGCTCTGGGCGACGATCCGGGAGTGGAACACGACGTCGTTCCGCGTCGTGGAGAAGCTCGGGTTCGTCCGGACCGACCGCCCCGAGCCGGACGACGGCCGCGGCCGGATGATCTGGACGCGCCTGGATCTCTGATGGGCCCCTCCACGAAACACCAGGTCAGCCACGTCGCGCCAGGGCACACCACTGCGCGAAGCGGCCATGTTGGTGCGTTGCGGAACGGTCAGGCCGGGACCGACTCCTGCACCCGCTGCCCGACGACCGCGGTGATCCCGTCCTGCCGCATCGACACCCCGTACAGCGCGTCGGCGATCTCCATGGTGCGCTTCTGGTGCGTGATGACGATGAGCTGGCTCGATGCCCGGAGACGTCCGAACACCGTCAGCAGCCGCCCGAGGTTGGCGTCGTCGAGGGCCGCCTCGACCTCGTCCATGATGTAGAACGGGCTCGGCCGGGCGGTGAAGATCGCGACGAGCAGGGCGATCGCGGCCAGGGACCGCTCGCCGCCGGACAGCAGTGTCAGCCGGTCGATCTTCTTGCCGGCGGGCTTCACGGTGACGTCGATGCCCGTGGTGAGCAGGTCCTCGGGGTCGGTGAGGACGATCGAGCCCGAGCCGCCCGGGAACAGGATCGGGAACACCTCGTCGAACGCCGCGCGGGTGTCCTCGAACGCCGCCGCGAAGATCGTCTGCATCTTCTCGTCGAGCTCGGCGATGATCGTCAGCAGGTCGCCGCGGGTCCTCGTGAGGTCCTCGAGCTGCTCGGTCAGGAACCGGTGCCGTTGTTCGAGCGCCTGGAACTCCTCGAGGGCGAGGGGGTTCACCTTCCCGAGCTGCCCGAGGTCGCGTTCGGCGTCCCGCAGTCGGCGCTCCTGCTCGGCGCGGACGTACGGCACCGTCGGGACCCCGGCCAGGTCGATCGGCTGGTCGCCCACGAGCTGGTCGCCCACGAGCTGGTCGCCGACGAGCTGGTCGCCGACCGGCGTGCCGTCGTGGACGGTGTCGATGGCCATGTCGTCCTCCGCTCTGCCCGCGTCGCCGGCGAGCGCGGACGGGTCCGCGGCAGCAGCACGCAGCGCCTCACGGTGTCGACGGGCGAGCACTCGCGGATCGACGAGCACGTCGACGGGCACCGGCACGGCCGGCCCGTACTCCGCCACGAGGATCTCCTCGACGAGACCGAGCTCGCTCCCGGCACGCTCGACGAGCGACGACACGTGGAGCTTCTTCTCGTAGATCTCCATCTCGAGCGAGTGCACGCCGTCCGTCACGGCCTGGAGCCGATCACGCAGCTGCTGCTCCTCGACGCGGACTGCCTGCAGCTCGGTGTTGCGCTTCGTCCGCTCCGACTCCCGCTCCCCCAGCTGGACCCGCGCGGCCGCGACGGACCGGTCGACCGCGTCGAGGACCACCGGCAGGTCGGCGAGCACCCGCTCGGCACGCTCGATCTGCAGACGCCGGACGACCGCGAGGCGCGCCTGTTCCTCGGCCGCCGCGCGCTCGGCGTCGAGTCGTTCGGCGAGCTGGTCCGCTCGTGTCTGCTCGGCGCGGGCTCGCTCCCGGACCGTCTCGACCTGGATCCGCTGCTCGACCTCGGCGTTGCGGGCGCGTTCCAGTTCGGCGAGGAGGTCCCCGCGCGCCGACGCGTCGAGGACCGGCCGCGGTGTCGCGAGGAACGCCGCTCGCTCGCGTTCGGCGGACGCGAAGGCCTCCTCGGCCGTCTCGACACTGCCCGTCGTCTCGTCGAGCGCGGCACGGAGTCGCTCGACCTCGGCCGCCGCGTTCTCGGCGCGGGCCCGCGCGGACGCGGTCGTCCGGTCGTAGTCCGCGCGCGCCGCCGCAGTGCTGCGCAGGACACGGTCGGCCTCCTCCGCCTCGCCCCGTGCGGCGTCCGCGGCGCTCCGCGCGGCCTGGAGGCCCGTGGCCGCGTCCTCCGCGTCCGTCGCGACGGCCTCGCGCCGGCTGGATGCGTCGTCGCGCTCCGCGGCGAGCTCGAGCCGGGAGGTCGACCGACCGACACCCCCCGTCACGAGGGCGAGCCGGACGACGTCCCCGGACACCGTGACGACCGTCGCCTGCGGCGCGGCGGTGAGCAGTGCCTCCAGTCCGGCGGGGTCCGTCCCGGGGTCGGCACCGCGCTCGGTGATGACCGTGTCCGCGAGCAGCGCGGCGATGCCGGCCGGCCCGTCGACGACGTCGAGTGCCCGGCGGAGACCGGACGGGAGGGCGTCCGGGAGCGTCGTCGTCCGCGGCGCGGTGTCGGCGACGACGACGTCGATGCGTCCGAGGTCGTCGTCGCGGGCCGCGGCGACCGCGCCGAGCGCACCGGCGAGGGTCTCGGCGAGCACCGCGTCGGCCAGACCGTCGAGGGCGGCCGCGACGGCGGCCTCGTACCCGGGCTGCACGGTGAGGTGGTCGGCGAGGCGGCCGACGATGCCCGGGCGACCGGCGTCGATGAGCGCCTGCGAGCCGTCGCGCACGTCGAGGGAGAGGGCGAGTGCCGCGACCCTGGCGTCGAGCGCGTCTCGTTCGCGCTCGAGCGTGTGGAGTCGTTCGCGCTCGGCGTCCCGGCTCGCCTGGGCCGCTTCGAGTCGGTGCCGGGCAGCGGTGAGCCGCGCGGTGAGGTCGTCCTCGTCGACCTCGAGCAGCTCGGTGTCGAACCGTGGGTCCGCCGCGATCCCGGCGAGCTGGGCCGCGGCGGTCTCGGCGCGCTGCTCGGCCTCGCGGAGCGCCCGTTCCCGGCGCTCGCGGTCGTTCAAGGCCGCGGTGACCCCGGACCGCGCGACGTCGACGCGGTTGCCGACCCGCGCCGCCTCGAGGTCGTGCTGTGCGACGAGCGCGCTCTGGGCGGCGATCTCCTCGTCGAGCGTGTCGAGGTCGGCACGGGCGCGCGACACCGCCGCCGCCGCCTCGGCCAGAGCACCGTGCCGCTCGTCCGCCACGCCGCCCAGCCGGACGGCCTCGTCGCGCGCGTCCGCCACCATGCTCGCCGTGACGGTCGGACCCTGCGTCGGGGTGTCGGCCTGCTGGGCGAGGAGCAGCAGCCGCTGGTTCGCGAGACTCGACAGTCCGCGGAGGCGCTCCTGCACGCTCTCGAGACCGTGCACGACGGTGCGGGCACGGTCGACGTCGTCGCCGACCATCCGCTGCTCCATGTGCTGCCGGCGGGTCCTGGCCTGCTCGAGCCGCTCCTGGAGGACGATGCGTTCGCTCTTCTGCCCGGTCTCGACGGCCGTGTGCTCGGACAGCTCACGACGGAGCCGGACGACGTCATCGGCGAGGATCCGGGCCTTGGCGTCCCGGGCGACCGCGGCGACGGACTGCGCCTTCCGCGCCACCTCGGCCTGCCGACCGAGGGGCTTGAGCTGTCGTCGGATCTCCCCTGCGAGGTCGGACAGCCGCGTCAGGTTCGCCTGCATCGCGTCGAGCTTGCGGAGCGTCTTGTCCTTCCGGCGGCGGTGCTTGAGGATCCCCGCGGCCTCCTCGATGAAGCCGCGACGGTCCTCCGGGGTCGCGTGCAGGACACGGTCGAGCTGTCCCTGGCCGACGATGACGTGCATCTCACGGCCGAGGCCGGTGTCGCTCAGCAGCTCCTGGACGTCGAGCAGTCGGCAGTTCTCGCCGTTGATCGCGTACTCGCTCCCGCCGTTCCGGAACAGCGTCCGCGAGATCGTCACCTCCGAGTAGTCGATCGGCAGGAGGCCGTCGGTGTTGTCGATCGTCAGGGTGACCTGCGCGCGGCCGAGGGGCCCGCGGGTCGAGGTCCCGGCGAAGATGACGTCCTCCATCTTGCCGCCGCGGAGGGTCTTGGCGCCCTGCTCGCCCATCACCCAGGCGAGGGCGTCCACGACGTTGGACTTGCCGGAGCCGTTCGGGCCGACGATGCAGGTGACGCCGGGCTCGAACGCGAACGTGGTCGGCTGTGCGAAGGACTTGAACCCACGGAGGGTCAGGCTCTTCAGGTACACGGACGGTCCTCCCGCTGCGGCTGGGTTGGCGACAGGGTAGCGCAGGGGCAGTCGCCCGGTCGGTCGCCGCGGCGCGTGGCGGGGCAGGCGGTCCGGGCGTCAGTGCGGCGGGGTGGTCCGCGCGTCAGCGCGGCGGGCGTTGGCAGACCGGGCAGCGGTGGCTCGAGCGGTTCATGAACGACTCCCGGACGATGACCGCTCCGCACCGCGGGCATGGCTTGCCCTGCTGGCCGTACACGGCGAGGCGCTGCGAGAAGAACCCGGACTGGCCGTTCACGTTGACGTACTGGGCGTCGAAACTCGTCCCGCCGTCCTGGAGCGCGCGGGCGAGGACGCCCCGGACCTCGTCGAGCAGGTGCAGCAGGGTGGCGCGCGGCAACCGGTTCGCTGGACGGTCGTGGTGCAGCTTCGCGGCCCAGAGCGACTCGTCGGCGTAGATGTTCCCGATCCCGCTGATGATCCCCTGGTCGAGGAGCACGCGCTTGATCCCGCTGTTCCGCTTGCGGGCGCGTGCGATGAACAGGTCGGCGTCGAAGGCCGGATCGAGCGGGTCCCGAGCGATGTGCGCGACCTGGATCGGGATGCTCCGCCGCCACATCGCGTCCGGCTGCTCGGAGTCGATCGTGCCGGCGCTCCCGGCCGGAGCACCGTCCGCAGTCGGCACCATCCGGTCGATCGCCATCGACCCGAACGTGCGCTGGTCGACGAACTCGAGCTCGACCGGCTGCTCCGGGACTCCGGCGGCGTCGGTCCAGGCCGGCTGGACGTCGAGGACGATGCGGCGGTGGGTCGCTGCGGCACGCCCGCGGCCGAGGAGGATCTGCCCGCTCATGCCGAGGTGGGCGACGAGCGCCTCCGGGCCGGCGCCGACGTCGTCGAGAGGCATCCAGATGAACTTGCCGCGACGGACGGCGGCAGCGATGGTGCGGCCGGTCAGCCGATCGACGAAGTCCTCGGCTGGCCCGTCGTGCCGGGTCAGTGCACGCTCGTCGTCGACGCGGACGGCGATGACCCGGGCACCGCTGACGGCTGGTTCGAGGCCGGCGCGGACGACCTCGACCTCGGGCAGTTCCGGCACGGCTACTCGCCGGCCGACCGTGCGGCGGTGTCCGGCTCTGCGGCCGGGTCCGGTTCCGCGGCGGTGTCCGGCTCCGCGGCCGTCCCCGGTTCCGCGCGACCCGACAGGCGCGTCCAGGCGTCCAGCGCAGCCGCCATCTCGGCGTTCTTCTTGCTCGAGCCGGTCCCGACCGCGATGTCGTCGCCCTGGATGACGACCGTCGCGGAGAACGTCTTGTCGTGGTCCGGGCCCGTCTCGGTCACCCGGTACGCCGGACTCCCGAGGTTCTGGCCGGACGCCAGCTCCTGCAGGCTCGTCTTCGGGTCCATCGCGGCACCGAACCGCTCCGGGTCGATCAGGAGCGGTTGTACGAGTCGGAGCACGAGCGCGGTCGCGGCGTCGGGACCGGCGGACAGGTAGGTCGCACCGATCAGCGCTTCGACCGTGTCCGCGAGGATCGACGACTTGTCGCGCCCCCCGGTGAGTTCCTCACCACGGCCGAGCTTCAGGAACGGGCCGAGCTCGATGATCCGCGCGATCTCGGCGAGCGCGACGGTCGACACGAGGCTCGCGCGTCGCTTCGCCAACTCGCCCTCGTCGACGTCCGGGTAGTCGCGGTAGAGCTTCACCGTCACCGCCTGTCCGAGGATCGAGTCCCCGAGGAACTCGAGACGCTCGTTGTGCGCGATCCCGCCGTGCTCGTACGCGAACGAGCGATGGGTCAGCGCGAGGTCGATGAGCGCCGGTGCGGCGTCGACCTGCAGGACGGCGAGGAGTTCGTCGGCACCGGGCCGCCGGGCGCGCAGACGAGCAGCGCCCGACCCATTCGGGCCGTGGCCCTTGGTGCCGGACGCTGCTGTCACGAGTGCGGACCGATCAGACGTCGGCGACCTTGCGGCCCTTGTACTCCATGTAGAGCGGGGTGCCGGCGCTGTCCTCGACGACCTTGGCGCGGTGCGGCAGGCTGTAGGTGACCGAGCCGTTGCTCTCGACCGTCTTCACCAGGGTCACGGGAGCGGCCTTCCACTGCGAGCGGCGGGCGTGGGTGTTGGCGCGGGACTTCTTGCGCTTCGGAACAGCCATGGTTCATCTCTCTTGTCTGTGCGTGGTTCGTCTGTGCCCGGCGTGCTGCAGTGGTGACGTCCTGGTGGACGTCGGTGCCTGCTGCTCCGGCCGGGCATCGCGGTCGGTGGTCTCGTCAGTTCGTGCGGTCGGTCTCGGAGTCCGTCTGCTCTGCAGCAGCTCGCTCGTCGACGCGGAGTCCGGAGAGCGCGGCCCATCGAGGATCGAGGTCCTCGGGGGCGTCGCGTTCGCCGACATCCGCCAGGCGCTCGCCCGTCACCGGGTCCAGACCTGGACAATCCGGCCGGCAGACCGGCTGGAACGGCAGTGCCAGCACCACCGCGTCTCGGACGACGGGTTCACAATCCACGTGGTCGTCGTGAACCTCGTAATCCGAATCCTCCGAAGCATCATACGTGAACAGCTCGGCGAAATCGACTTCGACAGGCTCGCTGATGTCGATGAGGCACCGGCTGCACTGACCGACGGCCTCGGCCTCGGCCGTGCCGGACACCAGGATGCCCTCGTGCAGGCCTTCGAGCCGGACGTCGAGGTGGAGCGCCGCGCCCTGCGGGACAGCGATGGGTCCGGCTCCGAGGGTCTCCGGGACGATGATGTCGAGAGTGTGCTCACGCATCTCCCCCGGACGGTGTGCGATGTCGCGCACCGGCAGGGTGTAGGGGGTCTTCACGAAATGAGGCACAAGGAGCGAGTCTACCGGCGATCGACTCCGTTCGCCACCGCTGACGCCCACGGGCCGGTGCGCGGGCGCTCGGCAGCCGTCACGGGAGGCACGGGTCAGTCCCGGAACGCCGCCGCCACCACCGCCGGCACGTACGGTGCGACGTCGCCACCGAGCGCCGCCACCTGCCGGATGAGGGAGCTCGACACGTGCGAGTTGGCGGGGTCCGGCACGAGGAACACCGTGTCGACGTCGGCGAGGTCGCGGTTCACGATCGCCATCGGGGTCTCGTACGCGACGTCCTCGCCGGAGCGGACCCCCTTCACGAGGACGGTCGCACCGACCTCGCGGCAGTAGTCGACGAGCAGACCCCTCGTCCACGTGGCGACCAGCACGGTCCCGCCGACGCCCTGCTCCACCAGGGCGGCCTCGATGAGCCGGACGCGTTCGTCGGCCGGGAACCAGGCCGCCGGTTTGTCCGGGTTGTGCACGACGAGGACGTGGACCTCGGCGAAGATGCGGGCGGCTCGGCGGATGACGTCCATGTGGCCGAGGGTCACCGGGTCGAACGAACCGGGGACGACCGCGATCTGAGCCATGCACCGAGCCTAGTTCTTGCCGAGGAACGCGGCGTCGTCATCGTCGAGCCGTCGAGCGAGCGCCGCGGCGAGCGCCGGAGCGCCGTCGAGTCCGGGGTCGCGCTCGAGCACCCGCTCGGCCTCTGCCCGGGCGTCGACGATGACGTCGGCGTCCCGGACGACGCGCAGCAGGGTCAGGGAGGAGCGACCGCCGGACTGCCGCTCACCGAGGACGTCGCCTTCGCGTCGGAGTTCGAGGTCGACGCGGGCGAGTTCGAACCCGTCGTCCGATCCCGCGACCGCCTCGACGCGTTCGCGCGCGGTCGTGTCGTCCGCGGCGGTGGTCACGAGCAGGCACACGCCCCGGTGCCGGCCCCGTCCGATCCGCCCGCGGAGCTGGTGCAGCTGCGACACCCCGAACCGGTCGGCGTCGAGCACCGCCATCATCGACGCGTTCGGGACGTCCACCCCGACCTCGATCACGGTCGTCGCGACGAGGACGTCCACGCGACCGGCCGCGAAGTCGGTCATCGTGCGGTCCTTGTCGTCACCGGACATCCGGCCGTGCAGCACCGCGATCGACCGACCTCGGAGGACCGGCATCGACCGCATGCGCTCGGCGACGGCCAGGACGGTCGCCGGTGGCCGCCGCGGTGGTGCGGCCGGTTCGTCGGCGTCCGGGTCGTGGTCCCGGTCGCCGTCCTCCCGGGAGGTGTCGTCGATCGCCGGACAGACGACGAACGCCTGTCGGCCGGCGGCGAGCTCCTCGGCCATCCGCGTCCAGATCCGGGGCTCCCACCCGGGGTGTTCGGTCAGTCCGACGGTGAACGTCTCGACACCGGCGCGTCCGGACGGGAGGCCCTGGATCGTCGACACGTCGAGGTCGCCGAACACGGTCATCGCGACGGTGCGCGGGATCGGTGTCGCGGTGAGCACGAGGACGTGCGGCGGGACGGCGCCCTTGGTGCGGAGCGACTCGCGCTGCTCGACGCCGAACCGGTGCTGCTCGTCGACCACGACGAGCCCCAGTTCGGCGAAGTCGACCCGGTCGCCGAGGAGCGCATGCGTCCCGACGACGAGCCGGGACCCCCCGGACGCCGCGGCGAGGAGCGCCCGTCGACGCTCGTCCGTGGACTGCGACCCGGTCAGGATCACCGGGCGGAGCTGTGCGGCGAGGTCCGGGCCGAGGAACCCGACGATCGACCGGAGGTGCTGCGCGGCGAGCACCTCGGTCGGGGCGATGAGCGCCGACTGACCGCCGGACTCCGCGACCGTCAGCATCGCCCGGATCGCGACGAGCGTCTTGCCGGACCCGACCTCCCCCTGCACGAGACGGTGCATCGGCCACCGAGCGGCCAGGTCGTCCGCGATCTCGGCGCCGACCGCACGCTGGTCGTCGGTCAGGGTGAACGGCAGGGCGTCGTCGAACCGCCCGAGGACCCCGCCGGGCGACGCCACACGCGGGGTCGACGCCGTCGCGCGCGCTGCGATCCGCCGCTGCACGAGCGCGGTCTGGAGCACGAAGGCCTCGCGGTACTTGAGGGCGTCCTGCGCCTGCTTGACGTCCGCGACCTTCTCCGGGCGGTGCAGCTGCTCGAGCGCCCGGCGGTACGGGACGAGCCCCAGCCGCGCCCGGACACCCGCCGGGATCGGGTCGTCGAGCTGCGGCAGGGTGTCGAGCAGCACGCCGATCGCCTTCGCGATCTGCCACGACGACAGGGTCGACGTCGCCGGGTAGATCGGGATCGGCTGCCGGGACCACCGGAGCGCCTCGTCGGTCCCGGCGTCCGCGGTGGCGCGCGGATCCGCGGCGTCGAACAGTTCGTAGTCCGGGTGCGCGAGCTGCCGCGCCCCGCGGTAGTCGCCCACCTTGCCGGCGAAGATCCCGCGCGCGCCCGGGACGAGGTCGTTCGCCCGCCAGGCCTGGTTGAAGAAGGTCAGCGTCAGGATCCCGTTGCCGTCCCCGATCCGTGCTTCGAGGATGGAGCCGCGCCGCTGCCGCATGGTGCGCTCGCGGACGTCGACGACCTCGGCGACGATGGTGACGGCCTCGCCGATCGCCAACTGGTCGAGTGCCGTGAGGGCCCCGCGTTCAGCGTACCGGCGCGGCGCGTGCTCGAGCAGGTCGCCGACCGTCCGGTACCCGAACGCCTTCTGGAACGCGGTCGCCGTCCGGCCGCCGAGCACACCGGTGAGCGGCGCGTCGAGCGCCGTGCGCGCGTCGAGTTCCGGGGTCGGCGAGGGCGGCACCGCCGCGGCGACACCGGGTTCCGGGACAGGAGGGGTGACCACGGTCCAACGGTACCCGGCCGGACCGACGCGTCCCGGGCCTCCCGACCGACCTGTGGAGGACCCGCACGGGCGACCCGCATGCCGCTACCGTTGCTCTCGTGACACGCATCATCGCCGGCGCGGCCGGCTCGCTGACCCTCCGCGTCCCGAGGTCCGGGACCCGGCCGACGAGCGACCGCGTGCGGGAGGCGCTGTTCTCGTCGCTGCAGTCCCGGGGACTCCTCGACGACGCGGCCGTGCTCGACCTGTACGCCGGGACCGGTGCGCTGGGACTCGAAGCCGCCTCACGCGGCGCCACCGACGTCGTGCTCGTGGACCGGGCCGCACCCGCGGCGGCGGTCTGCAAGGAGAACGCGCGTGCGGTCAAGCAGCGTGTCCGCGGCACCCTCGCGCTCGACGTCCGGGCCCAGTCCGCCCTCGGGTACCTGCGGGACACGGCACGCGTGTTCGACCTCGTCTTCATCGACCCGCCGTACGAGGTCGACGAGGACGAGGTCGTCGAGGTGCTCACGGCGTTGGTGCCGCAGCTCGCCCCGGACGCGATCGTCCTGCTGGAACGGAGCACGCGGTCCCCCGAACCGGCCTGGCCGGACGGTCTCGAAGCCTGGAGCAAGCGGGCGTACGGCGACACCATGGTGTGGGAGGCCAAGCGGGTCTGACCTCGTCCCGGCCGACGGGCCGACGGGTCCGACCTCAGCCCCGCCGGCCGTCCCAGTCCGCGTACGGGTCCCAGCCGGCCGGGTCGACCGGGACGCCGCCACGGCGCACGCCCGGCGTGGCGCCGGGCGCACCGCCGACGTCGACGACCGTGCCGATCCGGCGGAACCCGGACGGGAGGCCCGCGGCGGCCGGGTAGGTCGCGAACAGTGCGTGGTCCTCGCCCCCGTACAGCGCCACGCCGTCGGGGACGACGTCGGGGTCGAGGTCGATGACGACACCGCTCGCACGGGCCAGTCGCGCTGCGTCGATCGCGAGTCCGTCCGAGAGGTCGAGCATCGACGTCGCGCCGGCGACCGCGGCGCGGACACCGGCCTCGATCGGCGGGTGCGGTCGCCGTTGCCGGTCCACCCCGGGGTCGGACCCGCCGGCGCTCGCAGCCAGGAACGCCGCCGTCCGCGCCGCATCCGGCTCGCCGTGTCCGTCCGTCCCGTCCGCGAACAGCCGGGCGAGCCCGGACGCCGCGACCCCGAGTTCGCCGGCCACCGCGACCTGATCGCCGACACGGGCGCCCGAACGGAGCACCGGAGGGCGCCCCTCCAGGTCGCCGAACGCCGTCACCGCGACCGTGAAGGTCGCGGACGTCGACAGGTCCCCGCCGACGACACCGCACCCGGGTGCGAGGGCCGCACACGCCGCGGCGAGTCCGTCCGCGAACCCCTCGAGCACGGCGACCGGGGTGTCGGGAGGCACCGCGAGCGCGACGACGAGGGACGTCGGTCTGGCGCCCATCGCCGCGACGTCGGACAGGTTCGTCGCAGCGGACTTCCACCCGACGTCCTCCGGGCTCGACCAGGCCCAGCGGAAGTCCGGACCGTGGACCATCATGTCCGTCGTGACGACGAACCGGCCGTCGGGTGCAGCGAGGACGGCGCAGTCGTCCCCGGGGCCGAGCTCGGCGGCAGCAGCACCCGGGAGTCGGCGCACGATCCGGTCGAGCACGCCGAGCTCGCCGACCGACGCGACGGTGTCCGGGTCCTGGCGCGCGTGTTCGTGCTCGTGGGTCACACCGGAACGCTAGCGCGCGTCCGCCCCGGTATCCTGGCGGTGATGCTCTCCCTGCGCCGCCCCTCCAGGCTCGTCGTGGCGTTCGGCGCCGGGACCGCCCTCCTCGCCGGGCTCGCCGGGTGCACGAACGCGGTCTCGATGACCGCCGCGCCCTCCGCGAACGCCGCCGCGTGCGCCGCCGTCCAGGTCCGCCTGCCGGACACGGTCGACACGAAGTTCGGGATGCGCGCGACGAACGCCCAGTCGACGGCCGCGTGGGGCACCCCGTCGGCGGTGCTCCTGCACTGCGGTGTGGCGGTCCCGACCGTGTCGGACCTCCCGTGCTTCTCCAAGGGCAGCGTCGACTGGATCCGCGACGCGTCCACCCCCGACCGGATCACCTACACGACCTTCGGTCGGACCCCCGCGGTGCAGGTGACGATCGACTCGTCGAAGGCGACCGACCAGGTGCTGCAGGACGTCGAGGACGCCGTGTCGACGCTGCCGAAGGACGGCAAGCGCTGCCTGGACCCGTCCGAGGTCCGGAACTGACCGCTTGACCGAGCGCCGACGGGTCAGCGGACGGCGGCGACCCCGAGGTCGATCAGCTCGGCGACGAGTTCCGGGTACGACAGCCCGGACGCGGCCCAGCACCGCGGGTACATCGAGAACGGGGTGAACCCGGGCATCGTGTTGACCTCGTTGACGACGAAGCCGTCGTCCGTCAGGAAGCAGTCGACGCGAGCGAGCCCCGACCCGCCGATCGCCTCGAACGCCCGCGCCGCGATCGACCGGATGACCGCCGTGTCGTCCTCGGAGATCGGAGCGGGGGTGCGGAGCTGCTCGTCGCCGCCCAGGTACTTCGCCGCGAAGTCGTAGAAGCCGTCCTCGGCGACGACGATCTCACCGGGCAGGCTCGTGCGCGGCGTGCCGTCGCGACCCTCGAGCACCGCGACCTCGATCTCGCGGCCGATGATCCGCGGCTCGACGATGACCTTGCTGTCGTGCTCGAACGCCAGGTGCATGGCCGCGGCGAGCTCGGCGGGCCCGTCGACGCGGGAGACGCCCATGCTCGAACCGGCACGCGCCGGCTTGACGAAGAGCGGCCACCCGTGGGCAGCGACGGTCTCCGCGACGCCGAGCTCGTCCGCGACCCACTCACGGCGGAGCACCGTCGTCCACGGCGCGACACGGAGGCCGGCGTGCTCGAGGACGGCCTTCGACACGTGCTTGTCCATCGCGAGGGCGCTCGCGAGGACGCCGTCGCCGACGTAGGGCAGACCCGAGAGCTCGAGCATGCCCTGGACGGTGCCGTCCTCGCCGAACGGTCCGTGCAGGATCGGGAAGACGACGTCGATCTCGATGCGCTCCGTGGCGCCGTCCGCATGCACCACGGTGAGCGCTCGGTCCGTGACGGAGTCGGGGAACCGGACGCGCGAGCCGTTGTCGACGACGCTCGGCAGGTCCTGTCCGCGGAGCGCCCACGCGTCGGGGTCGTCCTCCTGCAGGGTCAGCGCGCCGTCGCGGGTGATGCCGACCGGGACCACCCGGTACCGTGTCCGGTCCACGACGGCCATGATGCCGCCGGCCGTCACGCAACTGATCTCGTGCTCGCTGGAACGTCCGCCGAAGAGGACGACGAGGGTCTGGTCTGCGGTCACGTCTACTCGCCCTGCGGTTCGTCGGTCTCGGTGAGGTGAGGAGCGATGTTCCTCGGGTCGAGCGTACCGGCGAGCACCTCGGCGACCTGACTGACGATCGGCATGTCGACCCCGTGGGTGCGCGCCAGTTCGAGGATCGGGGCCACGGACGCGAGCCCCTCGGCGGTCTGGTTCATCTGCCGGACGACCTCGTCGAACCGGTACCCCTGCCCGAGCAGCCGGCCGGCCGTGTTGTTGCGCGACAGCGGCGACTGGCACGTCGCGATGAGGTCGCCGAGGCCCGCGAGCCCGGACAGCGTCTCCGCCTTCGCACCGAACGCGACCGCGAACCCGGTCATCTCGGCGAGCCCGCGGGTGATGATCGAGGCCTTCGTGTTCTCGCCGTAGCCGACGCCGTCGACGATGCCGATCGCCACCGCGATGAGGTTCTTCAGCACGCCGCCGAACTCCGTGCCGATGACGTCGGTGTTGATGAACGACCGGAAGTACGGGTTCGTCGCGGTGGCGGCGACGAGCGACGCCGTCTCGACGCTCGTCGAGGACACCACGGCGGCCGTCGGCTGACGCCGAGCGATCTCGAGGGCCAGGTTCGGACCGGACGCGACCGCGATCCGGTCGTCGTCGATCTCGAGCCCCTCGTGCAGGACCTCGCTCATCCGGAGCCCGGTCGCCTTCTCGACGCCCTTCATGAGGCTCACGACCGGGATGCCGTCCGGCAGCAGGTCCCTGATCTCACCCAGGTTCGCGCGGAGGCTCTGCGACGGCACCGAGACGTAGACCTGCTCGGCGCCGTCGAGGACGCGCGCGAGCCGGGTGTCGGCCCGGAGTGTCCGGGGCAGGTTGATCCCGGGCAGGTAGTCCGAGTTCCGCTTGCTCTCGGTGATCTCGCGGGCGACTTCGGGCCGACGTGCCCAGAGCACGACCTCGGCACCACCCTCGGCGAGGACCTTGGCGAACGTCGTGCCCCAGCTGCCGGCGCCGATCACCGCGACGCGTCGGGTCTCCGCACGGCGCAGGACGACGTTGATCGCGGCGGTGTCGACCGCGCCCCGGCCGAGCGACGCCGGATCGGGCGTGCCGCTCGGCTCACTCAAAGCGTCCGGTCTCCTTCTGGTTGTTCGCCGCCGGGTCCCAGCGGGTCGCCGGAGCCTGCTCGCCGCGGAGCTGTTCGACGAGGGCGGTGATCGCCGTCATCAGCTCGTCGGTCGCCCGGAGGAGCATCTGCTGGTCGATCGGCCGGCCCCGGTACGCCGAGAGGTCGAGCGGCTCGCCGATCACGACGTCGACACGGGTCTTCGGGAACAGCTTCAGCCGCTTGCCGTAGCGGGGCATGATCCCCTGCGTGCCCCAGTGCGCCATCGGGATGAGCGGCACGTCGCTCTCGAGCGCCATCCGCACCGCACCGGTCTTGCCGCGCATCGGCCACATGTCCGGGTCCCGGGTCAGCGTGCCCTCCGCGTAGACGATCAGGCCGCCGCCGCCCTCGATGAGCGAGCTCCCCGAGCCGAGCGGGTCGCTGCCGCGCGTCCGCCCCGAGCGCTCCACGGGGATGTTCCCCATGCCGCGCATGAAGTACCCGATCACGGGGTTGCGGAACAGCGACGCCTTGGCGAGGTACTGCGGGAGCCGGCGGTGCAGCCACACCACGGTCCCCACGACCAGCGGGTCGATGTTGGTGTAGTGGTTCGGAGCGACGATGAACGGCCCGGTCGCGGGCAACCGCCGGGGGCCGTGCCACCGGAAGTCGGCGGCGAACCGGATCGTCGGGATGATGATCGACGCGACGACCTTGAAGGCCGAGTTCAGCGTGCTGATCCGCAGCTTGCGCTCGGGCGTCGGCAGGCCACGGGTGATCTCCATGCCGGCGGCGTCACGCTCGCCGCCGGCACGGGTGCCGTTCCGTCCCACGTCAGCCGGCGAAGTCGAAGTCCGCGCCGAGCTTCCGGAGCTTCGGGATGAAGTGCTCGTAGCCGCGGCTGATGATGCCGACGTTGGTGATGTGCGACTCGCCGTCCGCGGTGAGTGCGGCGATGAGGTGGCTGAACCCGCCTCGGAGGTCCGGGACCCGGACGTTCGCGCCGTGGAGCTTGGTCGGGCCGGTCACCACCGCGGCCTGCTCGAACGGGCGACGCGCGACGCGGCGGTCGTGCCCGGGGAGGCCGTCCTTGTGCACGACGATGTCCGCACCCATCTCGTTGAGCGCGTCGGTGAACCCGAACCGGTTCTCGTAGACCGTCTCGTGCACGACGCTCCGGCCCTCGGCCTGCGTGAGGGCGACGACGAGCGGCTGCTGCCAGTCCGTCATGAACCCGGGGTGCACGTCGGTCTCGATGACGACGGGCTTCAGGACGTCGACCTCGCGGTAGAACCGGATGCCGTCCTCCTGGATGTCGAACCCGCCGCCGACCTTCCGGAAGACGTTGAGGAAGGTCATCAGGTCTTCCTGCTTCGCGCCCTCGACGAAGATGTCACCGTTCGTGGCGAGCGCCGCGGCGGCCCAGCTGGCGGCTTCGTTGCGGTCGTTGATCGCCCGGTGCGTGTACCCGCGGAGCTTCTCGACGCCCTCGATGAAGATGACGCGGTTCGGCTCGACGGACACGATGGCGCCCATCTTCTGCAGGATCGCGATGAGGTCCATGATCTCGGGTTCGATCGCGGCGTTCCGGAGCTCGGTGACCCCGGTCGCGAGGACGGCGCTCAGCAGGACCTGCTCGGTCGCCCCGACGCTCGGGTACGGCAGCTCGATGTTCGCGCCCTTGAGACCGTCCGGTGCCGTCAGGTGGATGCCGGCGGTCTGCTTGTCGACGATGGCGCCCATCGCCCGGAGGGCGTCGAGGTGGAAGTCGATCGGCCGGTCGCCGATGCGGCAACCACCGAGGTCGGGGATGAACGCCTCGCCGAGCTTGTGGAGCAGCGGGCCGCAGAACAGGATCGGGATGCGGCTCGACCCGGCGTGCGCGTCGATCTCCGCGAAGTGGGCGCTCTCGACGTTCGACGGGTCGAGGATGAGCTCGCCGCGGGCGGGGTCGGTGATCCGCACACCGTGCACCTCGAGCAGCCCACGGACGACCTTGACGTCGGAGATGTCCGGGACGTCCTTGAGGATCGACGGGGTGTCGCCGAGCAGTGCCGCGACCATCGCCTTCGTCGCGAGGTTCTTGGCCCCGCGCACCTCGATGCGTCCGACGAGCGGCTTGCCGCCCCGGATGACGATCTCGTCCGACTTGAGTCCCACACGGGCTCCGGCCGCCGCTGCGTCCTGTACGAGAGAGTTCACTTACCTCACCGGCAATGTCTCGGGCCGCCACGAAGCGCGGCGGGATTCGAACTCCGTGATCGACGTTTCGTCACGGAGGGTGAGCCCGATGTCGTCGAGCCCTTCCATCAACCGCCACCGAGTGTAAGCGTCGATCTCGAACGCCACGTCCACATCCCCGATCGACACGCGCTGCTCCGCGAGGTCGACGGTCGCCTCGATCCCCGGGCGGGCGGCGATCTCGGCCCAGATGCGCTCGACGTCCGACTCCGGCACTATCGCCGTGACGAGACCCTGCTTGCCCGCGTTCCCGCGGAAGATGTCGGCGAACCGCGACGAGATCACCACGCCGAACCCGAAGTCGCGGAGCGCCCAGACGGCGTGTTCGCGGCTCGACCCGGTCCCGAAGTCCGGTCCCGCGACGAGCACCCTCGCGCCGGCGAACTCCGGGCGGTTCAGCACGAAGTCGGGGTCCTGGCGCCACGCGGCGAAGAGGGCGTCCTCGAAGCCGGTCTTCGTGACCCGCTTCAGGTACACGGCGGGGATGATCTGGTCGGTGTCGACGTTGGCGCGCTGCAGCGGTGCGGCGATGCCGGTGACGGTGGTGATCGAGTCCATCAGTGCTCCTCCTCGGGCTGCGCGATGCCGGCCTGCGCGTCGTCGACCGTGGTCCGTCCGGCCGGCGCCGCGGCACCGAGGGACGCCGCGGCACCGAGCGACGCGGCGGCACCGTCGACGGCGTGTCGGGCATCGTCCTCCTCGATGTCCCAGGGGCTCGACAGGGTCCCGCGGACGGCCGTCGCGGCGGCGACGAGCGGCGACACGAGGTGCGTCCGCCCGCCCTTGCCCTGCCGCCCCTCGAAGTTGCGGTTCGACGTCGATGCGCACCGCTCCCCCGGCGCGAGCTGGTCGGGGTTCATGCCGAGACACATCGAGCACCCGGCGAACCGCCACTCCGCGCCGAAGTCGGTCATCACCTTGTCGAGCCCCTCGGCCTCGGCCTCGAGCCGGACCCGTGCGGATCCCGGGACGACCATGACCCGCACGCCGGGGGCCTTGGTCCGACCGCGGATGATCGACGCGAAGGCCCGGAGGTCCTCGATCCGGGAGTTCGTGCAGGACCCCATGAACACCGCGTCGACCGCGATGTCCTTCATCGGGGTGCCGGCGACGAGGTCCATGTACTCGAGCGCGCGTTCGGCGCCGGCCGCGGCGTTCGGGTCCGCGAAGTCCTCGGGCGACGGCACGGTCTCGGACAGCGACACGCCCTGCCCGGGGTTGGTCCCCCAGGTGACGAACGGCTCGAGCTCGTCCGCGTCGAGGTACACCTCGGCGTCGAACACCGCGTCGTCGTCGGTCGCGAGGGTGTCCCAGTAGGCGACGGCCTCGTCCCAGTCGGCGCCGACCGGGGCGTGCGGTCGGCCCTCGAGGTAGTCGTAGGTGGTCTGGTCGGGCGCGACCATGCCCGCCCGGGCCCCGGCCTCGATCGACATGTTGCAGATCGTCATCCGGCCCTCCATCGACAGTGACCGGATCGCACTGCCGCGGTACTCCAGGACGTAGCCCTGTCCGCCGCCGGTGCCGATCTTCGCGATGACCGCGAGGATGATGTCCTTCGCCGTGACGCCGGGCCGCAGGGTGCCCTCGACCGTGACGGCCATGGTCCGGAACGGCTTCAGCGGGAGCGTCTGCGTCGCGAGGACGTGCTCGACCTCGCTCGTGCCGATCCCGAACGCCATCGCACCGAACGCGCCGTGGGTGGAGGTGTGCGAGTCGCCGCAGACGACCGTGATGCCCGGCATGGTCAGCCCGAGCTGCGGACCGACGACGTGCACGATGCCCTGCTCGGCGTCGCCCAGGGAGTGCAGGCGCACCCCGAACTCGGCGCAGTTGCGGCGGAGGGTCTCGATCTGGATCCGGCTGGTCGGGTCGGCGATCGGCCGGTCGATCGCGAGCGTCGGCGTGTTGTGGTCCTCGGTCGCGATCGTCAGGTCGAGGCGACGCACCGGACGGCCGGCCTGCCGGAGGCCGTCGAAGGCCTGCGGGCTCGTGACCTCGTGCACGAGGTGGAGGTCGATGTAGAGGAGGTCCGGGTTCCCGTCCTCGCCCTTGACCACGACGTGATCGTCCCACACCTTCTCGGCGAGTGTCCTGCCCATGACCTCGTCCTCGCTCTCCTCGTTCGTCGGCCGGGACGGCCGGTGTCTCCCGCGCGACACCGCGACGTCGCCGGGTCCCGCACCCTGACGAAGCCCGTCGGGTCCAGGAAGTCTACGCCCGGAACGGCTTGGTATACCAACGCGACCGGCGGGCGGACGGGAGGCACGGGTCGGCGCCGCCCCGCGCCTCCCGTCCGTCACCCGGAACGTCGTCCGCGTCCGCCAGGATGGGGTCATGGACGACTCCGCCTACACGCTCGAACCGGGCCCACCGCCACTCGACGACTACCTCCGGCTCCGCCGGGACTCCGGGTTGACGCCGGTGCGCGCCGACCAGGGCCGGGGCGCACTGACCGGCAGCTGGTCGTTCTGCCACGTGCGGACCACCGACGGGACCGTCGTCGCGATGGGCCGGCTCCTCGGCGACGGCGGCTGGTACTTCCACGTGGCGGACATGGCCACCGACCCCGCGCACCAGCGTCAGGGGCTCGGACGGGCCGTGCTCGACTGGCTCGTCGCGGACGTCCGGCACCGCGCACCGGCCGGGGCGTACGTCGACCTCGTCGCCGACCCGCCGGGCGTCCGCCTGTACGAGGCCGTCGGGCTCCGTGACGTCGCACCGAGCACCGGCATGGCGATGGTGCTCGACGCCTGAGCCGCGGTCGGCGCGCGGGCGCCCGGTCACGTCGGCCCTCAGTGCGGCGAGACGTTCCAGCGGTCGATCACCGGTCGGCCGTGCTCGTACCCGAGGACGCTGACGGAGGCGGTCGACAGCGCCAACACGGCACCGTCCTCGGGCCCGAGCCGGATCCAGGCGGCGCCGAGCGCCCGGAGCACGTGGCCATGCGCGACGCACACGGCGTCACCACCGTCGGCGAGCACCGGACGGACGCGGTCGAGCACCCGTTCCACGCGCGCGCGGACCTCGGCGGCGTCCTCGCCGGGTGTCGTCCCCGCGGGGACGCCGTCCGTCCAGAGGTCCCACGGGCCGTGCCGCTGCACCTTGATCTGCGGGGTCGTCAGTCCCTCGTACGCGCCGTAGTCCCACTCCATCAGGTCGTCGTCGACCTCCGGGTCGACACCGATCAGGCGCGCGGTCTCCCGGGCGCGCGTCAGCGGACTCGACAGCGCGAGTGCGAACGAGCGACCGGCGAGCGCCCGGCCGGTCGCCCTCGCCTGCTCCTCGCCGTTCGCGGTGAGCAGTATGTCCGTGCGACCGGTGTGCTGGCCGCTCCTCGACCACTCCGTCTCTCCGTGACGGACGAGGACGAGTTCGCCGGGGCGTTCCGAGGTCATGTGTTCCTTCCGAGCTGCAGGCCGAGCGCAGCGGCGCCGACCGAGACGACGAGCATCCCGAGGCCGTTCAGGACGGCGAGCCGGGGATGTCCGGTCCGGAAGAGCTGCACGGTCTCGACACTCGCCGTCGAGAACGTCGTGTACCCACCCATCATGCCCGTCCCGAGCACCGTCACCACGCCGTCGGGCAGCACGCCGACGCTCCCGAGGCCGGTCAGGGTCCCGAGCACGAGCGATCCGGTGACGTTGATGACGATCGTCCCGACCGGCAGGCGCGTCCGGCTGCGGGCCGTCACCAGACCGTCGAGCACGAACCGGAGCGCCGCCCCGACACCGCCGCCGACGGCGACGAGGGCGAGTTCGAGCGGACTCATGCCGGATCCCGCCCGCGATCCGGGTCCGGCCCGCGATCCGGGTCCCGCCCGTGATCCGGGTCCCGTCCGCGACCTGGGTCCGGTTGCGCCGTGGGCCGTTCCGCCGGGTCGGTGTTCGACGGTCGCGGTCGGAGCTGCCGCGCGACGAGGAGCCCGACGACGACCGCCACGAGCCCGGCGACGACGGTGAGCGCCGCGTACCCGGACCCGGTGCCGACCCGACCGTCGCGGAGGAACTCCGCGACGTCGACCGCCAGCGTGCTGTAGGTCGTGAACCCGCCGAGGATCCCGGTCCCGACGAACACCCGCAGCGTCCGCCGGCGCCCGACGTCCTCGCCACGGGCCGCGAGCGACCCGAGCAGCAGGCCGAGGCAGAACGCACCGACGACGTTGATCGCGAGGATGGCCCACGACCAGCCGCTGACCGGCGGGAGAGCCTCCGCGAGCACCGCTCGGAGCGCCGTGCCGACCGCGCCGCCCAGTGCGACGAGCAGGACGAGACCGGGGCGGAGGTGCACGGGCCGTGTGGTGGGGTGGTCCATCGTGGATCAACCTACCGTGGGGCGCGACGCGGTCGTCGTGCAGCGTGTGGTCGACCGCCTCCGGCGCTCAGGGGTGCAGCGTCGCGCTCGGCAACTCACCGAACCGGTCGCGGTACGAGGCCGAGAACCGCCCGAGGTGGACGAACCCCGAGCGGCGGGCGATCTCCGCGACCGAACCTCGCGTACCGACGGTCCCGAGCAGCGATCCGCGGACCTTCGAGAGGCGCACCTCGCGCAGGTAGGCCAACGGGGTCGTCCCGAGCTCCCGGTGGAAGGCCTGCTGCAACCCCCGGGCCGACAGTCCGACGGCCGCGGCGATGTCGTCCGTCCCGATCGACCTGTCCGAGAACCGACCGACGTACTCGACGGCCTGCCGCATCCGGGCGGACAACGGGGCGGACGGGGTCGGTACCCCGTTCGACCACCGCGCGAAGGTCTGCAGCGCCCCGTGCGCGAGCTCGACGTTGAGCGCGCGCCGCGCCGCGGTCGTGAGCGGTGCCTGCGGGGTGAGCATCGAGGCAGCGGCCTGCCGGACCCCGGCGGTCCATGACGGCAGCGCCCACTCAACTGCGGACGCACCGGCGGCCGAGCCCGTCTGCGCCGAGCCGGTGAGACCGAGGTCGGCCGCGAGCGCGTCGAGGAACCCGGCCCGGAAGTGGATGTGGTTCTGACGGGCAGCGTCGAGGTGCAGCCTGGTCGAGCCCGGCGGCAGCATGACCGGGACGCCCACGCGGAGCGGGATGTCCGTCGTCCCCATCTGGATCGCGCCCTCCCCCGCCGTGAGCCAGAGGACGACGTACGCGTCGCCCGCGTCGAACGACCCGGACAAAAGCGCGGTCGCGGATGAGGTCTGGAGGGACACGTCGGCGTCGCCGGTCCGGCCGTACCGGAGCCGGAACGGCCGACGTGGCGCGATGAGCCGGAGTCGGTCGCCTCCGTTCCGCCGGAGGAGTGCGCGGGCGTGCTCGAGGTCGTCGGTGTCGACACGCACGTCGAACGTCGCTCTCGGACTCGTCGGAGCGGTCCGGCGAGCGACGACCGGGTGGACGTCCACCCGGTCCGGTGACGATCCGGGGTCGCACCCGACCGGTGGTCCGGCGGACCGCTCGGGCGCGATCATCGTTGCTGTGTCGCGAGGAACAGTAGTGCCCGACATGAGTGCTCCACGGCCGTCGACGTGATCTCGGATCCGGCGACCAAGGACTGGGGCTACCGAGGCCCACGGTACGGCCAGGAAGGCCGCACCGCAAGACCGACCTACGAGGGCAGGACCGTCCGACGCTCCACGACCGCGCGGGCCACGTCCGCGAGCGCCAGCTGGTGCGACCGCGCGTACTGCCGGAGCAGCTGGAACGCACCGTCCATGTCGAGGTCATGGGTCTGCGAGAGGAACCCCTTGGCCTGTTCGATCACCACGCGGCTGTCGAGCGCCCGCTGCAGTTGCTCCTGCGCGAGCGTCGCGTGGTCGACGCTCCGCTGTTGCAGGATGCTGATCGTCGCGACGTCGGTGAGCGCCTGCGCCGCGCGGGCGTCCTCCTCGTTGAGCGTTCCGTCCGTCTCCCGGAACAGGTTCATCGACCCGAGGGTCGTCTCCCGCAGCCGGAGCGGGATGGAGTGCACCGACGCGTACCCGGCCAGGGCGGAGGCCGCCGCGAACCGCGGCCACCGGGCGTGCATCTCAGTGGTGTTCTCGACGGACACGGTCGCCCCGGTGGCGAACGCCTCGACGCACGGACCCTCGCCCGCGTCGAGCTGCATGAGCCCGATCAGGTTGCTCCGCTCGCTCGTCGAGACGATCACCTCGAGGACCTGGTGCTGGTTGACGAGCATGATGCCGGCGGCCGACGCGTCGAAGAGCCCGGTGGCGTTGTCGACCAGGGACTGCAGCAGGTCGACGACGTCGTAGTCGGCGACGAGCGTGTCGGTGAGCGTGACGAACGCGTCCACCAGTCGGTGTTCTCGGGTGTGGGCCATGATGGCTGAGTCCTTCCCTACGAGTCGAGGTCGTCGGTGTCGGTGAACTGCAGAGTGCGGGCGACGACGTCGGCTGCGACCTCGCGGACGGTCCGGCCCGACGCGAATGCGTGCCCCCGGAGGATCAGGAGCGCGTCGCCGACGTCCGCCCCGGTCTGGGCAACGATCATCCCCGAAGCCTGGTGCACCTCACGGCGAGAGTATTCGCCCGCCGCCGTGTCGGGAACCTCGGCGTCCCGCTCGCCGCGGCGCAACGCCCGGAGGAGCACCTGCCGAGCCACCGCCTCGGTCAGGGCCACAGCGTCACGCACGATGTCGTCGTGCAGTGTGCCCGGGTGGTTGGTCGAGAGGTCCACGGCGCCGATGTCCAGGGTGCCGAGCCGCATCGGGAACGCGAACACCGCGCCGACGCCCGTACCCTGCAGTGCCGCCAGCGCGAGGGGCCATGCGGTCGAGCTGGCGCGCTGCACGTCGGGCTCGAACACCGGCGTCCCCGAACGGAGTGCCTGCCAGCAGGGTCCCTCGCCGAGGTCGAGCTGGATCTCGTCGAGACGCGCGGCCCGGGCATCGCTGGCACCCACGGTCTCGGACCCGAAGGGGTCGCCGACGGTGGAGATCGCGACACCGGTGACGGGGAGCGCCGAGAGGAAGGGCGCACACAGGTCACCGTGGTCGCCGGCTCGCTGCAACGCCGCGACGGCAGCGGTGAACGCAGGAGTGTGGTCCATCGATGCCTTCCTCGCTCGTCGCAGCGCAGGGTCCAGGCACCGGTCGCACCGACTGTACGCCGATTCGCGCATTCTCCGGGGACGTTCCGTCGACCGCGTTGCGACGGAACCGCCGACCTCCGTACGGTTCGGACAGCTGCCCTGGACCACGGTCGCCCGATCTCCCCGCGATGACGACAAGGACGACACCATGGCCGCACACCGTCCGGGTGCATCATGATCCGCACGACCTACGCGCCCCCGTTCCGGGCCGAGGCGCTTCCGACGACGCGCGACGGCTGGTTGCGCAGGGCGGGCCTCACCGACCCGGCGATCATCGCGGAGCGCGTGCACCGGGCGAGCACCCCGACCGAGGAGCCGCGCTACGCCGACTTCTTCGATGCGCGCTGAGCCCGCGCGCGCCGATCCGACGCCGGCGGATGCAGTGCTCGTGCGACGCGAGTCCCGCGCGGTGGCGGTCGCGCTCACGGCGTTCGTCGCGGTGCTGGTCGGCGCAGTCCTGCTGGTCGCGTCCTGGGGTGCCGTGGTGACGACGGTCGGCTCGGCGTTCGTCGTGGTCGGGCTGGTCGGGCTGGTCGCCGGCACGTGCACGGTGCTGCGTCGTCGACGGCGGCCGGCCTGACCGCCAGCACGACCCGAGCACCAGCACGACCCGAGCACCAGCACAGCCCACGCACCGGCACAGCCCGCGGACGCGAAGAACCCCTGACCGGCGCAGACCGATCAGGGGTTCTTCGTGGTTGCCGTCTGGTACTCGACGATCACTGGTGTGACCCCAGCGGGATTCGAACCCGCGTTACCGCCGTGAGAGGGCAGCGTACTAGGCCGCTATACGATGGGGCCGTTCCGGCAACAGAGAAGAGTATGCCACAGCACGCGGGCAACCTCCAATTCGGCCGCGGCGGTCGGTGTGTCGCATGCCGACCGGGATCGACGAGTCGTCGGCACCGCCGGGCGCACGCCCCGCACCGGCGAACGCCGCGCAGCCAGCGGCCATCCCACACCGGGCGGACGGCCCTCACCGCGCGGGCGGCCCCGTCGACGTCCTGACGACGAGCCGTGTCACCGCCGGCGCGAACGACGTCCGCGGCACTCCCCCGGCGAGCTCGTCGAGCAACGCCCGAGCTGCGGTGCTGCCCTGCACGAACGGGTCCTGCTCGACCGTGGTCAGCCCGAGCACCGCCCCGTACTCGTGCCCGTCGATGCCGATCACCGAGATGTCCTCCGGCGCGCGGAGCCCGGCCTCCGCCATCGCCGCCATCGCACCGAGGGCCATCTCGTCCGACGCCGCGAACACCGCGGTGGGCCGTGGGTGCCGGTCGAGGAGCCGCTGCATCGCGGCGTGACCGCCGCGGAACGAGAAGCCGCCGTCGAGCAGTCGGTCCTCACCCACCTGCACGCCGACGGACCGCATCGTCTCGCGGAAGGCGTCCCGACGGAGGTACGGCACGGCGACGTTCATCCCGGCCTCGTCCTTGCCGCCGAGGTACGCCACGTCCCGGTGCCCGAGCTGCAGCAGGTGCTCCGTCGCCGCCCGCGCGACGGCGACGTCGTCGACCCCGATGTGCCGCACCCCCTCGGCAGGCCCGCCGACGACGACCATCGGGTACTCCGTCAGCTCGAGTTGTTCGCGCTCGGACTCGTCGAACACGAGTGACAGGAGCACGAGTGCGTCGATCCGCTTCCGGAGCATCGACCGGTGGAACGCGCGCTCCCGGTCCGACGCGCCGCCTCCGAGGCTGAAGAGGACGAGGTCGTACCCGTCCCGCCGGAGCTCCGCGTCGACGCCTTCCAACGTCTTGACGTAGAACCACCGGTCGATCACCGGCACGACCACGCCGATCGCCCGCTGTCGGCCCGTCGCGAGCCCGGCCGCCGCCGACGACGGGATGTACCCGAGTTCGTCGGCGACACGCTGCACCGCCGCGATGGTCGGCGGCGCCACGCTCGGCAGACCGCGGAGCGCCCGCGAGACGGTCGACTTGGACAGTCCCGTCGCGCGGGCGATCTCCTGGATGCCGGACATGCTGACCGGACGCTCGCTACCGGCCGCCGCGCACGATCGTGCGACGCCGGCGGAGCAGCACGCCGGCGACCACCACGAAGAACAGGAGCGTCAGCGCCCACCCGAGCGCCGGACGACCCGTGAGCTCGCACGCGATCGTGACGACGAGGAACACCACCCCGAAGAAGGCGGTGAACCCGGTGAGCATGTCGACGGTGTCCGTCGGCCGCCGCGGTGCCATGCGCGCCATGGTCAGCCCTTCACGCCGCCGGCGGTGAGACCGGCGACGATCCTCCGCTGGAAGACGAGCACGAGGATGACGAGCGGGATCGTCACGATGGTCCCGGCCGCCATGACCGCGGTGTAGGGCTCCTGGTGCGGCTGGCTCCCGGCGAACGAGGCGATCGCGACGGTGACCGGCTGGGTCTGGTCGCTCGACAGCTGCGAGGAGATGAGGTACTCGTTCCACGACGAGATGAACGCGAGGATCGCCGTCGTGAACACGGCCGGGGCGGCGAGCGGCAGGATGATCCTCCGGAACGCCTGCACGCGGGTGCACCCGTCGATGCGCGCGGCCTCCTCGAGGTCCCACGGCATCTCCCGGAAGAACGACGCGAGCGTGTACACCGTCAGCGGCAGCACGAACGAGATGCTCGGCAGGATGAGCGCCTGGTAGGTGCCCATCCACCCGATGTCCGTGAACAGCTGGAACAGCGGCGAGATGAGTGCGACGCCCGGGAACATCGACGCCGCGAGGATCGCACCCGCGATGAGCGACTTGCCGCGGAACTCGAGGCGGGCCAGGGCGTACGCGGCGCTCGTGCCGACGAGCAGCGCGATGACCGTCACCGCCGCGCCGATGAACAGCGAGTTGAGGAGGGCCTTGCCGAGGTGGTTGCCGAGCGCCGTCGAGAACGCCGTCGCGTAGTTGTCGAGCGTCACGTGCGTCGGCCAGGGGGTCGCGTCGAACGTGAACCCGACGTCCCGGAAGCTCGTGACGACCATCCAGTAGAACGGCAGCAGGCACCAGACCGCGATGACGACGGCGCTGATCCCGGTCCGCCACGCCTGGCCCGGGTGCCGTTCGACCCGGACCTTGGCGCCGCTGGTGTCGCGGACGACGGGGTGCGTGTTCACCCGTGGGGCTGCGATGGTCACTTCAGTTCACCCTTCTGCTGGGCCGCCTGCGTCTGCACGACGTTCGCGCCGAGGAACCGGACGAACACGAACGCGACGATGAAGATGATGAGGAACGTGATGGTCGACAGGGCCGACGCCGAGTTGAAGCCCTGCCGGATCTGGTCGACGACGAGGATCGAGAGGGTCGTCGTGGCGTTCCCCGATCCGCCACCACCGCCCGTGAGGATCGCCGGCAGGTCGTACATCCGGAGCGCGTCGAGCACGCGGAACAGCACCGCGACCATGAGCGCCGGCCGGACGAGCGGGAGCGTGATGTTCCAGAACCGCTGGGCCGTCGACGCGCCGTCCATCTTGCCGGCCTCGTAGACGTCCTCCGGGATGAGCTGGAGCCCCGCCAGGATGAGCAGCGCCATGAACGGCGTCGTCTTCCACGTGTCCGCGATGATGATCGCGAACCGCGACGCCCACTCGTCCGACGTCCAGAGGATGTGCGTGCCGAGCACGTGGTTGAGCACGCCGTTGACGTCGAAGATGAAGTACCAGAGCTTCGCGGTGACCGCCGTCGGGATCGCCCAGGGCACGAGGATCGCGGCCCGGACGAGTGCGCGGCCCTTGAAGGTCCGGTTCATGATGATCGCCATCCAGAGCCCGATGACGGTCTCGAGCGCGACGGTCACGATCGTGAAGAACGTGGTGTTGCCGAACGACACCCAGAACTGCGAGCCGAGGTTGCCGGGCGGGCACGACACGTCCCCGCACCGCTGGCCGAGCCAGTGCACGTAGTTCGCGATGCCGGCGAACCCGCCGCTCACGAACAGCCCGGTCGCCTTGTCGAGACCTGCGTCGTTCTGGAACGACTGGATGACCGCGCTCACCACGGGGTACCCGATGACGATCGCGAGCAGGAGGAGCGTCGGGCCGATCAGGTAGACCGCCCAGCGGCCGTGCGCCTCGTTGAGGCCGCTCCGGCGGCGCTTCGGCGGTTCCGTCCCTACGGGGTTCGGGATCGCCGCGGGGATTTCTGTTGCAGCTGACACGAGGCCTCCTTGCCGGTGTCGGTGGTGCGGTGTGTGCGGGAGGGTCGAGCGACGGACGGGAGGCGCGGGGCGGGGCCGACCCGCGCCTCCCCACCGACACGGCCGGAACGCCGCTGGCGCGTCGCTCCGGTACCGGCGGCGTGGGCCCCCCGTCCGTCAGGTGGGGCGTCTAGCTGCTGGACGCGGCCTTGACGGCAGCCTGCATGTCCTGCAGCGCCTCCTTGACGCTCTTCGAGCCCTTGAGGGCGGCGTAGGCGTTGTCCTGGATCGCCTTCGTGACGGCCGGGTAGTACGGCGACACCGGACGCGGCTCGGCGCTCTTGATCGACTGCAGCAGCGTCGGCAGGTAGGGCAGCTTCGAGGTGAGCTCGGAGTCGGAGTAGACGCTCGCCACGACCGGGGCCAACGAACCCTGCGTCGCGAAGAACTTCTGGGTCTCGTTCGACTCGAGGAACTCCAGGAAGTCGTGTGCCGTCGCCTTGTGCTTCGAGTACACGCTGATCGCGGCGTTGTGGCCGCCGAGCGTCGAGGCACCCACGCCGTCCTCACCGGGGATCGGTGCGACGCCGAACGTGTCCTTGACCGTCGACGAGCCGTCGGTCTTGGCGAGGTTGTAGACGTAGGGCCAGTTGCGGAGGAAGAGCAGCTGACCGCTCTCGAACGCCTGCCGGCCCTGCTCCTCCTGGTAGGTGATCGCCGCGGCCGGGATGTTGCCGTCCTTGAACGCGGTGACGAGGTTCTGGAGGCCGGTGGCCGCGTCGGCGGTCGTCAGGGTCGGCGTCGTGCCGTTCTTCGCGAGCACCGATCCACCGGCGCCGTTGATGGCCTCCGAGGTGTTGACGGTGAGGCCCTCGTACTTGGCGAACTGGCCCGCGTAGCACCCGATGCCGGCCTGCTTCGCGATGTCGCAGTCCGCCATCATCTCCTTCCAGGTGGTCGGCGGCGTCTTGACCAGGTCCTTGCGGTAGTACAGGAGCGCTCCGTCGGAGGTCTGCGGCGCCGCGTAGAGGGTGTTGTTGTACGTGGCGGTCTTCACGGTCGCCGGCAGCAGCTTCGACGTGTCGACCTTCATCTTGCCGGTGAGCGGGGTCAGCCACCCCTTCGCTGCGAACTCGGCGGTCCAGACGACGTCCACGTCGACGACGTCGTAGCCGGCGTCCTTCGCCTGGAAGTGCTGCACGAGGTCGTCGTGCTGCTGGTCGGCCTGGTCGGACTGCTCCTTGAACGTGACCTTCTGGTCCGGGTGGGCCGCGTTCCACTTCTCGAGGAGCGGCCGCACGACGTTGGAGTTGTCCTTGCCCTGCACGTAGGTGATCGGCCCGCGGCTGTCCTGCCCGGCCGAGGCGTCCCCGCCACCGCTCGATCCGGAGCTGCCGCTCGAGCAGCCCGCCAGCGCGAGGCCCATGACGGCGATCCCCGCGACGGTCGCGAACCGCACCTTCGCTCGTGTCTTGTTCACTGCGTGTCTCCTCATCGAGATCACAGGCGGCACCGCCTGTGGCAGGCGCCACTGCCTGCTGGTGCGGGACGCTACCCGCGTCCGAGGGCCACCGCAACCGGTTGCATCGTGGCAGTGACCGAACTGTTACCTGAGCGTCGGGATCCGACTTGCCAAGAATCCGCCCGAAATCGGTTTCTCAGCGGGTCAGTCGGCCGCGCCCCAGCGGGAGCAGTCCGGACCGGTACTCGACGACCTCCCGATGCGCTCCCGGCGGGTCGACACGGATGCTCGCATCGCCCCAGCGCCAGACGCGGTTGTACAGGTACACAGCGATCTCGGTCCCACCGCCGTCGGCGACCACCCACGTCCCGGTGCCCCACTGCGCCGGCTGGCCGACACCGTCGACCACGACCGTCGGCCGGGCGAACCAGGTCAGGGGCGGCCGACGGATCCGGAGCTCGACACGGCGTCTGGTCGTCCCGGAGGACATCGGCGGTTCCACGGTTGCAGCCTACGGCGGCGTAGGGTCGGGTCGTGACGACGACGTTCCCGCACCGACCCCCGACCACCCTCGACATCGACCCCGCGGGCATCGACGCGTTCGTGACCGCCCTCGAGACGACCCCGGGCGTCGAACCGCACAGCCTCATGCTCCTCCGCGGCGGCGCCGTCGTCACCGAGGGATGGTGGGCGCCGTACTCGCCCGACCGGGTCCACCTGCTGTACTCGCTCAGCAAGAGCTTCACGTCGGCCGCCGTCGGCATCGCGGTGGGCGACGGTCTCGTGGACCTCGACGCCGCGGTCCTCGACCACTTCCCCGAACTCGACGCGGACGTCGTCGATCCCCGCAGCCGACGGATCCGCGTGCGGCACCTCCTCGCGATGGCGAGCGGACACCGGGAGGAGACCGTGGAGCGGGCGCGTGCGCTCGATCCGACGAACCTCGTCCGCGGGTTCCTGCTCCTGCCGCCGGACGAGGAACCCGGGACGGTGTTCGCCTACAACCAGCCGTGCACGTACACGCTCGGCGAGATCGTCCGTCGCGTGACCGGTGGGTCCCTGCTCGACTTCCTGCGCCCCCGACTCCTCGACCCGCTCGGCATCGGGGACGTGGCGTGGGTCCGGGACGACAACGGTGCGGAGCTCGGGTTCAGCGGGCTGCACGCCACGACGGACGCCATCGCCCGGCTCGGGCAGCTGTACCTCCAGCGCGGCGTCTGGGCGGGCGAGCGCATCCTCGCCGAGGACTGGGTGGACGCGGCGACGCGCGCCCAGGTCGCGAACCCGGACGAGGAGAACGTCGACTGGGCGCAGGGGTACGGGTTCCAGTTCTGGATGGCCCGGCACGGCTATCGCGGCGACGGGGCGTACGGCCAGTTCTGCGTGGTCCTCCCCGAGCACGACGTGGTCCTCGCGATGACCGGGCAGAGCCTCGACATGCAGGCCGTCCTCGATGCTGCCTGGACGCACCTCCTGCCGGCGATCGACCGGGCGGGATCGGCGGGAGCGGCGACGGCGGGATCGGCGACGGCGGACGACGACTCGCTCGCCGCACGACTCCGCACCCTGGCGCTGCCGCCGGTGCCCGGTGCTCCGCTCGGCGACCTCGGGCGGACCGTCCGGCTGACGCCCGCTGCCGACTCGGACGTCCGGAGCCTGACCGGCCTCACGATCGCCCAGGAGGCCCCGGGCGCGGCCTGGCGGGCCACCCTCGTCGAGGGCGACACGGACCACGAGGTCATCGTCGGTGAGGTCGCGGTCGGTGAGGGCTCGTGGACCGACGACGGACCACTCGGTGCGAGCGGGGCACGGGCCGACCCGTCAGACGACGCGGACGGACAGGATGGCTCAGACACGCCCGGTGCTCTGCCCGGCGCAGGTGCACCGCGCGGCACGGTGCTTGTGGACGTCCGGTTCCTCGACACCCCGCACCTGCTCCACCTCCGGTGCGCACTCGACGACGGGACGTTCGCCGCCCGCTGGGAGACCGAGCCGCTGCACTCCAATCTCGCCCATCTGCGCCGGCCGGAGGACGCACCTGCCCGCTGAGCCTGCCCGGTCCGGCTCCCTTGCCCGCTGAGCCTGCCCGGTCCGGGTCGTTCAGCCGCTGGGCCTGCCCGGTCCGGGCCATTCAGCGACGCCGAGAATGCACAGACGCGGGGTTCGGCGCCATCGGCACCCCGGTTCCGTGCATTCTCGGGGGCGACCGCGGCAGCAATGAGAACGGCCCCCGCTTCCGCGAGGGCCGTTCCGAACGTGCTGGGGTACCTGGACTCGAACCAAGAACAACGGTACCAGAAACCGACGTGTTGCCAATTACACCATACCCCAATGGACCCGGTCACTCAGCCGAGCACCGTGGTCCAACGGTTCGTGGACTTCCCGAACCGAGAGACAACACTACAGCATCTCAGGCCGGTCGATGACCACCGACGAGGTCCCGGTGCACCGCGGCCGCCGTCACCGCGCCCGACCCTGCGGCGACGATGAGCTGCTCCGGACCCGGCGGCGTGGTGTCACCGACCGCGTAGAGCCCGGGAACCCCGGTGCGTCCCGCCCGATCGACGACGACGAGTCCCGCGTCGTCGTGCCGCAGCGACGCCTCCACCCAACCGAGGTCCACGTGCCACACCGGACGGACGAACCCGCCCGTGCGCGCGATGACCGTGCCGTCCGTGAGGCGGACCCCGGTCATCCCCGAGCGGTCACCCTCGAGATCGGCGATCGGACGGTCCTCGACGGCGATGCCGACCGCGGCGAGCCGGGCGCGGTCATCGTCGGTCAGGACGCCGGCGGCGTTCGTGAAGACCATCAGGTCGTCGGTCACGGCGCCGAGCAGGAGGGCATGCTCGGCGACGTCGGCCGTCTCGCCGACGAACGCCAAGGCCTCCCCCGCCTTCTCGTACGCGTCGCACTCCACGCAGCTGTGCATGCTCGTGCCGTAGAACGCGCGGAGCATCGGCAGTGCCGGGAACTCCTCCCGGAGCCCGGTCGCGATCACGACCGCACGAGCTGTCGCCGAGGTTCCCGTCCCGCGCCAGGTGCCGTGCACGCGCCACCCGTCCGGATGCGGAGCGACCGCGTCCACGACGGACTGCACGACCGTCGCCTCGGGGTAGCCCTCGACCTCGGCGCGCCCGAGCCGCCGGAGTTCGAGGGGCGAGATGCCGTCGCGCGTCAGGAACCCGTGCGACCGGAGGGTCGCGGCGTTCCGCGGCCGGTTCGCGTCGACGAGGAGCACGCGACGCTTCGCCCGCACCAGGTTCAGCGCCGCGCTGAGTCCTGCCGGGCCGGCGCCGACCACGACGACGTCGTACCGTTCGGCGGCCCCCGGCTCGGCCACGGTCATCGGGACTCGAGGCGCCGGAGTCGAGCGAGCGACGACTCCTTGCCGAGGATCTCCATCGACTCGAAGAGCGGCGGGCTGATCCGACGCCCGGAGACCGCGACGCGGACCGGGCCGAACGCCAACCGTGGCTTCAGGCCGAGGCCGTCGATGAGCGCGCCGCGGAGCGCCTCCTCGATGCCCACGGCGGACCAGTCCTCGAGGGGAGCCAGCGCCGCGATGGACGCGGTCACGACCTCACCGGCACCGTCCCGCAGCGTCGCGGCCGCGTCGGTCTCGATCATGAGGGCGTCGTCGGCGGTGAACAGGAACCCGAGCATGCCCGGGGCGTCACTCAGCACCTGCATGCGCTCCTGGACGAGCGGCGCCGCCTGCTCCAGGATCGACTGCTGTCGTGGCGACGCCGGCTCGGCGAGGAACTCGGTGAGGTACGGCTTCAGGCGCTCCCGGAAGTCCGCGGCGTCGAGCAGGCGGATGTGGTCCCCGTTGATCGACTCGGCCTTCTTCGGGTCGAACCGTGCCGGGTTCGGGTTGACGTCCTCGACGTCGAACGCGGCGACCATCTCGTCGAGCGAGAAGACGTCGCGGTCGGCACTCAACGACCACCCGAGGAGCGCGAGGTAGTTCACGAGCCCCTCCGGGATGAACCCGTTCGCCCGGTGGTGGAACAGGTTCGATTCCGGATCGCGCTTGGAGAGCTTCTTGTTCCCCTCGCCCATCACGTAGGGGAGGTGTCCGAACCGGGGCACGGCGTTCGTGACCCCGATCTCGACGAGCGCCTCGTACAGCGCGATCTGCCGCGGGGTCGACGACAGGATGTCCTCGCCGCGGAGCACATGCGTGATGCCCATCAACGCGTCATCGATGGGGTTCACGAACGTGTACAGCGGTTTCCCGTTCGGGCGCACCACCACGAAGTCCGAGAACGACCCCTGCTTGAACGTGATCTCACCGCGGACGAGGTCGTCGAAGCTCAGGTCCCGATCCGGCACCCGGAGCCGGAGGGCCGGCACCCGGCCCTCGGCTCGGAACGCGGCACGCTGCTCGTCGGTGAGGTCGCGCTCGTGGTTGTCGTAGCCCTGCTTCGGATCACGACCCCCGGCCAGGTTGCGCGCCTCCATCTCCTCGGGCGTGACGAACGACTCGTAGAGCCAGCCCCGCTCGGTGAGCCGGACGATCATGTCCTGGTAGATGTCTGACCGCTCCGACTGTCGGTACGGTCCGTGCGGACCGCCGACGTCGACGCCCTCGTCCCAGTCGATCCGCAGCCACCGCAGCGCGTCGAGGATCTGCTCGTAGCTCTCCTCGCTGTCACGAGCGGCATCGGTGTCCTCGATCCGGAACACGAGTTTGCCGCCGGTGTGCCGGGCGTAGGCCCAGTTGAACAGGGCCGTCCGGATGAGACCCACGTGGGGCGTCCCGGTCGGTGACGGGCAGAAGCGGACGCGGACGTCGGCTCCGGTGGCGGTGGTGAATGGCGCAGTCATGTCGGACCGATCCTATCGCGCTGCCACGCATGCAGCCTGGCCGCAGACGCAGAAAAACCCCTGATCGGAGTGCATTGCTGCACCCGATCAGGGGTTGATCCCGGACTGCGGTCCGACGTGAAGTCCGGCGGTGTCCTACTCTCCCACAAGGTCCCCCTTGCAGTACCATCGGCGCTGTGAGGCTTAGCTTC